>NZ_JBIAHV010000015.1:0-175432 GCF_042870895.1 Streptomyces sp. NPDC006294
GACAGAACCCCTCGACAAGGTTCATCGTCCCAGCTCAGAAGGCACTTTCGTGTTGCCGCACAGAAACCGGTCCCACACCAAGCGAAACGGCGAGGCTAGTTGCCCAGTACGAGAGGGCCTACGATCTGACCAGGGCCGCTTCGTTGCCGCCGGAAGCGTCCCTCGACTTGATCGAATCGGTGGCGAAGGACTACGCGAAACATGATCCTCGCACCTGATCTGACTACCGCTCTATGGCGCAAGTCGTCGTACAGCAACGGCGATGGCGGAGCCTGTCTCGAGGTCACCGCCAGCGCTGGCGTGACCCCGGTCCGGGACAGCAAATTTCCGGACGGTCCGGTGTTGCTGGTCTCTAATCGCAGGTGGGGAGCCTTCGTGGACGCTGTGAAGGGCGGGACGCTCGGGCAGGGCTGACACTCGCAGCACAACCTGTACTGGCCTCGTCACTCACCTGAGGGGCGAGGCTTTTGCGTGGTCCAATAGGGGAAGGTGTGCCGTCGCGCGCCTTCCGTGGCACAACAACTCAACTGTTGGTGGACTCAGTGATTGATCGCGAGCGGCTGCTCAAGGACCTGCAGAAGCAGGTGACGAAGGTCGAGGCCGACCTCAGTGCTCAGCTCAAGAGGCTCCCAGAGGTCGACCAGCTGTTGCGCAACGAGCATCGGAGGGCATTTAAGGCTGGCAGGACCTCGGCAGCGCCGCAGCCTTGGCTCGGGGAGCGCGTGACACAGGCAGCCGTCGCCTGGGTACTCGGCACGGTCTTTGTTCGATTTTGCGAGGATAACTTCCTGATTCGACATCCATATATTGCAGGATCGACGAAACAGCGGCAGACGCACGCGCATGAGCGTCACGATCAGTTCATGGGTGAGAACGCAGCGCGCACCCATCGGGAGTGGCTACTGCAGGCATTTGACGCGATCGGATCAACTCCGGCTGGTCGCCTTCTTTTCGATAAGAGACATAATCCACTCTACCAGATCGGGCTATCCAATGAAGGCGCAAAATCGCTAATTGATTTTTGGCGACGCCACGAAGAATTGGGTATCAATGGCACACGGATTGTGCACGACTTCACCGATCCGTCGTGGGGTACACGTTTCTTGGGAGATCTTTACCAGGATCTATCCCAGGAGGCGAAAGACAAATACGCTCTTCTTCAGACGCCAGACTTTGTGGAGGATTTTATCCTCGATCGAACATTGAAGCCGGCGATTGCTGAGTTTGGATATGATGTTGTTAAGGTGATTGACCCGACGTGCGGGTCAGGTCACTTTCTATTGGGCGCTTTCCGTAGGATCCTGGCAGAGTGGGAGAAGGAGGCGCCTAGTGTTGATGTTCACGAACGGGTTCGAGCAGCGCTTGATGCTGTCCACGGCGTCGACGTCAATCCGTTTGCCGTTGCGATCGCCCGTTTCCGACTTCTGGTGGCGGCGCTCAGGGAAGTCGGGATTCAAACTATTCGCGAGGCCGGACACTACGAGTGGCCATTGCATATCGCGACAGGTGACGCGCTGCTGAAATCTGAACAAGGGCGACTGTTTGACGAATCTGGTGAAGGGGCAGAGGAGTCTGAGGCGTATGAGGTGTGTTATGAGACGGAAGACATCTCGGAGCATCTCGATATTCTCCAACCAGGCCGCTACCACGCAGTTGTCGGGAATCCTCCCTACATTGCGGTGAAGGATTCTCGTCTGAGGGCGACATATCGGCGCCTTTATAGGGAAGTTTGCCACGGAAAGTACGTGCTTACTGTGCCGTTTATGCAGCGCTTCTTTGAGCTGGCGGTGAGCGGGCAAGACGGCCGGGCAAGTGGTTGGGTGGGCCAGATTACGTCGAATTCCTTCATGAAGCGAGAATTCGGCGAGCGGCTGGTTGAATGGTATATGAGAAATTCGATCGACCTTACTGAGGTGATCGATCTTTCGGGTGCCTATATTCCGGGAAATGGCACCCCCTCTGTTATTATTGTGGGCCGGAACCGTCCAGCTGCCGCTGGTTCGATGAAGGTGAGGGCTGTGCGCGGAATCCAGGGAGAACCAGAGGTCCCGAAGGACCCAGCGCAAGCTTTTGTCTGGAGAGATATTGTTGATCGTATCGACGCTCCCGGCAGAAGCGCAGGTTCATGGGTCTCTGCGGATGACCTTGATAGGGCGTACTACTTCGGTCGGCATCCTTGGATTTTGGCCGATGGGGCGGTGGAGATCCTAAGGGAAGTCGAGCGGGCCGCAAGCGGGCGGATAGTAGATTTGGTCGATTCCGTAGGGATTGTTAGCTTCACCCTAGAGGATGATCTTTATGTAATGCCTTGGCGAAGCGCGCAGCGGCGAGGGCTGAGCACAAATGCAATGCGAACTATTGTTCTCGGTGATGAGGTGCGAAATTGGGCCGAATCTCCGCGGAACGTGGCAGTGTTCCCCTATCGGTGGGATTTCGAACCCGTGAAGGAACTGGATGGACGCCAATTGCGCTACATGTGGCCCGCCAGGACCAATCTTTCCAACAATGTACTATTTGGGCAAAAAACCAAGACCGAAGGAGGGTTGGAATGGTATGAATTTGGACGTTTGACGCGCAAGAAGCTGCAAACCTCATTGTCGATTACATTTGCTGAGGTTGCTACGCAGAATCATTTCTCCCTGGATCGCGGCGGTAAGGTGTTCAAGCAGACCGCTCCCGTGATCAAGCTGCCCGAAGGTGCAACCGAGGAGGATCATCTCAAGCTTCTTGGTCCACTTAATTCATCAATTGCCTGCTTCTGGCTCAAGCAAATGTGTCACAATAAAGGCAGTGCGGTGGATAAGAAAGGGGCTCGGCAATCAAAGGCGCCCTTCGATGACTTCTACCAGTTCAATTCCACCAACGTCCAGGAATTTCCCCTTCCTGCCTCGTACCCTCTCGCCCGTGCCACCGAGCTCGACGCCCTCGCCCAGCGGCTCTCCGCCGTGAGCCCCGCCGCCCTCACCGCTGATCCCGAGAAGCCGCCCACCGCGGACGCCCTCACCGAGGCCCGCGACGAGTGGCACCGCACCCGCGCGCGGATGATTGCCGTACAAGAAGAGCTGGACTGGGAGGTGTACGCCCTTTACGGGCTGCACAAGGACCTGACCGCCCCCGAAGACGCGCTACCCCCCGACGGGCTCGCGCTCGGACAGCGCGCGTTCGAGATCGACCTCGGGAAGCGGGTCAAGGCCGGCAAGGCCAAGACCGAGTGGTTCCGGCGACACCGGTCGACCATGATCGACGAGACCCCGACCGAGTGGCCGGAGGCTTACAAGGACACCGTCCGTCGCCGCCTCGACGCCATGCAGAACTCCAACGTGATTGGACTCATCGAGCGCCCCGAGTACAAGCGCCGCTGGCTCACCGACACGTGGGAGGACCAGCAACAGGACGCACTGCGCGAGTGGCTGCTGGCTCGTATGGAGCGCCGTGAACTCTGGTACGAACGCGACTACCAGGGCGTCGAGTATCCCCGCACCCGCTCGATCGCGGAACTGGTCGACCTGCTCTCCGAAGACCCCGAGTTCGCGGACGTCGCCGCGCTCTACGCCCCGGGCAAGGAGCTGTCCGACATCGTGCCGGAGCTCGTCGACGACCAGCACGTGCCTTTCCTTGCTGCCCTGCGCTACCAGGAGCCGATCCTGGAGAAGAAGCGCCAGGTGTGGGAAGACGTGTGGGAGCAGCAGCGGGCCGAGGACGCGGCCACCGCGGCTGGGGACCACCTCAAGGCGATGCAGATCCGGGACGCCACGCCCGTGCCACCGAAGTACACGACCAAGGACTTCCGCAAGGACTCCTACGCCGCCCAGCGCGGGTCCCTCGACGTGCCGCGTGAGCGGTTCATCTCGTACAGCCGCACCCTCAACCCGGCCATCGAGGTACTTGGTTGGGGTGGCTGGGACCACGCCGAGCAGGCCACCGCGCTGACGGCTGCCATCGAAGCCCGACGGGAGTCAGGAAACTGGGACAAGCCGGACTTCATTCCCTATCTGGCAGGCTTGCTGGAGCTCATGCCCTGGGTGCGGCAGTGGCACCCCGAGGACGCCGGATTCTTCGAGGAGGTCCTCACCGCCTGGCAGAGCGAGGAAGAGTACGGCGTCACCGACGACGACCTGCGTGCCTGGCGTCCGACGGCTGCCAAGCGCACCCGCAAGGCGACCGCGAAGAAGGCCGTCGCCAAGAAGTCGGTCAAGAAGACCGCCGAACAGCCCGCCCTCGACGCGTAGGGGCCGTTGCCCGTCACCGCCGTGCCCGGTCGGCTCACCCGCCGGGCACGGCGACGCGCCGCGACTGCCACCACCCCGTGCCTCCGGCACGTTACGCTGGGGCATTCGGGTGATACGGGGCGGACACACGGGCCGGGACGGGTCCCGCGTGGCACTCCGGCCACAGGGGAGAGCGGGTGTGCCGTCCGTGTACGGCCGCCCGCCGGGAACACGAGGAGATACGCGATGGCATACCCCACTCAGCCGCTGCTGCGTGAGGTCATCGACATCCCGGAGAACGTCACCCACGAGAGCTTCGTCCTGAAGCTCACCGAGGCCCTCGGCAGTGACGAGGAGCTCGGGAAAGCCCTGGACGCCTATGTCCTCACGCCCGGCCTCGTCGAGGCGTACGGCGATGCGCTCTCCGTGATCCGGTCCGCGCTGGACAGCGGCAGCTCCAAGGCGTCCTACCTCCACGGGTCCTTCGGTTCCGGCAAGTCCCACTTCATGGCGGTGCTCGCCGCCCTGCTCGGCATCCACGAGCAGGCATCCCTCAGGGTCCGCGGCCTCGAGGACTTCGCCGGGCTGATGCGCGAGCACGGCTGGCTCCAGGACCGCAAGTTCCTGCTGCTGCCGTTCCACATGCTCGACGGCAAGTCCCTGGAGCAGAAGGTCCTCGGCGGCTACGTCCAGCAGATCCGCACGTTGCACTCCGACGCCCCGATCCCGCAGGTCTACCGCACGGACGCACTGTTCGGGAACATCCGCAGCCACCGCGAGCGGCTCGGCGACGAGGCGTTCATCGACGGTCTGCCCGGCGGTGACAGCGCGGACAAGTGGGGTGACGCGGTCTTCTGGACCAGCGAAAAGCTGGACACCGCGCTTGCCGCCGAGCAGGTCGACGAGGACGTTCTCAACGACGACGACCCGCTCTGGCACCGCGAGCCCGTCACCCCCGGCGGTCTGCGCGCCAAACTGGTCTCCGACGCGCTCAGCAGCTGGTTCAGCGGAGTGTTCAAGGACGCCGCCGAAGACCGGCACGGCTATGTCTCCCTCGACCGGGGCCTCGGCATCATCGCCGCGCACGCCAAGTCGCTCGGCTACCACGGACTCGTCCTCTTTCTGGACGAGCTGATCCTCTGGCTGGCCAGCCACATCAGGGACGAGAAGTTCGTCTCTGAGGAGACCGCGAAGATCACCAACTTCGTGGAGGGCAGCGACGCCCGTCGGGCGATCCCGGTCGTCTCCTTCATCGCACGCCAGCGCGACCTGCGCGAGCTGGTCGGTGAGGAGGCCGTCAAGGGCTCCGCCGAGGTGTCCATCCAGGACACGCTTTCCTTCGCCGACGACCGCTTCCGTACCATCCCGCTGCCCGACAGCGACCTGCCCACCATCGCCCATCAGCGGCTGCTGAGGGCCCGCGAGGAAGTTCCCGACGCTGAGGCGCGCATCGACCAGGCGTTCGCCAACATCAAGCGGGTCAAACCCGACGTGTGGGACGCGCTACTCGGCTCCAGCAAGAAGATCACGGCGGCCGACGAGGAAGTATTCCGCAAGGCATACCCGTTCTCGCCCGCCTTCATGGACACCCTCGTGCGTGTCGCGGAGGCCCTGTCCCGCTCCCGTACCGGCCTCAAGCTCATGGGGCAGATGCTGTACGACCAGCGCGACACCCTGAAGCTGGGCCAGCTCGTGCCGCTCGGTGATCTGTACGAGGTGCTGCACCGGGGCGGCAGCGAACCCTTCACCCGCACGCTCACCGACCAGTTCCGTTCCGCCACCGAGCTGTACAAGAACAAGCTGCGGCCCTATCTGCTGGGACAGCACGAGGTGGCGGAGACGGACATCGAGGCGTACCGGCGCGCCCCCGCGTCGCTCGACGACGGCCTGCGTGGCAAGGTCGAGGCGTTCGTCACCGACGACCGGCTCATCGGCACCCTGCTGCTGTCCGCCGTCGTGCCGTCCGTGCCTGCGTTCCAGAATCTGACCGTCAAGCGCCTCACCGCCCTCAACCACGGCATCGTCTCCTCCCGGGTCAGCGGCATGGAGGCGAGGGAGGTCGCCAAGCGGGTCAAGACGTGGAGCGACGAGTTCCCCGAGATCGAATATCTCGAGGGCCCGGACGCCGGCGTCACCCTCAACCTCGTGGGTGTGGACTACGAGTCGGTGATTCGGCGCGCCGAGAACAACAACAGCCCGGCCAACCGGCGAAGCCTGATGAAGCGACTCCTCCGTGAGGAGATGACCGTCGTCGACGGCCAGCTCGACGAGCGGCTGAACCTCGTGTGGCGCGGCTCCCCACGTTCCGTCGAAGTCCTCTTCGGCAACCTCGCCGACCAAAACACGCTGCAGGACGAAAAGCTTCGTCCCCAGCAGGAGGGCAGCTGGCGGCTCATCGTCGACATGCCCTTCGACGACGTGTACGGCCCGGCCGAGGACCGCGACCGGGTGATGCGGCTCAAGAGCCTGCCCGAGCACGACGAGATCCGCACCGTCTGCTGGATCCCCGCGCACTTCACGCGCGACATGTACGCCAAGTTCCAGCGGCTCGTCATCATCGATCACATCCTCAACGGCCAGCGGTTCGACTCCTACACCGGCCACCTCAACCCCGATGACCGCGAACGCGCCAAGGGCGCCCTGCAGACGCAGCAGCGCTCGCTGACC
Source organism: Streptomyces sp. NPDC006294 (assembly GCF_042870895.1). Classification (NCBI taxonomy): domain Bacteria; kingdom Bacillati; phylum Actinomycetota; class Actinomycetes; order Kitasatosporales; family Streptomycetaceae; genus Streptomyces; species Streptomyces sp. NPDC006294. Next base: position 6,876 of record NZ_JBIAHV010000015.1, read on the forward strand.
TCGACCATCCGCAAGGCGCTCAAGCAGGCCTACGGCCTCGCCCCCAAGGACGCCGCAGTGGTCGGCGCCGACGACGACCATGTGCTGACCGTGCCCGACATGGCGCAGGTCGTGCCGCAGTACAACATGTCGATGTACGACGCGGCGCGGCTCATCGCCGACCGGGTACTGGCCCACCAGTACCCCGCCCATCCCGACTTCGACCCGAAGCGCGACGGACTGTCCCTCAAGACCGCCGACATCAAAACCGTCTTCGCCTATCTGCGCACCGCCGCGGACGAAGGCACCGACGTCATCGAGATCAAGCCCAAGGACCGCGACCTGATGAGGCGCGTGGCCGGGCAGCAGGGCCTCAAGCTCGGCACCATGCACGAGGCCCGCTTCCAGGTCGGCGGCCACTGGGAGAGCCACTTCAACCAGAAGGCCGGCACCGCGTACGAGGGCAAGGACATCCCCGTACGTCAGCTCCTGGAATGGATCGACGAGCCGGTCGCCTACGGCCTCGATCCGGCCGTCGCCCATCTGGTGCTGTGTGCCTACGCCGAGCGCACCGACCGGATCTGGGTCCTGCGCGGCGGGCCGGTGCCCGTGGCCGACCCCACGGCGCTCAAGACCACGTACGAGCTGAAGGCCCAGCAGCTGCCGACCGAGGCGGACTGGCAGACGGCCGTCGAACGGGCAGGCCGGATCCTCGGCGAGGCGCCGCTGACCCCGCTGCGCCGTGCCCGGATCATCGGAGACTTCAGCGACCGCGTACGGGCCAAGGCGGGCCGGTGGCGGACACAGGCGGAGACACTCGTCGACGTCCTGCAAAGCCACGCCGACCGGCTCGGTATCGACACCGCGGACGACGAAGGGCGCCTCGCCACCGCCCGCCGGGCGGCCGACCTGGTGAGCGACCTGGCCGAGTCGGACCGTCACGACCCGTTGTCCGTCGTCGCGGTCCTGGCCTCCGCCGAGGTCGGCGACCAGGCGGGGCAGGAGCGCATCGGCAAGTCCCTCGCCAAGGCTCAGGACGTCGCCGCGGCAGTCGTCTCCGGCCCCTGGAAGATCGTCGGTATGGCCGGCCAGGTCCGAGAACCGTACGCCACACAGGCCGCGGCAGCGCTCGACTCCCTCCGCGGTGTCGCACACGCCGACGAGCTGACGGCGTCCCTGCCGCCCGCCCTGACCAAGGTGGAAGAAGAACTCGCCCGCATCATCGGCCAGGCCACCGCGGCCCGGACGTCTGCCCCGGAGCAGCCGATGGCGCCCGCCCCCGGGACCGCACCCGCCTCGCCGGCGAACGGTGGCTCCGGCCGCCCCACCAGGGTGCAGGTGCGCGAGCCGTCGCCCGGCGCGCCCGATGCCTCCGGCCGGTACCAGACCACCGCGGCCGCGGCCGCGGACATGCTGCGCGACGAACTCTCCGCCCTCGCCCAGCGCGACCCCGACGCCCGTGTCCAGGTGACCTGGCAGATGGTTGATCCCACGTGAGCACGCACGACACCGACAGCACCGACACCCAGAGAAGGGCCAGGCCCAGGCCCGCCCACCCGGCTGCCGTCGCCCAGGTGCTGGAGGACCGCTCCTTCACCGAAGGCGAGCCGCGCACCGTCCTCGTCCGGGCCGAGCCGCACTGGAGTGGACCCGAAAAACTGCACCTCAGCAGAGGCAGGACCGCACGTGTCGCCGCTGCCGTGTCCCCGCTCGCGCTGCTCGATGTGATCAGCACGGCCAAGGCCGCCGGCGGCGACGAGGAGATCCTCGCCGTCCTAACCGACGCCGAGGCGGCCGACCTCGGCCCGGGCATCCTCGCCCGCGTCTATCGCAACCGGGTCTACCCGATAGAGCCCTGGGCCGTCGTCCGCCGCATCTTCGGCGCCCGCGATCTCGACCCACGGCTCACCGTCGAAGGGTGGGCGGCAGAAGCCCTCATCGACGCTGCCGGACAGGAGAACTGGCCCAAGAACCCCAGCACCGTGCTGACCCGCGACGCCGCCCTGTCGCGGCTCACCGCCGCTCGGCTGTCGACCACCGATCACCGGCTCGACGCGGACAGCCTTGACGCCCACGCACTGTTCACATGGTCCCTCGCCCCTGGCGCGGCCGAACGGCTCACCTCCCTGCGCGAGCAGGAACGCCAGGGCATCCTCAGCTGGCTGACCGACCCCGAGCGCATCGGACCACGCGCGGCGCAGACGCTCACCGCGCTGTTCGCCCTGTTCGACGGCGGAAACGGTGCCGACGCGGTCCCCGTCGGCCTGGTGTGCGCTGCCCTGTGGGGCCCGGAGGCGCCAGCGAGCGCAGACCGGGCCAGAGGCCGGGCCGAGCTGCTCTTCGGCGACGCCCGCCTCGACGACGACACTCTCACAGCCTTCGGTACCGAGGCTGCGACGTACACCCGTGTCCTTCTCGCCGGCCGCTCCCGTACCGCCGCCGAGGACGAACCCGTCCGCCCCGGGCCGGATCCTCGTGCTCTGCTGGCCCGCGCCGACACCCTCGTCGGCATGCTCGGCGCCGAGGACGCCGCAGCCCGCAGCACGCTGCTGGAAGCCGGCCTCCAGGCGCGTTACGCGGCCGTGGCCCGAGCCCTCAGCCGCAGCGTCCCCGGCAGCCCGGCCGCCGCACCGGACACGCGCCGGGTCAGGGAGCTGGCCCGCGCCGCCGACGACCTCTCGGCTCACGTCCTCGCTCCGCTGGACGCCCACAAGGACACCCTGACCCGTATCCGGATGGCCCGGCGCCTGCTGCGCTGGCTCGCAGGTCCGGCGCCCGGCCCGTACGGCACCACCGCGGAAGCCGTCCGGCAGCACATCGCCGACCACGGCTGGGCCGACCTCGCCCTCGGCTGGATCGACGACGGCGACAACGCCCACCCCGAACTTCCTGCTGCTCTCCAAGCGCTCGGCAACTGCGTACGAGCCCGCCGGCATGCCATCGACGCGCTCTTCGCCGACCGGCTCGCCGAAGAGACCCGCGCCGGTGGCGCACCGGACAAGGCACTGGTCGTGGAGGACTTCGCCCAACGCGTCCTCGCACCGGTCGCCAAGACGTCCCGGTCCAAGACCCCTGGACCACCCCTGCTGTTCGTCGTCCTGGACGGCGCTTCCGCCGCCGTGGCGGCAGGGCTGGCCGAGGAGCTCCGCCGCCGGTCCTGGGCCGAGTACGACCCGGTCGCCGACACCGACGAACCCCAGCACCGCCGGGGCATGCTGGCCGCCCTGCCCACCCTCACCAAAGTGTCCCGGGGTTCCCTGTTCGCCGGCGAGCTCACCGAGATCGACCAGCAGGAGGAACGCAGGCGTTTCAGCTCGCTCCGCTTCTGGCGCGGCGCCGACGTCCGCCTCTTCCACAAGGCCGACCTGCGGGGCGAAGCAGGACACGGGCTCGGCAGCGAACTCGCCGAAGCGCTCGCCGACCCGGACGTCCACGTCGCCGTCGTCGTCAACACCGTCGACGACCGGCTCGGCGAGGACCGGTCCTTCTCCCACTGGCGGCTCGAGGAACTCCTCGGCATGAGGGATCTCCTCAACCAGGCCCGCATTGGCGGCCGCGCACTCGTCATCACCTCCGACCACGGCCACGTCCTCGACCGGGGAACCGCCAAGCAGTCCGTCCCCGACGCGCTCTCCGCCCGGCACCGCAGCGGCACCACACCCGCCGGCCCCGGTGAAGTGGTCCTCACCGGACGCCGTGTCGTGACCGAAGGCCAGCGCATCACCGCCCTGTGGGACACCACCCAGCGCTACGGCAACCGGCAGGCCGGCTACCACGGTGGCGCCGCTCTCGCGGAAGCCGCCATCCCCGTCCTCGCGTTCGTCGCCCACGGCGCTCCCGTGCCCAAGGGCTGGCGCGAGCTCGGCCCGCAGCGACCGCTGTGGTGGGACCACGACTCCGGTGCCCCGGCTTCCATGACCGGCCTGTCGCACGCGGCACCCGTCGCGGCTGCCGGTAAGGCCGTGAAGAAGACCCCGGAGAGGGTGGCCCGGCAGGCCCTCGAGAAGCGCGTTGCGGCCGAACAGGCGACCGGCCAGGGAGCGCTGCTGCCCTTCGACGCCCTGGACGCGCCCACAGCGTCCGGCGACCCCACGGACACCGCCCCGACGCACCCACCGGCTGCCCCGTCGCGGGCCGACCGGCTGGTGGCGGCCCTGCGCGACTCCGACATCATGACCGCGCAGATCGACGCGCTGCCGCGCAGCGAACAGTTCGACACCATCGCGGCGGCCGTCCACGCCCTCGTCGAAGCACACGGGGTCCTGCCCGTCACCGTCGTCGCCGAACGAGCGGGCAAACGAGCGCCGCGTGCCGCGGGATTCGCCGCCACACTCCAGCGCGCCCTCAACTACGACCAGGCCGACGTCCTCACCCTCACCGACAACGGCCGATCGCTCCGCCTCGACATTGCCCTTCTGAAGCGGCAGTTCGGTATCGAGGAGTCGCCGTCATGAACTCTGGATCACTCAGCCCGGAGCGCCGCCGACGCCTCGTCGACGCTCTCCGCCGCGGTGCCGTGCCCGACACCGGCCTGGGCGTCCTCGCCGTCGGCCTCGGCCGGTTCGAAGCCGCCGTCGATGCCGAACTCGACGCCGCGGCCACCGGATCTGCCGTCTTCAAAGCCGTCCGCGGCGAATACGGCTCAGGCAAGACGTTCTTCACCCGCTGGCTCGCCGAACGGGCCAAGAGTCGGAACTTCGCCGTCGCCGAAGTGCAGGTCTCCGAGAACGAGACCCCGCTGCACAAGCTGGAGACCGTCTACCGGCGTCTCACCGAACGCCTCGCCACCTCAAGCTTCCAGCCCAGCGCCTTCCGTCCGATCGTCGATGCCTGGTTCTACGCCCTGGAAGAGGACGCCCTCGCCGCCGGCGCCACCGATGACACCCTGACGCGGGCCACGGAAGAACTCCTTGCCGCACGACTCGCCGACGTCTCCCGCACGGCGCCCATGTTCGCCGCCGCGCTCCGCGGCTATCGGGCCGCTCAGGAAGCCGCGGACGACGCCACATCCGACGCCCTCATCGCCTGGCTCGGCGGACAGCCTCATGTGGCCGCCTCGGCCCGGCGTGCCGCAGGAGTGCGCGGAGACCTCGACCACTTCGGCGCTCTCGGCTTCCTTCAAGGGCTGCTCGCCGTCCTGCGGGACTCCGGACACCCCGGACTGCTCCTCGTCCTCGACGAGGTCGAAACCCTCCAGCGTGTCCGCTCCGACGCCCGGGACAAGGCGCTCAACGCACTCCGCCAGCTCATCGACGAAGTCCACTCCGGACGCTTCCCCGGGCTCTACCTGCTGATCACCGGCACCCCTGCCTTCTTCGAAGGCGCCCAGGGAGTGCAGCGCCTCGCACCCCTCGCCCAGCGCCTCGCCACCGACTTCACCACCGACAGCCGCTTCGACAATCCTCGCGCGGTGCAACTGCGGCTACCCGGTTTCACTCTCGACGCACTCACCGAACTCGGCAGCCGAGTACGCGACGTCTACGCCGCAGACAGTGCCGCCCCCGACCGGATCCGCAGCGCGGTCGACGACATGTACCTGGCAGACCTCGCACGCGCGGTCGCCGGCAGTCTCGGAGGGAAAACGGGCATCGCACCCCGCCTCTTCCTCAAGAAACTTGTCTCAGACGTGCTCGACAGGGTCGACCAGTTCCCGGACTTCGACCCCCGCCTTCACTACGCCCCGACCCTCAGCAGCGCCGAACTCACCGATGTTGAACGCAACGCCGCCGCAGACCGTGCCGACGACATCGCTCTTGAACTGTGACCACCGAGCCGACCGCAGAGCGCCCACCCGACCCCGAGGACAGGCTCCACCCGGTCGTCCTCCACCACATCGCCAACACCCTGAACTGGCCGGACCTGCGTCCGCTCCAACGCGATGCCGTCACCCCGCTCATGGACGGCGATGACGCACTCCTGCTTGCCCCCACAGCTGGAGGCAAGACCGAGGCCGCAGCGTTCCCTCTGCTGTCGGTCATGGCACAGACTCCCTGGCCCGGTACTTCGGTGCTCTACATCTGCCCGCTGAAGGCACTGCTCAACAACCTGGCGCCACGACTGGAGACCTACAGCTCCTGGCTGGGTCGCACCGCCGCCCTCTGGCACGGCGACATCGCGACCAGCCGACGCCGAAGGATTCTCCGTGAGCGACCCGACATTCTGCTGACCACTCCAGAATCCCTGGAGTCGATGCTGGTCAGTACCCACGTCGACCACCGCTCGTTCTTCTCCGGACTGCGCACCGTCGTCGTCGACGAGGTGCACGCCTTCGCAGGAGACGACCGTGGCTGGCACCTGCTCGCCGTCCTCGAACGCCTGCAGCGTGTTGCAGGGCGCCCCCTCCAGCGCATCGGGCTCTCCGCCACGGTCGGCAACCCCGAGCAACTCCTCACCTGGCTCCAGGGCTCAGGAGCGGACCGTCGCCCAGCCCACGTCGTCGCCCCACACCTCGCTGAGCTGGAAGCTAAGGCGGCCGATGCTCCATCTGCTGACATCCAGCTCGACCACGTCGGCTCCCTCGGCAATGCCGCGACCGTCATCGCAGCCCTCCACCGTGGCGAGAAGCGTCTGGTCTTCTGCGAATCCCGCCGCCAGGTGGAACAACTCGGAGAAAAGCTACGGGCCAAGGGCATCACCACCTTCCTATCGCACGCCTCTCTCTCTGCCGACGAGCGCCTTCGCGCCGAGGAGGCGTTCGCCGACGCACGTGACTGCGTCATCGTCTCCACCAGCACCCTCGAACTGGGCATCGACGTGGGAGATCTGGACCGCGTTATCCAGATCGACGCCCCCGCAACCGTCGCCGCATTCCTGCAGCGACTGGGCCGCACTGGCCGCCGTCCCGGCACCGTGCGTAACTGCCTCTTTCTCGCGCTTGACGAGGACGGGCTGCTGGCAGCCGCCGCTCTGCTGCTGCAGTGGTCACGCAGGTGGGTGGAACCCGTCCTCCCGCCGCCTGAGCCTCGTCACATCGCCGCCCAGCAGATCCTGGCCCTCTGCCTGCAGGAACACCGAGTGGGCGAGAACCTGTGGCAGGAGTGGTGGGGCGGCATCGGCCCGTTCGGCGCCACGGCTGAGCCGATCGTCCGCCACCTCGTCGAGCACAAATACTTGGACAGGGACAGCGGCATGCTGTTCATCGGTCCAGAGGCCGAACAGCGCTTCGGCTATCGGCACTTCATGGACCTGACTGCGGTGTTTACAGCGGCGCCCGAGTTCACTGTCCTGTTCGGGCGCAAAGAGATCGGCTCGACCGATCCCGCTCTTCTCACCGAGCGAGTTGCAGGCCCCAGGCGGCTTCTGCTGGCCGGGCGCAGCTGGCAGGTCACGTACATCGACTGGTCGCGTCGCCGATGCTTCGTCGAGCCGGTGGACGGCGGCGGCAAGGCCCGCTGGAATGGCACCGGCCTCGACCGTGGCGCATCCTTCGCACTCATGCGTGCCGCACGCGAAGTGCTCCTGGGAAGGACTCCTCCGGTGACGTTGACCCGCCGTGCGACCGACGGTTTGCTGGAGGTCCGCGACCGCTGGGCAGACCACGTACACCCTGGCGGTACCGTCATCCTTCGAGGTGGACCCGACACGAATGTGCGGTGGTGGACCTGGGCAGGGCAGCGGGCGAACGCCACTCTCGCAGCCACACTCGGCTCGGCCTCCGATCCACTGCAGAGACCGAACGACGCCTACGTGAGACTGCGAGAAGACCTCACTGCCGAAGAATGGCGGAAGGCCAAGGCCGAAGCCCGCAGCTCCCTCACCCTTCCCGAAGTCGATCCACGTGCCGTGCGCGGCCTGAAGTTCGGTGTTGCCCTGCCCGAGCGACTGGCCTCGGCGACGCTCGCCGCTCGGCTGGCAGACCTCGACGGTGCATCGACTGCGCTGGTTGAACCGACCCGGATGTCAGCGGCGTTTGACGAGCGCTGAGCCGTCGCCCTCAACCTAAGAGTTGTACGTGCTCTGCGCCCGCTCCAGCCCCTCGATGACCAGAGCCTCCACCGCGTCCGCGGCCCGGTCCACGAAGTAGTCCAGCTCCTTGCGCTCCGCCGACGAGAAATCCTTCAGCACGAAGTCCGCCACCTGCATCTGCCCCGGCGGCCGGCCGATACCGAACCGCACCCGGTGATAGTCCGGACCCATCGCCTTCGTCATCGACTTCAGACCGTTGTGCCCGTTGTCCCCGCCGCCCAGCTTCAGCCGCAGCACCCCGTAGTCGATGTCCAGCTCGTCATGGACGGCCACGATGTTCCCCGTCGGCACCTTGTAGAAATCCCGCAGCGCCGTCACCGGGCCACCCGACAGATTCATGTACGACATCGGCTTCGCCAGCACCACCCGCCGGCTCGACGGCCCCGGCGAACCGATCCGGCCCTCCAGCACCTGCGCCTGCGCCTTCTGCGCCCGCTTGAACGAACCGCCGATCCGCTCCGCCAGCAGATCGGCCACCATGAAACCGACGTTGTGGCGGTTGGCCGCATACCCCGGCCCCGGATTGCCGAGACCCACGACCAGCCAGGGGGCATTCACGTCCGACATCTGCGCCGCGTCTCCTCGTCAACCGGCCCCGACAGAACGAAACGGGGTGGCGGGCCGCAGCCCGCCACCCCGGTCACACAGAGCTTACGGCTCAGGCCTGAGCGGCCTCTTCGCCGGCGCCCTCGGCCGCCGGCTCCTCCGCCTGCGAGGAGAGGATCTGCAGCACGACGGCGTCGTCCTCGACGGCCAGCGTGGTGCCGGCCGGCAGGGTGATGTCCTTCGCGAGGACGGCGTCACCGGCCGCCAGGCCCTCGATGGAGACCGTGACCGACTCGGGGATGTGGGTGGCCTCCGCCTCGACCGGCAGCGCGTTCATCACGTGCTCGACCAGGAACGCGCCGGGGGCCAGGTCGCCCTCGGTGTGCACGAAGATGTCGACGTTGACCTTCTCGCCGCGCTTCACGAGCAGCAGGTCGACGTGCTCCAGGAAGCCCTTCAGCGGGTCGCGCTGCACGGCCTTCGGGATCGCCAGCTCGTTGGTGCCATCGAGCTCCAGCGCGATCAGGACGTTCGGCGTACGCAGGGCGAGCAGCAGCTCGTGACCCGGCAGCGTCAGGTGGAGCGGGTCGGCACCGTGACCGTACAGAACGCCGGGAACCTTGTTGTCGCGGCGGATACGGCGGGCAGCGCCCTTGCCGAACTCGGAACGGCGCTCGGCGGCGAGCTTCACCTCGGACATGTGCACTCCTCGTATGGAACAGAAGACTGGTGGCGGTCACCCGGCCACGACAGGCCTGCTACGAAGAGCGCGTCGATAACGGACCGCCGCAACCTCACCGGATGCGGCCTCCCTCGCCGAGCAACTTCCCCAGTCTACCCAGCCCGCCCCACCGCCCCAAATGGATCATCCGACGCCGGACATGCCGCGGGGCCGGGCACCCGGGGCCGGACACGCGGAAGGGCCGCCCCGCGCGACGCGGGGCGGCCCTTCCGGAACGTTACGCCTGCTCCTCGAAAAGGCTCGTCACCGAACCGTCCTCGAACACCTCACGCACCGCGCGGGCGATCGTCGGCGCGATCGACAGCACCTTGATCTTGTCGAGCTCCAGCTCGCCCGGCGTCGGCAGCGTGTTCGTCAGCACGAACTCGCTCACCTTCGAATTCTTCAGACGGTCCGCGGCCGGACCCGAGAGGATGCCGTGCGTCGCCGTCACGATCACATCCTCCGCACCGTGCGCGAACAGCGCGTCCGCCGCCGCGCAGATCGTGCCACCCGTGTCGATCATGTCGTCGACCAGGACGCACACCCGGCCCTCGACCTCACCGACGACCTCGTGCACCGTCACCTGATTCGCGACGTCCTTGTCACGGCGCTTGTGCACGATCGCCAGCGGCGCGTCCAGCCGGTCGCACCAGCGGTCCGCCACCCGCACACGGCCCGCGTCCGGAGAGACGATCGTCAGCTTGTCGCGGTCGACCTTGGCGCCCACGTAGTCGGCCAGCACCGGCAGCGCCGACAGATGATCCACCGGGCCGTCGAAGAAGCCCTGGATCTGGTCCGTGTGCAGATCGACCGTGAGGATGCGGTGCGCACCCGCCGTCTTCAGCATGTCCGCGATCAGCCGGGCCGAGATCGGCTCACGGCCGCGGTGCTTCTTGTCCTGACGGGCATAGCCGTACGACGGGATGATCACGGTGATGCTCCGCGCGGAAGCCCGCTTCAGCGCGTCGATCATGATCAGCTGCTCCATGATCCACTTGTTGATCGGAGCCGTGTGGCTCTGCATCAAGAAGCAGTCGGCGCCACGCGCGGACTCCTGGAACCGGACGTAGATCTCGCCGTTGGCGAAGTCGAAAGCCTTCGTAGGGACGAGGCCGACACCCAACTGGTGCGCAACCTCCTCGGCCAGCTCGGGGTGGGCGCGGCCGGAGAAGAGCATCAGCTTCTTCTCGCCGGTCGTCTTGATCCCGGTCACAGCACTGTCTCCTCAGACGTGTTCTCTGGCCGCGACGGTCCAAGGGGCAAGGGTCCCGGGCGCGAGCCAGCCGAATTTGTGTGCACGTATCACGGTACGCCGAGTTCGACGCACCTGTTTCCGGTCAGTTCTCCTCGACGACCCGTTCCGTTGCCGCCGCGGCCGCCTGCGCGGCCGCGCTCCCGGGCCGCTTACGAGCCACCCAACCCTCGATGTTCCGCTGCTGGCCCCGGGCGACGGCCAGCGAACCCGCCGGCACGTCCTTCGTGATCACGGACCCGGCGGCCGTGTAGGCGCCGTCCCCGACAGTGACAGGAGCCACAAACATGTTGTCCGAGCCCGTCTTGCAGTGCGAACCGACCGTCGTGTGGTGCTTCGACTCGCCGTCGTAGTTCACGAACACACTCGCCGCACCGATGTTCGTGTACTGACCGATCGTCGCGTCACCCACGTACGACAGATGCGGAACCTTCGTACCCTCACCGATCGACGAGTTCTTCATCTCGACGAACGTGCCCGCCTTCGCCTTCGCCCCCAACCGCGTACCCGGCCGCAGATAAGCGAACGGACCCACCGACGCGCCCTCGCCCACCGTGGCGCCCTCCGCCACCGTGTTGTCCACCCGGGCGCCCGCGCGCACCACCGTGTCCGTCAACCGCGTGTTCGGACCCACCTCCGCGCCCTCCGCGAGATGCGTGGCCCCCAGCAGCTGCGTACCCGGATGCACCACCGAATCCGGCTCGAACGTCACCGTCACGTCCACGACCACCGACGCCGGGTCCACGACCGTGACGCCCGCCATCATGGCCTGATCCAGCAGCCGCTCGTTCATCAGCCTGCGGGCCTCCGCGAGCTGCACCCGGTTGTTGATACCGAGGATCTCCCGGTGGTCCCCCGCCACCGCCGCACCCACCCGGTGCCCCGCCTCGCGCAGAATGCCGAGCACATCCGTGAGGTACTCCTCACCCTGGCTGTTGTCCGTCCGCACCTGCGTCAGGGCGTCGGCCAGCAGCGCCCCGTCGAACGCGAACACACCCGAGTTGATCTCACGGATCGCGCGCTGCGCGGCGGTCGCGTCCTTGTGCTCGACGATCGCCGTCACCGCGCCCGTCGCCTCGTCCCGCACGATCCGCCCGTACCCGGTGGAGTCCGGCACCTCGGCCGTCAGCACGGTCACCGCGTTGCCGTCACCGGCATGTGTCCGCGCCAGCTCGGACAGCGTCGCGCCCGACAGCAGCGGGGTGTCGCCGCACACGACGACCACGGTCCCCTCCGGCCGCCCGCCGAGCTCCTCCAGGCCCATCCGCACGGCGTGCCCGGTGCCGTTCTGCTCGGCCTGGAAGGCGGTCCGCGTCCCGGCGTACCGCTCCCCGAGATGACCCTCGACCTGTTCCCGCGCATGTCCGACGACGACCACGAGCTGCTCGGGATCGAGCTCCCGGGCAGCGGAGACGACGTGTCCGACGAGCGACCGCCCGGCGATTTCGTGCAGGACCTTGGGGGTCTTCGACTTCATGCGGGTGCCCTCACCCGCTGCGAGAACGACGACGGCTGCCGGGCGAGTGGCGCTCACGGATATGCCCTTCGGCTTCGGGTGGTGGGACAACCGAAGGATACCGGGGGGTTTCGGGCCGGAAACGAGCGCGGGTCCCGACCGTGCAGGTCAGGACCCGGAGCGGGCAGCTCCCCCGCCAGGACTCGAACCCGGACATAAGGCACCAAAAGCCTCAGTGCTGCCAATTACACCACAGGGGACTACAAAGGCGACCGAACCGGACATTTGGTCCCGGGCGCCTACTGGGCACCCAACACTATGCCGTACCAAGCCCCTTCCATGCGACGGTAGAGGTCGGCGCTCTTGGTGACGTAGACGACGAGGCAACCGCGGTAGGAGTCTCCGGTGTTCCTGCGCACGGTCTTGGGGTTGTGGCGTTTGAGCGTGGCCCGCTGGAAGGTCGACACATCGACATCGGCGAGCGCGGCCCAGAAGCGTTCCGCCGTCGCGACGTCCGCGCTTTCGTGGATGCTCACGCGAAAGCGCATCCGGTCGCGTGTCACCCCCAACAGCTCCAGCCATCGCAGATACAGACTGATCACCTGCGGATCGCTGTTGATGAACTGGAGCACCTCGCATCGGCGATACGGCTTGTCCTTGGCTCCCTCGGCCCAGTAGAGCGCGACTCCGGCGATGAAGAGTTCGCGATCCGAGAGCCGGCCGATCTCGTCGCGGGCCGCCTGCTTGGCGTGTTCCCGTTCGTGTTCCCCGGCCGCCCTGCGGCGGGCGAGACCGGCGTGCATCAGGGCCTGCCGCTCCTCGTCGGTGTACCGGGCCGTGGGCTTCGGCAGGTCCCGCACCCACAGCGAGATCGAGCTCTTCGAGCAGCCCAGCTCCGCCTGGATCCGGTCGTAGGTCATGCCCTGGAGGCGCAGCTCGCGCGCCTTCTCCCGCAGGTCGTCCTTGGCCCTGGGGCGCTTGGTCCACTCCGGTGGGGGTTCGCCCTCGACCAGGCGGTGGAGGAGGTCGTTGTTGTCGACGCGGAGGCGGTCGCGGATCTGGCGGAGGCTGAGGCCCTCGCGGCGCAGGGCCACGGCCTGTTCCCGCAGGCCCTCGAAGTCGGTGTACTTGCCGCCGTTGGATGTCATGCGGCGATCGTCGTCCGGAATGCGGACGTCCGGGTCGAAACTCTGGTCGATTCACCAGTTCGAGCGGATCTGGAGCATTCCGGACCCGGAACGGGCGCGCGGGGCGCCGCCGTGCTCCCGTGAAAATGACTCGCGCCCGCCCGTAGGCTGGGACGCATGACCACAACGGGGGAGCTGGAGGAGGCCGCGGGTCCGACCGCCCGGGGCCTGCTGTGGTGGGGGCGGCGGCGCAGTGCCGTGCTGGACGTGGGGCTCGGCGTCGTCTCCGCTTTCGAGTGTGCGCTGGAGGGGATCGGCTTCGCGGAGCGGGCCGCGCTGCCGGTGCCGTTCGGTGTGCTGTTCGGGCTGGCCGTCGGGTCGGTGCTGGCGCTGAGACGGCGGTGGCCGATCGCCGTGGTGCTGGTGTCGGTCGCGACGACGCCGGCCGAGATGGGCTATCTGCTGGGGATCATCGGGCTGTACTCGCTCGCTGCGTGCGACGTGCCGCGGCGGATCACGGCGACGCTGGCGGGGATGGCCCTGTCGGCGACGTTCATAGTGACGTTCGTCCGGGTGCGGCAGGACGTGGAGGCCGGGGACTACAGCGCCTGGTACGTGCCGCTGATGGCGGTGTTCATGTCGCTGGGGCTGACGGCTCCGCCGGTGCTGCTGGGGCTGTACGTCGGGGCGCGGCGGCGGCTGATGGAGAGCTTGCGGGAGCGGGCGGACAGCCTGGAGCAGGAGTTGTCGCTGCTGGCGGACCGGGCGGAGCAGCGGGCGCAGTGGGCGCGGCAGGAGGAGCGGACCCGGATCGCGCGGGAGATGCATGACGTGGTGGCGCACCGGGTGAGCCTGATGGTGGTTCATGCGGCGGCGTTGCAGGCGGTGGCGTTGAAGGATCCGCAGAAGGCGGTGAAGAACGCGGCGCTGGTGGGGGACATGGGCCGGCAGGCGTTGACGGAGTTGCGGGAGATGCTCGGGGTGCTGCGGTCCGGTGAGGACCGGGTGCCGGCGCGGGTGGAGGGGCCGCCGTTGGCGGCGGTGGGTGCGGCGGCTGCCGCCGCTGCGGCCGCGGCGGCGGACGACGGGCCGTGCATCGCGGACATCGAGGTGCTGGTGGGGCAGTCGCGGCAGGCGGGCATGGTGGTGGAGCTCGCGGTGCAGGGTGATGTGCGGCTGTATCCGCCGGAGGTGGAGCAGACGGCGTACCGGGTGGTGCAGGAGGCGTTGACGAACGTCCACAAGCATGCGGCGGGCGCGAAGGTGATGGTGCGGCTGGCGCATCGCGCGGACGAGGTCGCGATGCAGGTGGAGAACGGCGCTCCGGACGCGGCCGGCGGTGCGGCGGACGCGGGGCTGCCGAGTGGTGGCAACGGTCTGGTGGGTATGCGGGAGCGGGTGACGGCGCTGGGCGGGGTGTTCGTGTCGGGGCCGACGGAGGTCGGGGGTTTCCGGGTGTCGGCGGTGCTGCCGGACCGGGCGGAGGCGAGCCTGCGGTGACGTCCGCCTCCGTACGGCGAGCCTGCGGTGACGTCCGCCTCCGTACGGCGAGCCTGCGGTGACGTCCGCCTCCGTACGGCGGGTCCGGTGGGGTCGGCCTCCGTACGGCGGGTCCGGTGACGTCCGCCTCCGTACGGCGGCGGCCCCGTGGGGTCAGTCGGCGGTGAGGCGGGTCGGCTGGACGCCGGTGACGAGGGTGGTGAGGGCCTGGTCGATGTCGGGTCCGACGTACCAGTCGCCGGTGTGGTCGATGCTGTAGACGCGGCCTTCGGCGTCCATGGCCAGTACGGCCTGCTGGTCGCCTTCCATGCCGAGCGGTGAGATCTCGGTGTCGAGCGCCCGGCCGAGGTCGGCGAGGGTGCGGGCGTGGTGGAGGCCGGCGAGCGGGTCGAAGCGGAGCGGGGCGGGCGCGTGCTGGCGTCCGGGGCCGGGCGCGGTGACGGTCAGCCCGCCGAATTCGGCCCACGCTTCGACGACGGCCGGGAAGACGGTGTGCCGGTGTCCGGCGGGGGAGACGTGGGCGCGGAGGGTGTCGGCCCAGTGTTCGGCCTGCTTGATGTCCCAGCGGCCGGGCTGCCAGCCCGCGTCGCGCAGTGCGGCGTCGACGGCGACGGGGAACCGGGTGGTGCTGAGGTGGTGGTCGGGCATCGGTCGTCGGTCAGCCGTTCTGGGTGGGGGCGACGGGGCGTACGCCGAAGTGGTCGAGCAGGGCGGTGCAGGACCGGCACGGCGGGGCGTAGCTGCCGTGTAGCGGGTCGCCGTCCTCGCGGATGCGGCGTGCGGTGAGTTTGGAGTGTTTGAGCGACCGGCGGGCCTCGCTGTGGGTGAGGGGTTTGCGCTGGGCGCGTTTGGAGCGCTGCGTCTCGGCCGCGGTGAGGTGGCGGGAGAGCAGGATCGCTTCGGGGCAGCGTCCGGTGAAGCGTTCGCGTTGGCCACTCGTGAGGGTGTCGAGGAAATCCTGTACGAGCGGGTGGAGGGAGGGCGGCCGGTCGCCCTTGCCGGCGGTGCAGGTGAGGGTTTCGCCGCGTACGGAGAGTGCGGCGGCGACCGCGGGCAGGATTCCGTCGCGGCGGTGCCGGAGTGCGGGCGGCTGCCTGGACTCGTCGGTGCTCCAGTTGAGGCGTGGATCACCCGATGTGCTTGGTTGCGCTGCGTGCATGGTGCTGCCGTCCCTCCCGTGCACTCCCCCGTGGTGCGGATAGACAGCCTGCCAAATGGGGTGGCCGGTAAGGAAGCTGGGTAGCTGAAACGTGTCGCCGGTGTGTCGCGGCTGGTCTGTGGGTCACTCGAAAGTGACTCTTCGTTACGGAACCGGAGGCCCGGCGGCCACTCTTGCCGCACCGCTTAGGCTGTGCTGAACCAGCCAGAAGCCAGCAGGGGGCAAAACGCATGACGACAGGTCGGCAAGGCCTGGGGGCAGCTACGGGCCCCGGGGCCGGCGCGGGTACGGCGCCACCGAATGCGGCCTACGCCGGGCAGGTCGTGCACTTCCCGGACCCGGTCCGGGCCTCCCGTCATCCCAGAGGGGTGCGGATGGACGAGGCCGGCTACCCGGACTTCTCGCCGTACGCGCGTGCGGCCGCGGAGATCGCCGAGCCTCCGGAGGGCTTCGGGGTGGACGAGCTGCGGCTCACGGACTATGTCTCGGCGAACGCGGCGCTGGCCGCGAGCGGCCACGCCCTGTGGGAGACGATTCCGCCGGTGGCGACGCCGCACGGCTGGACCTGGCACCACGTGCGTGATGCGCGGCGGCTGGAGCTCGTACCGGTCGAGGTCAAGGCGTTGCTGCGGCATCACGGCGGGCTGGTGACGGCGGCCGTGGACCACGTCAAGCGGGGTACGCGGCCGTTGCAGGAGACGCGGCCCGCTCATTTCGGTCTGCCGAGGGGCGCGGTGTCGGTGGCCGAGCAGCAGTTGCTCGGTGTCGAGGAGGACCTGGGCTACCGGCTGCCGGGCGCGTACCGCTCGTTCCTGAAGGCGGCGGGGGGTGCGGCGCCGGTCGGCGCGGCGCTGGACGCGGAGCTGGGTCTGCTGGTGGACCAGCCGTTCTTCACCGTGCGGGACGAGGCCGCGGTCAACGACCTCGTGTATGTGAACAAGTGCCTGCGGGACCATCTGACGAAGGACTATCTGGGTGTGGCGTTCGTCCAGGGCGGGATTCTCGCGCTGAAGGTGCGCGGGTCGGACATCGGTTCGGTGTGGTTCTGCGCGTACGACGATGCCCGCGACCAGGACGGGTGGACTGTGCAGGAGCGTGTGGAGAGGCTGCTGCTGCCCTGCGGCGAGGACTTCGACGCGTTTCTGCAGCGGCTCGCGGGCAATCCGCCGGAGCTGGAGACCGTGGCGAATCTGATGGTGGACGGCGGCTTCGCGCGCGCGGTCCCCGTCTCGGGCGAGGGGTGATGGTCCGGTGGTGACTTTCGCGCAGGCGCAGGAGCGCGCCGAGGAGTGGGTCAACGGCGATGTGCCCGCGTACCAGCACCGTGAGGTGCGGGTCCGTGAGTTCGATCTGGGGTTCGTCGTGTGGGCGGAGGACCGTGAGCAGGGCGCCCGTTCGGACGGTGGCCGGCAGCGGCTGGTGATCGCCAGGGACAGCGGTGAGGCGACGCTGTGGCCGGGGTTGCCGGTGGGCGAGGTGATCCGCCGGTACGAGGAGGAGTACGGGGCCCCGGACGCCGCGCCGGCGGCGGTCGCGGAGGCGCCGCAGCGGGTGGACCTGAATCAGACGTCGTTCCTGTTGAGCCCGCCGGAGTGGCTCCAGGACGCGGCGGACAGGCTGGGTATTCCGGACCGGCGGGCGTCGTCGGAGTCGTCGCCGGGGCCGTCGGGGTCGTCGTCGGGGGCCGTGTCGTCCTCGGAGCCGGCGGGCTCGGGTGCGCCGGTTGCGGCTTCGTCGGCGGGGGCCGACCGGTCGGCGGGTGCGGGGGAGCCGGACGCGTCGGGTTCGATCGGCGGCAACGCCTCGCAGGCGACGGGGAGTTCTTCGTACGCGTCGCTGTCGTCGCCTTCTTCGTCGTCCACGTCGTCGTCCTCTTCCTCGTCCGCTTCGCCGGCTCCGGCGTCGGACGCGGGCTCGTCGTCCGGTTCTCCGGGCTCGTCGGGATCCGGTTCCGTGTGGCCGGAGCCCGGGTCGTCGTCCGGTTCGGGCGCGGACGCGTCGCAGGGCGGGTCCGCGTGGCCGAGCGCGGGGGCGGCCGACTACGAGCCGACGGCGTCGGACGGGGTGCCCGCCGACGCGTCGTCCGGTGGTACCGGCTGGACGGACACCAGTTCCGCTGGCGGGGACGACGCGTCCGTGCCGCTGCCGGCCACGGTGTTCGCGCCGCCGGTCCCCGCTGACGCCGAGCGCACTCCGCCGCCGGTGTCCGCGGACGCGCCCACGGCGCTGATGTCCGGCGGCAGTCAGCTGCCGAGGACCGCGATCGTGCCGGGCCTCGGCTCACAGCAGTCGCCGCCGCAGTCCCCGTCGCAGCCGGGGCCGGATGCCTCCGCGCCGTCCGTGCCGGGCCCGCCGTCCGGCCCGGGCGCCGGTGCGGCCGACATCGCGGACGCGGCGACGAGCAAGGCGGTGCTGCCGCCGCGCGGCGCACGCGGCGGTACGGGGGCGACGCCTCCGCCGCCGCCCGGCGCTCCCGGTGCACCGGGTGCCCGTCCGGGCGCGGGGGCGACGCCTCCGCCGGCGGCACCTGGTGCTCCGGCCGGCGGCTACCTGCCCACCCAAATGGTTTCTCAACTCGGCCCGGAGGGGCCGCAGCCGCCCGGTCCGCCCGGTCCGCCGCCGGCCCCTGGTTCGACGCCGCCGCCTCCGGGTCCGCCCGCGCCTCCTGGTTCGACGCCTCCGCCCGGTGGCGGTGTGCATCATGCGGCGACGATGCTGGCCGGTCCGGCCCAGATGGGCCCTGGGGCTCCGCAGCCGCCCGGCCCTCCCGGCCCTCCCGGCGCGCCGCGTCCGCCCGGTCCGCCCGGTCCGCCCGCGCCTCCTGGTTCGACGCCTCCGCCCGGTGGCGGTGTGCATCATGCGGCGACGATGCTGGCCGGTCCCGCGCAGATGGGCCCTGGGGCTCCGCAGCCCCCCGGTCCGCCCGGTCCGCCCGCGCCTCCTGGTTCGACGCCGCCGCCCGGTGGCGGTGTGCATCATGCGGCGACGATGCTGGCCGGTCCGGCCCAGATGGGTCCGGGGGCCCCGCAGCCGCCCGGCCCTCCCGGTCCGCCCGGCCCGGTGCCGAACGCGCCGCAGCCTCCGATGGGCGGCGGAAGCCCGCCGTACGGGTATCCGCAGCAGCCCACCGGTGTGCCGACGGTCGGGCCCGGCTACCAGGCCGTGCTGCGCTACCGCGCGGCCGACGGTTCCGAGGCCCAGCTGATCCGCCGCTCCGCCCCGGGCACCCCGCATCCGGAGTGGCAGATCCTGCACGAGCTGCGTGCGATGAACGTGCCGCCGCAGCAGGTGCTGGAGCTGCACACGGAACTGGAGTCGTGCGAGCTGCCGGGTGCGTACTGCGCGCGGATGATCCGGGAGACGTGGCCGCAGGCGCGGATCACGTCGATCGCGCCGTACGGCAGGGACCACGCCTCGCGGCAGCAGGGCATGCAGCAACTCCTGGCCCACCAGGGTGAGTTGCACCAGGTCGCGGACGGGCCCGCCCGCCCCGCGCCGGTGCGCGCCCCGCTCCCGCACGTGCCGCCGGTCCCGCCGATCCCGCCGGAGGGCGTGGCGCAGGAGCTGGCGGCGGCGTTCGGACCGCAGGGTCTGTGCCGGTTCGACCAGCGGGCCGTGTCGCGTCAGGGCGTCCCGGACGTCGTGGCGGCGACCCTGGTGTGGGCGGGCCTGCCGGGCGACTTCAACCCGTTCTTCTGGGCGCAGCCGGCTCAGCCGGTGGTGCCGACGCTGGCGGAGCTCGCCGCCCAGCGCCAGGTGCAGCCGGCGTCGGACGCCGGCTCGTACCTGGTGATCGGCAGCGACTTCGGCCGCGCGATCTGCGTCCAGTACGGCACGGCGCACATCGTCGCGGTCCCGGTCGAGTCCGGTCCGGGCGGCCAGCCCGTGGCCCCGCAGTTCGTGAACACGGGCCTGCCCGAGTTCGTCCGCTGCCTGGCCCTGCTGGGCCGCATGTGGCGCCTGCGCCTGGGCCTCACCCCGGAGCAGGCGGGCCGCTGGACGGTCGACTTCCAGGCCCAGTTGACGGCCCTGGACCCGGCGGCACTGGCGTCACCGGAGAGCTGGTGGTCGGTCCTTCTCGAGCAGATGTGGGACGGCCTGCTGTAGCCCGCCGCCCGTTTCCTCGCGATGTGCCCCGGCCCGCAGGGCCGGGGGCACACGTGTGTCGCGGACGTCACATCGGGCTGTGCCTTTGCAAAGCCCTTGCTGTCAGCAGGTGTTGTTACGGTTCGAGGGCGTCCAGCGACCGCGTGGAGGGGGATCATGGTCGACAAAGCAGATCTCGACGTCTCCGACGAGGATTTGACCAGACTCGCCGGTGACCTCGACGCGATGCAGCGCCATTTGGACAACCAGGTCCGCCGGATGGACGCGGTTGTCGACGGGATCGAGGCAGGCTGGAAGGGCGAGGCAGCCAATGGCTACCGGGCGCTCCACCAGGGTGCGGCAGAGGACGCGGTCCGGATCCGGGAGATCCTCAAGGTCCTCGAAGAGGCGATGCGGATGAGCCGGGACGGCTTCACCGATCAGGAACTGGACACCCTGCGCCGGATGCGCCAGGCGGAGAGCAGTGTCGACGCCGCTCTCGAGGCGTCCAGGCTCTCCGAGGGCACCGCACCCATCGCACCGGCCAGCCGGATTCTCGACGTCTGACACACACCATTCACGGGGGCAGCACACATGGCCGACGACTACATAGGCGTCAGCTTCAGCACACTGCGCGAAGCGGCCGGCGAACTCGAAGAGATCCTCAAACAGCTCAACCTGCGCCTGGAAGACCTCTACACCCGCACCGAGAAAGTCGTTCTCACCTGGCAGGGCGACGCCCGCGACGCCTTTGTCGAAGAACTCGACCAGTGGGACAAGCAGATGGCCGATCTCCAGGCAGCCCAGGCATGGCTGCACGAGGTGGTCACCACGGGGCACGCCAACTACGCAGAGGCTCACCGCGCGGTGCTGCGCGGCTGGGGAGCCGCCTGATGGGTACGCCTCCGCCGCCTCAGAACGGCACGATTGATGTCAAGCCGTCGGACCTGTTCCGTGTCTCAGGGGGCTTCGCGGGCCAGCAGCCGATGTACAACCAGGCGGCCAAGAACCTGCTGACCGAGCTTCAGAAGCACCCCGACGCGGGCGGCTACGGCACCGCCGCGCAGGCGTTCGCCTCCGCCTACGTCAAGGTCGGCAACCGCTTCCTCGAAGTCTGGGCGAAGAGTGTCGTCAGCATCGGCGGCGCTGCGGTCGGATTCACGACCACGGCCAACAACTACTCCAGGGCCGAAGCATCGGCAGACCCGACCGGCAAGAAGAAGCCGGTGGTCCAGCCGCCCCCACAGGTGATCGACACCGTTCCCGTCTACGGGACCGTCCCCAATCTGAAGTGGGGGGACGACGACGGTGGTGACGGTTGGCTGCGCAGCATCCTTGAGTGCATTCCCGAGGTCATTCGCGACGCCTTCCGACCGGTCCTCAAGCACGCCTTCCGCTGGGGCAAGGTCGCCGACGTCTACCCGTACCCCCAGCAGCACTACCTCAACGACCTGTCCAAGGCCTGGCGGAACATGACGATGACGCTCTCGATCACCGAGAGCGCCTTGACAGGGCAAGTCAGCAGCATCACCCAGCAGACCGACAGCGAGTGGCACGACGCGATGCGGCAGTTCTGCAGCTCGTTGTGGGGCACGACGGCCTGGGGCACGTCCACGGCCGGTTACGAGTGGAAGCACGACTCGGCATCGGCGACCACCGGCGCCACCCACCCCGTGATGACCGTGCTCTTCGACACGGCCATGAAGGTCAGCGACCTGCTGTACGAGTTCGCCGAAGCCGCAGTGGACCTCAACGGCAAGGTCTGGGACATCTACATGGAGGCCGTGCGCGAGGCGGTCGGCAAGATCGACCTGAGCGACGGCGTGGATCTCGGCGACGTCAAGGAGGGCGCCAAGGCCGCCGGGCGCTTTCTCAAGGGCCTCGCGAAAGGTGCGGCCGAGCTCAGTGTGGAAATCACCCTGAACATCGACACCGCGGCGATCAACCGGGTGGTCGAGGCGTACAACACGCGGGTGAACGGCCTGGTGCCGAAGCTGAACGCTCTGATGGAGCCGCTGCACGAGGCATTCCGCAGTGCGCCCACCTTCAAGTCGGAGGACGCCCGTGCGCAGGCATTCGGCGCCCGCGCCCTCAACGAGTTCAAACCGCAGCATCACTTCACGGTCCCCGGGGAGGACCCCGACAACATCTACTACCCCATGGACCTGGCGAACCAGGAAGGGCTGTACGGCAGCCATCCCATCGACAAGCATGTCGGCCTGGACGACGACCAGCTCAGGATGCGGCTGCGGGACCAGGCAGGCGCTCCGGCCGCGTCCTCCTTCCCGGACCTGGCGTCGGCGCAGCGCTTCACCCAGGCAACACTGCAGAACGACGCGAACGAGAACCGGATCGCGGACTGGATCGACAGCGTGGAGAGGAAGATCCAGAACAACCCGAACTACGATCCGAACAAGTCCGAGATCCAACCGCCCCTTTACATGGAATTCCCAGGTGAGACCACCGGCCGCAGTGTCTCGCGCGACGACTATGCTGCGGACGGCATGAATGCCAAGGTCGAGGACAAGAGCTGGGCCCAGGTGCGTCTGATCTACAAGGAAGGGCTGGAGCCGCCCTTCATCGTGCTCACCGCGATGCCGCACAAAGGCCCGTGAGAGAGGTGCATCCCATGCAGCCGTCGCCCATGTCGCTGCTTTCCGACGGTCCGGCCGTGCGGCTCCTCGACATCGCCGTCGCGGCACAGGAGTCGGGCGGGCAGCTCTCGCTGGACGAGGAGCTTCAGCGCTACGTCCGTCTCGTCCGCAGCGACTGGATCGCCACTTGGAACTGCTCGGTCCATGCGGCGGCGGGAGTGCTCGAATTCGCCGCGGAGTCGGTCGATCGGGCGGGCGGACTCGCCCCGTTCCCGCCGCGGTTCCGGGAAGTGGCCGCGCGGGCGGCGGGTGACATGGAGCCTGCCGATTATCTGCGCACACTGGCCGAACTGGTGCGGATCCTCGAGCGCCAAGGGATTCCGGAATACTCGGAACTTCCCATGGGCGGCCAGGAGTTCCTGCAGACGTTTCCCTACCTTTTCGGTTTCGACGCCATCCTCATGGACGAGGGTGACAGGCCCTTTACCGAAATCGTCCGGTCGATGCTGACCAACGAGCACCCGTACTGCCACGAGCGTGCGGCCGCCTACTCGACCGAGGCGCAGCGGGCCCTCTCTCTTTTCCCCGGGCCGGACGCACTCAGGCCGCGCCTCTCCTGGGCCGACCGTGACCGGCTCCGTGAGCTCATCGACACCGTCAACGATCACATGCAACGAGAGCACTCATGACCGCCGACGTCACTCAGAACCGCGCCGCCACCTATCCCGACCGCGAGACCGCCCAGTGGGCGACTCAACATGTCGTCACGGCCAACGAGCAGGCAATCCACCGCTGGCTCGCGCAGTCGACCCGGCAGAGGCTGACCATCGAGGCCGCCTGGCCGTCCCGTCCCGAGCCGGTCGGGCGCGTTCTGATCCAGGCGATGATGCTCGCCGGCCGTGACCCGGTCGACGTCCGCGCGGCTCGCGTGGTCCTCAAGCGCGACGAGAGCAGCCCGCACGGCTTCACCGTCCACGCCACCTTCCCGATCTACCTCTGAAGGCCGCACCCGTGTCCCTGAAGCCACGCGAACACGACCGCAAGTACGGCGAGCTCGACCATGTCGTCCGCGCCTACCTCGGCCAGAGGGCCGACGACGACGAGCCCCTCACCGCCTACCTCCGGCACACCTGGCGTACCCGTCCCTGGGCCATCCCGATCGCCGAGGAGCAGTTGCGCGCCTACGCCGACAATCCGCCCGGCCGGCTCCGGCGGCGCCTTGGTGAGTTCTATCCCGTACCGGACGTCGGTCTGCCGGACTCCGAGATCCAGGCGTGGCTGGTGCGGCTGGCCGACCGCCTCAAGGAAAGCGTGGAGACAGGCCAGGCACCGCCTCCGGCGACCCCGCAGACGCACTGGGAATGGCACGCCCGCTTCCCGGAACTGGGGCAGTTCCTCGGAGGCTGGTTCTCCCAGGACATGCCGGACGAGTTCGAGGACCACGATGCCGCGGTGCAGGACTATCTGGACACCTCCGACAGCGGTCTGGTCGCCCAGCTCACCGGCGAGCTGCACGACCTGCTCACCCTGCCCCTGAGCGAGTCCGACCAAGCGCTCGCCGTGGCCGAACTCGGCATGGAGGTCGATCCGCCCGCGCCGTACACGCCCGGCGCCTGGCTCGTGGCTCTGGCCGCGCGGCTGCGCACCGTCTGACGCGGGACGGACGAGGGCGCCCGGTCCGTGATCGCGGACCGGGCGCCCTTCGTCGTTTCAGGAGTTCGTCGGTGCGCCGGCGAGGATGGTGGGTTCCAGGTCCTCGTAGTCGCGACGCTGGACCGCCCGGTCGTTGTCGAACAGGACGGACGCGAGCCAGCCGGCGAGGAAGCCGAGGGGGATGGAGACGAGGCCGGCCGTGGTGTACGGGAACCAGTTGAAGTCCTGGCCGGGGAAGATCGACTGCGGGGAGCCCGACACCAGGTTGCTGCCGGCCGTCAGGACGAGTGCGGAGACGCTGCCCACGATGAGCGTGGCGAGCAGTCCCGTACGGGTGTAGCGCCGCCAGAAGAGGGTGTAGACGAGGGCGGGTGCGACGGCGGACGCGCCGACGCAGAAGGACAGGGTCAGCAGCGCCTGGAGGTTCAGGTGTCTGGCGCCGGCGGCGATCGCGATGGCGACGAGGCCGACGCCCGCGGCCGCGCCCCTGGCGATGGCCATCTCGGCGCGGTCGGTGAGCCTGGCTTCGCGGACGCCGTGCGCGATCAGGTCGTGGGCCAGGGTGTTGGCGCAGGCCAGGGTGATCCCGGCGACCGAGGCGAGCAGGGTGAGGAAGATCGCGGTCGCCACGGTGGTGAACAGCAGCGTCTCGACGGTGTTCGGGTCGGGGCCCATGACGGCCTGGCTGACCATGAGGAACGCGGTCTTGCCCTGCGGGTCGCCCGCGGCGAGTTCCTGGTGACCGACGAGGGCGGCGGCGCCGAAGCCGATCACGGCGAGGAGCAGGCAGGTGACGACGACGATCGACACGGCCCAGGACATCGAGCGCCGCACGGCCTTCGCGTTGCGGGCGGTGAACATGCGCATGGTGATGTGAGGCAGCACCGCGGCGCCGAGTACGACGGTCAACTGGGTGCTGATCATGTCGAGTTCGTCGCCGGCGAACTGCAGTCCGGGAGTGAGGTATGTGTCTCCCAGTCCGCTGCCGGCCTTGGCGGCGTCGATCAGCGTGGGCGCGCTGAAGTCGAAGCGGTCGAGGATCAGTACGGCGATGGCGGTGGCAGCGCCGAGCAGTACGACGGTCTTGACGATCTGGATGAAGGCGGTGCCCTTCATGCCGCCGATCGCCGCGTACGTGATCATCAGCAGTCCGAGGAAGATGATCGCGCCGGTCTTGAATCCGTCGGCGTGGAAGCCGAGGACGACGGAGAGCAGGTCGCCCGCGCCGGCCAGCTGGAAGATCACCAGCGGCAGCAGCGCGGTCAGCGTGACGGCCGCCGCGGTGATCCGTACGGCGGGCCCGTGGGCGCGGCGGCCGAAGACGTCGCCCATGGTGAACCGGCCCGCGTTGCGCAGGGGTTCGGCGAGCAGGAACATCATGAGGACCAGGGACAGCACGGTGCTCAGGGTGAGCGTCAGCCCGTCGTACCCGAGGAGCGCGATGATGCCGATGGTGCCGAGGACGGTTCCGGCGGAGATGTAGTCGCCCGCGATGGCGAGGCCGCTCTGCATGGGGGACAGGGAGCGGTAGCCGGTGTAGAACTCGCCGAGGTCGTCCCGGTCCGGCCCGGTCATCACGCACAGCAGCAGCGTCACGGTGATGACGGCGATGAACGCCATGAGGGACATGGTCTGTGCCTCGGAGCTGAACCCGTTCACGCGCGCGCACCTCCGGCCGGCTGCCGGCCGCCGTACGGGGCCGTTCGCTCCATGCGCTCCCTGACGGAAGCGACGAGCGGGTCGACGCGCCTTTGCGCGATGCGCTCGTACACGGCGATCGCGGCGAGCGCCACGGGCAGTTGGACGAGCCCCAGCACCAGCCCGGTCGTGAGACCGCCGCTGACCTCTCCGGTCATGAATCCGGGGGCGTACGCGGACAGGAGCAGGAAGAGGATGAAGTAGCCGAGGGCGGTGAGCGTCGAGACGCGTCGCAGCCTCCGGTAGGCCGAGCCGAGGCTTTGCAGTTCGCGGCTGTGTCCGTCGTCGCCCTGGTCCCGGTGCGCGGTCTGCGGCCGGTCCCAGGGCTGCGGGCCGAAGTCCCGCGCCGGGTCGGCCGTCTCCTGACGGTGCCGTCCGGGGTTGCTGGGCTGGCGTGGTGGATCGGGGAAGAGCTGGTGGTGGTACGACATCGTCTTGCTCCTTGCCGCCCCGAGGGTGGGTGCGGGTGGCGCTGGTGGTCCGCGTACGTTACTCACGGGTAGTGCGATGACGTAAGGGCTTCCCGACCAACTGGTATGTCGGTTCGGTGACGATCCTGTGCATGAGCGAACGGACCGGCGGTAACGGGGGGTGAAACGTCGCTCTTGCCCCGGATGGGCGGGAACCGCTCGGCGCGCGGCGGGCTCGGCTACGGCTGCGAGTCGATGGACGGCATGGCAGTGATCTTCCCGCCCCAGGCGGACTGTGCCTGTCTCCCGCCGGGGCCTCCTGCCTCCCCGCAACGGGCGGGGGCACAGCGGAGAAAGGGCGAGGCGCGTCGGCGGTCTGCCGGTCAGACGCGGGGTCATGACTGTGAAGATCACTCGTATCAACCCCGAACAACTGCATGAGACGCCCGGCTATCACCACATCACGGTGGTGGAGGCGGGTCGTACGGCCTACTTGGCCGGGCAGTGCCCTCTTGATCGCAGCGGTTCGCTCGTCGGGTCGGAATCGCTCGAGGCGCAGGTGGACCAGGTGGTCGCGAACTCCGTCGCCGCCCTGACGGCCGTGGGCGCCGAGCCGCAGCAGGTGGTGCGCTCGGTGATCTACGTGCGCAGCGACGACCGGGAAGCGCTGGGGATCGCGTGGCGCCGGCTCACGGAGTCGGCACTCGGTCCGGCGTTCACCACGGCGAGCACGCTTCTTGGTGTCGCGCAGCTCGGGTTTCCGGGGCAGCTCGTCGAGGTGGATCTCACGGTGGCGTTGACCGACTGAGCCGTTTCCCGGCGCGATTGTCCGGGTGCGGCATCGAGTTCGCACCCCAGCGGCTTGCAGAAGCTGCCAACTGGGTCTGTGTCGCCGTCGCCCCCGGCGGCACCGTCCGCCTGCGCGACAGCAAGGTGCCGGATGTCCTCCTGGCCGCGCGCCTTGAGGCGCTGGACCGCTTCATACGCGCGGCCGCCGACGGGCGGTTCGAGACCTCCTGACGCGGGCGGGTCGGCCCATCGGCGCCGTCCGGACCCGGAAGTGGTGCGACACGTCAGTCCGTCGGATCCGTCCGGACCGGGAACCGCTTCGGCGCCACGAAGAGCAGCACCAGCAGCGCCAGGCCCGCCGCGGCCGCCGCGCCCACGTAGACGTGGTCGACGGCCGCGTCGACCGCGCGGCGCAGGCCGTCGGTGGCGGAGGCCGTCAGCGTGGCCGGGTTCTCCAGGGCGTGGGACACCGAGTCGAGGCTGCCGCCGCCGAGGCGGGAGAGCAGGACGGCGTTGGCGACAGCGCCGAAGAGGGCCGCGCCCAGGGACTGGCCGACCTGGCGGCAGAAGAGGACGGAGGCCGTGGTGGTGCCGCGTTCCGACCAGCCGACGGTGGACTGCACACCGACGATCAGGGGGAGTTGGAAGAGGCCGAGCGCCGCGCCGAGCAGCAGCATGATCAGGGCCGGCTGCCACGGTGCGCCGGGGAACGGCAGCAGTGGGAAGGCCAGCAGGATCAGCATCGCGAGGCCCGCGCCGAGCATCGCGCACCGACGGAAGCCGATGCGGGTGTAGACGTGGTCGGACAGGGCGGCGCTGACCGGCCAGCTCAGGGTCATCACGGAGAGGACGAAGCCCGCGGCGATCGGGCCGAGGCCGAGGACGGACTGGGCGTAGGTGGGCAGGAAGACGGTCGGGGCGACCATCAGCAGGCCCAGCGCGCCCAGGGCCAGGTTGACCGCCGCGATGGTGCGGCGGCGCCAGACCCAGCCGGGGATGATCGGCTCGGCGGCGCGGCGTTCGACGACGACCGTGACGGCGACGAGGACCGCGCTGCCGCCCAGCAGGGCCAGCGACGGGGCCGACAGCCACGGCCAGGCGATGCCGCCCTGGACGAGGGCGGTCAGCAGCAGCGTGCCGGCGGCGAAGACGCACAGGGCGCCGGCCCAGTCGACGCGCGGCCGGGTGGTGCGTGCCGGGCGGGCCGGTTCGGTGAAGTAGCGCAGGACGAGGAAGAGCGCGACCGCGCCGACGGGCAGGTTGATGAGGAAGATCCAGCGCCAGTCCGCGTATCCGGCGAGCAGTCCGCCGACCGCGGGGCCGGCGACCGCCGAAGTCGCCCACACGGTGGAGAGCCTGGCCTGGATGCGGGGGCGCTCGGCCAGGGGGTAGAGGTCGGCGGCGATGGTCTGCACCGTGCCCTGGAGCGCCCCGCCGCCGAGGCCCTGGACGACGCGGAACGCGATGAGCGCGGCCATGTTCCAGGCGAGTGCGCACAGCAGGGAGCCGACCAGGAACAGGATGATCCCGGCGACGAGTACGGGCTTGCGGCCGAAGGTGTCGGACAGCTTGCCGTACACGGGGAGGGTGACGGTCACGGCGAGCAGATAGCCCGAGAACAGCCAGGAGAAGACGGCGAAGCCGCCCAGGTCGCCGACGATCTGCGGCACGGCGGTCGAGACGATGGTCCCGTCGAGCGCGGCGAGCGCCATGCCGAGCATGAGCGCGGCGACGACCGGGCCCCGGCCGCGGGGCGCCGCCGGATGCGCGGCGGAGCCGGGCAGGCGTGTGGTGCGGCCGGTGCTTCCCATGGCGTCCCCCAGGTCCGTTCGTCATGCATCTAATTCCGGGGGACACCTTCTCACTTGAGGTTGACGCAGGGGGAGGGTGCAGTCTCGACCCTGGCACGTCCACCTTCGGGTGGAGTCCCCTAGGGGCTCCTCCTTACTTATGTCCAGGGGACGTTCGTCCCGGCGGACGACGAGAAGGACGGGTGGCGTTCCTTAGCTTGTACTTACGGCCGCAGCCGAGGCCCCCCGGACACCAGCAGCACCGGACGGAGGTCACGGCGGCACCGGACGGGGGTGGGGAAAACCCCCGCACCAAGACTGCGCTGCGCACCAGCGCGCCGGACGGCTTCCGCCGCGAGACTCGACCTGTACCCGCGGCGACGCATACGCACTGGTCCCGGAGCACCGCCCCGGACCAGCTGTTCCCACAGATTCCCAGAGCTAGGAGACCTACCGTGACTACGGCTGTAACCACCCCCGCATTCGGGGAGACCGGAGGGCGCACGGCCGTCGCCGCACGGGGGCGGCAGGTCGTCAAGGCGTACGGCACCGGTGAGACGCGTGTCGTCGCACTCGATCACGTCGACGTGGACATCGCCCGCGGGCAGTTCACCGCGATCATGGGGCCGTCCGGCTCCGGCAAGTCGACCCTGATGCACTGTCTGGCCGGCCTGGACACCGTCACCTCGGGGCAGATATTCCTCGACGACACGGAGATCACGGGCCTGAAGGACAAGAAGCTCACGCAGCTGCGCCGGGACCGGATCGGCTTCATCTTCCAGGCGTTCAACCTGCTGCCCACGCTGAACGCCCTGGAGAACATCACGCTCCCCATGGACATCGCCGGCCGCAGGCCGGACGCCGCGTGGCTGAACCGGGTCGTCGAGACGGTCGGCCTCGCGGACCGCCTGAAGCACCGGCCGACCCAGCTCTCCGGCGGTCAGCAGCAGCGGGTGGCCGTGGCGCGTGCCCTCGCCGCCCGTCCGGAGATCATCTTCGGTGACGAGCCGACCGGGAACCTGGACTCGCGGGCGGGCGCCGAAGTGCTCGGCTTCCTGCGCACGTCGGTGGACGAGCTGGGCCAGACCATCGTCATGGTCACGCACGACCCCGTCGCCGCCTCCTACGCGGACCGTGTCCTGTACTTGGCCGACGGACGCATCGTCGACGAGATGCTCCAGCCGACCGCGGAGGCCGTCCTCGACCGCATGCTGTGCCTTTCTGGGGGACGCCCCCAGACCCCCGACTTCGACGCGCGCGGGCGGACGTCATGACCATGCTCAAGACATCGCTGCGCAACTTCTTCGCGCACAAGGGCCGAATGGCCCTCTCGGCCGTCGCGGTGCTGCTGTCGGTGGCGTTCGTGTCGGGCACGCTCGTGTTCACCGACACCATGAACGCCACGTTCGACAAACTGTTCGCCACCTCCTCCGCGGACGTGAGCGTCAGCCCCGAGGGGGCCACGGACACCGAGGCCCCGGCGACCGGCCGGCCGGAGACGCTGCCCGCCTCCGTCGTCGACCAGGTCGGCAAGGTCGAGGGCGTGGAGTCCGCCGAGGGCGCCGTGTTCAGCATGAGCGTCACCGTCGTCGACTCCGAGAACAAGAACATGGGCTCCACCTCCGGAGCCCCGACGATCGCGGCCAACTGGACGAAGAACGAACTCAAGTCCATGGAGATCGCGTCGGGTCACGCCCCGCGCGGCCCGACCGAGGTCATGGTCGACGGCGACACGGCCGACAAGCACGGCCTGAAGCTGGGCGACGAGCTGCGGACCATCGCGGTCACCGGTGACTTCACCGCGAAGATCTCCGGCATCGCCGCCTTCAAGGTCACCAACCCCGGGGCGACCGTCGTCTACTACGACACCGCCACCGCCCAGCGTGAACTGCTCGGCAGGGAAGGTGTGTTCACCCAGGTCCTGGTGGCCGCCGACGAGGGTGTCAGCGACGAGGCGCTGAAGAAGAACCTGGCCGCCGCGCTGGAGCAGCCGTACAAGCTGCAGACCGCGAAGGAGTCGGCGGACTCGGGCCGTGAGGAGATCGGCTCGTTCCTCGACGTGATGAAGTACGCGATGCTCGGCTTCGCCGGGATCGCCTTCCTCGTCGGCATCTTCCTGATCGTCAACACCTTTTCGATGCTCGTCGCCCAGCGCACCCGGGAGATCGGCCTGATGCGCGCCATCGGGTCGAGCCGCAAGCAGGTCAACCGGTCCGTGCTCGTGGAGGCGCTGCTGCTCGGCCTGGTCGGCTCGATCGCCGGTGTGGCCGCCGGTGTGGGGCTGGCCGTCGGGCTGATGAAGATGATGTCCGCGGTCGGCATGAACCTCTCCACGGACGACCTGACCGTGAAGTGGACGACCCCGGTCGTCGGCATGGTGCTCGGCATCGTCGTCACCGTCCTCGCCGCGTATGTCCCGGCGCGCCGCGCCGGCAAGGTGTCGCCCATGGCGGCCCTGCGCGACTCGGGCATGCCGGCCGACGGAAAGGCCGGCTGGATCCGCGGCGGCATCGGCCTCGTCCTCACCGGCGTCGGCGCGGCGGCCCTGCTGCTCGCCACGCAGGCGGACAAGGCGAGTGAGGGGTCGATGTTCCTCGGCCTCGGTGTGGTGCTGTCCCTGATCGGCTTCGTCGTGATCGGCCCGCTGCTGGCCGGCGGTGTCGTACGGGTGATCAGCGCCGTGGTGCTGCGGATGTTCGGCCCGGTCGGCCGGATGGCGGAGCGCAACGCGCTGCGCAACCCGCGCCGTACCGGAGCGACCGGCGCCGCGCTGATGATCGGCCTCGCCCTGGTGGCCTGCCTGTCGGTGGTCGGCTCCTCGATGGTGGCCTCCGCGACGCAGGAGCTCGACAAGTCGGTGGGCGCCGACTTCATCGTGCAGTCCGCGAGCAACGACGGCCGCCCGATCGTGCCGCAGGCCCAGGAGGCGCTGGCGAAGGCCCCGGGCATCGAGCACGTCACCGAGTACAAGGGCGTCGACGCGAAGATCACCGCTCCGAACGGCAAGAAGGAGGACCTGCAGCTGGTCGCCGCGGACCCGACGTACGCGCAGGACCTGCGCCGCGAGACGGTGGCGGGCGAGCTGTCCGCCGCGTACGGCAAGGACGCGATGTCCGTCGGCAGCGACTACGCGGACAAGCACGGCGTGAAGGTCGGCGACACGATCAAGGTCGACTTCACGAACGGCCGGCCGGCCGAGCTGAAGGTCGCCGCGATCACCTCCGACGACTCGAACGTCGACAAGGGCGCGATGTATCTGAACATCACGACCGCCGAGCGGTACCTGCCGGCCGAGAAGATGCCCCAGAACATGATCATGTTCGCCAAGGCGGTCGACGGCCAGGAGAAGGAGGCGTACGCGGCGCTGAAGAAGTCGCTCGCCGAGTACCCGCAGTACAAGGTGCAGAACCAGACCGACTTCAAGGAGGACCTGAAGGACCAGATCGGGCAGCTGCTCAACATCGTCTACGGTCTGCTGGCGCTCGCGATCATCGTCGCCATCCTGGGTGTGGTGAACACCCTCGCGCTGTCGGTGGTCGAGCGGACCCGTGAGATCGGTCTGATGCGCGCCATCGGCCTCTCGCGCCGCCAGCTGCGCCGCATGATCCGCCTGGAGTCGGTCGTCATCGCCCTCTTCGGCGCGCTGCTCGGCCTCGGCCTGGGCATGGGCTGGGGCACCTCGGCCCAGCAGCTGCTGGCGCTGGAGGGCCTGGGCGTCCTGGAGATCCCGTGGGCGACGATCATCACGGTCTTCGTCGGGTCGGCGTTCGTGGGCCTGTTCGCGGCCCTGGTGCCGGCGTTCCGGGCGGGCCGGATGAACGTCCTGAACGCGATCGCCACCGAGTAGCCCGCCTCGGCGGGCCCGGTACGGGGGTCCCGGCCCGCCCGCAGGCACAGCCACCGAGGCCCCGCGTGTCCGACACGGACACGCGGGGCCTCGGCGCGTCCGCGGGTGGCGGGGACGGGGCGCGCCCGGGGCGGTGGGGACGGGGCACGCGGGGGGCGGGACGTACGGGGCGCGTGGGGGATCGGGGCGCGGCTGTCACACCCGCGTCGTAGGCTGGGAGACCCCCGGCCCGTTCGACGTGTCGGGTCCTTCGCGTTGTCCCGCCCGGCGGGTGCGGCGCGGTGCCACCCCCCTCGCTCCTCCTGGACGGAAGCCCTTCATGAGCCTGCACGGTCTGCTCGATGCCGTCGTACGCGACCCCGCGCTCGCCGAAGCCGTCAGGGCGGCCGGCGACGGCCGCCGGACGCATGTCGACCTGGTGGGTCCGCCCGCCGCGCGGCCCTTCGCCGTGGCGGCGCTGGCCCGCGAGGCGCGCCGCACGGTGCTTGCCGTCACCGCCACCGGGCGGGAGGCCGAGGACCTGGCCGCGGCGCTGCGGTCGCTGCTGCCCGGCGAGGGCGTCGTCGAGTACCCGTCGTGGGAGACGCTGCCGCACGAGCGGCTCTCCCCCCGCTCCGACACGGTCGGCCGCCGCCTCGCCGTGCTGCGCCGCCTGACGCACCCGTCGCCCGACGACCCGTCCGCGGGCCCGGTGCAGATCGTGGTCGCGCCCGTGCGGTCGGTGCTCCAGCCGCAGGTCAAGGGCCTCGGCGACCTGGAGCCCGTGGCGCTGCGCACCGGTCAGCAGGCCGACCTCGGAGAGGTCGTGGCGGGGCTGGCGGCCGCCGCCTACGCGCGGGTGGAACTGGTCGAGAAGCGCGGCGAGTTCGCGGTGCGCGGCGGCATCCTGGACGTCTTCCCGCCCACCGAGGAGCACCCCCTTCGGGTGGAGTTCTGGGGTGACGACGTCGAGGAGATCCGTTACTTCAAGGTCGCCGACCAGCGTTCCCTGGAGGTCGCGGAGCACGGGCTGTGGGCGGCGCCGTGCCGTGAGCTGCTGCTGACGGACGAGGTGCGCCGGCGGGCCGCCGCGCTCGCGGAGGCCCATCCCGAGCTGGGCGAACTGCTCGGCAAGATCGCCGAGGGCATCGCCGTCGAGGGCATGGAGTCGCTGGCCCCCGTCCTCGTCGACGAGATGGAGCTGCTGCTCGACGTGCTCCCCGAGGGTGCGATGGCCGTGGTGTGCGACCCGGAGCGGGTGCGTACGCGGGCGGCGGACCTCGTGGCCACCAGCCAGGAGTTCCTCCAGGCGTCCTGGGCGGCGACCGCGGGCGGAGGCGAGGCCCCGATCGACGTCGGCGCGGCGTCGCTGTGGGGCATCGCGGACGTACGGGACCGGGCGCGCGAGCTCGGCATGATGTGGTGGTCGGTGTCCCCGTTCGCGTCGGACGCGGCCGACCCGGAGGACGACACGCTGAAGCTGGGCATGCACGCCCCGGACACGTACCGCGGCGACACCGCGCGGGCGCTCGCCGACACCAAGGGGTGGCTGGCCGACGGCTGGCGGACCGTGTTCGTGACCGAGGCGCACGGCCCCGCGGCCCGCACGGTCGAGGTGCTCGGCGGCGAGGGCATCGCGGCGCGGCTGGACGCGGACCTCCCGGAGATCTCGCCGTCCGTCGTCCATGTCGCCTGCGGCTCGATCGACTACGGCTTCATCGACCCGGCGCTCAAGCTGGCGGTCCTCACGGAGACCGACCTGACCGGCCAGAAGGCGGCCGGCAAGGACGGCCGGCGGATGCCGACCCGGCGCCGCAAGACCATCGACCCGCTGACCCTCGAGGCCGGCGACTACATCGTCCACGAGCAGCACGGCGTGGGACGGTACGTCGAGATGGTGCAGCGCACCGTCCAGGGCGCGACCCGCGAGTACCTGCTCGTGGAGTACGCCCCCGCCAAGCGCGGCCAGCCCGGCGACCGGCTGTACATCCCCACCGACCAGCTCGAGCAGGTCACCAAGTACGTGGGCGGCGAGGCGCCGACGCTGCACCGGCTCGGCGGCGCGGACTGGACGAAGACGAAGGCGCGCGCGAAGAAGGCGGTCAAGGAGATCGCCGCGGACCTGATCAAGCTGTACTCGGCCCGGATGGCCGCGCCCGGCCATGCCTTCGGCCCGGACACCCCCTGGCAGCGGGAGCTCGAGGACGCGTTCGTGTACGTCGAGACGCCCGACCAGCTGTCCACGATCGCCGAGGTCAAGGAGGACATGGAGAAGACGGTCCCGATGGACCGGCTGATCTGCGGCGACGTCGGCTACGGCAAGACGGAGATCGCGGTCCGGGCGGCCTTCAAGGCGGTCCAGGACGGCAAGCAGGTCGCCGTCCTCGTCCCGACGACCCTCCTCGTCCAGCAGCACTTCGGCACGTTCACCGAGCGGTACTCGCAGTTCCCCGTCGTCACCCGCGCCCTGTCCCGCTTCCAGTCGGAGACCGAGGCGAAGGCGACGCTGGAGGGGCTGCGGGACGGCTCGGTCGACATCGTGATCGGCACCCACCGGCTGTTCTCCTCCGAGACCAGGTTCAAGGACCTGGGTCTGGTCATCGTCGACGAGGAGCAGCGCTTCGGTGTCGAGCACAAGGAGCAGCTGAAGAAGCTGCGGGCCAACGTGGACGTGCTCACCATGTCCGCGACACCCATTCCGAGGACGCTGGAGATGGCGGTGACCGGCATCCGCGAGATGTCGACGATCACCACCCCGCCGGAGGAGCGCCATCCGGTGCTGACCTTCGTCGGCCCGTACGAGGAGAAGCAGATCGGCGCGGCCGTGCGGCGTGAACTGCTGCGCGAGGGCCAGGTCTTCTACATCCACAACCGCGTCGAGTCGATCGACCGGGCGGCAGCGCGGCTGCGGGAGATCGTGCCGGAGGCGCGGATCGCCACGGCCCACGGCCAGATGGGCGAGAGCGCCCTGGAGCAGGTGGTCGTGGACTTCTGGGAGAAGAAGTTCGACGTGCTGGTCTCCACGACGATCGTCGAGTCGGGCATCGACATCTCCAACGCCAACACGCTCATCGTGGAGCGCGGCGACAACTTCGGCCTCTCGCAGCTGCACCAGTTGCGTGGCCGGGTCGGCCGCGGGCGGGACCGCGGTTACGCGTACTTCCTCTACCCGCCGGAGAAGCCCCTCACCGAGACCGCGCACGAGCGCCTCGCCACGATCGCCCAGCACACCGAGATGGGCGCGGGCATGTACGTCGCCATGAAGGACCTGGAGATCCGCGGCGCGGGCAACCTTCTCGGCGGCGAGCAGTCGGGCCACATCGCGGGCGTCGGCTTCGACCTGTACGTCCGCATGGTGGGCGAGGCCGTCGCCGACTACCGGGCGTCGCTGGAGGGCGGTGTGGAGGAGGAGGCGCCGCTCGAGGTCAAGATCGAGCTGCCCGTCGACGCGCACGTCCCGCACGACTACGCCCCCGGTGAGCGGCTGCGGCTCCAGGCGTACCGGTCGATCGCCTCCGCCAACACGGAGGAGGACATCAAGGCGGTCCGCGAGGAGCTCACCGACCGCTACGGCAAGCTGCCGGAGCCCGTGGAGAACCTGCTGCTGGTGGCGGGCCTGCGGATGCTGGCGCGGGCCTGCGGCGTGGGCGAGATCGTGCTCCAGGGGCCGAACATCCGCTTCGCGCCGGTGGAGTTGCGCGAGTCGCAGGAG
The DNA here is from genome assembly GCF_042870895.1 of Streptomyces sp. NPDC006294. Lineage (NCBI taxonomy): Bacteria > Bacillati > Actinomycetota > Actinomycetes > Kitasatosporales > Streptomycetaceae > Streptomyces > Streptomyces sp. NPDC006294. The sequence continues at coordinate 43,142 of NZ_JBIAHV010000015.1, forward strand.
CTGCGGCTCAAGCGGCTGTACCCGCGTACGGTCATCAAGCCGGCGGCCCACCAGATCATGGTCCCGCGCCCGACGGCGGGCAAGATCGGCGGCAAGCCGGTGGTGGGCCGTGAACTGCTGTCGTGGACGGGCGAGTTCCTGACGACGATCCTGGGGTCGTAGGGCTCACGGCCCGCCTGTCCGAGCTGCTCGGCCCGTACTGGGTCGCGGTGCTCGGCTCCGGTCCGCTGCCCGCCCGGACCACCCTGGGTATCGGCAAGGTCTGAGCCCGGCAGTACCGTACGGACCGTGAACAGACATGCGGTGGTCGGGGGAGGGGCGGCGGCGCTGCTCGCGGCGGTGCTGGTGACCGGTTGCGACGGCGTCGGCATCGACGGCGGCGACGGTGACGGGGGCCCGTCGCGGGCCGCCCCGGCCGGCGGCGGCACGAGCCCGCTCGCCAACCCGCAGGGCACGCGGCCGGGTCTGGCCGCCCTCGCCACCGAGCAGGAGCGGACCGCCGCCCGCGCGCTGATAGCGAAGGTGGCCACCAAGGGCCGCGGCCCGAAGACCGGTTACGACCGGGACGAGTACGGCTACGCCTGGATGGACACGGCCGACGGCGTCCCGCTGGCGCGCAACGGCTGCGACACCCGCAACGACATGCTCGCCCGCGACGGCCGGGGCCTCGCCTACCGGGCCGGCTCGGACTGCGTCGTCGTGGAGATGACCGTGTACGACCCGTACACCGGCAGGACCATCGAGTGGCGCAAGAAGAAGGCCGCCGAGGTGCAGATAGACCATGTGGTGCCGCTGTCGTACAGCTGGCAGATGGGCGCGGCCCGCTGGAACGAGGCCAAGCGCCGGCGACTGGCCAACGACCCGCTGAACCTGCTGCCGGTCGAGGGCCGGGCCAACGGCGCCAAGAGCGACTCGGGCCCGGCGTCGTGGCTGCCGCCGAACAAGGCGGTCCGCTGCTCGTACGCGGTGCGCTTCGCGCAGGTCGCGGTGAAGTACGAACTGCCGGTGACGACCGCCGACAAGCGGACCATGCTCGCCCAGTGCGGCGGCTAGCCGTTCTGTCCCGGAAGGCGACGTCCGGGTGGCTGTGACGCGGTCGTCCGTGGCGGCTGGGCGGGGTTGTGCCCGGATGCGTGCCGGTTCGTCGACAGGTGGATGAGCATGAAGTGAACAGTGGCGGAAGGCGGTTGCCGGGGCCGCCTATCCGGCCGTTTCTCTGCCTAGGGTGCATCGACGCCGGACCGATCAGGAGACACGTCGATGAGCAGTGGTGCCGTGGCCGAAGCGCCCAGGACGAAGGCGCCCAAGGCACGGCAGACCAAGGTGGAGATCGCGCCGCTGCCTTCCCACAACAGGATGCGGGCCCTCGACGGTCTGCGTATCCTCGCGGCCCTGGCCGTGTGCCTCTTCCACTACGCGGGAAAGTCGTCGGTGGGCCATGCCTGGGGCGAGTCCCCCAAGGAGCTCTTTCCCGGTCTGTCCGCCGCGGCCACCTACGGCTCCCTCGGCGTCCAGCTGTTCTTCGTCATCAGCGGCTTCGTCATCTGCATGAGCAGCTGGGGCAAGTCGCTCGGCCACTTCTTCCGCTCCCGGGTCTCGCGCCTCTACCCCGCGTACTGGGTGGCGATAGTGCTGACCACGGCCGCGTGCATGGCGCTTCCGTCGGTGATCGAGCCGCTGCGGCTCGACGAAGTACTGGTCAATCTGACGATGCTCCAGCAGCCCATGGGCGTGGAGCGGGTGCTCGGCGTGTGCTGGACACTGTGGGTGGAGGCCCGGTTCTACCTGCTGTTCGCGCTGTTCGTGGTGTGGAAGGGCGTCACCTACCGGAGGGTGGTCGTCTTCTGCTGCCTGTGGACGGTCGCCGGGGTGCTCGCACGGGTCGCCGACACACCCCTCACCGACGAGATCGTCATGCGGGACCACGCCCCCTTCTTCATCGGCGGTCTCGCGCTCTACCTGATCCACCGGTTCGGCAGCGATCTGCTGCTGTGGGGCATCGTCGCGGTCAGCTGGGCGCTCGGCCAGCGCTATTCGACCACCGCGCTGTGGAGCCCCGACGCGACGAACGTCTATCTGGAGCGCAGCCCGCACGTCATCCTCGCGATCGTGACCGTCGCCTTCGGGCTGGTCGCCGCCGTGGCACTCGGGTGGCTGCGGTGGGCGAACTGGCGCTGGCTCACCGTCGCGGGAGCCCTGACCTACCCGTTCTACCTGGTGCACGAGCATCTGGGCTGGTTCGCCATCGCCGTGCTGCACCGGAAGTTCGGGCTGGGGGCCTGGCCGGCGCTGGTGGCGGCGGTGGCCTCGATGCTGCTGCTCGCCTGGTTCATCCACCGGCTCGTGGAGAAGCCCTTCGGGCCGAGGATGCGCCGGGCCATGGAGAGGCAGGCGGCCCGGCCGGCGGCGGCCCCGAGGGCGGCGCGAGGTTCCGTGCGTTCCTGAGGGTCTGAAGGGGCCGGGGCCGTGCGCGGGTGGGAGCCGCCCGGTGGAGCGGTGGAAATCCGGTGGGGGACCATGATGGCCCTGGTTAGCCTGCCGCCATGGAACTTGAGATCACCAGCCTCGCCGAGCGCCCCGAACTGCACGACCCGATGTGGCGGATGCTCGACACCTGGGACGAGTTCATCGTCAACGACCCGGTCGGCTGGGCGTACATCGGACGGATCGTCGGCGAGCTGCCCGAGTACGTGCTGGTGGCGACGGACCCCGAGGGGAAGGTCGTGGCCCGGGCGCTCAGCGTCCCGCTGGCCATGGACGTGGACGGACGCCGGGAACTGCCCGCCGGCGGCTGGGACCAGGTGATGCTGTGGGCCTTCTCCGACCTGCGGCACGGCCGGAAGCCGGACACCGTGAGCGCGATCGAGATCACGGTGGCGACCGACCGGCAGGGCCGGGGGATATCGGGTCGGATGCTCGCCGCGATGCGGGACAACGTCCGCCGCCTCGGCTTCGACAGGTTCGTCGCACCGGTGCGGCCGAGCGCGAAGAGCGCCGAACCGAGGACGCTGATCGACGAGTACGCGTACCGCACCCGCGAGGCGGACGGCCTCCCGCACGACCCGTGGCTGCGGGTGCACGTACGGGCGGGCGGTGTCATCGAGAGGGTGGCGCCCACCTCGATGACGGTCTCCGGCTCGCTGGAGCAGTGGCGCGCGTGGACCGGACTGCCGTTCGACACCACGGGCGAGGTCGAGGTCCCGGGCGCGCTGGTGCCGGTGCACTGCGAGGCGGAGCGGGGCTACGCGGTCTACGTCGAGCCGAACGTATGGGTGCGCCACCGGCTGTGACACGGGGTGTGGCCGGTGTACGCGGGACGCGGCCGGGGACGCCGCCCTGTTCGGCGGCGTCCCCGGCCGGTCGGCCCGAGCCGGAAGGTCAGACCGTCAGCTCCCACTGCGAGGCGTCGTAGTCGAAGCCGGGGGAGACCTCCACGGTGAGGTTCTTCGCGTCGGCCGGGGCGTCGAAGGCGACCGTGACCGTGGCCTTCTTGCCCGGCAGGATGGTGCCCTCGAAGCCGCCGCCCGTGTCACCGTCGAAGATCTGCTCGGCGGTCACGCCGTCCTTGCCGGCGCGCGCCTCGAAGGAGACGAGGTTCGCGTCGTACTTCTCCTTGCCGCCGTTCTCGATGGTGACCGTGACCTGGTAGGCCTTGTTGCCCTCGGTGTGGCCGATGGCGAACTCGGTGGGCGAGTACGGCTTGGGCGCGGAGACGGTGACCTTCACGTCGTCGTCGTAGACGGACGTCTCGTCCGCGCCGAGGGCCTTGCCCTTGTCCGCGGCCGGCTCGCCCTCGCCCGAGCCGTCGGCGCCACCCGCGGAGGCGTCCTTGGGCGCGGTGTTCTCGACGGCCTTGTTGAACTCGTCGACCGCCTCGCCCACCGCCATCACCGTGACGATGCCGATGATGACGCTCACGATCAGCGCCAGCACGCCCAGCACCGTGCCGGCCGTCGCCACGCCCTTGTTGGTGGCCTGGCCGCGCTTGGCGCGGCCCAGGCCGACGACGCCGAGGATCAGGGCGAGCAGCCCGAGGACGGTGCCGATCCAGAAGAGGAACGGGATCACGGCGAAGAGGATGCCGATGATGCCGAGCACCAGGGCGGCCGTGCCGAGGCCGTTGCGCGCCGGGGCCGGCGCTGTGAACTGACCGGGCGCTCCGCCGGGCTGCTGCGGGCCTGGCTGCGGCTGTGTGTACTGAGACATGGGTCCCCCCCAATGTTTGTGGCGGGCCCGCTGTCGTGACCCGTGTTGCTCCGGGTCAATCAGAGCAGAGGTTGTGAACAGAGTCAACGTGAAGGGGAGTTACGCATCGCTTCACGCCTGTGAATCGCTCACGGTCCGTGAACCCGAGTACAGTGCCGATCACTTGAAGCGGACGGGGGACAGTCGAGTGCCGGACAACGAACCAGAAGTGACCGCTGCGGAGATCGCCCGCCTCGCGGGCGTGGGCCGTGCCGCCGTGAGCAACTGGCGGCGTCGGCACGGGGACTTCCCCAAGCCCGTCGGCGGCACGGAGACCAGTCCCTCCTTCGCCCTCGCCGCGGTCGAGCGCTGGCTGCGCGACCAGGGGAAGCTGGCCGAGGTGCCGCTGCGCGAACGGGTCTGGCAGCAACTGGCCGGCCACCCCGCCGGAGCCGCCACCGCCCTCCTCCACGCCGGCTGCGCACTCCTCCTGGTCCACCACCGGCCGTCCGGCTGGCCCGCCCTGAGCGCCGTCTCCGACACCCGCATGGCCGAGCTGCTGCCCGCCGCGCTCGAGGAGGTGCTGACCCTGCGCTTCGACGCCCCCCGAGCCGTACGGACGCCTCACAAGGGCGAGTTGGCGCCGTCCGTGCCGCTCCTGCGCGGGGCCGCCGCGCTCGCCGCGGAGACCGGCGCCCGCCAGGCGTTCGAGTTCCTGCTCGGGCGCCACCTCGACGCCGGCCCGCGCCAGTACACACTCACACCGGCCGAGCCCGCCGCGCTGATGGCCGCCCTCGTAGGACCGGCCGGGACCGTGCTCGACCCCGCCTCCGGAACGGGCGCCCTGCTGCGCGCCGTCGACCGCCCCGCCGCGCTCCACGCCCAGGAGGCCGACCCCGACCTGGCCGCGCTCACCGCACTGCGCCTCGCCCTGCACGCCGACGCCGAGGTGCGGGCGGCGGCCGGCGACGCCCTGCGCGCGGACGCGTTCCCCGCGCTCGCCGCCGACGCCGTCCTGTGCCACCCGCCGTTCAACGAGCGCGACTGGGGCCACGAGGAGCTGGCCTACGACCCCCGGTGGGAGTACGGCTTCCCGGCCCGCACCGAGTCCGAGCTGGCCTGGGTCCAGCACGCGCTCGCCCGGCTGCGCCCCGGCGGCACCGCCGTGCTGCTGATGCCGCCCGCCGCCGCGTCCCGCCGCTCCGGGCGGCGCGTCCGCGCCGGCCTGCTGCGCCGCGGCGCGCTGCGGGCCGTCGTCGCCCTCCCCGCCGGCGCCGCGCCCCCCTACGGCATCCCGCTCCATCTGTGGGTGCTGCGCAGGCCCGCCGCCGAACGCCCGTCGCCGGAACTGCTCGTCGTCGACACCGCCACGGCGGCGCACGCCGCGGCGGGCCGCGACAGACTCGACTGGCAGGCCATCCGCACCGCGGTGCTCGACGCCTGGCAGCCCTTCGAGCGGCACGGGACCGTGGCGGAGACCCCCGGCGTCAGCCGGTGCGTCCCGGTCATCGAACTCCTCGACGACGACGTCGACCTGACCCCCGCCCGCCATCTGCCGCCCCCCGCCGCGGGCGCCGGGGCCGCAGAACTGGGCCGCGTACGCGAACGGCTGACGCACACGCTGGGCCGGACCACCGAACTCACCCCCCGGCCGCCCGTGCTGCCCCCCGCGCCCGCCGCACCTCCGCACTGGCCCGCCACGACCGTCGGCGAACTCGCCCGCGCCGGCGCCCTTGTCCTGCGCGCCGGCGGCGCCGGCTCCGCACCGGCGGACGGGCCCGTCGCCGTCCTCACCGAACAGGACGTCCTCGCCGGCCGGAGCCCCTCCGGCACGCTCCCGGCAGGCGCCGAGGAGGAGCCGGTGCTGATCGCGGCGGGCGACGTCGTCGTCCCCGTCCTCGGGGCCGGCGCGATCGTGCGCGTAGCGGACGAGGCACTCGCCGGCGCCGCGCTCGGCCGCAACCTCCAGCTGCTGCGGCCCGACCCGGCCGCGCTCGACCCCTGGTTCCTCGCCGGTTTCCTGCGCGGCAGCGCCAACCAGCGGCAAGCCAGCAGCTACGCGTCGACCGCGACCCGGCTCGACGTCCGCCGCCTCCAGCTGCCCCGGCTGCCGCTCGCCGAACAGCGGCGCTACGGGGACCGCTTCCGCGCGCTGGGCGAGTTCGAGGAGGCGCTGCGGCTGGCCGGCAGGCTGGGCGAACGGCTGGTGCGGGGACTGCACGACGGCCTCACGGACGGCAGCCTCCTGCCGGAGTGACCCGCAGGGCACCGGCGAAGTCCGTCGAGGCGTGCACGAGTCGCTTACGAAGCGGTGTACCGGGCAACGGTTCGGTACATCCGGCAACCGCTTGTCGGTGTCGGTGTATACGCTTCAGTCCGCTCGACTCCTCTTCTCCCGTTCCCCGTCCAGGCCATCCCAGGAGCAGGAATGCACGGCCACGGCTTCGCGCCGCCGCAGCCCCGGCGCCCTTCCACGGCGCTGCTCGTCGTCGTGCGCGTCGTCTTCGTGGCGCTCGCGCTGCTCAGCTTCGGACTGCTCGCCTGGGGCACGATGCTGCGCATCGCGATCATGAGGCGGCGGCGGTCGGACTGGCTGCTGTTCTGGCTCTCGCTGGCGGTCGTCCTGGCCTGCCTCATCGCGATCGGGGAGTTCTCCACCGCCGGTGAGACGCCGGGGGAGGAGCCGCCGCCGGAGCCGCTGGACTATGTGTGCCTGGTGGCCCTGCTGGGGCTCGCGCTGGGTGTGCCGACGCACTACCTGGTCGCGGACATCCGCCACTACCAGGACGCGCGCCCGGCCGCGGGCTGGCCGCCGCCGCTGCCGACGGGGTCGCCGTACGGCCCGGTGACGCCGGCCGGAAGTCCTTACGGGATGCCGCAGCAGCCGGGCTACGGCTACCCGCCCGCGCAGGCCCCGGCCCCGCCCGTACAGCCCCCGCCCCCGGCCCACGGCATGCCCGTACAGCCCCCGGCGCAGCCGATACCCGCGCCCGCACCGCCCACGCGGCCGGCCGGCGCCCCCGCCACCGGGCGGATCGACCAGGTCCGCGCCGAGCTCGACGAGCTGAGCGACCTGCTCCGCAAGGAAGAGGGCAAGTGAACGGCCGCGTCATCGCGAACCGTTACGAGCTGGCCGCGCTCATCGGCCAGGGCGGCATGGGCCAGGTCTGGACCGCGTACGACGGGCGTCTCGACCGGCGCGTCGCCGTCAAGCTGCTGCGGCCCGACCACATGGCCGCCGCCACCGCCGCGGACGAGATGCGCCGCCGCTTCGTACGCGAGTGCCGGGTGACCGCCCAGGTGTGCCACCCCGGCCTGGTCACGGTCCACGACGCGGGCAGCGACGACGACGACCTGTATCTCGTCATGCAGTACGTCGAGGGCGCCGACCTCGCCGACCACCTCGCGGAGCACGAGCCCTACCCGTGGGAATGGGCCGTCAGCGTCGCCGCGCAGCTGTGCGCGGTGCTCGGCGCGGTGCACGCCGTGCCGATCGTCCACCGCGACCTCAAGCCGCGCAACGTGATGGTCAAGCCCGACGGCACGGTCACCGTCCTCGACCTCGGCGTCGCGTCCGTCATCGACATGGACACCACCCGGCTCACCCACACCGGTTCGCCCATCGGCAGCCCCGCCTACATGGCCCCGGAGCAGGCGATGGGCGGCGCCGTCGGCCCGTACACGGACCTGTACGCCCTCGGCGTCCTGCTGCACGAACTCCTCAGCGGCAACGTCCCCTTCGCGGGCTCCACCGCGCTCGGTGTTCTCCACCGCCACCTCTACGAGCCGCCGCTGCCGGTCCGACAGCTGCGCCCCGAGGTCCCCGAGCCGCTGGAGGCCCTCGTCCTGCGGCTGCTCGCCAAGGACCCGGAGCACCGGCCGTCCGGCGCGCAGGAGGTGTACGAGGCGCTGGCGCCGCTGCTGCCCGCGCGCGGCGCGCCGACGGGGCCGCTCGACCCGACGCGCCCCTTCCTGCGTCCGCACGCGCCGTGGCCGGACCGGGTGTCCACCACGCCGGCCCCGCCGCTCGCACCGCCGCCCGCGACGGCGCCCGCGCCGGACGTCGCCGGCGCCGTCGACGAGGTCAAGCGCCTGCTCGCCGAGGGCAGCATCACCCAGGCCGTGGACGTCCTCGGCGGCATCCTCCCGGCCGCGGCGTCCGAGCACGGCGAGCACTCGCCCGTCGTGCGCATCCTGCGCAAGCAGTACGCGGCGACCCTGATGGACGACGGCCAGTACCGCCGCGCCCTGCCGGAACTGCGCCGCCTCGCCGACGACCGCACGGCGGAGGCCGGCCCGGCCGACCCGCAGTCGCTGCAGTTCCGCCACGACGCGGCCCTCTGCCTGGAACAGCTGGGCCGGCCCGCCGCGGCACTCGCCGAGTACCGCGCGGTCCTGCCGTACTACGAGAGCTCCGACCACGACCGCGCGCTCCAGGTCCGCCACCGCATCGGCCATCTGCTGCTCGCGGTCGGCGACCACACGGCGGCGCACCAGCAGTTCCGGTCCCTGCTGTACGACGCGGAGCGCGCGTACGGCCCCTGTCACCAGCTCCCGGTGGAACTGCGCCGCGCCCTGGAGCGCCAGCAGCAGTTCCGCCCGGGCTGACCGGCGAACGAGGCCGTCGGGTCAGTCCGCCCGCAGGAAGGCGGAGGTGGACACCCGTCCCAGCATCCGCAGCCGGGACGTGCCGTCGACCCACTCCAGGTCGGCGCGGACCCCGTCCTCCGAGTGGTCGCCGTCGACGATGATCACGCCGTACTTCCGGTCGGAGACGGCTTCCCGCACCTCGGGGTCCCAGGAGAAGCCCTGCTGGATCCGCGTGGTGTACGTCCCGGAGCTGCCGCCCAGCGCCAGGTTGGCCCGTACGACGTCCTCCCGCACCGGTGTGCCCGTCGGGTCGGCGGCCTGCGCCGTGCCCGGCTGGAGCTGGGAGCCGGCCGGCGGGTCGATGATCGTCAGATCGGGCTCGATGCCCGCACGGTGCACCATCCGCACGAGCGCGGAGGCGAACAGCCCGTACAGGGTGCCGATCTCGAGGATGGCGCCGTTCGGCGGGGACAGCAGCGGAACGGTGGCGAGTTTGCCGTAGCTGTTGGACGTCGAACCGGCCGGCCGGTCGGGCTGCACAGCTCGTCTGACGCGCTGCTCGATCACACCGAGAGCGGGACGCAGAGCGCGCTTGGTCAGACGGTTGCGGAGAATGGCCATGCCCGGGAACGTACGCGTGAACCACCCGCCGGCCCACCAAGCGACAACGCTGGGAAGATGAAGTCCTGGTGTCGCGACGGCGACGGGAACGGTGACCGTGACGTTGCGGGCCCCGTGTCCGCTCTGCCGCCCTCGTGGCCCTGCCGAACGGGCGGACGGCCCCGGGTGTGTCACCCTGTTCCGGGCGGTCGTCGCGGACGACGACGAGCGGAACCGGTGCGCGGGGGACGGGCAGGGCGATGACGGTACGCGGCCAGATCCTCAGATTCGCCCTGGTCGGGGTGGTGAACACCGGTACGTACTACGGCCTTTACCTGGCGTTGCTGACCCTGCTGCCGTACGTGGCGGCGCACGTGGTCGCCTTTCTGCTGAGCATGGTCGGATCGTTCTTCCTGACCTCGCACTTCACGTACCGGACCCGGCCGACGCTGCGGAAGTTCCTGCTGTTCCCGCTGACCAACGCGGCGAACTTCGTGGTGACCACGGCCGGGGTGTATCTGCTGGTGGGCGTGGGCCGCTTCGACAGCACGTACGCACCGCTCGTCGCGGCGGCCGCCGCGATCCCGGTCACGTTCGTCGTCTCCCGCACGATCATGCTCCGCCCCGACGGGCGGCGGCCCGACCGGACCGGGAGCGCTCCGGAGACGGAGCGCACACCGGTCCGCTGACCGCCCGTGCCGGCCGGCGGTCTCCTGCCGCGCGTCAGCGCAGCCGGCGGACGACCTCGCGCACCACCGGGTTGCGCCGCAGTGCCTGGCCGAGCGCCGGAGCGGGCGCGCCGGGCAGCCCGAGGCCGGCGAGCCTGCGCCGCTTGAAGTAGCGCGTGAGCCGCTCCTGAGGCATCGAGGCGAGCAGCGACGCCGCACGGTCGCGCAGCTCCGGATGCGCCGCGGACTGCATGCAGTAGCCCACCGCGCGCACCAGGGCGTCGATGTCCGCCGTCAGGTCGGCCGGCCGGCCGGCACGTTCTTGGTCGGTCACGTCGGGCACCAGCGCGTCGACGACCGTCAGCGGGATGCGGTTGCTGTTCTGGTAGGGCGTGATCCGCTCCAGCAGGAGTTCGGTGCCCACCCGGGCGGCCGGGATCCCGTAGAACGCGGCCGCAGTGATCATGGCCGTGGAGAAGCAGCCGACCACCAGCTCCGGCCGCGCCCGCTCGTACAGCGTCTCGGCCAGTACCGGCGCGCGCAGTACGTGCAGCGCGACCCCCAGCTCCGCGGCCTCCTCCTCCAGCGCGCGGGTGGAGTCCGCCGGGGCGCTCGGGTGCGGCTTGAAGGTGATCGCGCGGTGTCCGAGGGCCGCCGCTCCGCGCAGCATCCGCAGATGCAGCTCCTCCTCCTCGGCGCCGCTGATCAGCTCCAGGGCGGCGAGGTACTGGCCGAGCAGCAGCGCCGTCGAGCGCTCCTCGCCGATGTCGGCCGCCGCACCGATCGCGCCGAGCACGGCACGGAACTCGTCGTCCGGGACGGCCACCGGTTCCACCCCGTGCTCGGACAGCAGCATCGGCCGCAGGCCCGGCACCAGGTCGAGATGGACCAGCCGGCGGATCCGGCTGCTCATCGGGAACGCGAGGTGATTGCGGGTGGGCCCGTAACTCATCAGCCCGTCGGCGTACACATGGATCGGGCTGTCGGCGAAGATCGCGGCGATGGCCCGGGACGGGTTGGCCTGGATCGACTCGCAGGCGATCTCGACCTTCTCGTCGCCGAGGTCCCAGGCGAGCCGGAGCGCCTTCTCCCACAGCACGACGTCCTGTGCACGGGGCGCCCAGCCGGCCGGGTGGTGCGGGCGGATCGTCTCGTTCCAGGAGCGGACCTCGTCGAACTCCCCCCGCAGCGCCTCGAATCCGGACATCCGGTCCAGCGACACGTGCACCTCGGGGGCGGCGGAGGTGTCGCTGACCAGCAGGATCCGGCGGTGCTGCGACCGCGGTCCGAACAGGCCGGCCCGGATCGCGGCGGTGATCGTGGCCGCCGCGTACTGGGTGGCGGCGCAGAAGATCTGGGTGGTCATGCGGCGGCCTTTCGGATGATGGTGCGCCGTTCGGTGTCGAGGCCGGCGAGGACCGCCTCCAGTTCGGCGCCGGGCATCCGCCGCAGGGCCCCTGTGGTGAGGGACCTGAGCTCCCGGGCGACGGGGCGGCTGAAACGCTGCCGGTCGCGGAGCTGGTGCGCGATGACGACGCAGTAGCTGCGGATCGCCTTCGGCATCAGGCGGTCGCGCTCCGGGTCGTCGGCGAGCTCGGCCAGGACCTGGTCGAACGCCTTCACGAAGTCCAGCTGCCGTGCGTCTCCGATCTGGGTGAGGGAGCCGGCCAGGCCCCGCCGGTAGAAGATCCGGTGCAGGGAGGTGACCGCGTACGAGTCGGCGCCCCGGTGCAGCTGCCAGATCCACGGCCGGTCCTCTGCCGTCCGCAGCCCGTCCGTGAACCGCAGCATGCCGCGCTCGAGGAGCGTGGCGTCGTAGATGCCGGCCCAGGCGTACGGGTAGTCGACCATGCTCGACTCGCCGACCGGCAGGATCGACGAACGGGGGTCGAGCGGTTCGTCCCTGCGCCCTTCCGGCGCGCGCTGCAGTGTCCGCTGCACCCCTGTCACCTGCACGTGGTCGGTCCGCACGAAGTCGACGCCGAGCCGCTGGACGGCGTCGACGAGCCCGGCGAGATGCCCCGGCCCGAGCCAGTCGTCGCCGTCGAGAAAGGTGAGGAAGCGCCCCTTGGCCCGGTCGATGCCGGTGTTGCGCGCCGAGGCGAGGCCCCGGTTCTCCTCGTGGCGTACGACGACGCTGTTGGGCAGGCGTTCGCCGAGTGCGGTGAGGGCTTCGAAGGTGTCGTCCGTCGAGCGGTCCTCGACGAAGACGAACTCGAAGTCCTCCCTTGCGTTGTTCGCCAGACCTGCCACGGTGTCGGCGATGTACGCCGAGACGTTGTAGCAGGGGACGATGACAGAGAGCGTGGTCACCGGGGGAGGCTACGGGCGCCCGGTGGAGCGTTCCGGGACGTGGGCGTGAGCGGAAGGTGAACGCGGGGTGAGCGCCGGGGGCGGTGGATCTCACCACCGCCCCGCAGGGGACTGCTTGCCCGGCTTCGGCAGAGCTTCCCCCGGAAGGCGGGTTCCTCCGCCTGGGCGCGCATGGTGCTCAGCGCCGCAGCGTGCTGGACCTGGTTGCCACGGCTGGACTCGATGGCGATCGACTCTCTGGAAGAAGTGCCGTTTGGTCAGGGACCTGAGAAGAGCGGGATGAGGCCAGGGGCCGGGTCCCGGGCCGCCCCGGCGGAGCGCCGCATCCCGACCGCTTGGCGAATCGTTTGGCGAATCAGTGGCCCACACCACGTGGACTGCCTAACATCGATCACCGCAAGGCTTGTGCACCGATGCACAATCTCGCCACGGGAGGCTCCTTTGCACCGCCGTCGTCGTACCGCGCTCATTCTCTCCGCCGCGCTCGTCGCCGGCGTGCCGCTTCTCGCCGCCTGCGGCGACCAGTCACACCCCGGCGCCGCCGCCGTGGTCGGCGGGCAGCGGATCGACGTGTCCGCAGTCCAGGCGAAGGTCCGGGACGTGCGCGACGCGCAGCAGGACTCGCCGCAGGCGGAGCAGATGATCAAGGACACGGGGCAGCTCGGCCGCGCCAAGCTGTACGACCTGATCGTCGACCGGGTCGTGCAGCGCGCCGCCGACGACGCCGGGGTGAGCGTCAGCCGCAAGGAGATCCAGGACGGGCGCGAGGCGCTCGTACGGCAGGCCGGGGGCGAGGACCAGCTCGTCGCCATGTATCTGCAGCAGCGCGGTGTCGCCCCGGACCAGGTCGACGACGCCGTGCGCCGCGACGTCCTCGTCGGCAAGATCGCCACGGCCCTCGGCGCGGCGAACAGCCCCGAGGGCCAGCAGAAGCTGAACGAGACGTTCTCCGCCGCGGCGAAGTCCCTGGACATCGACGTGAACCCGCGTTACGGCACCTGGGACGACAAGAAGCTCGAGCTCGGCACGTACCGGGCGCCCTGGATCACCGAGGTGTCCAGGGCCCAGGAGCCCGTCGAGACGGGTGCGTAGGGCCGGGCGGTAGGTTCGGGGTGTGACCACCGAAGCATCCACCGCCGGCCGTATCGTCCTGCTCACCGCCAGCCACCGCGTCGCGCCGGGGCTGCTGTCCTGGCCGGCGTGGCGGACGCTGCACGCCGCGGACCGGGTGCTGTGCGCCGACCCGGCGCACCGGCAGCTGGCGTATCTGCGGGAGGCCGGCGTCACCGTCGAGCACGCCGCGCCGGCCGCCGAGGAGCTGGTGGAGTACTGCGCGGCCGGCGGCCGCACCGTCGTCGTGCTGGCCTCCGGCGAGGGCGAGACCGCGCTGACCGACGGCCTGGCCCGCCTCGGCGGCTCCGGCCGGATGACCATGCCGGACCTGGAACTGCTCCCCGGGGCGTACGACCTGCCCGGCGCGCGGCTGCTGGATCTCGTGGAGGTCATGGACCGGATCCGCCGCGAGTGCCCCTGGTCCTCGCAGCAGACCCACAAGGGTCTGGCCAAGTACGGCATCGAGGAGGCGTACGAGCTCGTCGAGGCCATCGAGGAAGGCGACCGGGACGAGCTGCGCGAGGAGCTGGGGGACGTACTGCTCCAGGTCGTCTTCCACGCGCGCATCGCGGAAGAGGACGCGGAGGAGCCGTTCTCGGTGGACGACGTCGCCGGCACGATCGTCGAGAAGCTGATCCACCGGCACCCGCACGTCTTCGGCGAGGAGACCGCCTCGACACCCGAGGAGGTCAAGGCGCACTGGTTGCGGACCAAGGCGGTCGAGAAGCAGCGCGAATCGGTGACCGACGGCGTGCCGCTCGGCCAGCCGGGTCTCGCGCTGGCGGCGAAGCTCGCGTCCCGGGTCCGGACGGCCGGCCTCGACGTGGAACTCCCGGCCGGAGCGGGCATCGGCTACGAGCTGCTGGCGCTGGCCGTACGCGCGGAGGCGGACGGCGTCGACCCGGAGGCGGCGCTGCGGGCGGCGGCCCGGGCCTACCGGGACGCGATCCGGGCGGCGGAGGGCCGGCCCGGTAACGTCGAGGGGTGAACGACCCGAACACCGCGCCCGAGCTCTTCACCTGGGAGTTCGCCACCGACCCGTACCCCGCCTACGCCTGGCTGCGCGAGCACTCGCCCGTGCACCGGACCCGGCTGCCCAGCGGGGTCGAGGCATGGCTGGTCACCCGCTACGCGGACGCCCGGCAGGCGCTCGCCGACCAGCGGCTGTCGAAGAACCCGGCGCATCACGCCGAGCCCGCGCACGCCAAGGGCAAGACGGGCATCCCGGGCGAACGCAAGGCCGAGTTGATGACGCATCTGCTGAACATCGACCCGCCGGACCACACCCGGCTGCGCCGGCTGGTCTCCAAGGCGTTCACGCCGCGCCGGGTGGCCGAGTTCGCGCCGCGGGTGCAGGAGCTGACGGACCGGTTCATCGACGACATCTTCGAAAAACAGCACGGCGCGGAGAAGGGGGAGGCGGACCTCATCCACGAGTTCGCGTTCCCGCTGCCCATCTACGCCATCTGCGACATGCTCGGCGTCCCGCCCGAGGACCAGGACGACTTCCGCGACTGGGCCGGGATGATGCTGCGACATCTCAAGCCGGGCCACGGCGGCGGCCCGCGCGGCGGCGTCGCCCGCTCGGTGAAGAAGATGCGCGGCTATCTGGCCGAACTGATCCACCGTAAAAGGGAGGAGCCGGGAGACGACCTCATCTCGGGGCTCATCAAGGCGTCCGACCACGGCGAGCACCTCACCGAGAACGAGGCGGCCGCGATGGCCTTCATCCTCCTCTTCGCGGGCTTCGAGACCACCGTCAACCTCATCGGCAACGGCGTCTACGCGCTGCTGCGCCACCCCGAGCAGCGTGAGCGCCTCCAGGCGTCGCTGGCGGCCGGGGACAGCGGCCTGCTGGAGACGGGCGTGGAGGAACTGCTGCGCTACGACGGGCCGGTGGAGCTGGCGACCTGGCGGTTCGCCACCGAGCCGCTCACCGTCGGCGGGCAGCGGATCGCGGCGGGCGACCCCGTGCTCGTCGTCCTCGCGGCCGCCGACCGCGACCCGGCACGCTTCGACGCCCCGGACACCCTCGATCTGTCCCGGACCGACAACCAGCATCTGGGGTACGGCCACGGCATCCACTACTGCCTCGGCGCCCCGCTCGCCCGGCTCGAGGGGCAGACCGCGCTGGCCACCCTGCTCCGCAGAATGCCGGACTTGCGGCTTGCGGGGGATCCGGCCGATTTGCGGTGGCGTGGGGGGCTCATCATGCGCGGATTGCGCACTCTGCCCGTTGAGTTCACGGTGCAAACAAACTGACGCTGCGTCAAGTCTGTGACTTTCACGTGATCTCCGCTGCATCGACTTGTGACTCACGTTCGAATGCGACTACGTTCACCGTCACTCGGCAGGCATCAGCAGGCCGCAGGATTCTCAGCTGTCACGCGAAAGGCAACCGCATGCTCTCCGGGAACGGACGACACCGCCGACCCCGCCAGGCTCCGGCCCTCATCGTCGCGGCAGGGGTGACCGGTTCGGCCATCGCGATCCCGCTGCTCGGCGCGGGCTCGGCGTCCGCGGCCGACGCCGGCACCTGGGACCGCGTCGCGGAGTGCGAGAGCGGCGGGGCGTGGAGCGCCGACTTCGGCAACGGCTACTACGGCGGGCTGCAGTTCTCGCAGGAGACCTGGGCCGCGTACGGCGGCACCGCCTACGCGCCGAGCGCCGACCTCGCGAGCCGCTCGCAGCAGATAGCGGTCGCGGAGAAGGTCCTCGCCGCCCAGGGTCCCGGCGCCTGGCCCGCCTGCGGTCCGCTCGCCGGGCTCCAGGACGACGGCACCGACACCGGCGTCGACCCGGGCATCCTGCCGCTGCCGAAGCAGAGCGACGCGCCGGACGGCGAGCCGTCGCCCGACGCTTCCGATTCTCCCGACGACCCGCTCGACGTCCGCGAGCCGACCGGCCCGGCGGGCGACAAGCCCGCCGAGGGCTCGGCGGACGACTCGGACCCCACGGGCGGCTCCGGCGCGCCGGACACCCGTGACGCGGGCACGCCCTCCGGCGACGCGACCGACCGGCCGGCGACCGGGGGCGACACCCGCACGGCGCCCACGGACGACGCCACCGGGGCGGCCCCGTCCGGCGAGACGCCGACCGGCACCGGCAAGCACCGCGGTGCGCCGGGCGACGAGTCCGCCACGGGCGGTTCGGAGGGCGTACGCGAGGACGGCCGCCATGCCTCACGGGGTGACGGCGCGGGCCGCAAGGGTGACGTCGGGGCAACCGCCCCGGGCTCGTACACCGTTCAGCCCGGCGACAATCTGTGCGACATCGCCGCCGCGGAAGAGGTGCCCGGCGGGTGGCCGGCCCTCTACGAGGCGAACGAGAAGACGGTCGGATCCGACCCGGACCTCATCCTGCCCGGTCAGAGCCTCGACCTGAGCCTGGGTCAGGGCTAGTTCACGCGGCGGTTCATGGGCTTATGTCCGCTTCGTTCGAGTGAGACAAGGGTCTCTTCGCCCCAACTGGGGTGCAACGCCCCACGAATTCGGCCACTCCGCCCCTCACCTGCGAAAACGGACATCTTCGGGTGGTCGGTTCGGGCGTTTTCTCCCCGATGTTCGACTTTGAACATCGGGGAGTCCTGTGTCTACGGTCTGAACCGCTCGCCACCGCGGGCACCGTCGACCGATACGCCGAATCCTGCCGTCGGTCGGGGGGAACAGTCGTCGCTCAGAGCGCCGAAGGCAGGAGCGGGGGACCCAAGGTAAGCGCCGGGGCCGTTCGCCCGGATCGAGAGATCCGGCGGACCGGAGCCGGCTGGGGGTGAAGCCCGTACGTCCCACGGACGTACGGCCGGGCAACTCACAGGCCCGAACCCGACAGCTCACCTCGTAGGCGTCGGTGAGGAGAAGTTCCATGCTGCGTTCTTCCGGCAAGGCCAAGCACCGTCGTCCGTCGAAGGTCACCCGTCTCGTCGCGCTCGCCGGTGTCGCCGGCGCCGCCATCGCCGCCCCGGTTCTCGGCGCGACCTCCGCCTCCGCCGCCACCGCTTCCGAGTGGGACGCCGTCGCCCAGTGCGAGTCCGGCGGCAACTGGTCCATCAACACGGGCAACGGCTACTACGGCGGTCTGCAGTTCTCCGCCTCCACCTGGGCCGCGTACGGCGGCACCGCGTACGCCTCGACCGCCGACCAGGCGTCCAAGGTCCAGCAGATCGAGATAGCCGAGAAGGTCCTGGCCGGCCAGGGCAAGGGCGCCTGGCCGAGCTGCGGCGTCGGCCTGTCCAGCGCCTCCTACGGCGGCGGCTCCGCCGAGGCCGCGCCCGCGCAGCCGTCCCAGGAGCGCTCCGAGGCGCCCACCACGCGCTCCGAGCGCACCGAGGCCCCCGCCCCGGCCCCGAAGGCCGAGCGGCCCGCCGCCGCTCCGAAGGCCAAGGGCTTCAAGAAGGGTGACGGCGAGTACAAGGTCGAGGCCGGCGACACCCTCGGCAAGATCGCGCAGGCCGAGAAGGTCGAGGGCGGCTGGGAGAAGCTGTTCGAGCTGAACAAGGACATCGTCGAGGACGCCGACGTGATTTACCCGGGCCAGCAGCTCCACCTGCGCTGACCCGCCCCTGCCTCCCACGGTCCGGCGGTCGTGGGAGGCGCCCGTCTGTCGAACGGGACCCGAGCACCCCGGTCCGGCGCGCCTTCCCCCGTACGCGCCGGGCCGGGGCCCGTTCCGTCGAGGGGTCGGGGTCTGCCGGAGGAAGCGGGTTACCCGCTGGTAGGAACCATCCTGTTTGTCCGGTCACAAGGGGCTTGATGCCCTTTTTCGTCCCAGGGGGCGGGCATCGGCCGGGCCTTTGCCGCCGGGGCGGTTAGGCTCTTGCCGCAAGGCCAAGCAGACCTCTGCACTTTTCTCGCGTCACATCCCAGAAGGAGATGCTCGTGCCGTCCATCGACGTCGTCGTAGCCCGGGAAATCCTGGACTCCCGAGGCAACCCCACGGTCGAGGTCGAGGTTGGCCTCGACGACGGCAGCACGGGTCGTGCTGCAGTTCCGTCCGGCGCCTCCACCGGTGCGTTCGAGGCTCTCGAGCTCCGCGACGGTGACCAGAACCGCTACCAGGGCAAGGGCGTCGAGAAGGCCGTCCTCGCCGTCATCGAGCAGATCGGCCCGGAGCTCGTCGGCTACGACGCCACCGAACAGCGCCTGATCGACCAGGCGATGTTCGACCTGGACGCCACCCCGGACAAGTCCTCGCTCGGCGCCAACGCCATCCTCGGCGTCTCCCTCGCCGTCGCGCACGCCGCCTCCGAGGCCTCCGACCTGCCGCTCTTCCGCTACCTTGGCGGCCCGAACGCGCACCTGCTGCCCGTTCCGATGATGAACATCCTGAACGGCGGCTCGCACGCCGACTCCAACGTGGACATCCAGGAGTTCATGATCGCGCCGATCGGCGCCGAGTCGTTCTCCGAGGCGCTGCGCTGGGGCACCGAGGTCTACCACACCCTCAAGAAGGTCCTGAAGCAGAAGGGCCTGTCCACCGGCCTCGGCGACGAGGGCGGCTTCGCGCCGAACCTCGACTCCAACCGCGCCGCCCTCGACCTCATCCTCGAGGCCGTCAAGGAGGCCGGCTACACCCCGGGCAAGGACATCGCGCTCGCGCTCGACGTCGCCGCGTCCGAGTTCTACAAGGACGGCTCCTACGAGTTCGAGGGCAAGTCCCGCTCGGCCGCCGAGATGACCGAGTACTACGAGGAGCTCGCCGCCTCGTACCCGCTGGTCTCCATCGAGGACCCGCTGTTCGAGGACGACTGGGACGGCTGGAAGGTCCTCACCGAGAAGCTGGGCACCAAGGTCCAGATCGTCGGCGACGACCTCTTCGTCACCAACCCGGAGCGCCTGGCCCGCGGCATCGACGAGAACGCCGCGAACGCGCTGCTCGTCAAGGTCAACCAGATCGGCTCGCTGACCGAGACCCTCGACGCCGTCGAGCTCGCCCAGCGCAGCGGCTTCAAGTGCATGATGTCCCACCGCTCCGGCGAGACCGAGGACGTCACCATCGCCGACCTGGCCGTCGCCACCAACTGCGGCCAGATCAAGACCGGCGCCCCGGCCCGCTCCGAGCGCGTCGCCAAGTACAACCAGCTGCTGCGCATCGAGGAGATCCTCGACGACGCGGCGGTGTACGCGGGCCGCAGCGCGTTCCCGCGGTTCAAGTACGAGGGCTGAGCACGGCCCGAGCGTCGCTGGGTCACCGGTGATCACCGGCTGACGCCCTGTCGTACGTACGTCCCCGGCCGCGGTCCCGTACCGTGTCCGGGGACGTCGGCGTGTGAAGGGGAGGCGAGTGGGATGGCGCGCAGGCCGGAAGCGGACAGGGTCTCCACCGCGACCAGGCTGCGGCTGCTCGGCGAGCAGACCGCCGCCCGCGTCTACCGCTCCCAGAACCGCCGCCAGGCCCGCCGCTCCCGGCTCACCGGCCGCGCGGCCTTTCTCGCCCTCGTCGTCTGCTCGCTCGTCGTGGCGCTCGCCTACCCGATGCGCCAGTACGTCTCCCAGCGGGCGGACATCGCCGAGCAGGAACGCCTCATGGACGAGGCGCGCGCACAGGTCGAGCAGCTCAAGGACGAGAAGGCGCGCCTCCAGGACGACATGTACATCCGGCGCCTCGCCCGCGCGCATCTGCACTACGTGGTCCCGGGAGAGACCGGTTTCACCATGATCGACCCCGAGGCCGCGGAGCGGGAGCGCGAAGAGAGCGGCGCGGCCGACCGGCCGTGGTACTCGAACGTATGGAACGGCGTGGACAGCGCCGACGGTCCGCAGCAGTAGCAGTAGCAGTAGCAGTAGCAGTACCTGGCAGCAGTAGCAGCAGTCACCGAACAAGGCAGGCATGGAAACCCCTCCTCCCACCACCGAACCCACCGAGCCCACGGACGCGGACGTCGCCGCGTTCAAGGAGCAGCTCGGCCGGCCGCCGCGCGGTCTGCGTTCGATCGCGCACCGCTGCCCCTGCGGGCAGCCCGACGTCGTCGAGACCGCTCCGCGGCTCCCCGACGGCACCCCCTTCCCGACGCTGTACTACCTGACGTGTCCGCGGGCCGCCTCCGCGATCGGCACGCTCGAGGCGAACGGCGTCATGAAGGAGATGACCGAACGCCTGGCGGCCGACCCGGAACTGGCCGCCGCGTACCGGGCCGCCCACGAGGACTACATCGCCCGCCGTGACGCCATCGAGGTCCTGGAGGGCTTCCCCAGCGCGGGCGGCATGCCGGACCGGGTGAAGTGCCTGCACGTCCTGGTCGGCCACTCGCTGGCGGCCGGCCCCGGGGTGAACCCGCTGGGCGACGAGGCGATCGCGATGCTGCCCGAGTGGTGGGCGAAGGGCCCGTGCGTGACCCCGGCCGGGACCGCGTGCGGGACGTCGGGCGGACAGGGAGAGGACGCCGCCGAATGACCCGCGTCGCCGCCGTCGACTGCGGCACCAACTCGATCCGTCTGCTCGTCGCGGACGTCGACCCCGCCACCGGCGCTCTCGTCGACCTCGACCGCCGGATGACGATCGTCCGCCTCGGCCAGGACGTCGACCGTACCGGCCGCCTCGCCCCCGAGGCGCTGGAGCGCACGTTCGCCGCCTGTCGCGAGTACGCCGCCGTGATCAAGGAGCACGGCGCGCGGCGTCTGCGCTTCGTCGCCACGTCCGCTTCCCGGGACGCCGAGAACCGGGACGACTTCGTCGCCGGTGTGCTCGGCATCCTCGGTGTGGAGCCGGAGGTGATCAGCGGCGACCAGGAGGCCGAGTTCTCCTTCACCGGCGCCACGAAGTCCCTCGACGGCCGCTCCGACATCGCCAAGCCCTGTCTGGTGGTCGACATCGGCGGCGGCTCCACCGAGTTCGTCGTCGGCGAGGAGCACGCCGGCGCCGCCCGGTCCGTCGACATCGGTTGCGTACGGATGACCGAGCGGCACGCGCCGGACAGCCCGGCGACGCCGGAACAGATCGCCGCGATCACCGCGGACATCGAGGCGGCGCTCGACGAGGTCGAGAAGACGGTGCCCATCCGCGAGGCCCACACGCTCGTCGGGCTCGCCGGCTCGGTGACCACGGTCGCCGGGATCGCGCTGGGTCTCGACGCGTACGACTCCGCGGCCATCCACCACTCGCGGATCTCCTTCGAGCAGGTCGAGGAGATCACCACCATGCTGCTGAACTCCACGCACGACGAGCGCGCTGCGATCGGCGTGATGCACCCCGGCCGCGTCGACGTCATCGCGGCCGGGGCGCTGGTGCTGCGCACGGTCATGCGGCGCATCGGCGCCCGCGAGGTGGTCGTGAGCGAACACGACATCCTCGACGGCATCGCCTACAGCATCGCGAACGAGGACCGCGGCCAGGGTCGGTCGTCGGATCAGGCCGGACCAGTGAGGCCCTAGGTCGCGGGGGCCGGCTCCGGGGTGAGGACCACGAACTCCGCCCCGGCCGGGTCGTTGCACACCGCCAGGCGGCCGACGCCCTCCGCGTCCTCGGGGCCCATCGAGACCGAGCCGCCCTTCTCGCGTACGAGGGCGACCGTGGCGTCGCAGTCGGCGGTACCGAAGACGGGGTGCCAGTACGGCCGCGCGTCGCCGGACGCGAACATGTCGGGGACCGCCATGACGCCGCCGAACATCCGTTCCGGGGGGCAGTCCTTGGGCGTCACCATCGTGTACGTCCCGCCGCCGCCGGGGAGTTCCATGTCCTGACCGGTCCAGCCGAAGACGCGGCCGTAGAAGTCCTGCGCGGCCTTCGAGTCGGTGGTGTAGAGCTCGATCCAGCCGAGACTGCCGGGGCCGTCCACGGCCTCGACACCGGGGTAGCTGCCGGGCTGCCAGACTGCGAACTGGGCGCCCTGCGGGTCGGTGACCTGGGCGAACCGGCCCTCGTCCGCCACCTCGGACGGCGGGGTGCGGACGGCGCCCCCGGCCTCCTCGACCGCCTTGACGGTGGCTTCGATGTCCGGCGTGTGGAAGTAGACCATCCAGGCCGACCGGGCGCCCTCCTCGGTGAGCTGCCCGACCGCGCCCACCGCCTTGCCGTCGAGGCGGAACGCCTTGTAGCTGGTCATCTCCTCGTCGAAGGCCTGGGCCTGCCAGCCGAACACGGCGCCGTAGAAGGCGGCGGCCGCGTCGATGTCGGGCGCGCCCAGGTCGAGCCAGGCGGGCGAGCCGGGGACGAAGTCAGTGGTGATCACTCGATGCCCTTTCTCCGTGATTCAGCCGGTGCTGACCGGGTTCTGTGGATATGCCACATCCTGGCCACATCCTGGAGTCAGCCTGGCACCGCGCCCGGACCCTCGCCCGTCGACCCGCGCAGGGGGGTTCGCGGCCGCTTTTCCGGCCGCCCCGTCGACCCTCGCGGGAAAGTTCGTGAACTTCTTCACAAGGAAAACCGGGCCGAGGGACCCGTCGGAGGCTCGAAAGCCCTCCCATGCCCGCCTGTTGGGACCGGAACAGCACATTCGAAGGTGCATGGATGCTTGCGCCCCCAGCGTGCAAGGGGCGGTGGTCTACCCGCCCGCACGCCCTGGGGGCCAGCTCAGAGGGGTGGTCAACGTTTCCGGCCGCACCCCGGTTCCCCGTGGAGGTCATGACCTCGGTCACGTGGGCGGGGCAGTGTAGCAGAGTGGGGGGAAGAGCTTGTGAAGGGGCTCACGAGCGCCCCCTCCGAGGGGGGTGGATACTCGATGGCATGAGCACCACGGAGCGTCCCAGGATCCTCGTTGTAGGCGGTGGGTACGTAGGCCTGTACGCAGCTCGGCGCATTCTCAAGAAGATGCGCTACGGCGAGGCGACCGTCACGGTCGTCGACCCGCGGTCGTACATGACGTACCAGCCCTTCCTCCCCGAAGCTGCCGCAGGCAGCATCTCGCCTCGGCATGTCGTCGTCCCGCTGCGACGCGTGCTGCCCAAGGCAGAGGTTCTCACCGGCCGGGTCACGACCATCGATCAGGACCGCAAGGTCGCCACGATCTCGCCGCTTGTCGGCGAGGCGTACGAGCTGCCCTTCGACTACCTGGTCGTCGCGCTCGGCGCGATCTCGCGCACCTTCCCGATCCCCGGCCTCGCCGAGCAGGGCATCGGCATGAAGGGCATCGAAGAGGCCATCGGCCTGCGCAACCACGTCCTCGAGCAGCTGGACAAGGCCGACTCGACGACCGACGAGGACGTCCGCCGCAAGGCGCTCACCTTCGTCTTCGTCGGCGGTGGCTTCGCCGGCGCCGAGACCATAGGCGAGGTCGAGGACCTGGCCCGTGACGCGGCCAAGTACTACAACAACGTGAAGCGCGAGGACATGCGCTTCATCCTGGTCGACGCCGCGGACAAGATCCTTCCCGAGGTCGGCCCGAAGCTCGGCAAGTACGGCAAGGAGCACCTCGAGGGCCGTGGGGTCGAGGTCTACCTCTCCACCTCCATGGACTCCTGCGTCGACGGCCACGTGGTGCTGAAGAACGGCCTCGAGGTCGACTCCAGCACCATCGTGTGGACGGCCGGCGTCAAGCCGAACCCGGCGCTGGCCCGCTACGGCCTGCCGCTCGGCCCCCGCGGCCACGTCGACTGCAACGAGACCCTCCAGGTCAACGGCACCGACTACATCTGGGCCGCCGGCGACAACGCCCAGATCCCCGACATGGCCGCCCGCAAGGCCGGCGTCGAGAACGCCTGGTGCCCGCCGAACGCCCAGCACGCGCTGCGTCAGGCGAAGGTCCTCGGCGACAACGTCATCTCCGGGATGCGCGGCTTCCCGCAGAAGTCCTACGAGCACGCGAACAAGGGTGCGGTCGCCGGTCTCGGCCTGCACAAGGGCGTCGCGATGATCGTCATGGGCAAGGTCAAGATCAAGCTCAAGGGCCGGCTGGCCTGGTACATGCACCGTGGCTACCACGGCATGGCCATGCCGACCTGGAACCGCAAGATCCGTGTGTTCGCCGACTGGACGCTGGCGATGTTCCTCAAGCGCGAGGTCGTCTCCCTCGGCGCGATGGAGACGCCGCGCGAGGAGTTCTACGAGGCGGCGAAGCCGGCGCCGGTTGCGGCGAAGCCGGAGTCCGAGAAGGCCAAGGCGTCCTAGCGGTACCGCTCGCCCTTGCGTAGGGGTCGCCCGCCATCCGTGGTGCGGGCGGCCCCTTCGCGTTCCCGGGGGCGCCGCCCCAGGCTCTGGGCCGGCCGGCCGGTCTGTGTCGGGGCTCCGCCCCGAGCCCCGCGCCTCAAGCGCCGGCGGGGCTGGAGCCTGGCCGGTCTTGTCGGGGCGCTGCCCCGAGCCCCGCGGCGCAGACGCCGGCGGGGCTGGAGCCTGGCCGGTCTTGTCGGGGCGCTGCCCCGAGCCCCGCGCCTCAGACGCCGGCGGGGCTCCGTTGCTCGGCAACTCAAGGTGAGCCGGCGTGGGAGTACCCCCATGCGAGCCCGGCGGGCCGGGTTGCCGCGCAGCGGCATTTCCAGCCCGGCCCGGGAGCACCTCCCACGGCCGCCAGGCCCGTAAAAGGAGTTTGAGGCCACCGCGCGGAGCGCGGTACCGGGCCCGGGCGAAGCCCGGCCCGCCCCGGTCGGGGAACATGCCCGCCGTGGCGGGCGTCGCGGCGCATAGTGCGGGGAAGCACACACGGTGGTCGCATTGTTGAGGGAAGTGCACCGTGCAGGCCCGCCCGCCGCGGGGCTGCCGGGCGTTCGTGAAAACCACCGTCACGGAGGTTTGTGCCATGGCCGATGCCGCGCTGCGGCTGACCACTCTTGCCGAGGAGCTGTCGGGCGCCCCGCTCCCCGTCCGCATCCGCGCCTGGGACGGCAGTGAATCCGGGCCGCCGGGCGCGCCCACCCTTGTCGTACGTCACCGGCGCGCCCTGCGGCGGCTGTTGTGGCGGCCGGGCGAGCTGGGGCTCGCGCGGGCCTGGGTCGCCGGGGAGATCGACATCGACGGCGATCTGTACGAGGCGCTGGACGTGCTGGCCGGCCTTCTGTGGGACCGCGGGGCCGACCAGAAGACCGCGGTCCACGCGGTGCGCGACCCGCGGCTGCGGGCCGGCGCCCGCGCCCTGCTGAAACTCGGCGGCGTCCTGCCGCCCCCGCCCCCGCCGCCGGAGGAGGTCCGGCGCCGTACCGGTCCGCTGCACACCAGGCGGCGGGACAAGGAGGCGATCAGCCACCACTACGACGTCGGCAACGACTTCTACCGTCTCGTGCTCGGGCCGTCCATGGTCTACTCGTGCGCCTACTGGGACGACGCGGGCACCCTCGAGGAGGCCCAGCGCGACAAGCTGGACCTCGTCTGCCGCAAGCTCGGGCTGAAGGAGGGCGACCGGCTGCTCGACGTGGGCTGCGGCTGGGGCGCGATGGCCGTCCACGCGGCCCGCGAGTACGGCGCCCGCGTCACCGGCGTGACACTCTCCCGCGAGCAGGCCGTCCACGCCCGCAAGCGCATCGCGGACGAGGGCCTCACCGACCGTGTCGAGATCCGGGTGCAGGACTACCGGGACGTCAGGGACGGGCCGTACGACGCGATTTCGTCCATCGGGATGGCCGAGCACGTCGGCCGGGTCCGCTACCGCGAGTACGCCGACCAGCTGTTCTCGCTGCTCGTGCCCGGCGGCCGGCTGCTCAACCACCAGATCGCCCGCCGCCCCGAGAAGGACGAAGCGGCCTACCGCATCGACGAGTTCATCGACCGGTACGTCTTCCCCGACGGCGAACTCGCGCCCCTGGGCCGTACCGTCGCCACACTGGAGGACGCGGGTTTCGAGGTCCGCGACGTCCAGTCCATCCGCGAGCACTACGCCCGCACCCTGCGCGCCTGGGTCGCGAACCTGGAGAGCGCCTGGCCGGAGGCGGCCCGGCTCACCTCGCCCGGTCGTGCCCGGGTGTGGCGGCTCTACATGGCCGCCTCCGCGGTGTCGTTCGAACGCAACAGCATCGGCGTCAACCAGATCCTCGCCGTGCGGACCCCCGACAGCGGCAGCTCGGGAGTGCCGCTGCGTACCGGCGACTGGCGCTGACTCCACGACGCCGAAGGCCCCGTGGTGTGCGTCCAGCACACACCACGGGGCCTTCGGCCTGTCGGCGGGGCCCGCTACTCCGTCTTGATCGCGGTGAGCATGTTCAGCTTCGCCGCACTGCGCGCCGGCCACAGCGCCGCCAGTACGCCGACCACTCCGGCCAGCAGCAGGAAGATCCCGATCCGGTCCCACGGCATGACGAGCACATAGCCGGGGATCTCCTTGCGGATCGTCTCGCCGATCGCCCAGGCGAGGAACGAGCCGAGACCGATGCCGACGACCGCGCCGAAGACCGAGATCACCACGGCCTCCAGCCGGATCATCCGCTTCACCTTGCCGCGGTCGAGCCCGATCGCCCGCAGCATGCCGATCTCCTGCTGGCGTTCGAAGACGGACATGGCCAGGGTGTTGATGACGCCGAGCACGGCGATGATCAGCGCCATCGCGAGCAGCCCGTACATGATGTTCAGCGCCGTGTTGATGAAGCCGCCGAACATGTTGCGGATGTCCTGCTGGTCCATGACGCTCATCGCCGGGTTGTCGCCCAGCGCGTCGACCAGCGCCTGCTCGTTCGCCGCACTCGCGCCGCCGTCCATCGCCACCCAGATCTCGGGGATGTACGGCCTGGTCTCGTACGGCGCGACGACGTCGGTGGCGACCAGGATCGGGGAGAGGAACTCGTTGCCCTTGTAGACGGCGCCGACCGTCAGGTTCTTCGTCTCCTTCTTGCCCTCCTCGCCGAACTCGGCGGGCAGGGTGTCACCCGTCTTCCAGCCGTTCGACTCGGCGGTGTCGTCGTCGACCGCGATCTGGCCCTTGCCGAGCGTGGCGAGCGAGCCGGAGACCGTCTCCAGGTCGAAGACCTTCTCCACGTCGCCGGGCGTGACCGCGGACGCCGAGTGCCACTCGCCCTTGATCTCCATCGAGGACGCCTGCTGCGGCGAGACGGCGCTGACGCCCTTCGCCTTCTCGATCGCGTCGAGCGCCGACTTGTCCAGCGCGCCGCCGCTCGCCATCGTGACCATGTAGTCGGCCCTGATGTTGTCCGTGGTCATCTTGTCCACGGCCTGGCCCAGCGTGGCCCCCAGCACCGAGATCCCGGTGACCAGGGTGAGACCGATCGCCAGCGCGGAGGCGGTGGCGCCGGTACGGCGCGGGTTGCGCACCGCGTTCTGCCCGGCGAGCTTGCCCGAGACTCCGAAGACGCCCTTCAGCAGCGGCCGCACCAGCGCGATCACCGGGCGGGACAGCAGCGGGATCAGGACGATGATGCCGACCAGCGCCAGGAACGCGCCGCCGGCGATGATCATGCGCCCGTCGGAGCCGGCCGCCGCACCGGCGACGATCGCGGCGGCGCCGAGCAGGGTGAGGACGCCGCCGATGGTGTTCCGCAGCACCAGCGACTTGGTGGTGGCCACGCCGTGCACGCTGCTCATCGCCGCCACCGGCGGGATCTTGGCGGCCCGGCGGGCGGGCAGCCATGCCGCCAGCACCGTGATCAGCACGCCGACGGCCAGGGCGGCGGCCACCGCGGTGGGCGAGACGATCAGCGGTCCCGCGGGGACCTTCGCGCCGAAGGTGGTCATCGCCGACCGCAGACCCGTCGCGAGACCGAGGCCCAGCAGGAAGCCGACCACGGACGCGATCGCCCCGACGACCAGCGCCTCCAGGATCACGGAGCGCTTGACCTGCCGGCGGGAGGCGCCGACGGCACGCAGCAGCGCCAGCTCCCGGGTGCGCTGGGCGACCAGCATGGTGAAGGTGTTGGCGATCAGGAAGACGCCGACGAAGAGCGCGATGGCCGCGAAGGCGAGCAGCATCGTGTTCAGGTTCGACAGGCCGCTCTCGATCTGCTTCGCCTGCTCGTCCGCCAGCTCCTTGCCGGTCTGCACATCGGAGTCCTTGGGCAGCAGCGGCTTCACGGCGGTGAGGATCGAGGCGTCGGAGGCGCCGGGCTCCGCGGTCACGGTGACGTCCGCGAAGTACCCGGGCTGCAGGTACAGCTGCTGCGCCACGGCGGTGTCGAAGAGGACCAGGCTGCCGCCCGCGTTGACCGCGCCGTCGTCGGTGGTGAAGACACCGGCGAGGGCGTACTCCTTCACCGGTCCGTTGGTGGCCACCCTTACGGCGTCGCCGACCTGGTACCCGCCCTTGGCGGCGGAGTCCTTGTCGAGCGCGATCTCGTCCGCCTCACCCGGCCCGGCACCGTCGGTGAAGGTGTACGCGGGGTCCTTGCCGTCCTTGCCGGGGGAGTAGTTGGCCCCGGTGTTGGACCAGCCGTTGCCGATGAGCCTGCCGTCCTGGTCGGCGACGCCGGCGAAGCCGGAGACCCGCCCGGTGGCCGAGGCCACGCCGTCGATGCCCCGGATCTTCTCCAGGGTCTTCTCGTCGACGCCGGAGTCCTTCTCGGCGTCGCTCGGGTCGACGTACGTCGTCACGGCGACCGCGACGTCGTCGTAGCTCTTGGCGGACTGGTTGCGGTAGGCGTTGCCGAGGGTGTCGGTGAAGACCAGGGTGCCGGAGACGAAGGCCACGCCGAGCATCACGGCGAGCACGGTCATCAGCAGCCTGGCCTTGTGCGCAAGCACATTGCGCAAGGCGGTACGGAACATGTGGGTGTCCTGGAAGTGGGCGTCGGGGCACGACGGCCGGCCCGGCGGGCCGGCCGCGGGGCCGGACAGTGACGAGAAAAGATGTCTGAGGGCGGGGAACTACGGCCCCGGGGGCGTCAGCTCGTGCGGCCCTTGGCGTCGAACGCCTTCATGCGGTCGAGGACGCCGTCGGCGGTGGGGCCGTGCATCTCGTCGACGATCGCGCCGTCCGCCAGGAAGATCACCCGGTCGGCGTAGGAGGCGGCCACCGGGTCGTGGGTCACCATGACCACGGTCTGGCCGAGTTCGCGCACCGAGTTGCGCAGGAAGCCGAGCACCTCCGCGCCGGAGCGGGAGTCGAGGTTGCCGGTCGGCTCGTCACCGAAGATGATCTCCGGCCGGGACGCGAGGGCGCGGGCGACGGCGACGCGCTGCTGCTGGCCGCCGGAGAGCTGGGTGGGCCGGTGACCGAGCCGGTCCCGCAGGCCCACCATGTCGATGACCCGCTGCAGCCACTCCTGGTCGGGCTTGCGGCCCGCGATGTCCATCGGGAGCGTGATGTTCTCCCGCGCGGTCAGCGTCGGCAGCAGGTTGAACGCCTGGAAGATGAAGCCGATCTTGTCGCGGCGCAGCTGCGTGAGCTGCTTGTCCTTCAGGCTGCCGAGCTCGGTCTCGCCGATGCGCACGGAGCC
This sequence comes from Streptomyces sp. NPDC006294, assembly GCF_042870895.1. Taxonomy (NCBI): domain Bacteria; kingdom Bacillati; phylum Actinomycetota; class Actinomycetes; order Kitasatosporales; family Streptomycetaceae; genus Streptomyces; species Streptomyces sp. NPDC006294. The sequence goes on from NZ_JBIAHV010000015.1 coordinate 72,849, forward strand.
GGAGCTGAAGGAGTCCAGGCCGGCGACGCAGTGCATCAGCGTCGACTTGCCGGAGCCGGACGGGCCCATGATCGCGGTGAACTCGGCCTGCCGGAAGTCGACGCTCACATGGTCCAGCGCGACCACCTGAGTCTCGCCCTGTCCGTACACCTTGGACAGGTCCGTGGCGCGGGCCGCCACTGCGGTGGCGCGCTGAGCGATGGGGGTGGTGGTCACGAGAGGAGCTCCTGTCGGGGGCGGACTGTCGGGGACGTCACCATCCTGTCCGCGCCGGCGCCGCAAATCGTCAGTCCCGGTACCCGTTCCCGTGGCCGCCTTGGGTCGGACCGGGCGTCACGTTCCTCCTCCTTTGGGATGACGGGCTCCCTGAGGGGCCGTCGGGGAGCGGACGGCGCTTTTCCGTCAATCCCGGATGCCCCAGGCCCTGGTTCCGTGCGTCGTGAGGGGGGCTCGAATACCCTCCTACCTGGCCTGACGCCCCCTCAGGAGCCCCTGGAACCAGTCAAGATCGGGCCAACGGCCATAAGTCGGAGCGGTCCGCACCGATAGGCTCGTGATCCGACGCGGAGCCCTCGCGCCATGCCCGGGTGGTGGAATGCAGACACGGCGAGCTTAAACCTCGCTGCCCCTCGGGGCGTGCCGGTTCAAGTCCGGCTCCGGGCACCCGACGCCCCACCGCCCCCCGCCGCGCCGGCCGTCTCCGGGGGCGCTCTGTGTCACGATCTCGGAAAGATCCTCCCCGAGCACTAGGGCGTTCCCTTTGCTTGCCCATTACTCTTGACTTCTAGGCCGCGCACGGTGGCCAAGGAGGAGTGAGATGAGGAGCAGCAACCCGGTCTTCTCGCGACGGGGGTTCAGCCGCGACAGCGGCTACGCCGGCTTCAACGCGCAGCAGCAGCCGCAGGCCGGGGGCCCCGCCGTAGGAACGAACCCCTACGCCCAGGGCGCCGGCACCCCGTACGCGACCAACCCCTACGCCCCGGCGGGCACGCAGCCCGGCGCCCCCGCACCGGTCCGTACGGACGTCATGACGATGGACGACGTCGTCACGCGCACGGGCATGACGCTGGGCACCGTGGTTCTCGGCGCGGTCCTCGCATGGGCCCTGCTGCCGGTGTCGCCCACGAGTTACGGGATCGCCATCGGCTCGGCCCTCGTGGCCTTCGTCCTCGCGATCGTCCAGTCCTTCAAGCGGACGCCGTCGCCCGCGCTGATCCTGACCTACGCGGCCTTCGAGGGCATCTTCCTCGGCGTGATCAGCGAGATGTTCAACCGCCGCTGGGACGGGGCCCCGTTCCAGGCGGTGGTCGGCACCATGGCCGTCACCGGCGCGATGCTGTTCGTCTACAAGCAGCGCTGGATCCGGGTCACCGCACGGTACGCCCGGATCGGTATGACCATCGCACTGGCCTTCATCGCCGTGCTGGCGGTCAACCTGCTGCTCGTGATCTTCGGCGTCGCCGAGAACGGCGGCCTGCGCGACTTCGGTCCGCTCGGCGCGATCGTGAGCATCCTGGCCATCCTGATCGGCTGCTTCTTCCTGACCCTGAACTTCAAGGAGGTCGAGGACGGCATCGCCTACGGCGCCCCGCGTCAGGAGTCCTGGCTCGCGGCCTTCGGTCTCACGGTGACGCTGGTCTGGATCTACCTGGAGATGCTGCGCCTGGTGGCGATCTTCAGCGGCGACGACTAGCCGGCCCGCCGCCCGGCCGCAGCGCCGGGTGACAGCCGCACGAAGGGCCCGCAGGCACTGCCTGCGGGCCCTTCCGTCGTGTGCGGCACCTGAAGCGTCTAGAGCAGCTTGCGCGCGGCGCGCCTCAGGTCGTACTCATGGATGATCGCTTTGGCATGGCCGTAGGCGAGGTTGTGTTCGCCCCGGAGCCAGCTGACCTTCTCCTCGAAGTTGAAGAGAGACGGTCCTTCCTCGACGGTGCGAAGCCAGTCGGAGACGGCACGACCGGTGCACTCGGGGATTCTGGAGAGCAGATTTCGGTGGGTCTCTTCGGAGAAGACTTGGGACATCGGCGCCTCCGGACGCATTGCGCGTGTGCTCTTCACGCCACCGTGCCTGAGCGGCCGCGTATTGGCAACAGTCCCGCGCGGCCGCGTAGGGTCGCGGCGTGCTTGAAACGACGGAACTGACCGGTGCGGCGGAGCGCTTCGCGGACCGTCTGCGGGCCGCGCCGCAGAGCCGGCTGCAGAGGGGCGCGGCGGCGGAGGCACTGGCTCTGGCCAGGGAACTGTCCGTGCGGGCCCAGCGGCTCGAGGAGCCCGGGCGGGAGCCGAGGACCATGCCGGACGCCGGGGTCTTCGCGGTCGCGGACCAGGTGCTGGTGGCGGCGAGCGATTTGGCCGAGGCGCTTCGTTCGGTTCCGGCGGGGTCACCCGCGGTTGACGAGGCCGCCGAGCTGGTGCGGTCGGCGGCGCGGCGGTCGGGTCTGTAGACCTGCCGCCGCGGTGGGGGCGGGGCGGTCGGGCGGTGGGGCCGGGGGCGGGTCAGGGGGACGCGGCCCATCGGCCCGGGCCGGTCAGTGGGACGCGATCACGCGGTCGGCGAGGATGTACACGCTCTCCTCGCCGCAGGAGAAGGTCAGCGCGTACGCGCCGGACACTCCGGACCCGCCCAGCAGCACCGGGGCGTCGCCCGCGCGCAGCGAGTCGGCGAGGCGCTCCGCGGTCTCGCGGTGGCCCGGCGTCATGCACAGGGTCGTACCGTCGGCGAAGACGTACACGTCCAGGGTGCCCAGCGGGCCGGGGCGGACGTCCGCCAGCTCGGTGCCCGTGTCGGCCAGCTCCTCGAGCTTGGACACGGTGCGCTCGTGGTCGGTGACGACCGGCGTCTGCACCGGCACGAAGTCGGGGTGCGAGGGGTGGCGGCGGCGGGCCGCGGCCAGCTCGGGGGAGTCCTCGGCGAACTCGGTCACCTCGGGCAGGTCCGCCATGTCGTCGAGCGCGTCGAAGCCCTCGGCCGCGTCCAGGTCCATCGACTCCAGGCCGACGAAGTCGGCCTGGCGCGGGACGTAGAACGGCGGGATCTCGTCGCCGATGCCGGACAGGCCGCCGAGCGCGGACGTGGAGCCCTCGCCCGAGTAGCGCGCGGAGGCGTCCGCGGCGTCGCGGGCCTCCTGCGCGGCCCAGAAGGCCCGCGCCTCGGCGAGCTCACGCTCCCGCTCCTCGGCGAGCGCCTCGGCGACGGCCGCGCGTATCTCGGCGGCCTCACTGGTGCGGGCCTGGGGCACGGCGGCGATCGGGGCGGGCACGGACGACGCGGCGAGCTCTGACCTGAGGGCGGCTACCTGCTTACGGAGCCCGTGGGCGGCGTGCAGGGCAGCGGCGCCCACGGCCGTGGCGGCGGCCGTGGTCAGCAGCAGGGCAAGAGACATGGCGCTCACTGACTTACTCCCGGTTTCAATCGGATCCCCCCGACTTCTACATCAGCTTGCGATGGACCCGCGCCCCCTGTCAGTGCATTACGTCACGAATTGGACAGGTCTTTGTGCCCGGGGTTCAGTGGTGTGGCCCCTGTGACCTGGGAAAAGGGTCTCCCCCAGGAGATAGGTCACATCCTGGGGGAGATTCAGTCACGAACTGAGATCCGGACCCGCGGCGTCCGGTCCGGCCTCGGCCCGGTTCAGCTCAGGCGCTCGATCTGTTGGTCGCGTTCGCTTCGCCACCGCTGCGGGCAGGTGCCACCCTCGCCGCGCGGCGGAGCCGCAGGTCGAGTGGGTCGGGTGGCCCCTGCCCTCCGCTCCGGCTCAGCTCAGCCGCTCGATCACCATGGCCATGCCCTGGCCGCCGCCCACGCACATGGTCTCCAGACCGAACTGCTTGTCGTGGAACTGGAGGCTGTTGATGAGCGTGGTGGTGATCCGCGCGCCCGTCATGCCGAAGGGGTGGCCGACCGCGATCGCGCCGCCGTTGACGTTGACCTTGTCCAGGTCGAAGCCGAGGTCGCGGTAGGACGGGATGACCTGCGCGGCGAACGCCTCGTTGATCTCGACCAGGTCGATGTCCGAGGTGGTCAGGCCGGCACGCTTCAGCGCCTGCTTGGACGCCTCGACCGGGCCGAGGCCCATGATCTCCGGGGAGAGGCCGGAGACGCCGGTCGACACGATCCGGGCGAGCGGGGTCAGGCCGAGCTCCCGGGCTTTCGTGTCGCTCATGATGACGAGCGCGGCGGCGCCGTCGTTCAGCGGGCAGCAGTTGGCGGCCGTGACGAGCCCGTCGGGGCGGAAGACGGGCTTGAGGCCCTGCACGCCCTCCAGGGTCACGCCGGCGCGGGGGCCGTCGTCCTTGCTGACGACGGTGCCGTCGGGCGTCGTGACGGGGGTGATCTCGCGCTCCCAGAAGCCGTTCTTGATGGCTTCCTCCGCGAGGTTCTGCGACCGGACGCCGAACTCGTCCATGTCCTGGCGGGTGATGCCCTTGCTGCGCGCCAGGTTCTCCGCGGTCTGCCCCATGGCGATGTACGCGTCCGGGACGAGGCCGTCCTCGCGCGGGTCGCTCCAGGTCGAGCCCTCGGACTCGGCGACGGCGGCGGTACGGGCCTCCGCGTCGGCGAAGAACGGGTTGTGCGTGTCCGGCAGGCTGTCGGAGTTGCCCTTCACGAACCGGGACACCGTCTCCACACCGGCGGAGATGAAGACGTCGCCCTCGCCGGCCTTGATGGCGTGCAGCGCCATGCGGGACGTCTGGACCGAGGAGGAGCAGTAGCGGGTGACGGTGCAGCCGGGAAGGTGGTCCATCCCCATCTGCACGGCCACGATGCGGCCCAGGTTGTTGCCCTGCTCGCCGCCGGGCAGGCCGCAGCCGAGCATCAGGTCGTCGATGTCGCGCGGGTCCAGTTCGGGCACCTTGGCGAGCGCGGCCTGGATGATCTCTGCGGTCAGGTCGTCGGGACGAATGTCCTTGAGCGAGCCCTTGAAGGCCCGGCCGATCGGGGAACGGGCTGCTGAGACGATCACGGCTTCAGGCATCACGGCTCCATGAGGGTAAGACGGAAGGGCTGGTTGGGAAGTTACCCGGACGTACGGCGTGGGTCACTGTGCGCGAGGTGTGATGCGGGCCTCTTTTCTAAGCGGGCGCTTGCTTATTCCTGCGCCCAAGGACTTTTTCCCCTCCCCGCCCCTTCCCGAACCGGGGCAGGCCCCGGGCCCGTACCCGCCCTCCGGGTACCGGGCCCGGCTCCGCCCGGGCCCGGTACCGCGCTTCGCGCGGTGGCCTCAATCTCCCCCTACGGCCTGGGGCCGTGGGTGGTACCCCCAGGCCGGGCTTGATTTGCCGCTGCGCGGCCACCCGGCCCAACCGGACACTTCCAGCCTCGCTGGGGGCACTCCGCTACGCATGGCGGCGTGGGAGGTACCCGCACCCACGGCCGCCAGGCCGTAGGGGGGAGGCGCGGGGTTCGGGGCGGAGCCCCGACGAGACCGGCAAGTTCCAGCCTCGCCGGCGCTTGAGGCGCGGGTCCGGGCGGAGCCCGGTAACGGGAAGGGGCGGGGAGGGGAACACGCCCGCCGCAGGCGCCACGGGCGCCAGGGGCTCACGTCGGGCCCACGCGGTCCTCCTTCGGCTGTGCGGACGACGTCGTGGACGGTGGGGCGTCCGACGTCGCGGGGAGGCGGCGGCGTCGGCGGTGCTTGAGGAGGGCCCACGGAGCGCGCGCCCCCGTGACCTCCGTACCCGCCTCGGACGCCGCCGTCGCGGCCGCCCGCGCCACGGGCAGCATGTCCTCGTCCCGGTCCGCGTCCAGCGCGTCCGTCTCCGGCCACAGGCCGAGCACCGCGCACAGCGTCGGCAGCACCGCCATCGCCGCCGTCGCGTACCCCTCCGCCGACGGGTGGTAGCTGTCGACGCCGAACATCTCCCGCGGGTTCGCCGCGAACTCCGGCCCCAGCAGGTCGCCCAGCGAGACCGTGCGCCCGCCCTGCTCCACGACCACGATGGTCTGCGCCGCGGCCAGTTGCCGGCTCACCCGGCGGGCCATCCAGCGCAGCGGCTGGTAGACCGGCTCGATCGTCCCCAGGTCGGGGCAGGTGCCGACGACGACCTCGGTGCCCGCCGTGCGCAGCCGGCGCACCGCGGAGGCCAGATACCGCACGGACTGGGTCGGCGGCATCCGGTGGGTGACGTCGTTCGCGCCGATCATGATGACGCAGACGTCCGGTGTCCGGCTCCGGTCCGCGAGGAGCTGGGTGACCTGGCGCTCCAGGTCGTCGGACTGCGCCCCGGGGAGCGCGATGTTGCGGACCTCCACCGGTCGTTCCGCCACCGCCGCGAGGCCCGAGGCCAGCAGCGCCCCGGGGGTCTGGCCCGCGCGGCGGACGCCCTGGCCGGCCGCGGTCGAGTCGCCGAGGATGCCGAGGCGCAGCGGGTTCTCCCGGCCGAAGGCGAGCCCGTACAGACCGTCGCCGCGCGGCGGGATCGGGGCACGGCCCCCGCCGACCGTGCGTTTCGCCAGGTGGACCTCGGCCATGACCAGGCCCAGTCCGGCCGCTCCGAGCAGCCCGATGCCGCCCCCGCCGTATGCCGCGCCGGCCGCGATGCGCCGCGCCACCCTCGCTCTCGACACAGTCCGAGCCACCTCCTCGCAGCCCGCGGGGCCGCAGCCGCCGCATGGGGCTGCGGCCCTCGCGGGCCTCGTCGCTGTACATGAGCTAACTGCCCCGTAGCGACCGTCGCCCAATCCCGCGTCCGCCCGCTTACGCTGGGCGAACCATCACGGAGACCCCGGAGAACATTGTGCGTATCCACAACTCGATGATCAGTCTTGTCGGCGACACCCCGCTGGTGAAGCTGAACAACGTGACCGCAGGCATTTCGGCGACCGTCCTCGCCAAGGTCGAGTACTTCAACCCCGGCGGGTCGGTGAAGGACCGGATCGCGCTGAGGATGATCGAGGCGGCGGAGGAGAGCGGCGCCCTCCAGCCCGGCGGCACGATCGTCGAGCCGACGAGCGGCAACACCGGCGTCGGACTTGCCATCGTGGCCCAGCAGAAGGGCTACAAGTGCATCTTCGTCTGCCCGGACAAGGTGTCGACCGACAAGATCAATGTGCTGCGTGCGTACGGGGCCGAGGTCGTCGTGTGCCCCACGGCCGTCGACCCTGAGCACCCGGACTCGTACTACAACGTCTCCGACCGGCTGGTCCGGGAGACGCCGGGCGCCTGGAAGCCCGACCAGTACTCCAACCCGAACAACCCGCGCTCGCACTACGAGACCACCGGTCCCGAGCTGTGGGACCAGACGGACGGGCGGATCACGCACTTCGTCACCGGCGTCGGCACCGGCGGCACGATCTCCGGCACCGGGCGGTATCTGAAGGAGGTCAGCGACGGCAAGGTCAAGATCATCGGCGCGGACCCGGAGGGCTCCGTCTACTCGGGCGGCTCCGGCCGTCCGTACCTCGTCGAGGGCGTCGGTGAGGACTTCTGGCCGTCCGCGTACGACCGGACCGTGACCGACGAGATCGTCGCCGTGTCCGACAAGGACTCCTTCCAGATGACGCGCCGCCTCGCCAAGGAGGAGGGCCTGCTGGTGGGCGGCTCCTGCGGCATGGCGGTCGTCGCGGCGCTGCGCGTCGCCGAGCGGCTGGGCCCCGACGACGTCGTGGTCGTGCTGCTGCCCGACAGCGGCCGCGGCTACCTGAGCAAGATCTTCAACGACGAGTGGATGGCCGACTACGGCTTCCTCGAGGGCGAGGGCGCCTCGAACGTCGGCGACGTCCTGCGCGACAAGGAGCACGGCGGCATCCCCAGCCTGGTGCACATGCACCCGGAGGAGACCGTCGGTCAGGCCATCGAGGTGCTGCGCGAGTACGGCGTCTCCCAGATGCCGATCGTCAAGCCGGGCGCCGGTCACCCGGACGTGATGGCCGCGGAGGTCATCGGCTCCGTCGTCGAGCGGGAGCTGCTGGACGCGCTGTTCACGCAGCGCGCGTCGCTGGGCGACCCGCTGGAGAAGCACATGTCGGCCCCGCTGCCGCAGGTCGGCTCCGGCGAGCCGGTGGCCGACCTGATGTCGGTGCTCGGCTCGGCGGACGCGGCGATCGTGCTGGTCGAGGGCAAGCCGACGGGTGTGGTGAGCCGTCAGGACCTGCTGGCGTTCCTCGCCAAGGGCGCCAAGTAGTCCGGTCCGCAGGTCCGTATCCGCAATGGGCGCGCAAGAGGTACGAGCGCGTCACGTCCGCGCAGCACCCGCTTAACACGTGTCCGGCACAGTGATGGATGTCGGCGGGGGGACCGGGCAGGTACCCCGGCCGGCACCACTGGCGGCGTCACAGGACTTCCGGAGCGGCTCCCGGACTCCACGGACGCCCCGGACACGACAGGCCGGTCCTGACCCGGCCCGTGTCCCACGCGGGGACCGCTGTCGTCCCGGCCTCCGGCCTTCGGGCCGGGGGTGCGGCGGTCCCCGCGTCCAGTCTTCGCGCCCCCGTGCACGCGGCCGTCCGTCCGTGACGGGCGGTCAGTCGCTCCAGTCGGACCCGGTGTCACGGGACTTGCGCTGCTGCCAGGGCCAGGCGTGCGCCGCGTGGGCCACGTTCACGCCGACGATGCCGAGCCAGGTGACGACGAGACCGGCCAGGCCGGCGTTGGCCACGCCGATCGCCGAGAGCGGGACGGCGAGGATCATCGTGACGATGCCGAATCCGAAGCGCTCGCCGAAGTTGTCGCCGGACCGCTGCCGCCCGGGGGTGCGGGCCGCGGCCGTCCGCTGTTCGGCGACCTGACGGCGGACGCGGCGGTCGACCGTGGCGTCGAGTCGTTGCTCGACCTTCTCGAGAAACGACTCGACGAGCGCGGAGTCGTACTCCTCTCCCAGGTCGCGGCGGGCGTGCAGGGTGGCGTCGAGCTCCTTCTTGAGCTCAGGGTCGCGGGCTTCCATGAGACCGAAGCTACGGCCGGCGGAGCCGCCGCGTCAGTGGGGGTAGCCCCCGTCTTGCCCCCGGGGACAGCCGGAACCGCGCCGGGCGGCTGCGGCAGCCTTGGGCAGACGGACGCCGTCCTTGTTTCGCAGGGGGGACGCCATGAGCACCGGGAACACCGCCGACCACATCTTCCGCGGCCCGCACCATGTGCGGCTCGCCGTGCCGCCGGCGCCGAGGACCTGTGCCGGAGCTTCTGGGGAGACGTCCTCGGCATGGTCGAGCCGGAGAAGCCGACGCCGGCGCCCGCGGCGGCTGCTGGTTCCGTGGCGGGGGCCTCGAGGTCCATCTCGGTGCCGAGCAGGACTTCTCGCCCGCGCGCAAGGCGCATCCGGGCATCCTGGTCCGCTCCCTGCGGGACCTCGCCGAGCGGCTGGAGGCGTCCGGCCACGAGGTGACGTGGGACGACGCGTTCCCGGCCACGACCGCTTCTACGCCTACGACAAGGTCGGCCACCGGCTGGAGTTCCTGGAGCCGCACGCATCCCGAGCCGTCGGTCGCGCTTGCGAGCCGTGCGCCCCCTGCCCGCCTTGCCCCGGCTGCATATCGTCATGCAGAGTTCTTGTTGACTGAATAGGCGAGCCGGGACGAGGGGGATGGCATGAGCGACAGCCCTGCCGCACGACTGCAGCAGCTGTTCGAGGGGCATCGGCTCACACCCACCCAGCGCCGTATCGCGCACTGCATGGTGCGCCGGGCCGCCGATGTGCCGTTCCTGTCCAGCGTGGAGCTCGCGGAGCTGGCCGGGGTCAGCCAGCCGTCCGTCACCCGCTTCGCCGTCGCGCTCGGGTTCGACGGCTATCCCGCGCTGAGAAGGCATCTGCGCGAGGTCGTACCGCCGGAGACGCCGGACGACGGCGACACGTACAACGAGTACCAGCAGGCCGTGCACGCGGAGATCGAGAATCTGCGGCACCTCGCCGAGATGCTCGCGCAGCCGGCGGCCGTCGAGCGGGCCGGCCGGCTGCTCGCGGCGTCCCGGCCGCTGCCGGTGCTGGGGCTGCGGGCCGCGTCGTCGCAGGCCCGCGGGTTCGCCTACTTCGCGGCCAAGGTGCACCCGGACGTACGGCTCCTCGACGAGGGCGGCTCGATGCTCGCCGACCGGATCGACGCGGCGCGGCGGGCCGGGGCGAGCGCGCTGCTGTGCTTCGCCCTGCCGCGCCACCCGAAGGAGGTCGTGGAGGCCCTGGCGTACGCGCGGTCGGCCGGTCTGACGGTGGTGACGGTCGCCGACTCGGCGTTCGCCCCGGTGGCCGCCCACAGCGATCTGCTGATCCCGGCGGCCGTCGGCACCGGTCTGGCCTTCGACACGGCGTGCGCGCCGATGCTGCTCGGGCGGGTCCTGCTGGAGGCGCTGTGCGACGGTCTGCCGGACGCACAGGCCCGCCTGGAGGACTTCGACGCTCAGGCGGCGGAGCGCGGTCTCTTCGCGGAGTGAGGACAGGCATGCGCTCGGATCGGGCCGTTTCTCAGACGGCGTTCAGATACGGCCGCTAATCTCCGCGCCCACGGCATTGGATCTCTCGGAGGGAGCACGGACGTGGGGCGCGGGACGCAGTCGCTGGCGCGGGTGGCGGTGGTCGTGAGAGCCGGGGCGGCGCCCCTGTGGTGGCTGGGGATTGTCGCCGCCGGTACGGGGCTGCTGCTGCCCGGGCTCACCGGACGCCGGATCGGCGTCCTGACCGGGGCCGCGCTGTTCCTGGTCACCGCCGCCGGGGTCGCTTTGGCCAGGCGCCGCCGTTACACGCATCTCGCGGGCTGTGCGACCCGTGCCGGACGGCACGACGTGCTCCAGGACCGCCGGGTGACGCTGCGGGTGGTGCGGCGGGCCCGCCGCTGGTGGCTGCTGCTCGTCTTCCTGGCCGCCCTGGCGAGCTCGTTGGTCCTGCCCGCCGCGGGCGGAGCGGTACTCGCGGGCGCCGGGGCGGGCCTGTGGCTCAAGGCCGTGTGGCTGGGCCGCCGTGAGCGCGTCGCGGAGACGCTGCTGTGGATGCGTACCGACTGGGTGGCCAAGGGCGCGGTCGGCAAGCCCGTCAAGGGATTCCGTACGACGGGGATCGCCGCCGGCGACGCCGCGCCCGGAGGGGCACGGCGTCGCCGGAGCTGAGGCGGGGGCCGGCTCAGACCTCCAGCTCGGACTCGATCTTCTTCAGCTGGTGGCGGGCCATCGCCAGGTTCGCGCGGTCCTTGTCCAGCGCCAGGTACAGGAAGAGGCCGTTGGCGCCGCGGCTCTTCATCAGGCGGATCAGGTGGTACTGCGAGCCGAGGGTGATCAGGATGTCCTCGATCTCGTCCTTGAGGCCCAGGTGCTCCATGGTGCGGACCTTGGCGCGGACCACGTCGGTGTTCCCGGCGGCCGCGACGGTCAGGTCGAGGTCCTTGCCGCCGCCGATGGTGCCCAGCGCCATGCCGCTGGTGTAGTCGACGAGGGCTGCGCCGATGGCGCCCTCGATGGTGGTTGCTTCCTTGAGCGCGGTCTCGGTGTTGGCCATGGCAGGCGCACGTTCCTTCCGTCGGTCGGTTGTCGTTCCGGCGTTGCTTCTCGCGTTGGATCTGGTGCGGGCGGTCGTGGTGCGGGGGGTCGCGGCGCGGTTTCGCGCGGGGGGATCCGTGGGGGCGTCGGCGGCCATCGGTCAGGCCTCCTGGGGTCGTTCGAGGGCCGCGTCCACCAGTGCCCCGATACGGGTGCAGGCGCGGCGGGCCTCGAGGTGGAGCCGGCCCACGTTGATGCGCGGCTCGGCCAGTACGGTGAGCACGGCCGACGAGCCGGCCGCGTAGGTGGCGACGTAACCCGCATCGCCCCGGACGAGCAGCTCCTTGAAGCCGCCCTGCCCGGTGGTCTCCGTCAGCCGCATCGCGACTCCGAGCGCGGCGGCGGTGAGCGCGGCGACGCTCTCGGCCTCCGCGGTGTCCGTCGCCAGGACCAGGCCGTCGACGCTCGCGGCGAGCACACCGGTCAGCTGCGGCACGCGGGCGCGCAGCCTTCTGAGTTCACCGAGCACCTCGGTCTCGGCCGTCATGAGCTGTCTCCTCTCGGCACGCTGCCGCAAAACGCGCCTCATGACGGTGTGCGCAGGGCCCGGTGGGTCGTGCGAGGTGTCACAGGCTTGCCTCCAGAGCGTCGCGGAGTCGGCGTAACAGGGCGATGTCCGGGTCGGCGGAGAAGGCGGCGACCCAGTCGGGCAGGGGGGCCGGGGCGGGCGCTTCGGCAGAAGCGGGCGTCTCGACGAGCCCGGCGGCCGCCATCCGCCGTACCTCGACCAGGGTGTTGAAGGCGGGCCGGCCGGCGGCCCGCGCGATCGCCGAGGGGGTGCGCACACCGTCGGCGAGATCCAGCAGCGTCCGCTGCCGGCGGGTGGCGACGCACGCGCCGTGGCCGCGCGGCCGGCGCCGCAGGGGCGCGGTGTCCACCTCCGGGTGCGGCCACACGGAGTCGAGCAGGCCGCGCCGCCGCCGCGCCTCCCGCACGACGGCCGCGGCGGGTACGGGACGCACCCTGCCGATCCAGTGCGCGACGCCGTAGCGGAAACGGGTCGGCCCGCTGCCGGGGGAGAGTGCGAAGAAGGCGGCGTCGTGGAGGGCGCCGAGGTGGCAGATCTCCATCGCGCCGTCGGTGACCCGGCCGCTCTCGACGAGGAAGCGCGCCACCTCGCGGCGTGCGCCGGCCCTGGCGACGGCCTCCTCCCACCCCTCGGGCGCGAGGTGGCCGCCGGCCGTCAGCAGGACGTCGAGGCCGGGCGCGGCCGGGCTCTCCGCGTGCACCACCTCGCCGTCGGCGAGGTAGAGGACGCCGTGGTCACGGACCAGGACGCCGGTGGCCCGTTCCTCCGCCAGCCGTACGAGCATGGGGGAGACGGCCCTGGCCGCCGCGGTCATCCGAGGACCAGCCGTTCTGCGAGGTCCGCGAGGCGCAGCCGGGCGAGCGCCAGATTGCCGGTGTCCCGGTCGAGCCACAGATGCAGGAACACACTGCTGTCGAACGTGGTCTCCACGAACCGCATCACGTGGTAGCCGGTGCGGGTGGTGACGATCAGGTCCTCGACGGGCAACCCCTTGGCCCCGTCGGGCTCCGGGGTCTCGTCGGGCGCGAACGTCGGGTACTCGGCGGCCATCCTGGCGAGTTCGGCCGTCTCCGCCGCGGTCGCCTCGTGGTCGCCGCCGGGGGTCTCCCCGACGGCGCCGAGGGCGAGCCCGCTGGTCCAGTCCACGATGGAGGCTCCCCGGGCCCCCGGCACCACCATGGCTTGCAGCAGACACTCGTCGATTCCGGGCACGCGGACTCCCCTCCCCGCCTCGGTGTGCCGCGCACGAACGCGGCAGTGACGGAGAGGTTACTCAACGTGCCCCCTCCGGGGGGGCAGTTCTGGCATTTTCCAGCGGAACATGCCAGCGCCCGATAAGGTCTGCCGCGCGCCTCTTCGGCACCCCACCGTGACGCCCGTGGCGGGCCTGCCGGGGGCAGGCCCCGGTCAGGCGCCGCGGCGCTCGACGGCGGCGGCCACGTCATCGAGGTCGCCGGCCAGCGCCTTGCGCACCGCCCTGGCGCCGAGGCCGCCGAGGAGCTTGGCGAGCACGCCCATGAAGCCGCCGGGCGGCTCCGCGCCGAAGGAGAGCCGGACCGTGGTCGTCTCCGGCCCCGCCGTCAGCAGCCTGCACTCCGAGACGTAGTGCGTGCCCTGCGAATCGGCCTCCACCACATAGCGCTCGGGAGGCTCGCAGGCCGTCACGCACATCTCCTCCGTGGCCTCCTTGCCCATCATCCGCCGCGTCTCGCGCCACCGGGTGCCGACGCCGAAGGGGCCGCTGGAGAGCACCTCGATCCGCTCCACGCCGCTGAGCACGCTCTCCCAGCCCTGGACGTCGGTCAGCGCGCGCCACACGGTCTCCGGAGGCGCCAGGACCAGGCGCTCGACGACGACGCTCTTGGTAGTCATGCGTCCATGGAAGCACCGGCCTGTGACAATCGCGCTCGTTGCGCGGGACGTCCGGTTCCGCCCGGCGGTCAGCCGAGCAGCGCGTCCCGCTGCGCGCCGCCGGACTCCGCGACGATGGCCTCGACGCTCTGGGCCTCCCGTACGGCGGCGAACCGCACCCCGCCGTCGGGTCCCGCGGTGAAGCCGTGCACGGCGGTCCTCGGCAGGCTGTTGTAGCCGTAGTGGCTGGAGAAGTAGTACGCGCCGGTGTCGAGTGCTGCGATGACGTCGCCCGCCTCCAGTCGAGGCAGCGAGCGCCGCTCCGCGAGCAGGTCGCCGGCGAAGCAGGCAGGGCCCGCGACGTCCTGGTCGACCCCGGGGCCCGTCCTGGGCCGGCCCTTGGCGTCGTACGCGGCGATGCGCAGCGGCCAGGACAGCGGGTCGTAGACGGTACGGGTGGCGACCTGGACGCCCGCGTGGGTGACCGCGATCGGCCTGGACCCGGCGGTCTTGGCGTACTCGACCCGGGCGAGGACCGTGCCGTGCTTGGCGAGCAGCGAACGGCCGAACTCGGTGACCAGGCCGTATCTGCCGTCGAGCAGTCCGGGGACGCGCTCCTTGAGCAGGGCGGCGTACTCGGTGAAGGTGGGCGTGTGGTCGTCGGAGGCGAAGTTGACCGGCAGGCCGCCGCCGATGTCGACGGTGTCGATCTGCTGCCGGCCCGCCGCCGCGTTGATCTCCTCCGCGAGGTCGTACACCGCGAGGATGCCCTGCGTCATCCGGGCCAGCGGCATGCCCTGGGAGCCGGAGTGGGCGTGCAGCCGGGTCAGCCAGGGGCGGTCGAGGAAGGCGCGTACGACCTGGTCCCTGGCGCCCTCGTCGCACAGGGCGACGCCGAACTTGGAGGTCGGGGTGGCCGTCGAGAGGGCTCCGATCGAGCCGCCCCCGACCTGCGGATTCACCCGCAGGCCCAGTGGTGAGGCGGACGGCCCCGCGCCGAGCAGGGCGTCGACGCGGGCGATCTCCTGCCAGTTGTCCGCGTTGACGGCGATGCCGAGGTCCAGGGCCTCCCGCAGCTCGGTGGCGGTCTTGGCGGGGGAGTCGAGCACGATCAGCTCCGGCGGCAGCCCCGCGGCCCGCGCCAGGGCCAGTTCCCCGGGGCTGGCGACCTCCGCGCCCATGCCCTCCGCGTGCAGCAGCGCCAGGACGGGCACCAGCGGGGCGGCCTTGACGGCGAAGGCGTGCAGCACCGGTGCGTCGGTGACGGTGGCGAAAGCGGTCCGCAGCTCCGCCACGGACGAGCGGATACCCGCCACGTCGAGCAGGGCGGTCACGGGCTGTTCCTCGGTGAGAAGTCCCTGTTCCACGGCCGCTCTCACGGCCAGGTTCCGGCGGTCGGCAGTCATGCCGGCCAGCCAATCATCCGGCGGGTCGCGCCGCAGCTGTTGACTACGTCTATTCAGGAAGCGAGTATGTGAATAGAAAATCGACACATTCTCGCGAGGAGGCATCGCCATGTCAGGACCCCGCCCCGTACGGTCACCGCGCGGCAGCGAGCTGAGCACCCTGGGATGGCAGCAGGAGGCCGCCCTCCGGATGCTGCAGAACAACCTCGACCCCGAGGTCGCCGAGCACCCCGACAAGCTCGTCGTCTACGGCGGCACCGGCAAGGCGGCCCGCGACTGGCGCTCCTTCGACGCGATGGTGCGCACGCTCCGGACCCTCAAGCAGGACGAGACGATGCTCGTCCAGTCCGGCCGCCCCGTCGGCGTCATGCAGACCCACGAATGGGCCCCGCGCGTCCTCATCGCCAACTCCAACCTGGTCGGCGACTGGGCGAACTGGGAGGAGTTCCGCCGCCTCGAACAGCTCGGCCTGACCATGTACGGGCAGATGACCGCCGGGTCCTGGATCTACATCGGCACGCAGGGCATCCTCCAGGGCACCTACGAGACCTTCGCCGCCGTCGCCGCCAAGAAGTTCAACGGCACGCTCGCCGGCACGATCACGCTGACCGCCGGCCTCGGTGGCATGGGCGGCGCCCAGCCGCTCGCCGTCACCATGAACGACGGCGTCGTCATCTGCGTCGACTGCGACCCGCGCGCCATCGAGCGCCGCATCGAGCACCGCTACCTGGACGTGCGCGCCGACTCCCTCGAACACGCGCTGTCCCTCGCCGTCGAGGCCAGGGACGCCCGCCGCCCGCTCTCCATCGGCCTGCTCGGCAACGCCGCGGAACTGCTGCCCCGGATGCTCGCCGAGAGCGCGCCCATCGACATCGTGACCGACCAGACCTCGGCCCACGACCCGCTCTCCTACCTCCCGGCCGGCGTCGACTTCGACGACATGGCCTCCTACGCGGCCAAGGACCCGGCCGGCTTCACCACCCGCGCCCGCGAGTCGATGGCCCGGCACGTGGAGGCCATGGTCGGCTTCATGGACGCGGGCGCCGAGGTCTTCGACTACGGCAACTCGATCCGCGGCGAGGCGCGACTGGCCGGATACGACCGGGCCTTCGCCTTCCCCGGCTTCGTCCCGGCGTACATCCGGCCGCTGTTCTGCGAGGGCAAGGGCCCCTTCCGCTGGGCGGCCCTGTCGGGCGAGGCGTCGGACATCGCGAAGACCGACAAGGCGATGCTCGACCTCTTCCCGGAGGCTGAGTCCATTCAAAACGCGTCCCTGCACCGCTGGATCAAGATGGCCGGCGAGCGGGTCCACTTCCAGGGACTGCCGGCGCGGATCTGCTGGCTGGGCTACGGCGAGCGCGACCGCGCCGGCGAACGCTTCAACGACATGGTGGCGAGCGGCGAGCTGGCGGCCCCGCTGGCGATCGGCCGCGACCACCTCGACTGCGGCTCCGTCGCCTCCCCGTACCGCGAGACCGAGGCGATGCTCGACGGCTCCGACGCGATCGCGGACTGGCCGCTGCTCAACGCGATGGTGAACGTCGCGTCCGGCGCGTCCTGGGTCTCCCTCCACCACGGCGGCGGCGTCGGCATGGGCCGCTCCATCCACGCGGGCCAGGTGTCGGTCGCGGACGGCACCAAGCTCGCGGGCGAGAAGATCCGCCGGGTGCTGACCAACGACCCCGGTATGGGCGTCATCCGGCACGTCGACGCGGGCTACGACATCGCGGAGTCGGTCTCCGACGCGAAGGGCGTCCGCATCCCGATGCGCGAGGGTGACGCATGACCGCCGTCGGTCCCGGCGGCCACGACCGCCCGCTCCCCGGGGCGCGCCCACCGGGACGGCCGGCGGCCACCGGCGCGGCGGCAGAGCGCACGGACCGCGCGCCCGGAGCCCCGGGCGGAGCCCGGGAGGCCGCAGCCACGGGCGGGGGCCGGGGCGCAGCCCCGGGCAACGGTGAAAAGGCACCGCAGGGTCACACCTCCTTCCACGAGATGTGGCGCGACCTGCGAGGCATCGGGCGCCACGCCGACACCGGCGGCTACCGCCGCTACGCATGGACCGCCGCCGACGCCGACTGCCGCGCCTGGTTCGAGGCGCAGGCCACGCGGCGCGGACTCGCCTGCGAGGTCGACCGCAACGGCAACCAGTGGGCCTGGCTGGGTGCTGCCACATACAAGGACGTGACCGCGGGCGACGCCGTCGTCACCGGGTCGCACCTCGACTCCGTCCCCGACGGCGGCGCCTTCGACGGGCCCCTCGGTGTCGTGTCCTCCTTCGCCGCGATCGACGAACTCCGCCGCAGGGGTGCGGAGTTCACCCGCCCGGTCGCCGTCACCAACTTCGGTGACGAGGAGGGCGCCCGGTTCGGGCTCGCCTGCGTCGGCTCCCGGCTCGCCGCCGGGCAGCTGACGCGCGAGAAGGCGTACGGCCTCGAGGACGCCGACGGGATCAGCCTGCCGCAGGCCATGGAGGCGGCCGGGTACGATCCGGCCGCCATCGGCCCCGATCCCGAACGCCTGTCCCGGATCGGCGCGTTCGTCGAACTGCACGTCGAGCAGGGCCGCGCCCTGGACCTGACCGGCGACGCCGTCGGCATCGCGTCCGCGATCTGGCCGCACGGCCGCTGGCGGTTCGACTTCGCCGGCGAGGCCAACCACGCCGGCACCACCCGGCTCGCCGACCGGCGCGACCCGATGCTGACGTACGCGGAGACCGTGCTCGCCGCCCGCCGCGAGGCGGAACTCGCGGGCGCCGTCGCCACCTTCGGCAAGATCTCCGTCGAGCCGAACGGCGTCAACGCCATCCCGTCCCTCGTCCGCGGCTGGCTCGACTCCCGCGCCCCCGACCAGGCCACGCTCGACACGGTCGTCGCCGCCGTCGAGCAGGCGGCCCGGGAGCGCGCGGCGCGCGACGGCGTGGACCTCGCCGTCGTACGCGAGTCGTTCACGCCCGTGATCGAGTTCGAGCACGCCCTGCGGGACGAGCTGAACAAGATCCTCGGCGGCGCCGTCCCCGTGCTCGGCACCGGAGCGGGACACGACGCGGGAATCCTCTCCACGTCCGTCCCGACCGCCATGCTGTTCGTACGCAACCCCACCGGGGTCTCGCACTCCCCGGCCGAGTCGGCGGCCGAGGACGACTGCGTGGCCGGGGTGCTCGCACTCGCCGACGTACTGGAGGGCCTGGCGTGCAGGTGACCACCTACTGGCTGGAACACGCCTGGCTCGGCGACCACGTCGAACCGGGTGTCGCCCTCGACGTGGCGGACGGCCGCGTCAACGCCGTACGCGGCGGGGTGGAGACCCCGCCGCCGGGCGCGGAGGTGCTGCGCGGGCTGACCCTCCCCGGCCTGGCGAACGCCCACTCCCACGCCTTCCACCGGGCGCTGCGCGGGACGGTGCAGGTCGGATCCGGCACGTTCTGGACCTGGCGCGAGGTCATGTACGACGTGGCCGCCCGGCTCACGCCGGACACGTACTTCGCGCTGGCCCGCGCCGTCTACGCCGAGATGGCGCTCGCCGGCATCACCGCCGTCGGCGAGTTCCACTATCTGCACCACGCGCCGGGCGGCGTGCCCTACGCCGAGCCCAACGCGATGGGGGAGGCGCTGATCGCGGCGGCCGGCGAGGCCGGCATCCGGATCACCCTCCTCGACACCGCGTACCTGTCCGCCGGCTTCGGCAAGGCCCCCGACCGCCACCAGCTGCGCTTCAGCGACGGCACGGCGGACGCGTGGGCCGAGCGGGCCGACGGCCTCAAGGACGGCGAGCACGTACGCATCGGGGCCGCGATCCACTCCGTGCGCGCCGTACCCGCGGCCCAGCTGCCGACGGTCGCCGCCTGGGCGGCCGGCCGGAACGCGCCCCTGCACGTCCACCTCTCCGAGCAGACCGCGGAGAACGACGCCTGCCGGGCCGCGCACGGGCGCACCCCGACCCGGCTGCTCGCCGACCACGGCGTCCTCGGCGCCCGCACCACCGGTGTCCACAACACGCACCTCACCGACGACGACATCGCGCTGCTCGGCCGCACGGCGACGGGCACCTGCATGTGCCCCACGACCGAGCGCGACCTCGCCGACGGCATCGGACCCGCCCCCGCCCTCCAGGCGGCGGGCTCCCCGCTGTCCCTCGGCAGCGACAGCCACGCGGTGATCGACCTCTTCGAGGAGGCGCGGGCCATGGAACTCGACGAGCGCCTGCGCTCGCGCACCCGCGGCCACTGGACGGCGGCGGCCCTGCTGCGGGCCGCAACGGCCGACGGGCACGCGGCGCTCGGCTGGCACGAGGCGGGCCGACTCGAACCGGGCGCACTCGCGGACTTCACCACCCTCGCGCTGGACACCGTCAGGACAGCGGGACCGCCGCCGCGTCTGGCAGCTGAGACAGCGGTATTCGCCGGGTCGGCAGCGGATGTGCGCCACACGGTCGTGGGCGGCCGCCGGATCGTACGGGACGGGGTCCATGCCGCCGTCCCCGACGCGGCACGGGCCCTGACGGACGCGATCGCCGCTCTGCACCGCTGAACCGCACCGCACGGCTGAAGGAGACCCCCGCATCATGAACAGCGGCCACGAGACGACGAACAACGCCCCGGCGACGCCCGCCCCCGCGACGACGAACAGCGCCGTCGCGGCGACGGCCACCGTCATCACCAACATCGCCAGCCTGGTCACCAACGACCCCTCCCTCGGTGACGGAACCCCTCTCGGACTGATCCAGGACGCGGCCGTCGTCATCGACGGCGACCGTGTCGTCTGGGTCGGTGAGAAGAGCAAAGCACCCGCCACTGACAACCGGCTCGACGCCGGCGGCCGGGCCGTCATCCCCGGCTTCGTCGACTCCCACTCGCACCTCGTCTTCGCCGGGGACCGCACCGCCGAGTTCAACGCCCGTATGTCCGGGCAGCCGTACGCCGCGGGCGGCATCCGCACCACCGTCGCCGCCACCCGCGCCGCGACCGACGAACAGCTCGACGCCCACGTCGCCCGCTATCTCGCGGAGGCCCTGCGCCAGGGCACCACCGTCATGGAGACCAAGTCCGGCTACGGGCTCACCGTCGAGGACGAGGCCCGCGCCCTGCGGATCGCCGCCCGCCACACCGACGAGGTCACCTTCCTCGGCGCCCACATCGTGTCCCCCGACCACGCCGACGATCCCGCCGCCTATGTCGCGCTCGTCACCGGCGAGATGCTCGACGCCTGCGCCCCGCACGCCCGCTGGGTGGACGTCTTCTGCGAGAAGGGCGCCTTCGACGGCGACCAGGCCAGGGCGGTCCTCACGGCGGGCCGGACCAAGGGCCTGCTGCCCCGCGTGCACGCCAACCAGCTCACCTACGGCCCCGGTGTGCAGCTCGCCGTCGAGCTGGACGCCGCGTCCGCCGACCACTGCACCCACCTCACCGACGCCGACGTCGACGCGCTCGCGAACGGCTCGACCGTCGCGACGCTCCTCCCCGGCGCCGAGTTCTCCACCCGCGCCCAGTGGCCCGACGCCCGCCGGCTCCTCGACGCGGGCGCGACGGTCGCCCTGTCGACGGACTGCAACCCCGGCTCGTCGTTCACCTCCTCGGTGCCGTTCTGCATCGCCCTGGCCGTACGGGACATGGGGATGACCCCGGACGAGGCCCTGTGGTCCGCGACGGCCGGCGGCGCGGCGGCCCTGCGCCGCACGGACGTCGGCCGCCTCACCCCCGGCGCCCGCGCCGACCTCGTCCTCCTCGACGCCCCCAGCCATGTCCATCTGGCCTACCGCCCGGGCGTCCCCCTGGTGCACCAGGTCTGGCGGGCGGGCCGGCGCGCCGTCTGATCCTCGACACGGTCCTGGTCCTGATGTTCCAGGTCGTCGTCAGCAAGGGGGCCAGGACCACCGCCGGAGCGGCCCGTATGCTCCGCTGGGCGGGCTGGGCGGGCTGGGCGGGCTGGGCGGGCTGGTCGCTGGGCGCGTCGTGTCTGGTCTTCGCGCTCGGCGCGGGCCACGGGGCACTCGTCTGACAGCATGGTCCTGCTGACCGGAGCGCTGGTTCTCGTCCCGGGCGAGCTGTATCAGGCGTCGGCGAGCTGGGGGCTGGCGTTCGGGCTCGCCCCGGCGGACCGGCAGGGGGAGACGTGCTTCGACACCATCGAGGACGACGTGGACGCCTTCGCCGTGGCCGTGGCCGAGGAACTGGCCGCCGCCTGACCGCGCAGAGCCGCCACGGCTGCCGTGGCGGCTCCAGGGGCCCGCACGCCCGCACGCCCGCACGCCGTTGCCTGTCCGAGGCCGATCCGCCGGCCATGGCCCTACGGCGCGCCCGGCAGCAGATGGCGCCAGCTGCTCGGGTGGGCGGCCAGGTAGTCGCGCAGGCCCTGGGCCGGGTGGCCGGTCAGCCGGGGGACGGCGTCGGAGACGCCGGCCATCTCGCCGGCGGCGATCGCCTCGTACGAGGTGACCCAGCCCGTCACCTCCCACTCCTCGGCGCCGTAGCCGGCCCGGGAGGCGTACGCCTCCTCGCGGGACTCCGGGTGGTAGGTGACGTCGCGTCCGGAGACCTCGCTCAGGGCCCGGGCGGCCTCCGCGAGGGTGAACGCGGCCGGCCCCGTGAGGTCGTACACGACCCTGTCGTGCGTGCGGGTGCCGTCCAGCAGCACGGCCGCCGCCGAGTCGGCGATGTCGTCGTGGGCGACGGCGGCGACCCGGCCCTGGCCGCCGGGTCCGCGCAGCACGCCGTCGGAGCCGGTCATCGCCGGGAGCGCGCCCAGATACAGGTTGTCCCGCAGGAACGTGTGGCGCACCCCGCAGGAGCGGATGTACTGCTCGGTGTGCCAGTGGTCGCGGGCGAAGGTGAACGTCGCGTCCGGCGCCGCGCCGGTGAACGACACGTACACGATCCGCTCGACGCCCGCCGCGACCGCCGCGTCCACCGCCGTGCAGTGCTCCTTCACCCGGCCCGGCGACTCGTGCGCGGAGACCAGGAACAGGGTCCGGGCGCCGTCCAGCGCCCGCCGCATCGCCTCCCCGTCGCCGTACTCGGCGGGCTGGGCGGGCACCGCGCCCGGCAGCTCGGGCAGCCGAGTCGGATCGCGGCCGATCAGCCGCGTCGCGGCGTCGGCGCCGGAGAGCCGGCGCGCGACCCGGCCGCCGACGCGGCCGCTCGCTCCGGTGACTGCGATGACTGGGGCTATGGCGGTGTCCTTCCCTGGGTCCGGCCGGTGTCGGCCCAAGTCTCGTCAACGGCCCCGGGTTCATGCCGCGCGACATGCGACAGTGGGCGGATGCGAACCATCGGGCTGATCGGCGGCATGAGCTGGGAATCCAGCGCGGAGTACTACCGGCTCGTCAACGAGCTCGTACGGGACCGGCTCGGCGGCCTCCACTCGGCGCGGTGCGTCCTGCACTCCGTCGACTTCGCGGAGATCGAGAAGCTGCAGTCCGCGGGGGAGTGGGAGCACGCGGGCGAGATCCTGGCGGAGGCGGCCAGGGGCCTGGAGGCCGCGGGCGCCGATCTGCTGCTGATCTGCACCAACACCATGCACAAGGTCGCCGGTCAGGTCCAGGCGGCCGTCCGCGTGCCGCTGCTGCACCTCGCCGACGCCACCGCCGACGCCGTACGGGCCGCCGGACTCACCCGCGTCGGTCTGCTGGGCACCGCCTTCACCATGGAGCAGGACTTCTACCGAGGACGCCTCGCCGGGCACGGCCTCGACGTCCTCACGCCCGACGCCGAAGGGCGCGCGCTGGTGCACCGGGTCATCTACGAGGAGCTGTGCCTCGGCGTCGTGCGCGACGAGTCGCGGGCCGCCTACCGGAAGGTCATCGACGAGCTGGTCGACTCCGGGGCCGAGGGCGTCGTCCTCGGCTGCACCGAGATCGAGCTGCTGATCGGGGCGGACGACAGCCCGGTCCCGGTGTTCCCCACGACCCGGCTGCACGCCGAGGCGGCCGTCGCGGCCGCGCTCGCCTGAGGGGCGCGCGGCCGGAGACGCACGCGCCAGAAGAACCGTGACGCTCCCTGTCGTATCGGGATTTCGCCCGGTAGCGTCCTCTTCGGGGCAGCTCGTTGAAAGCTCAAGAGCAGGACTGGGGGGTCGAGTTGAATGATGTGCGCATCAAGGTCGTGACGCCGGGGGAGCTGGGCGCGGGGCACACGGAGGCGTGGCGGGAGCTGCGCGCCTCGACCGGCACGCCCGCGAACCCGTTCATGGAACCGGAGTTCACCCTCGCCGTCGGCCGCGTCCGGGCGCGGGCCCGGGTGGCCGTGCTGTGGCAGGGCGGGGAAGCGGCCGGGTTCTTCCCGTACGAGCAGGGGCCGTTGGGCCAGGGCCGGGCGATCGGGCTCGGGGTGTCCGACTGCCAGGGCGCGGTGCTGCGGCCCGGCCTCGGCATCGACCCCCGTGAGCTGCTGCGGGCCTGCTCGCTGGCCGCCTGGGAGTTCGACAACCTGGAGGCCGGCCAGAAGCTCTTCGAGCCGGACGCCGCCGAGAGGTTCGGCTCGCCCGTCATCGACGTCGGCGCGGGATACGCGGCCTACGAGCGGCGGCTGCGGGACCACTCGCCCAAGTTCCTGCGGACCACCCTCGCCAAGGAACGCCGGCTGGAACGGCAGGCGGGCGGCGTGCGGTTCGTCTTCGACGAGCGCGACCCGGCCGCGCTGCGCCGCCTCATGGCCTGGAAGTCGGCCCAGTACCGCAGGACCGGCCGCCGGGACCGGTTCGCCCAGCGCTGGATCAGCGCCCTGGTGCGCCGGCTGCACGAGTCGCCGGGGGCCGGTGGCTGCCGCGGCGTGCTCTCGGTGCTGTACGCGGAGGGCCGGCCGGTCGCCGCGCACTTCGGGCTGCGCTCGCACACCGTGCTGTCCTGCTGGTTCCCGGCGTACGACCCGGAGTTCGCCAAGTACTCGCCGGGACTGGTCCTGCACCTGCGGATGGCGGAGGCCGCGGCCGGCGAGGGCATCGCGCTGCTGGACCTGGGGCGGGGGGCCGCCGAGTACAAGGACGCCCTGAAGACGGGCGAGCTGCGCGTCCACGAGGGCGCGACGCTGCGGCCCGGCGCACGGGCCGGCCTGTACTGGCTCGGCCGCGAACCGGTGCGCCGCGCCCACGGGTTCGTACGGGACCATCCCCGGCTCGCCGCGCGGGCCCGGCGGGCGCTGAACGGGGCGGCCCGGCTGCGGGGCGGACGCTGACGGGGCCCGGGCGCGGTCCGGGCGTACGACGAGGGGGACACGGATGCTGAGCAGCTCGAGGAGACCGGCCCCGGCCCGCCCGCGGCCGCCGGCGCCGATGCGCGTGGTCCAGCTCGACCTGGCCGGCCCGGACGGCCCGGCCCTCTCCTTCGGCCCGGCCCCGGGCGGCCCGAGCTGGGACGAGACGGCCGGGCCGCGGGGCGACGGTGACGGCAGCGGCGACGGTGACCGGCCGTGCGGCGGCAGCGGTGACGACCGGCTGGCGGCGGGCGGGCCCGGTACGGGCGGCGACCGGCCGGGCGAAGGCAGGCCCAGCGCGGCCGGTGATGCGGCAGCGGGCAGGCCCAGCGCGGCCGGCGACGTTCCGGCGGCGGGCGGGCCCGACGTGGGCGGCGACGTTCCGGCGGCGGGCGGGCCCGACGTGGGCGGCGACGTCCAGGCGGCGGGCGGACCGGGCGCGGACGGCGACGTCTTCGCGCTTGTGCGGCTGCGCGGGCGGCCCGTCGACGCCGTCGTCTGCCGGGTGCCGCCGGGCCGGAGCGCCGTCGACGCCGTCGCGGCGGCCGCCCGTGCCCGGCTGGCGGGCCGGGAGCCGGCCGCCCCGCCGCCGGACGGCGGTGACCTGCCCCGGACCAGCGTCGTCGTCGCCACGAGGGACGGTGCCGGCCGGCTGGCCCGTACGCTCGACTCGCTGCTCGCACAGGACCACCCGGACTTCGAGATCGTCGTCGTCGACAACGCCTCCGCGACGACCGCCACCCGCGACCTCGTCCGGCACCAGTACACCGGGCTCGAAACCGTCGAGGTCCGGTACGTCCGCGAACCGGTGCCCGGGCTCGCCACCGCGCACAACCGGGGCGTCGCCGTCGCCGACGGCCTGGTCGTCGCCTTCACCGACGACGACGTCGTGGCCGACCCGCACTGGCTCACCGCGCTCACCAGGCCGTTCGCCGGCGACCCGCGGCTCGGCTGTACGACCGGGCTGATTCTGCCCGCCCGGCTGCGCACCCCCGCACAGATCCTGCTGGAGAGCCACGGCGGTTTCGCCAAGGGCTTCGAGCCGCGTACGTACGATCCGCGTCACCCGCCCGCCGACCAGCCGCTGTTCCCGTTCACGGCGGGCAGCTTCGGCTCCGGCGCGAACATGGCCTTCCGGGCCGCAGCGCTGCGCGGCATCGGCGGCTTCGACCCGGCCACCGGCACCGGCACGCCCGCCCGGGGCGGCGACGACCTGTACGCGTTCGTCGCCGTCCTCGCGGCGGGCCACCGGCTGCGCTACTCGCCGGAGGCGCTGGTGTGGCACCACCACCGGGAGACCTGGCAGGACCTGACCGACCAGGCGTACGGGTACGGAGTCGGCCTCACCGCCGCGCTGACCGCCCTGCTCGTCCGCCGCCCCGGTCTGCTGCCCGCGCTGCTGCGCCGCCTCCCCGCCGGCCTTGCCCACGCCCGTGCGATCACCGCCCACCGCGAGGCGGGCGCCGGTACGGCGGCCCCGGCCCCGGCGCCGGGACCGCACGGGAGGCGGGACCATCCGTGGCCGCGCCATCTGTCCCGGCTGGAGCGCCGGGGAATGCTCGCCGGACCGCTCGGCTACGCACGGGCACGGCTGCGGCTGCGCGGCGCCGAGCTGCCGGACGCCGGGCCGGGGAGCGTCTGAGATGCGGGTCGCCGGAGCGGGGAGACGTTGACGATGCCGGACACGATCCCCGTCCTGCTGTACCACGCGGTCATGGACGACCCGCCCGCCTGGATCGCCGAATTCACCGTGGCGCGACGGCAGTTCGGCGCGCATCTGGACGCCGTCGCCGCGAGCGGCCGCACCCCGGTCACCGTCGGCACGCTCGTGGACGCGCTCAGCGGCGGCGGTCCGCTGCCGCCGCGGCCCGTCGTCCTCACCTTCGACGACGGCTTCGCCGATCTCCCCGGACCGACGGCCGAGACGCTCGCGGACCGCGGCATGCCGGCCACCGCGTATCTCACCACCGGGGCCGTCACCCCCGGCCGGACCAGCCTGCTGCCGCCCGCGCCGATGATGACCCTGTCGCAGGCTCCGCTGCTGGAGCAGTACGGCATCGAGGTGGGCGCGCACACGGACACCCACCCACAGCTCGACACGCTTGCGCCCCGTGCCCTGGACCACGAACTGCGACGCCCCAAAGCGGAGTTGGAGGGCGTGCTCGGACACCCGGTGGCCCATCTCGCCTATCCGCACGGCTACAACAGCCGCGCCGTCCGCAGGGCGGCCGCCGCGGCCGGGTACGCGTCGGCGGCGGCGGTGCGTCACGCGCTGAGTTCACCGGCCGACGAGCCGTACCGCATCGCCCGGCTGATCGTGCGCCGCACGCACACCGCGGCGGACGTCGAGGCGTGGATGTCCGGCGGCGGCGGGGTGCCGGTCGCGCCGTTCCCCGACGCGCTGCCGACGGTCGGCTGGCGGCTGTACCGGCGGACCCGCGCGGTGGTGCGGGGCCGCCGGTTCGCGGGCTGACCTGGCGAGACCCCGCGGCGTCCGCCGACGCGGTCAGCCGCGCGGCACCCGCTGCCGGAAGTACGGGTCCGCGGCGGCCTTGCGCAGGCTCTGCCACGACGACTCCCCGGCCAGGGACAGGTCGCAGCCCGGCCCCGGATCGCGATGGTTCCACTGCAGGGCGGCGCGCACGCCCGCCAACTCCTTGACGACGCGCGGCACATCGGCGTACCACTCGGCCTGCGCCCCGGGCCGGGCCGGATCGTCGGCCGTGCCGAACTCGGAGAGCATCAGGGGCTTGTCGTCGGAGATGTGCCGCCTGATCCACGCGTGCGACGCGGTCTGCGTCTCCTCGAAGCTCTTCCACGAAGTCCGGTGGCAGCGAAAGTAGTTGTACTGGTTGTAGCCGATCCAGTCGACGTACCGGTCCCCCGGATACAGCTGCGGGAACAGCTCGCCGTGCCCGGTGTAGCCGGTGATGATCCAGGTCCAGACGACGTTGTCCACACCCAGCGCGCGGAAGCGGTCGTGGATGTGCCGGTAGGCGGCGACGTACTCGGCGGGCGTCCCGTTGGCGGGGGTGCGGGTGTCCATCTCCAGGTCGAAGGAGAGGAACACCTTCTTCCCGTACGCCTTGATCCGCCGCGCCTGGACGTCGATCACGCTCCGGTCGAGCCGGCCGTCGGCGATCTGCCGCCAGGTGGGCTGCCGGCCGGGCGCGCCGTTCCACCACTTGCTCTCCCACGACAGCAGCAGCAACCGGTCCTGCCCGACGCGCTGCTCCTGCTCGGTCAGCAGCTGTCCCTCCAGCCCGTCGGTGGACATGTCGTGGTACGTGTACACGATGTCCAGCGTGCGGCCGAGCCGCCGCTCGTAGGCGAGGACCCTTTCCTCCAGGTCGGTCTTGTCGTGCCGTACGTACGCGCCGAACCACGCGCCGCAGCGCGGCACCAGCAGTTCGGTGGCGACGCACCGCGGGCTGTCGGGCGAGGGGTGCATGCCGTCCTTCGGGCCGGCGTACGTGAGGGCGAGCACCCCGCACAGCACCACCGCCGTGAGCACCACCAGGGCGGCGGACCAGGGCCGGCGGCCCGTCGGCCGGGCACCGGCGGCGGGGCGCGTCACGCGGCGGGCCCGTTGCGGGGCGGGGACGACGCGCGGGCGTCCGGGGCGCGGCCGGTGAGCCGCGGGCAGCACGCCGCGAGCGTGGTCACCGCGGCGAGCAGCACGAGCACGCGCAGGCCGCTGAAGGCCCCGGCGGCGAGCAGCGCGGTCGCGCAGATCACGGTGGCGCTCACACTCAGGAAGAGAGCCAGTACGAGCTGCTCCAGCCGGTCCGAGTCGCGGGCGAAGCCCTCCTCGCGACCATCGTCCCGACCTATGCCGCGCCCGTCCTCGTGCCCCGCCGCCCCGAACCGGCGCAGGGCGGGCGCGCAGACGCGGACGACGGCCGCGCCCGGACCGGCGAGCACGAACGCGACGACGAGGAGCGTACGCAGCGGCGACGCCGCGGGCAGCGCGGTGGCGGCCACCGCGCACCAGCCGACGAGCGGGGGCAGCAGCCGCAGGGCCGTCGGACCACTGGGTCTCATGAGGGGTCTCCTGTCGTGCGCCTGAGTTCGTAGACGACTCCGGCGCTGTTGCCGCCGACCCGCTCGAACAGCGGGGAGGCGGCGACGGACCGTTCGATGCGCCGCAACTCCTCGGCGTCGAGGATGCCGTTCATCTCGGAGTTCGCGATCTGACCTCGGGTGAGCAGAAGATACGCCCGGCCGGGCGGCGCGACGCCCCCCATGTCGCGGGCGAGCGTGCCCGCCGGATCGTCGCGGATCTCCTCGACATGGCTCCTGGCGTCCTCGAGGAACCAGTAGTGGTCGACCTCCCAGTAGGAGGCGTACGCCAGCGGGTGGTTGCGGTGCGCGGCGACGACGAGCGAGCCGCGCGGCGCACCGTCGATGACCTGGCGCACGAGCTCGACCTCTGCGGGCGGGAAGTAGCTGAGCCGGTCCTTTCCGGCGTACGCGGGCACGAACGAGGCGGTGAGCACCAGCAGGGCGGCTCCGGTGACCACGGTCCGGCGCCGCGTGCCCTTCCCGGTGCCGAAGGCCGCCTTGCCCATGTCCCGCGGCAGCAGCGCCGCCGCCGCGAAGAAGCACGCACCGGGCAGCATGAACAGCAGCACCCGGAAGATCATTTCGCTGCCGTAGTCGTTGGCGGCGAGCAGCAGCAGCGGGACCCCGGTGAGCAGCAGCAGTGGACGCGCCCCGGTCCGCAGGGCCTTGCGGCGCAGCACTCCGAACGCGGCGAGCAGCAGGACCGCCCCCGACAGCAGGCGCGCCACCCAGGACACGGTCACCGGCCCGGTGCCGGTCGGCGTCGACCCGTAACCCGTCTCCAGATTGCCGCGCACATCGCCGAAGGAGCCGATCATCTCGGGGACGGCCTCCCGCAGGAACGGCAGCGAGACGGTCAGGTTCCACGCCAGGAACACCACCGCCAGCGTGACGAGCGGCGCCCACGACCGGTGGCGGCGGGTCAGGCAGAGCACGGCGAGTCCGGCCCCCAGCATCACCGGGGTGAGCTGGTGGGATACGACGACCGCCACGATCAGCGGGACGAGCGGCAGCGTCCACAGGAGTCGGCCCTCCCGCCGCTCGCCGTGGCGGAGCACGATCGCGATCACGCCCAGATACAGCGCGAACGCCATCGACTGCGGCGAGAAGTAGTCCTGGCCGAGCCAGTTGGCGACGCAGAAGAGCCAGACGGCGGTCCAGACGAGCCGGCGGTCCCGGGTGAAGGTGCGGTAGACCAGCACCAGCGGGGCGAGCAGCAGCAGGCCGGACACCAGCGGCCACCAGGCCATGTACGCGGCCGCGTCCGCCGCGCCGGTGAGGCGTACGAGCGCCGCCTGCGCGGCGAAGAACCCGGGCCACTGGTCGTAGACGGCCATGTCGCCGAGGTGTGCGCCCGTCGTCTCCAGCCGGCCCGCCGTGAGCAGATGCTCCACGACGGCGTCGTGTTTCCACGCCCACGCGTACAGCGGCGTCGGGTAGACCAGCGCCTGCGTGGCCCGCTCCATGAGCAGCAGCCCGACCACGTACGCCAGCGGCCAGCCGCCGCCGCGCCGAGGGTCGCGTACGCAGTGCCAGAAGCCGCCGGTCAGCAGCGCGAGCGCCGCCCAGTACGCGGCGGGCAGGGCGTCGAGCAGCCCGAAGTCGCCGATGTCGGCGGGGTCGGTGCGCAGGACGGCGTACACCCACAGGGCGAGCGCGCCGGCGAGGGGCAGCGCCGATCCCCAAGGCACGCGCGGGGGCGGAGCGGCGGGCGGCTCGGACGGTTCGGCCGCCGGCTCGGCGTCCGAGGTGACGGACTGGCGCACGCTGGTCCCCCAGGTCGTTCGATCGGATTGACTGATCACGTCGTTCGGCGCGTCGGTGGGGGCGCCGGCCTGTGCGGCCCGGCGGTGACGAGCACCTTGCGGAGCCCCGGTACGCAGACCAGGGCCGTCGCCGTCATCGACAGCAGCACCGCCCAGCCCGCTCCCGCGATACCGGCCGGTCCCATCAGCAGCGCCGCGCTGCCGAGGACCAGCACGCACATGGCGGCCTGGAGCGCGGCGAGCATCCCCGTACGGCCCTGGACCCGCAGGACTCCGATGTAGAGCTCGACGGCCACCCGGGGCAGCGCGGCGGCGGCCAGCAGCCGCAGCACACCGGTGCCGTGCGCGGCGTAGTCCGCGCCGAACGGGGCCAGGATGTACGGGGCGAAGACGACGAGGAACAGCACGAGCGGCACCAGCAGCAGCGCCATCCGGCGCAGCGCGCCGCGCACCCCGGCGGCCAGCGTCTCGGGGCTGTGCGAGGCGTGCGCGGTCAGCGAGGAGGCCATGTTGATGGCCATGAACTCCATCGTGCCGCCGACGGTGTAGGCGATGTAGAAGAAGCCGTTGTGCGCGGCGTCGAAGCTGACGGCGACCATCACCGGCAGCAGATTGATCATCGCCAGGGAGAAGAGGGCTCCCGCCGAATCGCCGGCCAGGAAGCGGCCGATGTCGCGCAGGCCGGGCGGCTCGCGGTCGCGGTCGGCGGCGGCCTGCCGGGGGATCAGCCGGCGGAAGACCATCCAGCCGAGCGGCAGCACGGACAGGGCGATCGCGACGGCCCAGGACACGAAGATGCCCAGCACGGGCAGGCTGCCCGCGAACACGACGAGCAGCAGCAGCTTGCCGGTCGAGAACACCGTGTTGCCGACGGGCACCCACACGGCTTTGCGCAGCCCGGTCAGCACCCCGTCCTGCAGCGTCAGCAGCGCCCAGCCGACGCAGGCGGCGGTGAAGAGGAGTCCGGCGGCGAGACCGCCGAGCGGCGCGTAGGAGGGGCCCCACAGGTCCAGCGTGAACAGGAACGCCGCACAGGCGGCGCCCACGACGAGTGAGCTGAACGCGTACGCCCGCCACACCAGCGGCCCGGTGCCGCGCCCGGCGCGGGGCACGTAGCGGACGACGGCGCCGATCATGGTGGTGGCGGTGAGGGAGGCGAGCAGCCGCATCGCGGCGATGGCGGCGGAGCCCTGCCCGACGGCCTCCTGCGAGTAATGGCGGGCCGCCACCAGCCAGAATCCGAGCCCGAGCGCGGCGGAGACCCCGGTCGAGAGCATCAGCGCGTACGCGTTCCGGAACAGCGAGTCCCCGCTGCCGCGCCCCGCGTCCCGGGGAGGCGTGCCGGTGCCCGGCCCCGCGTCCCGGGGAGGCGTGCAGGCGCCCGGCCCGGCGTCCGGCGGAGGTGTGCAGGCACCGGTCGCGGGCGCCCTGAGGCGGGGGGCTTCAGGCACCTGGGGCGCTCCGGGGCGGCGCCGGGCGGCGCAGGACGTCGGGCGGGATACGGGCCGGCGCCCGGCCCGGAGCGAACAGCGGCGGCCGGGCCGGGCGCACCCCGGCCCGCTCCAGCACGGCCGCGACCAGGTCCGCCCGGAGCGGGTCCACCGGCAGTGCGTGCCGCGCGAACCAGGCGGCGGCGGCCGGCGCGGGCGAGGCGTCGGTGAAGTGGTCGCCCGCGTAGACGTCGAGCGGCGGATCGTAGAGGTAGCCCACGGCGATCCGGCGGCGGGCCAGCGCCGCCGCCGCAGCGGCCCGGTCCTCCACCAGCAGGGGAACCCGGAACATCGGCTGGGCCGGGCCCGGCCGCGGCACGGCCCACGGGGTGTCCGACAGCCGCTGCGTACCTCGGAGATGGGCGGCGAGGCGTTCGTCGAGGCCCGCCAGCAGCCGCTGGGTGCGCCGCATCCTGATCCGGCCGGGCGCGAGCCGGTAGCCGTGCATGTCGACCCGCGCCCAGGAGTCGAACGCGTCGAGCGACGGCGCCAGTTCCAGCGCACGCGCCAGCTCCTCGGGCCGCAGGGCCATCCTGATGTCCGTACGCTCCTGGCGGCCGAACAGCCGCAGGGCGGCCCGCGCCGCGCCGGTCAGCCGCAGGCCGCGCAGGCCGGCCTCCGCGTACGGGCGCAGGCCGTACGCCAGTTCCGCCGGCAGCCGCGCGGGGGTGAGGAGCGCGTCCCTGGCTCGCGCGAGGTCCTCCCGGACCGCCGGGTCGGCGACGGTGAGGAATCCGCCGGTGCCTGCGCCGGTGTGCTTGGAGAGGCTGAAGACCGACGCGTCGCCGAAGCTGCCGACGGGCCTGCCCGCCACGAGGGTGCCGATGGCGTGCGCCGCGTCCTCCAGCAGCGGGATGCCCGACCGGTCGCAGCGGGCGCGCAGTTCGGGAGCGGGGTCCGGGCTGCCGTACAGATTGGTGGTGAGGACGGCGGACAGGCCGCGCCACACGGACTCGGGGACGGCCGCGACGTCGATCGTCCCGTCGTCGGCCCGCAGCGGGGCCTGCACGGGACGCAGTCCGGCCGCGAGCACCACGAAGAAGATCACGTCGTCGTTGACCGGCGACATCAGAACCCGGTCGCCGGGCCGGCACCAGTGGCGCAGCGCGAGGTAGAGCCCGAGACGGCACGACGGCACGTACAGGCACTCTCTGCCCAGACGCCGTCGCATCAGCTCTTCGAGCGGTGCGTACGCCTGTGGGCAGCCCTCCCCAAGAGCCATGTGCTTCCCCCCACTTGCCCCTGGGCCAATGTGGACCAATCAGGACTGCCCCGTCAATAACGCGGAAGGGCCCATTCCTTGACGGAACGGGCCCTTGGAGGCCGGCGCGGCGGGCGCCTGGAGCGGGTTCCCCCGCTCACTCCTCGAGGGTGAGGCCCTTGCGGAGCCTGCTCAGGGTGCGGGACAGCAGCCGGGAGACGTGCATCTGGGAGATGCCCAGCTCCTCACCGATCTCGGACTGCGTCATATTGGCGACGAAACGGAGGGAGAGGATCTTGCGGTCCCGCGGCGGGAGGCTCGCGATCATCGGCCTGAGGGACTCGACGTACTCGATGCCCTCCAGTCCGTGGTCCTCGTAGCCGATCCGGTGGGCCAGGGCGCCCTCGGAGTCGTCGTCCTCGGGCTGGGCGTCCAGCGAGCTCGCGGTGTACGCGTTGCTCGCCGCCATGCCCTCGACGACCTCGTCCCTGCCGATGTCGAGGCGCTGGGCGAGCTCGTCCACGGTGGGCGCGCGGTCCAGCTTCTGGGAGAGCTCGTCACCCGCC
This sequence comes from Streptomyces sp. NPDC006294, assembly GCF_042870895.1. NCBI lineage: Bacteria > Bacillati > Actinomycetota > Actinomycetes > Kitasatosporales > Streptomycetaceae > Streptomyces > Streptomyces sp. NPDC006294. The sequence continues at coordinate 106,363 of NZ_JBIAHV010000015.1, forward strand.
TTGGCCAGGTCGAGCCGCAGCTCCTGGAGGCGCCGCGGGACCCGCACCGACCAGCTGGTGTCGCGGAAGAAGCGCTTGATCTCGCCGATGATCGTCGGCATCGCGAAGGTGGGGAACTCTACGCCCCGGGTGAGTTCGAAGCGGTCGATCGCCTTGATCAGGCCGATGGTGCCGACCTGGACGATGTCCTCCATCGGTTCACTGCGGGTGCGGAACCGGGAGGCGGCGAACTTGACGAGCGCGAGATTCAGTTCGACCAGCGTGTTGCGGACGTACGCGTACTCGTGGGTGCCCTCCTCGAGGGAGGCGAGGCGTGCGAAGAGCGTCTTGGACAGTTCTCGCGCGTCCACCGCTCCCACCTCTGCGAAAGGCGGGATCTCGGGCAGGCCGTCCAGGCCCTGCGGCTCCGCGGCCGTCTCGTCGGTGGGGGTGGACAGTGTCGACGGCGCGTGGGGGTTGCCCGTGGCGTCGAGCCGGGGTGACATGGTCTCCTCCATCGTTCTCGGCATATGGCTGCCGATGCCCATACATGCTGCTGCGGTGAGCGGCGCCTCCAAAGCCGGCCGTGTTGGTTGTGTCCCTACTAGCCCTACCCGGTCGGCAGTGACGATCGCAAGTGGCATATCTGCAGGTTGTCCCTATTGTCGGCTAGTTCGGCTACCGAGAGGCGCAGGTAGGGCGTAGGGTTCGACGGACGTCAGCGCTGTCCGGCGACGGTGTCTGATGTGACGCAGGACACGGTGGACGACGCAGTGAACGACACGGCGAAAAGGGACGGCATGGACCGCGAGACGGTCGGCAGCGTGAATCGGGGCCGGCTTCAGGTCGACGTTCGGACCGAGGGGCGCAGCGAGATTGTGAAACCGGCGGGTGAGCTCGATCACCACACCGCCGACCTGCTGCGGGTGCCCTTGGAGGAGGCGATCGAGCAGGGGAGAGTACGCCTGGTCATCGACTGCTCACACCTCGAGTTCTGTGATTCCACCGGGCTCAACGTGCTGCTCGGAGCCCGGCTGAAGGCCGAGGCCGGCGGCGGCGGGGTCCATCTGGCCGGAATGCTGCCGGTGGTGGCCCGGGTCTTCGAGATCACCGGGGCCGAGGCGGTCTTCACCGTGCACGACTCCCTCGAGGACGCACTGGTCAACTGACCGGCCGGTCCCTGTGTTGCCTGTGTCACGCGGGCAGAGTGGACTACGTGGGTGTTGTCACGATTCGGTCGGGCAGGAGAACCCCGCAGAGCGTTGAACGCCCAGCACTCTGCGTACAGCAACTGCTACTTGAACCATGGCGATCTCGTGAATCGGTGAATCGGTGAGGTGAAGCGCTGATGAGCACCACCCGGCAGCAGCCGCCGGGCGACCTCGGCCCCGAGCCGGGTGGCGCCGGCGCGGCACCGGCCGTACCCGCCCCGGAGCCCCCCGGGCTCGCCGGCGGTGCCGTGCGCAGGCTTGCCCTGGGTGCGGCGAGCGGCATCGTCCCGCTCGCCCGCGACTTCACGAGGCAGGCACTCCACGACTGGGGATGGCTGCCCGCCGCGACCGCCGACCGGAGGGCTGCCGCAGAGGACGTGCTCCTCGTGGTCTCCGAGCTGGTCACCAACGCCTGCCTGCACGCGGAGGGGCCCGAGGAGCTGCGCGTCGGCTGCGACGGCAAGATGCTGCGCCTCGAGGTCGTCGACCGCGGCACCGGCCAGCCGTCGCCGCGCACCCCGCACCGGGCCGGGCGGCCCGGGGGGCACGGCATGTTCATCGTCCAGCGGCTCTGTATGGACTGGGGCGTCATGAGGATTCCCGGATCGCCGGGAAAGACCGTGTGGGCGGAGCTCGCCGCGCCCGCGTGAGCGCTTCCCGAATCTCTCGTGGAGCGCGTCCATCCCTTGTGGAGCACGTCGATACGGCGTGCTCTTTGTCTTCCCTCCCCACGGGCTCCGGCGTACCTTGGCGGCCGATCTGATGTGTCGTCAGTTACCGTGCGGCCGAGGGGACCCGACGTGTTGCACCAGAAACGAACAGCTCTCGCGCTGGCAGCGGCGGCGGTGTGCCCGGTGGTGCTGCTGACCGCCCCCGCCGCGCAGGCGGCCGTCGTCGACGTGGACTACCGGTGCGAGACGCCGATCGGCCCGAAGGGCGCGGTCTCGCCGATCGACATCAAGGCCGTGCGGAGCGGCAGCGCGTACAAGATCACGATGTCCTTCCGCAAGGGCGTCTCCTCCAGCCCGGTCGAACTGGGCAAGGGCGCCATGAAGCCGAGCGCGGTCATCGAGCTCGGCGGCGCGGAGACCGGGCAGCTACGGGTCTCCGGGCCGCCCAACGCGGCGGCCGTGCCCGCCGAGACGCCGATCCGGATCAGCGATCTGTCCGGTACGTACAAGCCGGCCAAGAGCGGCAAGGTCACCTTCACGGCCGGCGTGCTGACGATCAAGGCGCTCGGCACGACCACGACCTGTACGCCGAAGAACAGTCCCGGGCCCTCCCTCGAGCTCGACGTCACCGCGGCGGGCGGCGCGGCGGGCTCCTCGGCCCCCTCCGAGCTCCCCAAGACGGGCCCGCTGGACTCGGCGACGGCGCTCGGCACGCTGGGTGGAACGGTTCTGCTGGCGGGTACGGCCGGCGTCCTGTGGCTGACCCGGCGGGGCGGCGCGCACGGCCGGGCCGCGGGCTGAACCGTGCGGGCCGCCCTCGCGCTCGTACTCGTCCTGGCCGCACCGCCGTCCACGGCCGGCTGGGAGCCGGGGCGTGAGTACGTGTATCTGGAGGGCGGCCCCGGTGCGGTCCTGGAGGACCGGCTCTCCGTCATCAACCCCGGCCCGCGGCGGCTCACCGTGGACCTGCGGGCCTCCCGCGCCCCGACACCCTGGATCGCCCTCGCGGCGGGCCGGGTGACGATCCCGGCCCGCACCCGGGCGGAGGTCCCCTTCACGGTGACCGTCCCCGCGGACACACCGCCCGGCGAGCAGACGGCGACGATCACGGTGTCCGCCGGCGGCCGGTCGGAGCCGGTCCGCATCCAGCTGCGGGTGAGCGGCCCCAAGGTGCCGGCCCTCACGGTCGAGGACGTGTCGTACTCCGGCGGGGCCGTCCACTACACGCTCGTCAACCGCGGCAACACGCCCCTGTCGCCGCGCGTGGCCCTCCACCGCGACGGGGTCCTCACCGGGCCCGCCGCCCGGCCGCCCCGCGAGCCCGGCCCCCTGCCGCCGGCCGGCCGGGTCTCGCTCTCCGAACCGTGGGACGCCCCGGCGCTGGACGCCGTCGACCTCCGGGTACGGGTCACGGCGGCGGGCGGCGTGCGCGCGGAGTCGACCATCTCGCGGACCTTCGTCCCCTGGCCGGTCCTGCTTCCGGTGCTCGGGCTTCTGCTGCTGCCCGTCACCCTGTGGCTGCGCCGCCGCGCCAAGAGAGCCGGAGGCTGACGATGCTTCACGTTCTCCCTGTACGTGTGCGCCGGGCCGTGGGCGCTGTCGTCGCCGGCCTGCTCCTGCTCGCCGCCGCCGCGCCCGCCGTCGCGGCCCCGCCTCCACCCGACGTGCGGCTCTCCGCGCCCCAGGCCGGCCAGGGCGGCGACCTCACCGTCAGCGGCGCCCACTGGCGGCCCGGCACCCTGCTCATGATGTTGATCTGCGGCCGGGCCACCCCCGACCGGGGCGTGATCGGCGGCACCAACTCCTGCGCCAACGGCGACGGCCGCGCCGTCACCACGGACGCGGAGGGCTCGTTCAGCAAGAAGATCCCGGTCGCGGAGCCGCCCGTGCCGTGCCCCTGCGTGGTGCACGTCGCCACCGTCACGGGCGAGATGCAGGTCGTGGACGCAGAGTTCGTCGTGGCCGGGCACCCCACCGCCCCGCTGCCCGAGCAGACCGGCGGCGGCAGGCTCGCCGTGCTCAGCACGACCCGGCTCGAGGGCGACTCGGGACTCCTCGTCCTCTTCGGCGCCCCGCCCGCCCGGACCTTCGAGTTCACCGTCGGCAACCTCGGCACCGGCCCCGTACGGGACCCGGTGTTCCAGATCGGCACGGCACACGGCGTGTTCGCCCCGCAGTGGGAACAGCAGTGGCGCGGCACGATCAAGCCGGGCGAGAAGGCCCGGATCGAGCTGCCGGTGCAGCTCACGGCCGGGGCGCACGGCGACTACTCGGTCTCGGTGAAGTACGGCGGCAAGGTCCTCGCGGAGCAGCCGTGGGGTGTGCCCGTGCCGTGGGGCGTGACGATCTTCTGGGTCCTGCTCGCGCTCGTCGTGCCGGCCGCCGTGTTCCGTGCCGGCATGGCCGTCGTCGACAAGGTCCGTCCGCCGCGACCGCGCCACGCCCGTACCGCGCCCGCGCCCGCGCCCGTGCCCGTACCGGATCGGGCGCCACCGCCCGGGACGGCACCGCAAGTCCCTGACTCCGCACCGTCAGAGAACCGACCCACGACGAAGGGACATTCGTGAGTACGCAACGGAGGATGAGCGCGGCCGGGGTCGCGCTGATGCTCGGCGGCGCGGGGATACTGCTGGCCGCGAGCCCCGCGCAGGCCGCCGAGGTGTCATACGCGACGGAGTGCATCCCGCCGCCGATCTCCGGGCTGCCGCCCGTGCAGGGCACCACCAAGGTGCGGATCGACGCGCCCGCGGAGGCGAAGGTCGGGGACGAGGTGGAGGTGGTGTGGCAGACCGTCCAGGCCGCGTCCAAGAACCCCGACGTCCTGGACCTGCAGAAGGACACGGTCAAGCCGACCGGCAGGATCGCCCTGGGCGGCGCGGCGAGCGGCGAGCTGAACATGGAGGGCCCGCGCCGGAACCCGCCGATCCCGAAGAACAGCCCGATGATCCTGCCGGACATGAAGGCCACGCTGAAGCTGGAGAAGGCGGGCGAGGTGACGCTGACCCCGGGCGCGTACGCCATCAACGTCTCGAAGCCGATCTCGACGGACACCAAGTGCGCGCCGAAGGAAGCGGTCCCGGTCGGCGCGACGATCAAGGTGACGGAAGGCGGCGGCGGTACGGCCTCCGGCGGCACGACGACGTCCGGCGGCACGAGCTCGTCGGGCGGCACGGCCTCCGGCGGCACGAGCTCGTCCGGCGGCACGAGCTCGTCGGGCGGCACGGCCTCCGGCGGGTCCGCCTCCGGCGGTGGCGACCCGACCCCCACCGACCCCGCGCCCAGCGACCCCGCCCCCTCCGACCCGGCGCCGAGCGACTTCAAGGGCAAGGAGGTCGAGGTCGCGTACGCCTGCAAGACCCCCATCGGCGACAAGAACGCCGTCTCCCCGGTCCGTGTCGACGCCAGGAAGAACGGCGGGAACTACGACCTGACCGTGAAGTTCTCCAAGTCCGTGATGGACAGCCCCGCCGACATCCCGGCCGACTCGGTGAAGCCCTCCATGGAGGTCGAACTGGGCGGCGCCGACAAGGGCTTCGTCCATGTGGAGGGCCCCACCAACAAGGAACCCGTCAAGTCCGGCGAGCCCATCGAGATCCCCGACCTCACGGGCACGTACACGCCGGGCGCCACCGGCAGGGCGACGCTCAGTCCGGGTGTCCTCACGGTCGAGGCGCTCGGCACCACCACGACCTGCACGCCGCCGGCCGACGTCCCGGTCTCCCTGAAGCTCGACACCTCGGCCCAGCCGGGCGGCGCGGCGGGCGGCACGAGCACCGGCGGCGGCACGTCCACATCGGGCGGCACGGCAGGCGGTGCGGGCGCTTCGGGCGGCAGTTCCGGCGGCCTCGCCGAGACCGGCGCGGCGGACACCGGCGCCCTGCGCGCCCTCGCCCTCGTCGCCGGCACGGTGATCCTGCTCGGCGGCGCCGTCTTCACCTTCACCCCGTGGCAGCGGCTGCGCGGTACGCGCTGACGCGCCGGGAAACGGGTCCGGCCCGGCACGCGTGGGGCGTGCCGGGCCGGACCGGTGAGCGGCGTATCAGTACCGCACGGGGTGCTACTTCACATCGCCCATGAGGGCGCGGATCCGGCGGCCCGCCGTCATGAACGTGAGTCCCGCCGCGACGGCGACGACCGCCCACAGCGAGTAGTACATGGCGTCGCCCAGCGGCTTGTTGAGCTTCGTGGTCCAGCCGTTCAGGGCGTTGCCCGTCGCCGTGGCCAGGAACCACAGACCCATGATCTGGCCGACGAACTGCTTCGGCGCCAGCTTGGTCGACAGGGAGAGGCCGACCGGGGACAGGCACATCTCACCGATGGTCTGCGCGAGGTAGACGCTCAGCAGCCAGAAGACGGTGACCTTGCCGGTGTCGCTGTTGGCGGCCGCGGCGCCCGCCAGGCCCATGATTCCGAAGGAGCCGCCGATGAGGAGCATCGCGAGGGCGAACTTCATCGGGGTGCTGGGCTCACGGTTGCGCTGCGCGAGCTTGACCCACAGCGTGGCGAAAATGGGCGCCAGCACGATGACCATGGCCGGGTTGACCGACTGGTACCACGACGCCGGGAACTCCCAGCCGCCGATCATGCGGTCGGTCTTGCCGTCCGCGAACAGGGTGAGCAGCGAGCCGGACTGGTCGTAGATCATCCAGAACAGCACGGCCGTGGCGAAGAACCAGACGAATGCCTGGATCTTCGGCCGGTCCTGCGCGGTCAGCGCCGGATTGCGGAACATCGACACGAAGTAGATGACCGGAACGGCGATTCCGAGCAGGGCGAGCACGTTCACGATGTGCTCGGTGTCGTACGTGCCGATCACGATGTCGGCCAGCAGGGCGGCCACGGCGATGCCGGTCCACAGCAGGACCTTGCGCAGGACCGCGCGCTTCTCCTCGGGCGTGGCCGGGGTGCCCGGCTGCTTGCCGATGTCGCCGAGGTGGCGGCCGCCCAGCACGTACTGCACGACGGCCAGGGTCATGCCGACACCGGCGACGGCGAAGCCGAGGTGCCAGTTGACGTTCTCGCCGAGGTAGCCGACGACCAGCGGGGCGGCCATGCCGCCGATGTTGATCGCCATGTAGAAGAGCGTGAAACCGGCGTCGCGGCGGGCGCTGGACTGGCCCTCGTAGAGGCCGCCGACCATGGCCGAGATGTTCGGCTTCAGCAGACCCGTGCCGACGGCGATGAGCGCGAGGCCGGCGAAGAACGCAGCGTCCGAGGGGATCGCCAGGGTGTAGTGGCCCAGGGCGATGACGATGCCGCCGACGAGCACCGCCTTGCGCGCGCCCCAGAGCCGGTCGGCGATCCATCCGCCGGGCATGGCGGCCATGTAGACGACGGCGTTGTAGACGCCGTAGATGGAGGCGGCGAGGGCCTCGCGGCCGGCCAGCGGTCCGTCGAGGACACCCGCGACCAGATAGAGGACCAGGATGCCGCGCATCCCGTACCAGGAGAAGCGTTCCCACATCTCCGTCATGAACAGCGTGGCCATACCGCGGGGGTGGCCGAAGAAGGTCTTCTCGCTGCCAGGGGTACTGGCGGAGTCCTTCGTCAGGCTGGACGCCATGGTCGATCCTTGCTTGCTCGGGACGCGGCGCTTCGTGAGCGGTACGCGCCCGGTGGGGGGAGGCCGGCACCGGCGGCGGTCCACCCCCACGCCTTTCGGGGGCTCCTCCGCGGATTCGGAGGCTGGGAACGGTCCGCACCGGGATCCACGCCCCGGAAGCCGAATCGCACCCGGAGCCCGGCCAACAGGTCATTGACTGCGTCCGACCGGGCTCGAAACGGCTCAAACGGTATCGGGCACCGGCCTTGGCACAGAAAAGAGACCTCTGGTGCACAAGGCAGCCAAAGGTCCCCGGTCGTACTACGGGCGTCTCGCCACCATACGACACGACACTGCGGGACACTGCGGCATATGACGGGACTTGAGACATGGATCACAGGTGAACGTGGAACCATCTGCCCTGAATCGAAGGTGTCAATCGGAATCGCACCCCACAGGCGCAGGTCCTCAAGGTCCAGCCACGGGGTGGGGTTCCGCGGACTACCATCACCCCATGACCCGTGTACTGCTCGCCGAGGACGACGCGTCCATCTCGGAACCGCTGGCCCGCGCCCTGCGCCGGGAGGGATACGAGGTCGAGGTACGCGAGGACGGTCCGGCCGCGCTCCATGCGGGGCTCGCGGGCGGGGTGGATCTCGTGGTGCTGGATCTCGGGCTGCCGGGCATGGACGGGCTGGAGGTCGCCCGACGGCTGCGCGCCGAGGGGCACTCGATCCCGATCCTGGTGCTCACCGCACGCGCCGACGAGGTGGACACCGTCGTCGGCCTCGACGCGGGCGCCGACGACTACGTCACCAAGCCGTTCCGTCTCGCCGAACTGCTCGCCCGGGTCCGGGCCCTGCTGCGGCGCGGCACCGCGGAGCCGGTCCCGGCGCCCGCCACGCACGGGGTGCGGATCGACGTCGAGTCCCACCGCGCCTGGATGGGCGAGGAGGAACTCCAGCTGACGGCCAAGGAGTTCGACCTGCTGCGCGTCCTGGTCAGGGACGCCGGCCGGGTCGTCACCCGAGAGCAGCTGATGCGCGAGGTCTGGGACACCACCTGGTGGTCGTCCACCAAGACCCTGGACATGCACATCTCCTGGCTGCGCAAGAAACTCGGCGACGACGCGGCGAACCCCCGCTACATCGCCACGGTGCGCGGTGTCGGTTTCCGCTTCGAGAAGTCCTGACCGAGAAGTCCTGACCCGACACTGACCCCCGGGTCACCCAGTCCCCCGGGCCCCCCAGGAAGGCCGGGCACCATGCGCCGCCGTCTGATCACCTCCACGCTCGCCGTGGTGCTCGTCGTCATCGCCGTCTTCGGCGTGTCCCTGGTCCTGGTCGAGACGCGCACCATCACCAGCAGCGCCCAGGAGAGCGTGGACTCCGACGCGCTGCGCCTGGTGAGCATCGTCGAGAGCCGGCAGGTCGGCGGTGAGCCGGTCAATCCGGATATCCTCGCCGAGCAGAGCGACATCACCCGCTACGCCGAGGTCCGCGTCCCCGGCCGGGGCGCCATCGAGATCGGCGAGCGGCCCACCGGCAGCGTCATCCGCGGCACGGCGGAGGGCGAGCGGGGCATCACGGTCACCGTGGAGGAGTCCCGCTCCTCCGTGAACCGCGAGGTCGGCCGGTCCCTGCTGATCATCGGCGGGGTGGCGCTGCTCGCCGTCGTCGCGGCCGTACTCCTCGCGGTGCGGCAGGCCCACCGGCTCGGCTCGCCGCTCACCGACCTCGCGGAGACCGCGGAACGCCTCGGCTCCGGCGACCCGCGGCCCCGCCACCGCCGCTACGGCGTGCCCGAGCTGGACCGGGTCGCCGACGTGCTCGACGCCAGCGCAGAACGGATCGCCCGGATGCTGACCGCGGAGCGGCGGCTCGCGGCGGACGCCTCGCACCAGCTCCGTACGCCGCTGACCGCGCTGTCGATGCGGCTGGAGGAGATCACGGTCACCGACGACCTGGAGACCGTGAAGGAGGAGGCGAGCATCGCCCTCACGCAGGTGGAGCGGCTCACCGACGTGGTCCAGCGGCTGCTGACGAACTCCCGCGACCCGCGCACCGGCTCGGCCGTCGCCTTCGACCTGGACGAGGTGGTCAAGCAGCAACTGGAGGAGTGGCGCCCGGTCTGCCGCAGCGCCGGCCGCGCCATCGTCTGCTCGGGCCGGCAGGGAATGCGGGCCGTCGGCACGCCCGGCGCGGTGGCCCAGGTGCTCGCGGCGCTGATCGAGAACTCGCTGATGCACGGCGGCGGCACCATCGCCGTGCGCACCAGGGTCACCGGCAATCAGGCGGTGGTGGAGGTGACCGACGAGGGGCCCGGTGTGTCCAGCGATCTCGGGGCGCGGATCTTCGAGCGGACCATCAGCGGCCGCAACTCGACCGGCATCGGACTGGCGGTCGCGCGGGACCTGGCGGAGGCGGACGGCGGCCGGCTGGAGCTGCTCCAGCAGCATCCGCCGGTGTTCGCGCTCTTCCTGAGCCGGGTGGCGAAGAAGCGCAAGGACGAGAAGCCTCCGGTCAGATAGCCGCAGGCCGGCGTGTGTCAGCGCCCGACGGGGTCCTTCACCGGCTCCGGTTCCGCTCGCCGCTGGCCGAGAAACGATTCCGCCTGCGGCGCGGACCCCCTCGGCGGCAGCGCCCGGAACACCCATGTGCGGTACGACCAGAACCGGAACAGCGTCGCGACGCCGATCCCGAGGAACTTGAAGATGTTGCTCTGCAGCGGGGTGTCCCAGCCGAAGCCGTACGTCGCCGTGTAGAGGACGCCGTTCTCGATCACCAGACCGGCGGTGCTGAACAGCAGGAACAGCGTCAGCTCGCGGGTGCGGCGGCTCTTGTCGCGGTCGCGGTAGGTGAAGTACCGGAAGCCCACGTAGTTGAACGCGATCGCGATGATCGTCGCGAGGACCGAGGCCCGGACGACCGGGATGTCGGTGACCTGCCGCAGGAGATTGAAGACCGCGAGATTGACGAGCAGCCCCGCCCCGCCGACCGCGCCGAACTTCGCCGCTTCCCGGACGAGCTGGTGCAGCTGCCCGCGCAGCCTTCCGCCTCGTACACCCATAGTGCGAGCCCAGCCTCATCAGATCGGCATCGTCGTATCCGCCATGCTAACCACCGGCTCTCCGAGTCGCCTGGGAGCCGTGGGGCCGATGTGACGCGCGGTACAACGGTTGTCGGAACATACGGAAGGAAGGGCCCGCCGGCTGGGCGGATACCCTAGGAGAGTGACGTTCCCGGTAGTCGGCATGGTCGGCGGCGGTCAGCTCGCCCGCATGACCCATGAGGCGGGTATCCCCCTCGGCCTGAAGTTCAAGCTCCTCAGTGACACCCCTCAGGACTCCGCTGCCCAGGTGGTGAGCGATGTCGTCGTCGGCGACTATCGCGACCTGGACACGCTCGTGGAGTTCGCGCGCGGCTGTGACGTGATCACCTTCGACCACGAGCATGTGCCGTACGAGCACCTGCGCGCCCTGGAGGCCCAGGGCATCAAGGTCCGGCCGGGCCCCGACGCCCTGGTGCACGCCCAGGACAAGGGTGTGATGCGCGCCAAGCTCATGGAGATCGGCGCTCCCTGCCCCCGCCACCGGATCGTGTCCGACCCGGCCGACGTGACGGCGTTCGCGGAGGAGGGCGACGGCTTCCCCGTCATCCTGAAGACGGTGCAGGGCGGCTACGACGGCAAGGGCGTCTGGTTCGTCCGTACGGAAGAGGACGCCGCGGCCCCGTTCAAGGCGGGCGTCCCGGTCCTCGCCGAGGAGAAGGTCGACTTCCGCCGCGAGCTGGCGGCGAACATCGTCCGCTCCCCGCACGGCCAGGCCGTCGCCTACCCGGTGGTCGAGTCGCAGCAGGTCGACGGGGTCTGCGACACCGTGATCGCGCCCGCACCGGACCTCGCCCCGGAGCTGGCGGGCCAGGCGCAGGAACTGGCGCTGCGCATCGCCAAGGAGCTCGGTGTCGTCGGCCATCTCGCCGTCGAACTCTTCGAGACGGCCGACGGCCGCATCCTCGTCAACGAGCTCGCCATGCGCCCCCACAACTCCGGCCACTGGACCCAGGACGGCGCGGTCACCTCGCAGTTCGCCAACCATGTCCGCGCCGTGCTCGACCTGCCGCTGGGCGATCCGCGCCCCCGCGCCAGGTGGACGGTCATGTGCAATGTTCTGGGCGGCGACTACCCGGACATGTACCCGGCCTACTTGCACTGCATGGCCCGTGACCCACAGCTCAAGATCCATATGTATGGCAAGGACGTGAAGCCCGGCCGCAAGGTGGGGCACGTCAACACATACGGCGACGACCTGGCCGACGCGCTCGACCGCGCCCGCCACGCCGCCGGCTATCTGCGAGGAACGATCACCGAGTGAACAGCATGAGTCCTGTCGTGGGCATTGTCATGGGGTCCGACTCCGACTGGCCCGTCATGGAGGCGGCCGCGCAGGCGCTCGACGAGTTCGAGATCGCGTACGAGGTCGACGTCGTCTCCGCGCACCGGATGCCGCGCGAGATGGTCGCGTACGGAGAGGAGGCCGCCGACCGCGGGCTCAAGGCGATCATCGCCGGCGCCGGGGGAGCGGCCCACCTGCCGGGCATGCTCGCCTCCGTCACGCCGCTGCCCGTCATCGGCGTCCCGGTCCCCCTGAAGTACCTCGACGGCATGGACTCCCTGCTGTCCATCGTGCAGATGCCCGCCGGCGTGCCCGTCGCCACCGTGTCCGTCGCCGGTGCGCGCAACGCGGGACTGCTGGCCGCCCGCATCCTCGCCACGCACGACACCGAACTGCTCGCCCGGATGAAGGACTTCCAGCGGGAGCTGAACGACCAGGCCACCGAGAAGGGCAAGCGGCTGCGCGCCAAGGTCGGCGGCGGGGACTCCTTCGGCTTCGGCAAGTAGAGCGCCGGGAAGTAACAGCCCATGGACACCCCCACCGATCTTCTCGAGCGGGCCCGCGAACTGCTCGCCGCACACCCCGTCGTCGACGGCCACAACGACCTCCCCTGGGCACTGCGGATGGGGTCTCCCCAGCCGCAGGTGAGGGGAAACGTCCGCTACGACCTCGACCGCATGGACATCGCGGCCGACCAGCAGGGCCGGCTCCACACCGACATTCCGCGGCTGCGCAGCGGCGGGGTCGGCGCGCAGTTCTGGTCGGTGTACGTCCGCAGCGACATGGCGGGTGACACGGCCGTCAGCGCCACGCTGGAGCAGATCGACGTCGTCGACCAGCTCCTCGAGCGCTACCCCGCCGACCTGGCGCGCGCCCTGAGCGCCGAGGACATGGAGATCGCCCGTGACGAGGGCCGGATCGCCTCGCTCATGGGCGCCGAGGGCGGCCACTCCATCAACAACTCGCTCGCCACGCTGCGCGCCCTGTACGCGCTGGGCGTGCGCTACATGACCCTCACGCACAACGACAACACCGCCTGGGCGGACTCCGCGACCGACGAGCCCGGCGTCGGCGGCCTCTCCGCCTTCGGCCACGAGGTCGTGCGCGAGATGAACCGCATCGGCATGCTCGTCGACCTGTCGCACGTCGCCGCGACGACGATGCGCCACGCGCTCGCCACCTCCGTCGCGCCGGTGATCTTCTCGCACTCCTCGTCGCGGGCCGTCTGCGACCACCCGCGGAACATCCCCGACGACGTGCTGGCCCTGCTGCCCGCCAACGGGGGCGTCGCGATGGTCACCTTCGTACCGAAGTTCATTCTCCCCGCCGCCGTCGAGTGGACCCGCGCCGCCGACGAGAACCTCCGCGCCCAGGGCCTGCACCACCTGGACACCACGGAGCGGGCGATGAAGATCCACGAGGCGTTCGAGGCGGCCAACCCGCGGCCGGTCGCCACCGCCGCCACGGTCGCCGACCACCTCGACCATATGCGCGAGGTCGCCGGCATCGACCACATCGGCATCGGCGGCGACTTCGACGGGACGGCCTTCACCCCGGCCGGCCTGGAGGACGTCGCGGGCTATCCGAACCTGATCGCGGAACTGCTGCACCGCGGCTGGTCCGACGCCGACCTGGCCAAACTGACCTGGCAGAACGCGGTCCGCGCCCTGCGCGCCGCCGAGGACGTGGCCACCGACCTCCAGGCCGCCGGCCGCGGCCCGTCGAACGTGACGATCGAGGAACTCGACGCGCTCTGAGCCGGACGGCCCGTCCCGGGGTACGCGGCGCCCGGCCGCGTACCCCGAACGCACCGTTCGCCGCGACCCCGCACCGCTCCCGTGCCACGGTCGGCGTAACGGCACCCGCCGGCGAACCCGGAGCAGCACATGGCAGATCTGCACGACGCCTCGTCCCTCAGCACCGTCGAACTGGACGACCTCGACGGCGATCTCGACGCACTCGCGGCCGCGACGGCCGCGCCTCCCGATCCGGACTCCTCGGCGCCGGAGGCAGTGGAGGCATCGCCGGGGCCATCGGCGCCCGAGGCCGCCGATCCGCTCACCCGCGCCCGGCGGCTGCTGCGCAGCCACCCCCTGATCGACGGCTACAGCGGTCTCGCGCCCGTGCTGCGCAGCATGCACTGGTACGACCTCGAAGCCGGGGAGAGCCTGCTGGAGACCGATGTGCCGCGGCTGCGGCGCGGCGGGATCGGCGCGCAGTTCTGGTCCCTGCGGGAGCCGGCCGGCAGCGACGAGGCATCGTCGCTGGGCGCGGCGCTGGAACTGATCGACCTGGTGCGGGCCACGGTGGCCGACTGTCCCGAGGGGCTGCGGCTGGCGCTCAGCGCCGACGACGTCGTGAACAGCCGCAACTGCGGGCGGATCTCCGTACTCCTCGGCCCGATGGCGGGCACCGCGCTCGGCGACTCGCTCGCCGCGCTGCGAGCCATGTACACGCTCGGTGTGCGCAGTATGGCCCTCGCCGGCACCCGCTGGACGCAGAACGGCGGTCTGACGCCCTTCGGACACGAGATGGTCCGCGAGATGAACCGGCTCGGTGTCCTCGTGGACCTCTCGGGCTGTTCACTCGACACCGTGCGCCGCACGCTCTGCGTCGCGAGGGCCCCGGTGCTCCTCTCGCACCAGGCGGAGCCCCTGCCGGACGACGTGCTGCGCGCTCTGCGCGCCAACAACGGCGTCTGCATGGTGATGGCCACCGCCGGGACGCTCCCCGAGACCGCCGACCTGCTCGACCGCGTGCGCGAGATCGCCGGGCCGGAGTCCACCGCCCTCAGCGGCGCGTACGACACCGGCCAGGCGCACGCGGCCGGTCTCCAAGACGTCTCCTGTGTACCCAGGCTGATCGCCGAACTGCTCGAACGGGGCTGGTCCGAGACCGAGGTCACCGGTCTGACCTGGTCGAACGTGGCCCGGGTGCTGCGCGGCGCCGAGTTCGCCGCGCGCGCCGCGCAGCCGCGCCGGGCGCCCTCACGGGCGGCCATCGGCGCGCTGGACCTCTGACGGCCCCGGCGGGCTAGGTTGCCGGGAGGGGCACTAGCAGGCGCAGAGGCAGAACGGATGCCCCGCCGGGTCGGCGTAGACGCGGAAGGACCGCTTGCGGTCCTCCGCCTCCAGCACGGTGGCGCCCAGCGCCAGCACCTTGGCCTCCGCGGCGTCCAGGTCCTCGACGGTCACGTCCAGATGGATCTGCTGCGACCGGTCGCCCGACGGCCAGCTCGGCGGTACGAACCCGGGCGCCGCCTGGAACGCGAGGGCCGCGCCCTCGGACCCCTTGAGGTCCACCCAGCCGCCCTCCCCGTAATCCTTGACCTCCTCGATCGTTCCGCCGACGAGTTCGGCGTAGAAGCGGGCGAGGGCCACGGGGTCGGGACAGTCCAGTACGACGGCGCCGATTTTGCCGATGCTCATGGTTCCTCCTCGGTAGTTACCGGCAACTGCTCCCAACCGGTAACGCGGTTACCGCATGCTCCCGCATAACAGGTAACGTCGCAACCATGAATGACAGGCCGCCCGCACCCGGGGGTCTCGCGCTGATCGAGGCGCTGGTGAACACGCTGGACATCGAGACCGGCGCGGACGGCCTCGACACGCCGGAGGTCCGCGAGCGCTTCAGCCTCACCCCACCCGACCTCCCTGCGGCGCGTCACCTCCGGGAGGCGCTCCGCGCGGCCTGCCTCGCCCACGCCGGCCACGGCACGGCGACCGCCCTCGACACGCTGCTGGCCGACGCGCCCCTGCGTGTGGCGATCGCTTCCGACGGCTCGGCCGCGGTCCGCGCCCTCGGCCCCGCGACGCTTCTCTCGCGCGTGGCGGAAGCCATCGCCACGGCGACGGCGGACGGCACATGGGCGCGCCTCAAGGCATGCGAGGCGGAGGACTGCCACTGGGCGTACTACGACCGCAGCCCGGGCGGCCGCAGCCGCTGGTGCTCCATGTCCCTCTGCGGCGCCCGCACCAAAATGCGCACCTACCGCGCCCGCCGCACCCCCTGACCGCGGCGGCCGCCGTATGCGCGGCCGCACACAGCCATCGCCGAGCCCGGGGGCGCGAAGCTGCCGCCACGGGTACGCCGAGGACGGTCGGGCACCGGTCCGTGACGCTCAGGGTCATCGGTCCGCCTGACCGGCAGGAGCGCGTGACCTGCCGGGGGCAAAGCCGCCGCGTCCGGCCCGCCGTGCCTGCGGCGTGGAGCCTGCCGCCCCCGGCCTGCGGCGTGGAGCCTGCCGTCCCCGGCCCGCCGTGCCCGCGGCGCGAAGCTGTCGACCCGTGGGGCCACCGCCCGCTCCGCCAGCCGACCAGCCCCCGGCAGGGTTTCGGGAAGGGGCGGGGCGGGTCGGGGGAGAGTTACGCCCGTGGGCGGCCCATCGCGCGGTACGTCCAGCCCGCGTCACGCCACGCCACCGGGTCCAGCGCATTGCGCCCGTCCAGGATGATCGCCGAGGCCACCGCCTCCTTCAGCTCCGCCGGGTCCAGCTCGCGGAACTCGCGCCACTCCGTCAGGTGCAGCACCACGTCCGCACCCTGTACCGCCTCGAGCGCCGTGTCCGCGTAGCCCAGCGTCGGGAACAGGCGGCGCGCGTTGTCCATGCCCTTGGGGTCGTAGACCGTCACCTGGCCGCCCTGGAGGTGGATCTGCCCGGCGACGTTCAGCGCGGGCGAGTCACGGACGTCGTCCGAGTCCGGCTTGAACGTCGCGCCGAGCACAGCCACCCGCTTGCCCAGGAACGACGTGCCGCCCACCGCTTCCCGTGCCAGCTCCACCATGTGCCCGCGGCGGCGCATGTTGATCGAGTCGACCTCGCGGAGGAAGGTGAGCGCCTGGTCCGCGCCCAGCTCGCCCGCGCGGGCCATGAAGGCGCGGATGTCCTTCGGCAGGCAGCCGCCGCCGAAGCCGACCCCGGCCCGGAGGAACTTCTTGCCGATCCGCTCGTCGTGCCCGATGGCCTCCGCGAGCTTCACGACGTCGCCGCCGGCGGCCTCGCACACCTCGGCCATGGCGTTGATGAAGGAGATCTTCGTCGCGAGGAACGAGTTCGCCGCGGTCTTCACCAGCTCCGCCGTCGGGAAGTCGGTCACCACGAACGGCGATCCTTCGCCGAGCGGCGTCGCGTACACCTCACGCAGCAGCTTCTCCGCGCGCTCGCTCCGCACGCCCACCACGATCCGGTCCGGGTGCAGCGTGTCGTCGACGGCGAAGCCCTCGCGCAGGAACTCCGGGTTCCAGGCCAGCTCCACGTCCTGCCCGGCCGGGGCCTTCTCGGCGAGCAGCCGGGCGAGCCGCTCGGCGGAGCCGACCGGCACGGTCGACTTGCCGACGACGAGCGCCGGGCGCTTCAGGTGCGGGGCGAGCGAGGCGAAGGCGGCGTCGACGTAGCTCATGTCGCACGCGTACTCGCCGTGCTTCTGCGGAGTGTTCACGCACATGAAGTGGACGTCGCCGAACTCGCCCGCCTCCTCGTAGGAGGTGGTGAAGCGCAGCCGCCCGCTGGAGCCCTCGATCCCGGCCACGTGCAGCCGCAGCAGCTCCTCGAGGCCGGGCTCGTACATGGGGACCTTGCCGGCCGCGAGCATCTCGATCTTCTCCGGGACCACGTCCAGCCCCAGGACGTCGAAGCCCAGCTCCGCCATGGCCGCGGCGTGCGTGGCGCCGAGGTAGCCGGTGCCGATCACGGTGATCTTGAGGGCCATGGGGTGCTCCAGTGGTGACGCGGGAGAGGTGCGCGCCCGAGCATATCCGGGCGGCCGCGGGGGAGGTTCCGCATGAGGCGCAGCCGCTGTCGCCAAGGTCACGTATGCCTGGTGCGGAGCGGGCGTCTAAAATCGAAATACTTAACGGTAGTTAACATTCTGGGGAGTGAGAGACGTTGGCGGGAACCGCTGATTTCGACCTGTACCGCCCGGCCGAGGAGCACGACATGCTCCGGGAGACCGTCCGCTCTCTCGCCGAGGCGAAGATCGCGCCGTTCGCCGCCGCGGTGGACGAGGAGGCCCGCTTCCCGCAGGAGGCGCTCGACGCACTGGTCTCCTCCGACCTGCACGCGGTGCACGTGCCGGAGACGTACGGCGGCGCCGGCGCCGACGCGCTCGCCACGGTCATCGTGATCGAGGAGGTGGCCCGGGTCTGCGCCTCGTCCTCCCTCATTCCGGCCGTGAACAAGCTGGGCTCGCTGCCGGTGATCATCTCCGGCTCCGAGGAGCTGAAGAAGAAGTACCTGGGGCCGCTCGCCAAGGGCGACGGGATGTTCTCGTACTGCCTGTCCGAGCCCGACGCGGGCTCCGACGCGGCGGGCATGAAGACGAAGGCCGTCCGCGACGGCGACTTCTACGTCCTGAACGGCGTGAAGCGCTGGATCACCAACGCCGGCGTCTCCGAGTACTACACGGTCATGGCCGTCACCGACCCTTCGAAGCGTTCCAAGGGCATCAGCGCCTTCGTCGTGGAGAAGGGCGACGAGGGTGTCTCCTTCGGCGCTCCGGAGAAGAAGCTCGGCATCAAGGGCTCCCCGACCCGCGAGGTCTACCTGGACAACGTCCGCATCCCCGCCGACCGCATGATCGGCGAGGAGGGCACCGGCTTCGCCACCGCGATGAAGACGCTGGACCACACCCGCATCACCATCGCCGCCCAGGCCCTCGGCATCGCGCAGGGCGCCCTCGACTACGCCAAGGGGTACGTCAAGGAGCGCAAGCAGTTCGGCAAGCCGATCGCGGACTTCCAGGGCATCCAGTTCATGCTCGCGGACATGGCCATGAAGATCGAGGCCGCCCGCCAGCTCACGTACGCGGCCGCCGCCAAGTCGGAGCGCGTCGCCGCCGGAGGTGGAGAAGGGGACCTCACCTTCCAGGGCGCGGCCGCCAAGTGCTTCGCCTCGGACGTCGCGATGGAGGTCACCACGGACGCCGTCCAGCTGCTCGGCGGCTACGGCTACACCCGCGACTACCCGGTGGAGCGCATGATGCGCGACGCCAAGATCACCCAGATCTACGAGGGCACCAACCAGGTCCAGCGGATCGTGATGGCCCGCAACCTGCCGTAACAGCTTTCGCAGGTCAGTCCCCTTTTCCGGTGCTCCGGGAGCAGCGATCGGCTTCCGGTCCGGCCCCGGAGGCCAACGAACGCCCCTGCCATTCGCGGCAGGGGCGTTCGTTGGCCGGACAGCGTCGCAGGCGGTCACTCGTCCTTCGGGGGAATGACGAATCCTCGCATCGGCCCTGGCCCCGGTCTCTCCTCAGGGAACTTGGCGGCCACAGATGCCAGCGCATCAGCCGTCACGTCCCGGCGCGTGGCCGAGTCGGCCGTGTCGTACACGCGCCATGGCCCCGCCGCGTTCTCCGGGTCCACGGGCGCGACCACACCGGCGATTCCCAACTGCCTCAGCACAGCGTCAACTTGCCGGGCCTGCTCAGCGTCCACGCTTCCGCCTTCCCTCTACTTCCGGCCGGCCTGGCCACCACCACCGCCCGAGCAGTGCGAAGCACACCTGCCCGGATTGATCGGGCCGCAGCCGCCGGGCTTGGGCGTGTGGGAGCAGTTCGCTGCCACAGAGACCAGGGCCTTGGTCGGGCCCGTCCACAGTTCACCGTTTACGGTGTGCCCGGCCTGCTCGATGATGGCCACTGTACGGGTGAGCGCGTGTGCGTCGTGCCGCTCGGCGTCGGGGCGCTCGGGCCAGTGGTGCACGAACCGCCCCAGGCGCTCGCACAGCTTCTCGTACAGGTGCGTATGCAGGATCAGAGCGAGCCGTCAGGTGCGGTTGGTCCGAGTCGAAGTCATCTCGGATCGAGAACGCCAGGACGCCCCCGTCCGATGCCGATATCCGGGCGTGGTGCGCGGCCTGTGCCGCCGAGGACCAGGCTCCGGACGTGATCGCGGCCAACCGGCAGTCCGCCGAAGCGCATGTGGAGTGGAAGCGACTCCAGCGGACCTGCCTCCGGCGGCTCCAAGAGAGCACCGGCGACCTGTACCAACACACCAAGGCATTCCGTGTCTACGTATCCGACGTGATCCCTGGCTTCCTCCAGACACCGGGGTACGCCTCCGCCCTGCTGTCCTCCATTGCGGACTTCCGAGGAACACCCGACGACGTGAGCCAGGCCGTGGCGGCTCGGATACGGCGTAACGAGGTGCTGAGAACGGGCGGGCGCCGGTTCTCCTTCGTGTTGGAGGAGTCGGTGCTGCGGTACCGGTTGTGCACCGCCGAAGCCATGGCGGCTCAACTTGGCCACCTGCTCGGGGTCATGGACCTCCAGAACGTCGCTGTGGGCATCCTCCCGTTCTCGGAGCAACGGACAGTGTGGCCGATGCCGACCTTTACGATCTTCGACGACCGAAGGGTGCACGCCGACACCCTGGACGCCGCCTCCACGCTCACGCAGCCCAGCCAGGTCGAGCTGTACGGCCGCGCTTTTGTACGTCTCTCGCAGCAGGCTGCACGGGGTTCGGCAGCACGCTCCCTCATCGCGGATGCGGTGGCATCCCTGGGCTGACCAGCGATGGTGGCATTTCACATGCGGATGATGCTGGGGAGGCCCCCTGCGAGGAGGTGTTCGTGCAGGTCACAGCGACAGACGATGTAGAGCACCCAGATCTGTGAGGGCACCGACCGGCTTCAGCGGACCGTGATGCCCCGCAACCTGCCGTCTGCGGCTCCTGAGCCGACGACGAACGCCCTCTGCCGATCCCGACGATCCCGGCAGGGGCGTTCACGCATGGTCAGCGGTTCTGCCGTCGGCACCCGCCCGGCGCCTGCGCACGGCGAACATCAGCCCCGCACCGGCGACGGCCGCCGCGGCCGCACCGCCGGCGGCCAGGGTGAGGTCGGAGCCGGCGCCGGTGGCGGCCAGGGTGCGGCTGCTGCCGGTCGTCACCACGTTCTGATGACCGGTGGTGGCAGCGGTCGTGGTGGTCGTTCCGGAGGTCTTGGCCTGGTCGGAGCCGACGGCAGGCTTCGTGTCGGCGTCCTTGTCGTCACCGTCGTCGGCGTCTCCGTTACCGCCGCCGGTGCTGTCGTCACCGCCGTTGCCGGCGTTCTCCTCTTCGGCGGCCTTCTGGTCCAGGGCGCGCGCCTCGTGCTGCCCGGTCTCCAGGAATGCGACGCGGTCCTCGGGAGTGCCCTTCAGTGCGGCCTTGCCGGCTTCCTTCACATGGGAGCCGCCCTTGCTGATGATATGAGAGATCAGCACCTGGTTGTCGGCGTCGCGGGCGGTGTGCTGGCCGCTCTCGAGGAAGGCGGTGCGGTCCTCGGGGGTGCCTTCGAGGGCGGCCACGGCGGCCTCGTACAGCCCGGGTCCGGCGCCGTTGAGGAGGCGGACGATCTCGACCTTGTTGTCCTCGTCGCGGGCGGTGTGCTGCCCGGTCTCCAGGAATGCGACGCGGTCCTCGGGAGTGCCCTTCAGCGCGGCCAGGCCGTCCCTCTTCACACCGCGGCCGCCGGTGCTGATGATCTGGGTGATGAGGACGCGGTTGTCCTGGTCCCGGGCGACGTGCTGGCCGCTCTCGAGGAACGCCCGCATCGCCTCCGGGCCCTTGTCGATGGCCGCGCTGCCCGCCTCGGCCACCACCGAGCCCGGCTTGGCGGCGCCGATGATGCGCAGGATCTCGATCCGGTCCTTCTCCGCCTGCTCGTCAGTCCCGGAGAGCTGCTGGTCGGGAGAGCTGGGGGCGGGAGGCGCCGACCGGGTGGCGGAGTCCTCCGCGAGGGCCGGCGACGCGAGCAGGGCCGGAGCAAGGGCGGCGACCGTGACGGCCGAGGCGATGCGAGACAACTTCAAGGAGGACTCCCACGCTTCTTCACATGATCTTCTTATGGCCCGTCAACTGTACGGAGGATTGCGCTGTTGATCGAACGGATTGCGCCGACGGCGGCTCACGCCCGCTTCCCCGAAGGTGTCGCCGCTGCTTCCGCACCGCAATTCACGGGAATCTCTGACGAGTTGACCGGGTCGCCGCCACACTGTGTGCATGGTCGATCACCCGCCGGAAGTGCCGAGTCATCTCGTCATCAGGATCCAGCAGCCGGACGACCCGGTGGCCGAGGTCACTGAGGTGGACGCCTTCGCCTCCCAGGTGGCGTATCCGAAGATCGTGGTGCGCGGACCGTTGTTCGGGGTGGCGGAGCAACGGCGCGGGGAACGGCCCCGGTGGCGGCTGCTGGCGGACATGGATTCCTCCGGGTGTCCGCAGGTGGCGCGGGATACGCTCAACTCGTATCTCTGGTTCAAGGCCAAGGACGAGACCGAGGATCCTCGTGAGCGGCGTGAGCTGCTGGACGCCGTGGCCCGGCTCGAGAAGGAGCGGGTGGACGAGCTGACGGTGGCCGGGACGCGCTACCGCATCGTCCGCGCCGACGAGTTCGTGAGGATCGGCGACGGCCGGCCGGAGCCGCCACGGCCCACGGACGTGGACTCCGAGGGCTGGGACCGCTCGTTGCGCAGCGAGTCGCGGACGAAGGGGTTCGTGCTCGACCACGCCTCCGCGGTAGGGCTGTCGGAGGGCCTCGACCGGGCGACGCTGGTCAACTTCGCGTACTCCTCGGAGCGTTACCCGGCCGACGTGCTGGCCGACTCCCGGCGTGCCCTGCGCACGCATCCGGGCGTGGTGCTGCTGCCGGTGGCGTTCCGGGTGACGGAGAGAAGCGAGGACGGATGGTCGATGGTCTCCGCCCCGCTGCCGACCCCGCAGGACGCCCGGCGTTCTCTCGTGAACTACCTGCAGGAGTTCATGCCGATGCTGGAGGACATCGAAGAGAAGGACGCCGCGGTGTACGCCCGCGCCGCCGAGCGCTTCAAAGAGCGGACCCGGCCCGACGAACTGGTGGTGCGCGGGCGGCGCTTCCACATCGCCCGGGTGGAGCGCATGGTGCGCATCGGGCCCGACGGCCCGGAGCCGCCGCGCCCCTCGGACCTGAACAGCCAGGAGCCGATGCAGCTCCATCCGACGATGGACGAGTGGGGGACCGTCACGTACGAGAGCGACGACGCCTGACCGGGTCGCCGGTCTGTATGCCGGGGCCCGGCCCGGCCCGGTCCCGCCTTCGGGCCGCCGACGCGGCCCTGCGCGCCCGGCGCGGGGACCGCCGCCGGGCCGACGCCCTGCTCGACCTGATCGCCGCATACGTCGAGGACTACGCGAGCGGGTGGCGCCCGGTCCGGGACGACTGCGCCGGGCCTATCGTTGCGCGGTTCGTCCGCGTGGCGGGTGCCGTCGCGAGGTCGTCGGTTCGGCACTCGCGACAGCCGCCTGCGGCGGGGGCTCGGAAGGCGCGGTCGCGCTCGTCACTCCTCGCTGAGGATCTCCTCGGCACTGGTGGCTGTGACGGCCTTGCTGAGCCACCGGCGCATCACTTCGGGGTCGTCGGCGTTGGTGATGCGCTCGCGGACGGCGTCCGAAACGTCCAGGCCACGCACTGCGAGGATCAGCAGGATGTCCTCGGCGCGGCCTTCGGCACGGCCTTCGTCCCTGATTTCTTCCGACAACGGCGATTTGTAGAAGGAGAGGTCCACGGCCACCAGGTTCCTCCACTGTTGGAGGGCCGGGCGCTTGCCCATGCCCTGTGCGGTGAGTTCGACGACGGGGTCGGCGATGGCTTCCGGTACGTCCCGGAGCGCGGCGGACAGCGTTTTCAGCATGGTACCGATGTCCGGATCGTCTGCGTGTGTGATCGCGGCGAGCGTCGCGAGAGCCAGATCCTTGCGGGCCTCGGCGACGTCGGTGATGACGGGCATGTTGTGCGGGCCTGCGACCAGGGGGCGCAGGGTGAGCGCCGGCCACTGGCGTGGCCCGATGTCCACCGGTTGCGACGCCCACGCGGCGGTGCTCCGGTCTTGGCAGACGATCAGCAGGACGGGCGGCAGCCGGTACTTCGTGTGCAGGAAGGACAGGTAGTAGGCCCAGCTGGCCGGTTTGTCCGGGTCCTTCTTTCCCTGCGCCTCGATGGCGAGGAGGAACGAGTCGCCGTCCTCGGCGTCGATGCGCAGCAGCGTGTCGACGCGGCGCTCCACCGGACGGGCCTCCGTGAGGTCGGTGGGGAGGATGACGGCCGATAACGGTGGGGAGAACGGGACCCCCAGGGCTTCGGAGACACGGGAGAAGAGGCCCGGATACTCCTGGAAGATGCGATGCATCGCCTCGTGAGGCGAACTCACCATGCGCGGTCCTTCGGTGGGTGTGGTGGCGTCGGTTGTCGTCAGGCGGCTGCCTGCGTATCCGGTCGGCAGCCGTGGCAGTGCCCTGGTCGGGAGGACCGGAAGGCGCGGTCGCATGTGTCGCAGTTCTGGAGCGGGTCCCGGGGCCGGACCGTCGGCACTGCCGGGAGTGGTGGTGGCAGGAGCACGGTGAGGCGGTGGGCGAGGAGGGCCGCGGGCTGCTTCACAGGGTCTGGCAGCCCCGTCGTGAGCGCCTGGCGTACGGCGTCCGGGGCGGCCTCGCGTTCCAGCCAGGCCGCGACGGCCGGGGCCAGGCGGCGGACGTCCTGTTCGCCGAGGATCAGCCGGGGCTCGTCGCGGCGCAGGCCCGCGAGCAGGTCCGTGGCCACGCGGTGGCGCTCCAGGTCGGGGGCCTCGGGCTGCGGCAGCGGCGGGCGTGGGCGTTGGGGTGCGGGTGCGGGCGCGGGTGCGGGCGCGGGTGCGCGGGCCGGTTCCGGTTCCGGTACGGGCTCTGGCTCCGGCGTGGGCTCCGGCGCAGGCTCCGGTTCCCGTACCGGCGGCGGGCACGCGGCGGTCGCCGCCTCCGGGCGGTTGTACGAGACCGTGCGCGTCACGAGCTTGCCCCCGGGCAGGCGCTCCAGCCTGCGCGCCAGGTAGCTGTGCTCCTCCAGTTCGCGCAGCGCCGCCGCGATCCTGGCCTCGCTCTCCGGGAAGCGGTCGGCGAGCACCTTGATGCCGACCTTCGCCCCCTCGGGCAGCGACTGGATGTGCACGGCCAGCCCGATCGCGGTGAGCGACAACTGCCCGTGCTGGGCGCGGTGGTTGCCGACGATCGTGAAGCGTGTGGTGTGGATCGAGTTCACATGGATCACGCCGAAAGCGGTGGCGCGGCCGGGAACACGGGACGAGGCGCGCGAGGGCGCGGTAATCTGCTGGGTATCCATCGGGAAGCCCTAACTTCCTCGGTGGTCAGGCCCTCGATCGGGATTCGCAGTCCCGGCCGGGGGCCGTCGCATGTCTGGTGTTGTCGCGGCGAGCATATGCCCGCCAACCCGCCCGAAATCCAGTCCGATTGGTCAATGTCACCCGCGCGAGTGACAGCACCGGGGTCGGGTGGGGTGGGTGGTTTTACCCGTTTCTTTCAAGCGTTCTTTAGAGCTCTTGCATCGTGCGGACCCGCGTCGCGGACAACCGGGTCGCGTGTCTCCGCGACCCGGTCCCACCAGTCACGGAACAAGATCCAGCTCCGCCCAGACGGTCTTCCGGGGTACGGGCCCGAGCGCCACGCCCCACCGGTCCGCCAGCGCCTCGACGATCAACAGCCCGCGCCCGCGCCCGCGCCCGGACTCGGACTCGGAGTCGGCGGCATGAGCGGAGGAGCGGGGCAGACGGTCGCCACGGGTGTCGCTGACCGCGATCCGTAGCCGCTTGCCGCCGTCCTCGACGGCGAGTTCCAGCCGGAAGTCCCTTCCCGGCACACGCCCGTGCACCGCCGCGTTGGTCGCCAGCTCGGCGACGATCTGCGCGGCCGACTCGGACGGCAGGCCCCAGGAGCTCAACTGGGCGCTGGTCAGCAGCCGCGCCAGCCGGGCTCCCCGGCGGGTGGGGGAGAGCAGCACGGTGAACTGGCGAGCAGGAGCGGAACGTTCGGTTCGAGTGATTTCCTGATTCACGTGACTCAGCGTGGCCGGTTCGTGCTTACGCTGAACAGAGCGACGCGTGTACGGACCGTGACCGTCCCGGTGGTGTACGGCCCTGTCCAACCGGTACGGCGTCGTCCAAGTCGCGGTACACGTACGGGCGGAGGCGGGTTGCGTATGACGGAGGGTACTGAGGGCACGGAGGAACCGGACCGGGAGCTCGACCTGGACGACGACGACTCGGGCGCGGTGATCGCGGCGGTCGGCCGGCAGGTCCGCCTCTGGCGCGAGGCGGCGGGCATGAGGGCGGCGGAGCTGGGCGCGGCGATCGGGTACGGCGAGAACCAGGTCTACAAGGTCGAGGCGGGCAAGCGCATCCCGAAGCCCGAGTTCCTGGACCGGGCGGACGAAGTCCTGGGCGCGGGCGGCAAGCTGGCCGCGATGAAGAAGGACGTCGCGGAGGCGCGGTACCCGAAGAAGGTCCGCGACCTGGCGAAGCTGGAGGCGGACGCGGTCGAGATGGGGGCGTATGCGGGTGTCGTGGTGCACGGGCTGCTCCAGACCGAGGAGTACGCGAGGGCGCTGTTCGGCGAGCGGCGGCCCGCGTTCAGTGAGGACCAGATCGAGCGCTTCATGGCCGCGCGCATGGCCCGTCAGTCCGTCTTCGAGGGTCAGCCCGCCCCGCTTCTGACCTTCGTTCAGGAAGAGGCGACGCTAAGGCGGCCGACCGGGGGCAGAATGGTGTTGCGCCGACAGCTCGAACGCCTGCTTGAATTGAGCGCGTTGAGGCACGTTGAGATCCAGGTCATGCCGACGGAGACGGAGGAGCATGCGGGGCTTAACGGTTCACATCGAGTGCTCAAGCTGAAGGACGGCACGGCGGTGGGGCATGTCGAGATCCAGCTCACCAGCCGTCTCATCAGCGATCCCAAGGAGGTCCAGATCCTTGAGATGCGATACGGCCTGATCCGTGCGCAGGCGCTCACGCCTCGACTGTCGCGGGCATTCATCGAGAAACTGTTGGGAGACACATGAGCGCCAAGCCCCCGACCGGAGACATCTCCGGACTGACGTGGGTCAAAAGCAGCCACAGCACAGCCGACGGTCCCGACTGCGTCGAGGTCGCCGCAGTCCTCCGCACGGTCCACGTCCGGGACTCCAAGAACGTGCCTGGCCCTGAGCTCGGCTTCACGTCCACCGCGTGGACGGACTTCGTGACGTACGCCTCCGGAAGCTGATGGAGGGCCATATGATCCTCAAGCCCTCCGACAGGGCCGGCTCCACACGCGCGTGGTTCAAGAGCAGCTACAGCAGCAACGACGGCCCTGCCTGCGTCGAAGCTGCCGTCGCCCCCGGCGCTATACACGTCCGGGACTCCAAGAACGTGCCCGGTCCCGAGCTCGGCTTCACGCCCTCCGCGTGGACGGACTTCGTGACGTACGCCTCCGGCAACTGACCCGCGTACGCGCGCCCCGTAAGCAGACGGGGCGCGCGTACGCGTGGGCGAGGGGTCAACGGCCCGCCTGCAGCGCGGTCCAGGTGCCGGAGCCGACGATGCCGTCCACGACCAGGCCGCGGGTGCTCTGGTAGGAGCGGACGGCCGAGTCGGTGCCCGGGCCGAAGCTGCCGTCGATGGTGACGGTCTTGCCGAGCGCGGCCGTCAGGGCGCGCTGGAGTCGCTTGACGGCCTCGCCCGTGCTGCCCTGGCGAAGGGTCGGCCGGTCACCGGCGGAGAGCAGCGCGGTCCAGGTCTTCGGGCCCACCGTGCCGTCGGCGGCCAGCTTCCGTGACGTCTGGAAGGCCTTCACCGCGCTCAGCGTCGCCGGCCCGAACTGCCCGTCCACCGAGCCCGGGTCGAAGGACTGCGCCTTCAGCAGCGTCTGCAGTGCCTTGACGTGGGCGCCGGTCGCGCCGCTGGTCAGCGTCGGGTAGGAGCTGAAGCTGATGCCGTCCACGCTGCCGGAGGTGCCGCCGACGAGCTGCATGTAGTAGGTCCAGTTCCAGTGCGGACCGGGGTCGGTGTGGTCGTTGTCGGGGAGTTCGTTGTGGCCGACGATGTGCGCGCGGTCCTTGGGGATGCCGTAGGTGTCGCACAGGTGCTTGGTCAGTGCGGCCGAGGAGCGGTACATCGTGTCGGTGAACCAGCTCGGGTTGTCCACCCAGCCCTCGTGCTCGATGCCGAGGGAGGACGAGTTGGCGGACCGGGCGTGCCAGGCGGTGTCGCGGTTGCGGACCATCTGGGTGATCTCGCCGTCCGAGGAGCGGATCACGTAGTGCGCGCTGACGTTCGAGGACGGGTTCTGGAACCAGCTGATCGCGCCGGCGTACGAGCCCTGGGTGACGTGGACGACGACCTTGTTGATCGAGGCGGAGCGCCCGGACGTGTAGTTGGTCGACGAGGCGGGCACCCACCGGGCCGGCCCGTAGTCGGTGCTCTGGATGGACAGCCCGGCCTCGGCGTACGCGCCCTTGTCGGGGCTGACGGACTGTCCGAGGACGACGACCTCCTCCGTGCTGCGCGGGCCGCCCGGCCGGGCGAGCAGACCGCCCGTGAGGAAGCCGTAGACGCTGTCGGCGTACAGGGCGGCGGCCTGCTTGCCGGCGCCGCTGTAGCGGGCGACGGCCGTGTACCAGGCGCCCGGGTCGCGGCGCTCGGCGGCGTTCAGCCCGAGGTCGTCGGCGTAGGAGCGCAGGACGGCGGCGGCGCCGTGGATGTTGGCGGCGGTGTCGGTGCGCAACCGGGCGAGCGGGTGGCCGGTGAGCGCGGCGGCCTCGCGGAGGGTGCGGTTGCGGGGGTTGTCGGTGAGGTGCATGACGCCGAAGCCGTGCGCCTGGCTCGGGGCGCCGTCGTGGCCGTCGAGGTGGGTCTCGCTCCAGCCGAGGGCGACGAGCAGGTCGCGCGGCACGTCGTGGCGGGCGGCGGCCGCGGCGAAGGCGCGGCCGACGGGGCCCTGTTGGGCCTGAGCGGCGGTGGCGTGCGGTGCGGGGGAGGGGGCCGCGGGTGAGTGGATCGCGGCGGCGGGCACCGAGGCGAGGGTGAGTCCGCAGAGGGCCGCGGCGACCAGGGTCGCCGTGGTGAGGCGTCGACGGGTTGCTGTCGTGCACAGGGACATGGGGGCTCCTGAGAGTGGTGGGACAGCGGTCGCTCGTGCGCGCGGCAGGGAGAGATGCGGTCTCCGCCCGCAAATGGCAGTAGAGGCATGGTCATGACAAGGTGGGGTGGGTAACTCACCCTGCAACTACGCGCGTTGACAACTCAAGCACACCGACGCGTCCAGGTCAGGTGTAGGCAGGAACATGTCAGAACGAACATGTCAGAACGACATGTGGTGCCGCCGCACGGCAACGGGCCCGTACCGCGCTTCGAGCGCGACACGGGCCCGTGGGCACCGCCGGTCACTTGTCGGAGACGGTGACCTTCTCGTCGTTCTGGATCTGCTGCACCAACTGCCGCACCTTCGCCTTGTCCCAGACGAGGTTGCCGCCGCGGCTGCCGGAGATGGGGATGTTCATCGACGTGCCGTCGCCGCTGCTGACGCCCTTCATCGCGAAGAACATCGACCCCAGATGCCAGAGGGACATGTCCTTGTCGACGATCAGGGTGTCGAGCCCCGCGCCCAGCGTCGGGTACAGCTTGAACGGGTTGAGGATCGTGCCCGGCGTCGCGGCCTGGCTGGCCAGCGCGGAGAGGAACTTCTGCTGGTTCTTCGTACGGTCCAGGTCGCTGCCCGCGAACGCGTAGCGGGTACGGACGAAGGCGAGGGCCTGCTCGCCGTCGAGGGTCTGCTTGCCGGCCTCGAAGTCGGCACCGGACTTCTTGTCCTTGAAGCCCTTCTCGATGTTCATCTCGACACCGCCGAGGGCGTCGACGATGCCCGCGAAGCCCGCGAAGCCGATCTCGGCGTAGTGGTCGATACGCAGGCCCGTGTTGTGCTCGACGGTGCGGACCAGCAGCTCGGGGCCGTCCTCCGCGTACGCGGCGTTGAGCTTGACCCGACGACCCTTGCCGGGGAACGTCCTGCCGGACTCGGAGCCGACGAAGGTGGGTATCTCGACGTCCGAGTCACGCGGCAGGGACACCATGGTGTTCCCGCTCGAGCAGGCCGCGAGGATCATCATCGAGTCGGTGCGCTTGCCCTCGGCGCTGCCGGTGTGGAGCTTCTTCTTCTCCTCGGCGCTCATGCCCTCGCGGCTGTCGGAGCCGACGATCAGGTACGTGGTGCAGTCGCCCTCCGCCGGACGCTCGATGACCTTGGTGAGGTCGACCTCGCGCCGCACCTTGGAGTCGGCCCAGAAGTACGTGCCGACGGTCGTGGCGAGCACCGCCACGAGGACGACGATCGAGCCGACCTTGAACCGGCGCCGCCAGTCGGGAGCCGGGCCCGGCTGCCCGTAGGGCGCGCCGCCCTGCGGCGGGATGTCGCCGCGGCCGCCGCCGTAGACCTGGCCGGTGTTGTAACCGGGCTCCGCGTAGCCGCCCTGGCCCTGGTCGTAACCGCGCTGCTGCGGGGGCACACCGTGCGGGGGCGCGGCCGGTCGCTGGACGTGGCGCATGACGCGCGCGCTCTCCGGCTGTGCGCCGGCGCTGCCGCGCCCGTAGCCGCGTGCGTCGCCGTTGCCGCCGTTGGCGGACCATCCCTCGGGCCAGTCATTCATGGCGAACAGTGTGCCGGTCGCGGTGCCCGCCCAGACAGGGCGGGTGGCGATTCGGACCAGGGCTGTAGCGAAGCTGATGCATTTCCGGCCAGGCATATGGTGGACGGCATGACAGATCAGGCCCCGCGCCCGGAGGATGAAATTCCGGGCAAGCCCACTTCGGCGTCCCGTACCACCCTGAGCCACATCATGACCGGCAGTGACACGAATCTCCTCGGCACCGTGCACGGCGGCGTGATCATGAAACTGGTGGACGACGCCGCCGGAGCGGTCGCCGGCCGGCACTCGGGCGGGCCCGCGGTCACCGCCTCGATGGACGAGATGGTGTTCCTCGAGCCGGTCAGGGTGGGTGACCTGGTCCATGTGAAGGCGCAGGTCAACTGGACGGGCCGGTCGTCGATGGAGGTCGGCGTACGGGTCCTGGCCGAGCGCTGGAACGAGTCGACGCCGGCGACACAGGTCGGCAGCGCGTACCTCGTCTTCGCGGCCGTGGACGCGGACGGCAAGCCCCGTCCCGTACCGCCGGTGACGCCGGAGACGGAACGGGACCGGCGGCGCTACCAGGAGGCGCAGATCCGGCGCACGCACCGGCTGGCCAGGCGGCGGGCGATCCGGGAACTGCGGGAGAAGCGCGCGGCCGACGGCATGGAGGACTGAGCGCCGCCCGGGGCCCCGCCCTCCGATTTCGGCCCCGGCCCGCCCCCGACTCCGGCCGGGCCCGGCCCGGCGTTACGGGCAGACGACCTGGTCGCCCGTCACCGCGCCGAACTCCCCGCGGTGCGTCTCCCGGGCCCGCACCGCCGCGACGCCCTTGTAGTCCGTGCCCGCCATCACCTTCAGCGTGGCGCCCTGGCCCTTCACCGGGCGCAGCTCCGCGCCCGGCAGCGCGGCCTGGAGCGACTTCGCCGAGCGGTCCCAGCGTGGGTCGTACGTCACATAGGTCTTCTTCACCTGGCCGCTGTCGCCGTTCCGCGGGGCGCGGGTCGTGTCGAAGCCCATGCCGTGCAGCGCCTTGTCGACCTTGTCCCCGAGGCCCGTGACGTGCGTCCCGTTGTAGACCTGCACCCGGATCTGCTTCGGGTCGACGTCGACGGCGGTGGCCTTGGGGCGCTTCGGGCGGTGCGGTGCCAGCGGCTTGTCGTGGCGCAGCAGGTCGAAGAGCTTCTTCGCCTTGGCGTCGTCCCACTTCACGGTGGAGCCGACGCCCTTGACGCGGAAGTCGACGTCGCCGACGGGCACGGACGTGAACTCGGAAGAGGCCGGGGAAAAGTTCCGCATGGCCCTGCCGAGGCCGAGCATCTCGCGGGTGCCGAAACCCTTGTCGGCGCGGACCGCGCCCAACACGGTCGAGGTGACCTTCCGGAACTTCACCGGGTTGAGCAGCACACCGCCGCTGGTCGCCCGGTCGACGAGCGCCGCCAGGAAACGCTGCTGGCGCTGCATCCGCCCCAGGTCGGCCGCGCCGTCGACATGGCGCGAGCGCACGTACTGCAGCGCCTGGCCGCCGTTCAGCTTGTGGGTGCCGACCGGCAGGTCCAGGCCGGTGTGCGAGTCCTTCATGGGCCGCGCGGTGCAGACCTCCACACCGCCGACCACGTCGACCGTCTTCATGAAGCTGGTGAAGTCCACCTCGAGATAGTGGTGGATCTTCACCTTGGTCATGCTCTCGACCGTCCGCACGGTCAGGGCGGGACCGCCCTCCGCGTACGCGGCGTTCAGCTTCACCGGGTGCGGCTTGTGGTGCTTGCCGGTGGTGGTGTCGGTGTGCGCCGGGATCTCCGCGTAACTGTCCCGGGGGAGACTCACGACGCTGGCCCGCTCCCGGTCCTGCGAGACGTGCACCAGCATGACCGTGTCCGTGCAGTTGCAGGGTGCGCCGCCGAGCCGGTACTTCTTCCGCTCCGCCGCGGTGATCCTGTCGCGGCCGTCGGTGCCGACGATCAGGATGTTCGTGCCGCGGCCGCCCTCCGGGCGGTTCTTCATGTCGCGGAACGGGTCGACCCGGTCGATCCCGGTGTCGAGACCGGTGACCACGGCGTGCCCGATGCCGCCGACGCCCAGCACCAGCACCGAGAGAGATGTCACGATCCGCATGCCCCAGTGCCGCGGCCGCGCGGGGCGCCCGTCCCGCCGTACCGGCCGTCCGCCACCGCCGCCCGCCCGCCGAGCCGCCGGCCCTGCCGTCCGACGTGCGGCGGGCCGCCCGTTGCCGCCGCGCTGCGGGGCCGGACGGGGGCGGGGACGCGGGCGGGGCGGTGGGGGCAAGAGGACACCTCCGCGGACGACAGGGGATTCCCCGCACCGTAGGCCCATACGATCTGCGGCACCGGCCGCCGCGCCTGGGTGTCCCCCGTTCGCGGTAACGTGGCGGGCGATGAACGCCACGCCCGCTGTCTCCGTGATCATGCCGGTCCTCAACGAGGAGCGGCATCTGCGCAACGCCGTCCGCCACATCCTCGAGCAGGAGTACGACGGAGAGATGGAGGTGGTGATCGCCCTCGGACCGTCCACGGACCGCACCGACGAGATCGCCGCCGAGCTCGTACGGGAGACCGCATCCCATGAACGAGCCCGGGTCCACACCGTGCCGAACCCGACCGGCCGCACCCCCGCCGCGCTGAACGCGGCGATCAACGCATCGCGCCACCCCGTCGTGGTCCGCGTCGACGGGCACGGGATGCTCTCGCCGAACTACATCGCGACCGCGGTCCGCCTGCTCGACGAGACCGGCGCGCAGAACGTCGGCGGCATCATGCACGCCGAGGGTGAGAACGCCTGGGAGGACGCGGTCGCCGCCGCGATGACCTCCAAGATCGGCGTCGGCAACGCGGCGTTCCACACCGGCGGCCAGGCCGGCCCGGCGGAGACGGTCTACCTCGGGGTGTTCCGCCGCGAGGCGCTGGAGCAGCAGGGCGGGTACAACGAGGAGTTCATCCGCGCCCAGGACTGGGAGCTGAACTTCCGCATCCGCGAGGCCGGCGGGCTGATCTGGTTCTCTCCGGAGCTGAAGGTCCAGTACCGGCCGCGGCCGTCCGTGCGGGCGCTCGCCAAGCAGTACAAGGACTACGGCCGCTGGCGCCACGTCGTCGCCCGCTACCACCAGGGCTCGATCAATCTGCGCTACCTGGCCCCGCCGACCGCCGTGTGCGCCATCGCCGCAGGCGTCGTCGCCGGTGTCGCGCTGACCCCGTGGGCGTTCGTCGTCCCCGGCGGTTACCTCGCGGCGATCACCGCGGGCTCGCTCCCGGCGGGCAGGGGCCTCTCGCTGAAGGCCCGCCTCCAGATCCCGGTGGCACTGGCGACGATGCACATGTCGTGGGGGTACGGCTTCCTCACGAGCCCGCGCTCGCTGGCCAAGAAGGTCATCGCCAGCAGGCGCCCCTCGGTCAAGACCGCGGCCTGACGCTCGTAGGCACAGCTCGTAGGCACAGCTCGTAGGCACATCGCGTAGGCACAGCTCGTACGGCCATGAGGAAGGGCCCGGTCACGGCGACCGGGCCCTTCCTCATGGCCCTGCTACCAGGTGAAGCCGTCCTGCACCGGCATGCACTCGTCTTCCTTGTCGCCCCGGAGGACGTTCGCGGTGTCCGGGGTCTTGTTGTCCGGCTTGGCTGACGACTTCGGATAGGTGTCGCCCTCCCGCCAGTCCGCGCCGACGATCAGCTGGATGCCCGTGGCGTCCGTGGACCTCTTCACCGAACTCTGCGGAATCCCCAGCGCCTTGGCGACCGCCTGCGCGTCGCCCTCCAGCTCGGCGTTGGAATACAGCACGACCGTCGTCTTCTGCGGGTCGAGCGTCGTGTCGGGCTTGGCCAGGTCGAAGCCCTTGTCGGTCAGCAGGCCCGTGACCGCCGTCGCGCGGCCCTGCTCGGCGAACTGCCCGTCGCCACCCGTGCCGTTGCGCACCATGACCGGGATCTCCGCGGGCGCGGCGGCCGGGTCCTTGGACGCGGCGGGCTTGGCCGGGGGTTTCTTCGGCGCCTTGCCGTCCAGCGGAACGTCCTCGCGGACCATGCGGAACAGCTGCTCGGCGTCGCCCGGCATGGGCTCGACCTTGCCCTCGAGACCGGGCCGCGTGCTGTACCTGTTCGGCATGGTGGTCATCGTGATGCGGGCGTTCGGCACGCTCTTGAGCTGGGTGCCCAGGTCGTAGAGGTCCTTGACCGTGTCGATGCCCTTGTCGACGGTGAGCGAGTCGATAGCGGCCTCGGCGAGCTTGCGCAGCTTGTTCGGATCGGTGAGCTTGGTGTTCTTGCGCAGCTCGCGGATCATCGAGTTCATGTACATGTGCTGACCGTGCGCGCGGGCCAGGTCGGTGCCGTCCTTGAATCCGTAGCGGGTGCGCAGCCACTGCAGGGCCTGTTCGCCCTGGATGTAGGTCGTGCCCTTCTCCAGTTTCAGGCCGGAGCCCTCGCCCTTGGCGTTGCGTGAGTGGATGTTCTGTTCGACGCAGACCGGCACGCCGCCGATCGCGTCGGCCATCGAGACCACACCGGCGAAGTCGATCATCATGAAGTGGTCGATCGTGATACCGGTGAGCTCGTACCAGGTGGCGACCGTGCATCCCGGCCCTCCGCGGCCCAGTGACTCATTGGTGAGCGCGAGTTCGGAGGAGGGATACGTCTTCTCGGGTGCGTCAGGGTCGGTGCACTCCGGGATCTTCACCAGCGTGTCCCGAGGCATGCTGACGACCGAGATGTTGCTGCGGTCCGCCGAGAGGTGCACCAGCATCTGGACGTCGGCGAGCGGCGCCGCGTTGAACGTCTTCTTGGCGCCGCCGAGCTTCTGGTTCGCCTTGGAGTCCCGGGCGTCGGAGCCGATCAGCAGGATGTTCAGCGGTGTCTGACCGGCGGCGTTCGCCTTGTGGTCGGGCATCGCGCTGCCGAGCGTGAGGTCGTCCTTCTGGAGCTTGCTGTTCAGGTACTCGTAGTAGAGGTATCCCGCCCCGGCGGTGCCGAGCACCACCACCGACACCGTGATCGCGATGCCGCGGAGTATCCGGCGTTTGCCGCGCTTCGCGCGCCGCCGGGAACCGCCGCGCCGGTGACCGCCGCCGCTGCCGTCCGCGTCCGGCGCGCGGCGCGGGACCCGGTCCTCGTCCGGAGCCGTACGGCTCCTGGGGACACGTCCGGCCCCCTCGCCGTACTGTCCGCCGTCCCGGTCGGGACCGCCGGGCTCCGCCCCGTGTTCCCGGGTCCCCTCCCCACGCACGCTGTTCCGTCCCACCCCTGGTTCCCCCCGTATTCAGGCCCGCGCCATGAGCCGTCCTTGCGACGTCACTTGGCGCAGATCTTCTTGTCGGCTTCCACTCGCGTCACGTCGTCCGGCAGCTTCGCCGGACCCGTGATGGGCACCCCTGCCCCCTTGAAGTCGGGCCCGATCGTCAGCGTCATCGCCGCCAGGCCCTCAGCGTCCACGGTGCCGGGCTTCAGCGCGGCAGCCGGCAGACCCATCAGGTCCGCGAGCCTGCGGGCCTGGTCGGCCTGGTTGGGCGCGTACTCCAGCGTCGTCCTGGGGACGTCCGCCGTCGCGTTCCCCTTGTTGGCGGACTTCATCACGCCTTCGGTGTTCTGCAGCCAGTCGAGCGTCTTCTGCGCGGCACCCGTCGGGCCGCCGCCGTTGAGGACGTCGACGCGGACGTCGGACGCCTCGGCCCTGGTGCCCTTGAGGAGGGCGTTCTGCTTGTTCTTGGCCTCCTTCTTCTGCTGCTCGACCTCGGTGAGGGAGACGTCCTCACGGACCATCGTGAACAGCTGTTCGGCCTTGGCCTCGTTGAGGACGACCGTGACCGGTCGGGGCTCGTTCGGGTTGTCGACGACCGGCACGGTGGCGAAGGTCAGGTTCTTCATGTCGAACTTGCCGAGCTCCAGACCCAGGTCGCGGAGTTTGAAGACATCGTCGATCTTCGAGTCGACGGTCAGTGCCTCGGTGCCCGCCTCCGCCAGCTTGAACAGCTTCGACGGGCTGGTGAGCGTGTCGTTCGACTTCAGTTTGCGCATCAGCGAACTGAGGAACTGCTGCTGGATCTTGATGCGGTCGAGGTCGCCCTGGTTGCCGAACGAATGCCGTGTCCGGACGAAGGCGAGGGCCTCCTCGCCCTCTATCTCGTGCTCGCCCGCCGGCAGCTTCAGGTGCGAGTCCGGGTCGTTGACGTCCTTCGCGAGGCAGATGGGAACACCGCCGACCGCCGAGGTCAGGGTCTTGACCGCGTTGAAGTCGGCCACCATGAAGTGGTCCGGCTTGATGCCCGTTATGTCGGTGACCGTCCGCATGGTGCAGCTCGGCGTACGGCCCGACTGACCGAGGCTGATGTTGAAACGCACGTCCCGCTGGCCCGGGATGACCTTGGTGCTG
Organism: Streptomyces sp. NPDC006294; assembly: GCF_042870895.1. Taxonomy (NCBI): domain Bacteria; kingdom Bacillati; phylum Actinomycetota; class Actinomycetes; order Kitasatosporales; family Streptomycetaceae; genus Streptomyces; species Streptomyces sp. NPDC006294. The sequence continues at coordinate 142,973 of NZ_JBIAHV010000015.1, forward strand.
CCGTCGTCCTGGGTGGTCGGGCAGTCGGGGATGTCGGTGATCAGGTCACGCGGGATGCTCAGTGCCGTCGCGTTGGTGCGGTCCTTCGACACATGCAGCAGCACCGTGGTGTCGGCGTGGCCGGGGCTGTTCTTGTCGCCGTAGCCCTCGTTGCCGTCGCCGGTCCGCTTGTCCGTGCCGATCAGCAGGATGTTGATCGCCCGGTCCTTGCTGAAGCCGCCGGTGCCGGCACCGTCGTCCGAGACGGACGTGATGTTCGAGTTCAGATGCTCGAGGTAGAGATAACCGGCGGTCGCGGTGGCGGCCGTCACGAGCGCGAGGGTGCCGCCCGTCCACAGCAGCACCTTCTTCTTGCGCGACTTGGCCTGTTTGCGCTTGCGGCGGCCCGCCTGCTGCTGCGCCGCCCGGCCGCCGGACGTGTCACCGGCGCGACGGCTGCGCTGGCCGGGGACCTCGGTGGCCGGAGTGGCCGTACGGCGCCGGGTACCGGTTCGGGCCGTCGTCTGCTGCGTGGCGACGTCACCGCCGTCGGTCGCCGCGGCTCCGCGGGGACCCGCGCCTCTGGACCGGGAGCCTCTGACGGAGGGGATCGACTGCGGTGCGGATTGGTCCAGTCGCAGTTCGTAGTTGCCGGTCTGCGGGTTGAGTACCCATTGGTCGGCGGGGTCGATCTCGTCCGCCTGCCCACGGCTTTGCGCATCCACGGTTGCTTGAGTCCTCCGTCGGTGCCACGCGAGGCGCCTCCCCCGCAGGCGCTCGGTCCATCGATCCAGCAGTGCGCGACACAGGGTCGGAAGCACCGGATCGCGTCACACTATCCGCCCAGTTCAGCGTCGAGCGACGCCCGTGACAAATTCCACGCTCCTTACAACCGGGCAATCCGCCCATTCCGTCAATACTCTCCGCTTCGGTTTGGCCATCGCTTTACTTGCACATGTCTTCGGCGGCATTGGTGCCGGGGAAAGTGGGTGTCGGACTCGGCCCAGTGGTCCCCTGCGCATCCGGCTCCCCGCTGGCCTCGGCGTCGTCCTGCTCGTCGGTCGGCTCGACGGTGACGGGTTCGTCCTCGCGCAGACTCTCGAAAAGCTGGCCGGCTTCGGGCTGGACAAGTTCGTCCCGATTCGGGTCTGCGGAATGAGGCTGCCGGGGAACGGTGAGAAATTGGACTTTTTCCGTTGGAATGCTGCGAATCGATCGAGTCAGGTCATAAAGGTCCCTGAGTGAGTCCAGACCCGGGTCGGTGGTGATCGACTTGGTCGCCGCTTCGAGCACCGGATACAGCCGCGTCGGATTGAGCAGCACGCCGTTGCTCTGCACCTTCTTGACCAGCGCGCCCAGGAACTGCTGCTGCCGCTCCATCCGCGCGGTGTCACTGCCGTTGCCCAGCGTCTTGCGCGCCCGGACGAAGCCGAGCGCCTCCTCGCCGTGGAGCGTCTGCGGCCCCGCCGGCAGCTTCAGCCGCGCGTCCTTGTCGTCGATCGGCTCCGTCAGACACACCTCGACGCCGTCGACGGCGTTCACCATGTCCTTGAAGCCCCGGAAGTCGATCACCATGTGGTGGTCGATACGGATGCCGGTGAACTTCTCGACGGTACGGATCGTGCAGGCCGCCCCGCCGAACTGGAACGCCCAGTTGAACTGCGCGACCCGCTCCTTCGTACGGTCGCCGCCGCCGTCACCGTCGTCCCCCTTGCCGCAGCTGGGGATCGTGACCACCAGGTCGCGCGGGATCGACATGGCCGTGGCGCTCTTACGGTCGGCCGCGATGTGCAACAGGATCGTGGTGTCGGAACGCTGGCTCCCGTCGTTCTCGTCACGGCCGTACTTGCTGTTGCCCGCACCGGCGCGGGTGTCGGAGCCGAGGAGCAGGATGTTCTGCGCGCCGGCGACGACGGGGGTGGGGCGTTCCTTCTCGTACGTCTTGAGCTCGGCGGCGGCGGTGGTGTCGGTGGTGATGTTGCCGTCGAGCTTCCGGTAGAACCACCAGCCGGCGCCGGCGGCGGCGAGGAGCGCGAGCGACAGCCCGAGCGCGGCCCATCGCATCCAGTGCCGCCGGTGTTTGGCGGCGCCGTCACCGGGTCCGTCCTCGTCACCGGGTCCGCCCGTTCCGGGGCGGCCGCCGTTGGGGCCGCCACCGGTTCCGCCGGCGTCAGGTCCGCCCTTGCCGACGTCGTTGGGTTCGCCTCCGCCACCGGGGTCGCTCTCGCGGGGTTCGGCCGTGTCACCGGGGCCGCTCCGGCCGGCGTCCCCGCCGTCGGGGCCGCCTGCGGCTGCGTTCGGTTCGGTGTCCGGCCCGCGGCCGCCCCACTCCGGGCCCGCGCCGGTGCCGTCCTCGCGGCCGAGGGGCTTGCCGGTGCCCGCCTTGCGGCCCTCACCGGCGCCGGCCGGGTCGGCGGTCCCGGAGGAGGGCGCGGCGCCCGCGGGTCCGTCCGCGCCGGTGCCGGCCGTGTCGCCCTCGCTCATGTCCGCCGCGTCGGACCCCGCAGCGACTTCGGGCGTGCCGCCCTCGTCCGCGGCAGCGGATCCCGCGATGGCGGGCCGGGTGGCTGCCGGGCGCTCGGGGTCGGCGTCCTCGTCCGCCGCGGCGGACCCCGCGGACCCGGTGCCGGCCTTGTCCGTCACGTGTGCGTCCATCCTTCATGGCGTCGGCGGCGCGCTGGGCCGCCGATCGCTGGTCTAGACGGCTGAGCCCGGCGCTTGGTTGTGCGTTGAAGCACGTTCGTCGCCGATCATCCACCGCACACGGCCGCCGGAGGGGGAGGGCTCGACCCGGTTGTGGGCCACACGAGTGCAGGTCCGAGGCTTGTCATACCGCAGTGCCGGTGACCCGCTCGCTCTCGACCCGCTTCGCCAGTCCGTCCTCGGACAACTCGCCCAGATTCCGGCACAGGACCACGGAGCCGCCGGAAGCCAACGGCGCGAACAGCCCGGCCGACAGTCCGTCCCAGGAGTCGTACGACTTCCCCGACAGCAGCCGCGACCCCGGCCCGAGGCCGAGCCGGTCCGCGTCCGCCCGTGCCCGCCCCACCAGTTCGGCGCCGGTCATCTCGATGTCACCGACGACGAGCGCGGGCTCGTCCGGACCGACCGGCGCGTACGGGGCGAACCGGTCGCCCTGGCCCGGGACTTCGACCGCGTAGTCGGCGTAACCGGCCGGCGGCGTGGGGAAGCGGCGGCCCATCGGCGCCAGCGACAGGGCGATCCGCTCGCCGCCGCAGGCGAGCCCCGCGTCGAACTGCCCGGGCCCGGCCACCACGACGTCCGCGCGCGCCGCGTCACCGCCGACGTCCGCGACCACCCCGACGGAAGAACAGGCCAGCAGCCAGACAGCGCTCTGCCAGTGCGCCGGCAGCAGCAGCGCGAGCCGGTCGCCCGGTCCGGCGGCGAGGTCGCCCTGGAGCAGATTCGCCGTCTTCGCCACCCAATTGGCGAAGGTGGCGACGGACAATTCGACGCGCTCACCGGTGGCATCGTCGTAGAAGGTGACCAAGGGGCGCGCGGGGTCCGCGGCGAGCGCGGATCGCAGCAGGTCGGCAGGGGTACGGTCGCTGGCGTTCATCCGCGCAAGCGTACGCGGCCGCCCGCGGCGGGGGCGGCCGCTCGGGTGACGGTGTGCTCCCATCGGGCCGATGGGGCGTCAGCTTTTCGGAGGTTTCCCGGCGAGCGCGGCGCGCTGAGCCGACCCAGGATCCTTCCCATGCGTGGATACCTGGCTTCTTCCGTCGGAGTGGCGTGCGCGACCGCGCTCGTCCTCCCGCTTCCGCTCGCTTCCGGCGCGTTCGCCGCGCCCCTGCCGGCCGCCGCCGTCGCACAGGCCCCGGACGTGCCCGGTTCGACCCAGTCCCTGCCGCTGGAGCCCCGCGGCGCGGCCCCCTCGGAACGCTCCCACGGCACCACCGGTCAAGGACATCGTGAACAGGGCCTTCCCGAACAGGACGTCGACCCCTTCTCCCTCGTCGGCGTGGTCTGGGAGGACGCGCTCACCGAACTCGAGGGCATCGTCGAAGTACGCACCCGCTCCGTCGGCTCCGGCATGTGGTCCGACTGGCAGCACGTCGAGACCCACAACTCGGAGCACGCGGCCGACCCGGGCACCGCCGAGAGCGCGTCTCGTACGGTGCGCGGGTCCACCGCCCCGCTGTGGGTGGGCCCGTCGGACGGCGTGGAGGTGCGCGTACGCGCGGCCGACGGCAGTTCCAGCGAACTGCCCGAGGGGCTGCGCCTCGAACTCGTCGATCCCGGCGACGACCCGGCGGGCGTCGGTCAGTCGACCGGCACGACGCCGGCCGGGGCCGCGGGCGCCGACCCGGCCGTCGCGACCCCGGACCCGGCCGTCGGGAACCCGCAGAACCCCGAGAACCCCGGTGCCGAGCCCGCCGCCGGACGCGGTCCGCTCGGGGGCATCCTGATCCCCGCCCTCAACCAGGCCGACACGGAGGCCGAGGCCGCGGCGGCCGGCGACCTGCTCGCGGGTGACCTCGCGGCCGGCGCCAAGCCGTACATCGGACCGAGGCCCGGCATCGTCACCCGCAAGGGATGGGGCGCCGACGAGTCGTGGCGCGAGAAGCAGTTCGTCTACACGAGCTCGGTGAAGGCCGCGTTCGTTCACCACAGCGCCACCGGCAACAACTACACCTGCGCGCAGGCCCCTTCCGTCATCCGCAGTATCTACCGCTACCACGTCAAGAGCAGCGGCTGGCGCGACATCGGCTACAACTTCGCCGTCGACAAATGCGGAAAAATCTACGAAGGCCGGGCAGGAGGCGTGGCCAAGCCCGTGCTCGGTGCGCACACCCTGGGTTTCAACACGAACAGCACCGGAATCGCCGTACTCGGCACGTACAGTTCCTCCAATCCGCCCGAGGCAGCGGTGACCGCCGTGGCCAAGCTGACCGCGTGGAAGCTGGGGCTGCACGGGATCAACCCGAAGGGCACGGTGACGCTCACCTCGGCCGGCAGCGGCAAGTACGCCAAGGGCGTGAAGGTCAAGCTCAACGCCATTTCCGGACACCGTGACGGATACGCAACGGACTGCCCGGGAAGCCGTCTCTACGGCAAGCTCGGGTCTGCCAGAACGGCGTCGGCCAAGCTTCAGGGCCGCTGACCGGGGACGGGGCCGGGCGCCATCCGCGCGACTCGTAAACTGGCCGGTCACATCGCGACCGCGCCCGGCCCCAGCAGGAAGCAGAGAACGCATTGAACCTGGCCCAAGAAGCGATTCTCCTGGTCGGCGGCAAGGGCACCCGGCTGCGTCCGCTCACCGTCCGTACCCCGAAGCCGATGGTTCCGGCGGCCGGCGTCCCCTTCCTCACCCACCAGCTGGCACGGGCCCGGGCCGCGGGCGTCGAGCACATAGTCCTCGCCACCTCCTATCTGGCCGAGGTCTTCGAGCCGTACTTCGGCGACGGCTCCTCGCTCGGACTGCACCTGGAGTACGTGACGGAGGAGGAACCACTCGGCACCGGCGGAGCCGTCCGCAACGTCGCCTCCCGACTGCGGTCCGGCCCCGACGACCCGGTCCTCGTCTTCAACGGGGACATCCTCACCGGACTCGACATCAAGGCCCTCGTCGACACCCACGGTTCCGCCGGCGCCGACGTCTCCCTCCACCTGACCCGTGTCGACGACCCGCGGGCCTTCGGCCTGGTGCCGACGGACGCGACCGGGCGCGTCACGGCGTTCCTGGAGAAGCCGCAGACGCCCGAGGAGATCGTCACCGACCAGATCAACGCCGGCGCCTATGTGTTCCGGCGTTCCGTCATCGACTCGATCCCGGCGGGCCGGCCCGTCTCCGTCGAACGGGAGACGTTCCCCGAGCTGCTGAGCTCCGGGGCGCACCTCCAGGGCATGGTCGACTCCACGTACTGGCTCGACCTCGGCACCCCGCACGCCTTCGTACGCGGCTCCGCCGACCTGGTGCTCGGCCGCGCCCCGTCCCCCGCCGTGCCCGGCCGGCGCGGCGACCGGCTGGTGCTGCCGTCCGCGACGGTGGCGCCCGGCGCGAAACTCACCGGCGGCACGGCCGTCTGCGAGGGCGCACAGGTCGGCGAGGACGCCAGGATCGACGGCAGCACGGTCCTGGCCGGCGCGGTCGTCGAGCCCGGTGCCGTGATCTCCGACTCACTCGTCGGCGCCGGCGCGCGCATCGGGGCGCGTACGGTCCTGTCCGGCGTGGTCGTCGGGGACGGCGCGGTCGTGGGCGAGGACAACGAGTTGAGGGACGGCGCGCGGGTGTGGTGCGACGCGGTGCTCCCGGCGGGCGCGATCCGTTTCTCCTCCGACCAGTAGGGGCGACCAGTAGCCTGGCCGCATGGCAGGGCGCTTCCGACCGGGTACGAGCCGCGCCACCGTACGCGGTGACGCGGCGCACGCGACCCCCGCCGTCGCTTGCCGTACCCGTCGGTGGGCGCCGCCGTGGCCGCTCGACCTCGGCCTGACTCTCGGCCCGCTGCGGCGCGGCCCGGCCGACCCGACCTTCCATACGACGCCCGACGGCTCCGTCTGGCGCGCCAGCCGCACACCCGCCGGTCCGGGCACGCTCCGGGTCACGATGCGGGCCGGCGCCGTCGAGGCCGAGGCGTGGGGGCCGGGCGCGGAGTGGCTGCTCGACGGGCTGCCCGGCCTGCTCGGGGCGGCGGACGACCCCGAGACGTTCACCCCGCGGCACCGGCTGGTCGCCGCGGCGCGGCACCGCCGGCCGGGGCTGCGGCTGCTGCGGACCGGACTGGTGCTGGAGTCCCTGATCCCGTCGGTCCTCGAGCAGAAGATCACCACGGACGAGGCATACCGGGCCTGGCGGCTGCTGGTCCGCACGCACGGCGAACCGGCGCCGGGCCCCGACCACGGCATGTACGTCATGCCGGACCCGCGCACCTGGGCGCTCATCCCCTCCTGGGAGTGGCACCGCGCCGGCGTCGACCACAAGCGCGCGTCGACGATCCTGCGCGCGGTGAAGGTGGCGCGCCGACTGGAGGAAGCGGCGGCGATGACGCCCGAACAGGGCATGGCCCGGCTGGAGTTGATCCCCGGCATCGGCCCGTGGACGTCTGCGGAGGTCATCCAGCGCAGCAACGGCGCTGCCGACGCGGTCACGGTCGGCGATCTGCACCTGCCGAGGATCGTCGGCTACGCGCTCGCGGGCGAGCGCGACACGGACGACGCGGCGATGCTGGAGCTGCTGTCCCCCTACGCGGGCCAGCGCCACCGCGCGGCCCGCCTGATCCTCCTCGCGGGCCGCATCCCACCGCGCCGCGAGCCGAAGATGCGCCGCGTCGACATCGCCCAGTGGTGACCCCGCTGCCCGGGGGCGCTGCCGCCCCCGGGCCCCCGCGCCTCAATCGCCGGCGGGGCTGGGAGCTTGCCGGTCTCGTCGGGGCGCTGCCCCGAGCCCCGCGCCTCAATCGCCGGCGGGGCTGAAGTTGCCGGGCCACACGCCCCGTGCCTCAGGCACCCGCGGGGGCTGGGTGCTTGCCGGTCTGGTCGAGCCCCGCGCCTCAATCGCCGGCGGGGCTGGATGTGCCCGGCTCGGGCTGGGTGCCGCGCAGCGGCATTTCCAGCCCGGCCGGCGATTGAGGCCACCGCGCGGAGCGCGGTACCGGGCCTGGGCGGAGCCCGGCCCGCACCCCGCCCGCAGGGCGGTACGGGGTCCGGGGCTTGCCCCGGCTTCGGGAAGGGGCGGGTAGGGGAACAAGCCCGCCGCAGGCGCCACCCCCCCGCCCACCTCACCGCACCTCGATGAACTCCGAAGCCCCCCGCACCGCCCGCGCCTTCGGCGCCCCCGCCGCATGACCGATCGCGACCGCCCCCATCGGATCCCACCCCTCCGGCAGCGACAGCACCTCCCGCACCACGTCCCGGCAGAACATCGTCGAGGACACCCACGCCGACCCCAGCCGCTCACCCGCCAGCGCGACCAGGAAGTTCTGCACGCCGGCGCCCGCCGCGACGACGAACATCTCGCGTTCGGCGGCGTCCCGGCGCTCGTCGCCGTAGGTGTGCGCGCCGTCGGTCACGAGGCACGGCACCGCCAAGTAGGGCGCGTTGCGCAGGACGTCCCCGCGGCGGACGCGCTTCGCGATGGACTCCTCGGACTTGCCGTCGCGCCGCAGGTCCGCGATCCACGCGTCGCGCATCGCGTCGAGGAGCCGCAGCCGTGACGCCGCCGATTCGAGCAGGACGAAGCGCCACGGCGTCGTGTGGTGCGGCGCCGGCGCCGTCACCGCGGCCGCGGCCGCGCGCCGGACCGCGCCGCCGTCCACCGGCTCGTCGGTGAACTCCCGCACCGTACGGCGCAGCGTCACCGCCTCCCGTACGGCCTCCGAGGTGCCCAGCCGGAACATGTCGTCGGCCGCGCCGCGGACCAGCGCGCTCGCGCCGTCGTCGGTGTCGGCGACGACGTGCGGCAGGCCGCGTACGACGGCGACCGGCAGTCCGCTGGTCTTGCCCTTCACCAGGTCGCCGGCGGCGGCGAGTTCGTCGGCGGTGGCGACCACGGTCGCGCCCAGCGGATTGCCGTGGGTGTCGGTGCCGCCGCGCAGGTCGTCGAGGACGCGTACGCCCGCCGCGCCGATCGCGACGTCGGTGAGCCCGGCCCGCCAGGGCCGGCCGAAGGTGTCGGTGACGACGACGCCGATGTCGACGCCCAGTTCGTCGCGCAGCCCTGCACGGATCGCACGCGCGGAGGCGTCGGGGTCCTCGGGCAGCAACAGCACGGTCCCGGCGGGGGTGTTGGAGGCGTCGACCCCGGCGGCCGCCATCACCAGGCCCTGCCGGTTCTCGACGATGCGCAGGGGGCCGCGCCGGGCCACGACCCGGACGGTCTCCGCGTCGATCGCGGCCTCGCGGTCCGTCGCCTCGACGATCCTGCCCTCCGCCTTGCTGACGATCTTGGAGGTGACGAGGAGCACGTCCCCGTCGGCCAGCGCGGGCGACGTCGCGGCGATCAGCTTGGCGAGGTTGTCGCCGGGCCGGACCTCGCCGAGTCCGGGCAGCGCCCAGACCCGGTACGAGGCCGGGCTCACGCCCGTACCTCCTCGGCCAGCGCCAGCGCGGCTCGCGCCATCTCCGCGGTCGCGTCCACGTCGGTCATCATCAGCGGCACGGCCCGGCAGACGATGCCCGCCTCCTCGACGCCCGGGACCGCGGCCTCGTCGGCGGTGTCGACGAGCCAGCCGTCGAGCAGCCCGGAGCCGTAGTGCCGGGCGACGGCCGCCGCGGTCGCCTCGACGCCCACCGCGGCGAGCACCTTGTCGGCCATGCCGCGCACGGGCGCGCCGCCGACGATGGGGGAGAGGCCGACGACCGGTACGCCCGCTTCGGCGATGGCCTCGCGGATGCCGGGTACGGCGAGGATGGTGCCGACGCTGACGACGGGGTTGGACGGCGGGAAGAGGATCACGTCCGCGGAGGCGATGGCCTCCAGCACTCCGGGCGCGGGCTTGGCCTGGTCCGCGCCGACCGGCACGACCGCCTCCGCCGCCACGGACGCCCGCAGCCGCACCCAGTACTCCTGGAAGTGGATGACCTTGCGCTCGCCGTCGGTCGTCACGGCGACGTGGGTCTCCACCCGGTCGTCGGACATCGGCAGCAGCCGTACGCCCGGCTGCCACCGGTCGCAGAGCGCCTCGGTGACGGCGCTGAGCGGATAGCCGGCGCTCAGCATCTGGGTACGGACGATGTGGGTGGCGAAGTCGCGGTCGCCGAGGCCGAACCATTCGGGGCCCACGCCGTAGGCCGCGAGTTCGCTCTTGACCTGGAAGGTCTCGTCCTGGCGGCCCCAGCCCTGTTCCTCGTTGATGCCACCGCCGAGGGTGTACATCACGGTGTCGAGGTCGGGGCAGACCTTGAGGCCGAAGAGATGGATGTCGTCACCGGTGTTGCCGATCACCGTGACGTCCGCTTCGGGCGCGGCCTGCTTGAGACCGCGGAGGAAACGGGCGCCGCCGATACCGCCGGCCAGAACCACAATGCGCATGCCGCCATCCTTGCAGGTCCGTCGGGGGCGTCAGACGGGAACGGCCTCGGTGGTGCAGCTGGCGGCGGTGTGCATCGGCATCTCGGTCAGGCCCGGGTAGTAGACGTGCAGGCTCACGGCCGGTTCGAGGGCGTCGTTGACGACCTCGTGTGCGTAGCCCGGTGCGAAGACCCTCTGGGAACCGGAGTTCAGCGAGCGCTCGCCGTGCTCGGTGCGCTCGGTCAGTTCGCCCTGGAGGACGGTGAGCACTCCGGATGAGGGGCCGTGGTCGTGCAGACCGCTGCCCTGGCCGGGGACCCAGCTGAGCAGCCACACCTCGTAGCCGGGGCCGGTGCGCAGCCGGTGGTACCAGCGGGAGGTGGCGTCGTACTCGACGAGGTGCTCCCACTGTCCGCGGTCGGCGGCGATGGAGCGGGCGAGGCCGGCGAACTCGGCCACGGTGGCCGGATGCTCACGGGCGGGCTGGAGCAGGTGCTGGACGGCCAGGATGTCGCCGGCGATCTGGAGGTCGCTGTCGCTGTTCATGGGTGCGGGGGTTCCTCAGCAGGAGTGCATGGGGTGTCGCAGAGCGGAAAGGTGACACAGGGTGCGGGAAGAAGCCGGAGCTCGGAGGCATCAACAGCTGGAACAGCAACAGCAACAGCGCGCCTGGACAGCGCTGCGGAACCCGCGGTGGCGGGTCGCGAGGGGCGCTGAGGTCGCTGGCATGGGATCAAAGGTGACTTGTCCGCTCGTCCACTGTCAACCCAATGACCGATTTGGCGGCAATGTTTCACCTTTTCCGGTCACGGGCGACGGAGAAAGGTTTGTGCAGTCGGGGAGGCGGAGACATGCGGCAGCAACTCCGTCTGTAAACGTCACGGCGGCTCGAAGTGATCGGACTGTGATCCGGATCGCTTCGGGGGTTCGACCGAAACAAGATCGAGCTCTGTGGCGTCTTCCCCTTCGAGGGTGGCGGGGGTGTGGAGCAGGCCGCTGGCATGTGTCACCTTTTTGGTGATTTGCACACTTTCCGCATAGCCTTGGTTCCGCAGAGTGAATACCGGGCCCAATAGCAGATCTCAGCTTGACTGGCCCGGAGCTACACACTTGTAATTTCACTCGTGTCGTTCGGCCGAAATCGATCGCGGCAACATCACGGGGACGCAAAAAGACAGACGAGGGGCGCACATGACCGAGCTGTTCGAACAACTGCTGGTCGAGGACGCGGACGAGGAACTCGGCTGGCAGGAGCGCGCGTTGTGCGCCCAGACCGATCCCGAGTCCTTCTTCCCCGAGAAGGGCGGCTCCACCCGCGAGGCCAAGAAGGTCTGCCTCGCCTGCGAGGTCCGCTCCGAGTGTCTCGAATACGCCCTGAACAACGACGAGAGATTCGGAATCTGGGGCGGACTCTCCGAGCGGGAGCGCCGGCGGCTCAAGAAGGCCGCCGTCTGAACCGCCGCCCGCTCGGCAGCCCGCTCGTCCGGCGAAACGGCACAACCGCGTCAACCAGGTGCATAACGAACGGTCCGCCGTCTGTGGGTTGTCCACAGGCTGCGGACCGTCGACATGTCAGCCGTTAGTGTGGGGCCCCGTCCGTGACGCACCACAGCCCCTACGGGGCGACCCCGGCCGGAGGGCCCGTACCTCAATGTCCGCCACCACAGCCGCGTTTGTCCCGGCAGCCGCGCCCGAGTTCCCGCGGCACGTCGTCACCGCCGTGCTCGTCTCCCACGACGGCGCACGCTGGCTCCCCGACGCCCTCGCCGGACTGATCGGCCAGGAACGCCCCGTGCAGAACGTCGTCGCGGCCGACACCGGCAGCGCCGACGAGTCCGCGCAGCTGCTCACCGACGCCCTCGGCGCCGACCGCGTACTGCACCTCGCCCGCCGCACCGGCTTCGGCACCGCCGTCGAGGAGGCCGTCCGCACCGCCGGCGTCCTCACCGCCGACGACCTGCCGTATCTGAAGCGGCCCAGCGGCTGGGACCCGGTCACCAGGACCTGGCACGACGAGGCATACGAGATGCCCGAGCTGCCGCACGGCGAGCCCGTGCAGTGGCTGTGGCTCCTCCACGACGACTGCTCGCCCGAGCCCGACGCCCTCGCCGAGCTGCTCCGCGTCGCCGACTCCGACGCGTACGCCGCGGTCGTCGGCCCCAAACTGCGCGGCTGGTACGACCGCAGGCAGCTCCTCGAGACCGGCGTCTCCATCGCCAACAGCGGACGCCGCTGGACCGGACTCGACCGCCGCGAGCAGGACCAGGGCCAGCACGACCAGGTCCGCTCCGTGCTGTCCGTCTCCTCCGCCGGCATGCTCATCCGCCGGGACGTCTTCGAGGAACTCGGCGGCTTCGACCGGCGGCTGCCCCTCATGCGCGACGACGTCGACCTGTGCTGGCGCGCCCACTCGGCCGGCCACCGCGTCCTCATCGCCCCCGACGCCGTGCTGCGGCACGCGGAGGCCGCCGCCCGCGAGCGCCGCACCGTCGACTGCGCCGGCCGGTCCGTCGCCGGCCCCCACCGCGTCGACAAGGCGGGCGCGGTCTACACCCTGCTCACCAACACCCGTGGGGCCGCGCTGCCCTACGTACTGCTGCGTGTCGTCCTCGGCACCATGCTGCGCACGCTCGCCTATCTCGTCGGCAAGGTGCCCGGGCAGGCCGTCGACGAGGTCATGGGCCTCTTCGCGGTACTGCTGCGCCCCGAGCGCGTCCTGGCCGGGCGGCGCAGACGGTCCCGGCGGGCGGTCGAGGCCGCCGAACTGCGGCCTCTGTTCCCGCCGCCCGGCGCGACGGTCCGCGCCACGATCGAGCAGGTCGTCTCCAACTTCGGTGGCTCCGACGCGGACTCGGGCGGCTCCCGCCACGGCGCCGTCGAATCCGGACCCGGTGGCGACGACGCCGACTTCATGGAGATCGAGCAGTTCGCCAGGCTCAAGAAGATCGCCCGCAAGCCGGCCCCGCTCCTCTTCGCCGTGCTGCTCGTCGTCTCCCTCGTGGCCTGCCGCGGACTCTTCGCCGGCGGGGCACTGGCCGGCGGCGCCCTGCTGCCCGCGCCCCCGGACGTCCTCGACCTCTGGGGCCGGTACGCGGACGGCTGGCACCCCATCGGCACCGGCGGCACACAGACCGCGCCGCCCTACCTCGCCGTCCTCGCGGTGCTCTCCGCGCTGTTCCTCGGCTCCACCGGCCTCGCGCTGACCGTGCTGCTCGTCTGCTCGGTCCCGCTCGCCGGCCTCACCGCCTACTTCGCCTCCCGGCCCATCGTCGAGTCCCGGCTGCTGCGGGCCTGGGCGAGCGTCGCCTACGCCTTCCTGCCCGCCGCCACCGGCGCGCTGGCCACCGGGCGGCTGGGCACCGCCGTCCTCGCCGTCGTACTGCCGCTCATCGCCCGCACGGCCGTCGCCGCCCACGGGCTGCGCGTCACGGGCGGCGGCCGCGGCAGCTGGCGGGCCACCTGGGCGTACGCGCTGCTGCTCACCTTCGCGATGGCGTTCACCCCGATCGTGTGGCCGATCGCCGTGATCCTCGGCGTCGCCGTCCTGGTGCTGCGGCGCGACGACATCACGGCCTACGGGCTTCGTTTCGTCGCCGCCGTGGGCACCCCCGTGCTCGTCCTCGCCCCCTGGTCGCTCTCCCTGCTGACCGGACCCGCCGGCTTCTTCCGCGAGGCCGGACTCGCCTACGACGGCGGCGCGGCCGGCGCCACCGACCTGCTCGGCATCAGCCCCGGCGGGCCGGGAACCGTCGGCGGCATCCTCATGATCGGCATCGTGCTGGCCGCGCTGGGCGCCCTGCTGCGCGAGGAGCGGCAGTTCGCGATCCGCGCCGCCTGGGCGGTCGCGCTGGTCGCCCTGGTCCTCGCGGCCCTCGTCAACGGCTCCGGTGACGGCGGCACCGGCTGGGCCGGCCCCGCGACGCTCGTCTACGGCATCGCACTGCTCGCGGCCGCCGTGCTCGGCGCCGAGGGCGGCCGCACCCGTGTCGCGTCCCAGAGCTTCGGCTGGCGGCAGCCGGTCGCCGCCCTCGTCGCGCTGGCCGCCGGCCTGGCCCCCGTCATCGCCGCGGCGAACTGGATGGTCAGCGGCGCGGGCGGCCCCCTCGAGCGGCGCGACCCGGTCCAGGTGCCCGCGTTCGTCGCCGAGGAGAGCGACACCCAGGACCAGCCGCGCACCCTGGTGCTCGGCGGCGCCTCGGCCGCCAAGGTCTCGTACACGCTCGTACGCGGCTCCGGCGGCCGCCTCGGCGACGCGGAGCTCACCGAGGCGGCAGGCGACGACGCCCGCCTCGACAAGATCGTCGCCAACCTGGTCGCGGGCTCCGGCGCCGACCAGACCAGCCAGCTCAGCGGCTACGCGATCCGGTACGTGCTGGTGCGCGACGGCGCCCCCCGCGAGACCAGCAGCGTCCTGGACGCCACACCCGGACTGAGCCGGCTCAGTCAGCTCGACGGCAGCGCGCTGTGGCGGGTGGACCGCCAGGTCGCCCGCGCCACGATCGTGAACGGCGAGGACGAACCGCTGCCGGTCGCCTCCGACGCCGTGGAGGCGCACGCCAAGATCCCCGTCGGCGGATCCGGTCGCATCCTGCGCATCGCCGACCGCGCCGACGAGGGCTGGCAGGCCACCCTCGACGGACGCCCGCTCAAGAAGACCACGGTCGACGGCTGGGCCCAGGGCTTCGAGCTGCCCGCGCAGGGCGGTCGGCTGGAGCTGACGTTCGAGGCCCCCGCCACGCACACGGCGTGGATCTGGACCCAGGGCTTCCTGGCACTCGTGCTGGTGGTGCTCGCCCTCCCCGGGCGGCGCCGGGAGATCGACGACGACCTGCCGGACGAGCCGGTCGCCGTACCGGACCAGCCGGTCTCGGGCGAGGGCCGCAGGGCGCGCAGACTGCGGGCCCAGGCGGAGACCGAGGCCGCCGAGGCGGAAGCCGGCGGCGAGCCCGTGGAGCCGCAACCGGACCCGCGGGGCGCGGAGCAGCCCGCGCCGTACGCGGCGGTGCCGCCGCAGCAGCAGCCCGGCGAGTGGGACGCGCAGACGTACACCGACACCGGCTACGGGACGCCGTACGGCCAGGGCGGGTACCGGGACGCCCCGTACGCGGACGGCCAGGGCTACGGCGACGGGCAGGGCTACGGCGACGGGCAGCAGCAGTACGGCGGGGACCGGACGTACGGCGACCCCCAGTACCAGCAGCCGTACCAGGGCGACCAGTACCAGGGCGACCAGTACCAGGGCGACCAGTACCAGGGCGACCAGTACCAGGGCGGGTCCTACGGCGACGGGCAGCAGTACCAGCCGTACCCGCAGGACGGTCAGTACGGGACCGACGGTCAGTACCAGTCCGGCGGCTCCTACCAGCAGGACGGGCAGTACGACCCGTACTACGGCGGACCCGACGGCGCCCCGAACGGCGACCCGTACCCAGAACCCCCGGCGCAAGCCCCCGGCACGACGCGAGGCGAGTCAGAGTGAAGCGCACGACCATCTCACTGATCGCGGTCGCCACGGCCCTCGCCGCGGTCACCGGCTTCGCCTCGCTCACGGCCCCCGGGGGCGAGACCGAGCCGGCGGCCGCGGCTCCGGTCCGCCTGCCCGTCGAGCGCACCAGCCTGCTGTGTCCGGCGCCCAGTACCTCGGACCTGGCGGAGACGCGGTACACGTCGTTCACGCCCGCCGCGAAGGGCGGCGCGTCGAAGCAGAGGTCCGGAGAGGAGGCCGCGGAGGCGGACGCGGCCGAGCTGCGGCCGTCGGCGGTCACCCTGGCCGACCCTGATCCCGACGCGGACAAGGACGGTGACAAGAAGGGCAAGGAGGACGACGCGAAGAAGCCCGCCCCCGACAAGCCCTTCCTCGCCCTCAAGGAGCCCGGCAAGCCCGTCTCCGCCGACGAGGACGGCGGCCAGGCCCCGGCGCTCGTCGGCACGGCCACCGGCAGCCTCGCCCCCGGCTGGACGGCGCAGCAGACCACCACGGTGTCCGCGGGCAGCGGCCGCGGCCTGCTCGGCGTCAGCTGCACCGCGCCGGACACCGACTTCTGGTTCCCCGGCGCCTCGCTCGCCGACAAGCGCCAGGACTATGTGCACCTGACCAACCCGGACGAGGCCACCGCCGTCGTCGACGTCGAGCTCCACGGCAAGGACGGCGCCCTCAAGAGCGCCGTGGCCGAAGGCATCCCGGTCCCCGGCGGAACCGGCGTCCCGGTGCTGCTGTCGACGCTCACGGACGCGAAGGCGGAGGACGTCACCGTGCACGTCACCACCCGCACCGGCCGCGTCGGGGCCGTCGTGCGGTCCATGGAGGAGAACGTCGGCAGCGACTGGCTCAGCGCCTCCGCCGACCCCTCCGGCACCGCCGTCCTCCCCGGCATCCCGGCCGACGCGACCTCGGTGCAGCTCGTGGCCTTCGCCCCCGGGGACAACGACGCGGAGCTGAAGGTGCGGCTGGCGGGCGCCACCGGCACGATCACCCCGGCCGGACACGAGACGCTGCACGTCAAGTCCGGGATGACGGCGAGCGTCGACCTGAAGGACGTCACCCGGGGCGAGCCGGGGTCGCTGATCCTCAGCCCCGCGGACGGCGGCACGGCAAGTGAGGTGGTGGCCGCGCTGCGCGTGACGCGCGGCAAGGGCGACGACAAGGAGATCGCGTTCATCCCGGCCGCCGCGCCGGTGGGCGAGCGCGCCACGGTCGCCGACAACCGCGCCAAGGGCTCCCAGCTGTCACTGACGGCGCCGGACAAGGACGCGAAGGTGAGGGTGACCGCGTCCCCGGGCACGGAGGGCGGCGCCCAGGTCGTCAAGGAGTACACCGTGAAGGCGGGCACGACGACGGCGGTCCCCGCACCCGCGCCGACCGGCCTCAAGGGCGCGTACGCGCTCACGGTGGAGACGGTGTCCGGAGGCCCGGTGCACGCGTCGCGGATGCTGGAGATCCCAGAGGACGGCATCCCGATGTTCACCGTGCAGACGCTGCCGGACGACCGGGGGACGGTCGCGGTGCCGGAGGCGGAGCAGGACCTCTCGGTGCTGGACGACTGAGGGCCGACCGGCTCTCAGAGCGTCGGGGCGGGCCCGTGGGGTGCGTCAGTCCTGCCCGTAGCGCGGATCGACCGACTCCGGGGCCAGCCCGAGCAGCTCCGCGACCTGCTCGACGACCACTTCGTGCACGAGGAGTGCCCGTTCGTCGCGGTTCTTTGTCCGGATCTCGACCGGCCGGCGATAGACCATGATCCGTGCGGGCCGGTCCTTGGCCGCCGGGACGGCACTGCCCAGGGGCACTGAATCGTCGGGCGTGCCGGGCACCTCCAGCACCATGAAGTCGACGTCGGCCAGCTGCGGCCAGTGCCGCTCCAGCCGCTCCACCGAGTCCTGGACCAGGTCACGGAAGGTCTCGGCGCGGCTGGCCGCGAGCGGTACCTGGGGCGGGGCCACCGGACCGCGCATGCCTCGTCCGTGCCGGTCGCGGCGGCGGGTCCTCGGCTCTGCCGGTCGGGGGGGTACAGGACTGTCCATCACTGACGCAGGGTAGCTCTCCGGGGCCGGTGCCGATCGACACCCTGTCGCCGGCCGCAGGTATGTCGCTAATTGAACATTCCGGCCAATGTTGGGCTCGATTCAACGGCTCTCGTGATCGGCGCTCTCGACACGATTGACCTGAATCACTCCGACTCGTGACCGCACGGCGTGTGGCCGTCGCCCGTGTGGTTCTCTTTCCCTGCAGGTCAGGCCAGTTGCTCGAACTGCCGATATGTCCGATGTCACACGACGACACGGGGGAGTGACCTGGTGGAGAGTCGTCGCAGCCCGCTCAAGAGTGCGGTACCGTCCAACGTCGTGAGCCCTGTACGTCGCTGTTCGCGCACCGCGTGCGGCCGCCCTGCCGTCGCGACACTGACGTACGTCTATGCCGACTCGACTGCGGTCCTCGGTCCGCTCGCCACCTACGCCGAGCCCCACTGCTACGACCTGTGCGCCGAACACAGCGAGCGGCTGACGGCCCCGCGCGGCTGGGAGGTCGTACGGCTCACCGACGGCTCCGCCCCGGCCCGCCCCAGCGGTGACGACCTCGAAGCGCTCGCGAACGCGGTCCGCGAGGCGGCACGGCCCCAGCGGCGTACGGCGGAAGCGGGCGGCCCCGGCGGCCGGCGCTCCGCGGACCCGATGGAGGTCGCGCGCCGCGGCCATCTGCGGGTGCTGCGTTCCCCCGACTCCTGACCGCCCCTTCCGCTCACGGCACACACGCCCCCGCTCGACGGTTTTGCGGCAGGGGACCGTCGGCCGCCCTCCGCCGTCCGGGTAGTTTGTGGTGACCGTATGGACTTCAGAAGGGGTTGGGCAGTGGCTGCTGATCTGTCGCAGATCGTGAAGGCGTACGACGTCCGCGGGGTGGTGCCGGATCAGTGGGACGAGTCGCTCGCGGAACTGTTCGGGGCCGCCTTCGTCCAGGTGACCGGCGCGGACGCGATCGTGGTCGGCCATGACATGCGGCCGTCCTCGCCCGGCCTGTCGGGCGCCTTCGCCCGTGGCGCCGCGGCCCGTGGCGCCGACGTCACCCTCATCGGGCTGTGCTCGACCGACCAGCTCTACTTCGCCTCCGGGCACCTCGGGCTGCCGGGGGCCATGTTCACGGCCTCGCACAACCCGGCGCAGTACAACGGCATCAAGATGTGCCGGGCAGGCGCGGCCCCCGTCGGCCAGGACACCGGCCTGGCGGACATCCGCGAGCTCGTCGAGACCTGGTCCGAGCAGGGCGCGCCCGCCCCGGCGGCGACGCCGGGCAGCGTGACCGGGCGCGACACTCTCACCGACTACGCGGCCCACCTGCTCTCCCTCGTCGACCTGTCGGCCATGCGGCCCCTGAAGGTCGTCGTCGACGCGGGCAACGGCATGGGCGGCCACACGGTCCCCACGGTCTTCGAGTCCCTGCCGCTCACCCTCGTCCCGATGTACTTCGAGCTGGACGGCACCTTCCCCAACCACGAGGCGAACCCGCTCGACCCCGCCAACATCGTCGACCTGCAGGCCCGTGTGCGCGCAGAGGGCGCCGACCTGGGCCTCGCCTTCGACGGCGACGCGGACCGCTGCTTCGTCGTCGACGAGCGGGGCGAGGGCATCTCGCCCTCCGCGATCACCGCCCTCGTCGCCTCCCGCGAACTCGCCAAGCACTCCGGCGGCACGGTCATCCACAACCTGATCACCTCGTGGTCGGTCCCGGAGGTCGTCCGCGAGAACGGCGGCACCCCGGTGCGCACCCGGGTCGGGCACTCCTTCATCAAGGAGGAGATGGCCCGCACCGGCGCGATCTTCGGCGGCGAGCACTCGGCGCACTACTACTTCCGCGACTTCTGGAACGCCGACACGGGCATGCTCGCCGCCCTCCACGTGCTGGCGGCGCTGGGCTCCCAGGACGGCACGCTGTCCGAACTGGTCGCGCAGTACGACCGGTACGCGGCCTCCGGCGAGATCAACTCCAAGGTCGCGGACCAGGCCGGCCGCGCGGCAGCGGTGAAGGACGCGTTCGCCACCCGCGAGGGCGTGGCGGCCGACGAGCTCGACGGGCTGACGGTGACGGCCGCCGACTGGTGGTTCAACCTCCGCGCCTCGAACACGGAGCCCCTGCTGCGACTGAACGTCGAGGCGCGCGACGAGGCCACCATGTCCAAGGTCCGCGACGAGGTTCTGGCACTGATCCGCGCCTGACGCCCCCGCGGGGCGGGGCCTGCGCGTCGCCGGGCGGCAAGTCCCGCCGGCCGCCCGCACGGGCAGAGGACCGCCCGCGTCGCCCCGCCCGACCACCGTAGGCGGCCGTGCCCGGCCGTCTGCGGTGCGCGCGGCCGGGGCAGGCCGGCTTCGGTGCGTTCGGTGCGTTCGGTGCCATGCCGGCCGTCCGGGCTCGTACGTGGCCGTCCTCCGGCCGTCCCGTCTCGTACGTGACCGTCCTCCGGCCTTCCTCCGGCCGGGTCGGCCAGGCACCATGCCGCGCCCCGCCCTCCCTGGCGAGGGGTTGGCGCGTCCGCCTGGCCGCCTGCCGTCCTGCACGCCGCCGTGCCGGGGGCCGACTCCGGTGCGTGCCCGGCCGTGGTCGGCCGGGGCGGCTGCCTCCGGCGCCGCGTCGCCACGGCCGCCTGGCCGCTGTGCGCGGTGGCGCCGCGCGTCTCCGGTGCGGGAGTCGCCGTATCGGTTCGCGCCGGTGCGTTCGCCGTGCATGCCGGCCCGGCTCATACTCGGCCGCCCCCGGGGCCGGCTCCGGGGGCGTGTCGGGCGGCCCCCGCGTCGTGTCCGGTCGACCCCGGGCCGTGCCCGGCCCCGCGCCCCGTTCGGCGTCGTCGGTCCACGCCGCACCCAGAACGAGCCGCACCCCGCCCCCCGGCGGTAGGCTGACGACGCCTGATCCGCCAGACCGTGACCGTATGTCCGACGCGATCGTCATCGCACCGTCGGCCTGCGGCATGCCCGAAGGGACACCGCTCTTATGCCGCTCGAAGCCGGCCTCCTGGAGATCCTCGCCTGCCCGGCCTGTCACGCCCCGCTCGACGACCGCACGGCAGCCGACACGCCCGAACTGATCTGCACCGGCAAGGACTGCGGCCTGGCCTACCCGGTCAGGGACGGCATCCCCGTCCTGCTCGTCGACGAGGCACGCCGCCCGGCGTGAGGCGGGACGGCCGGAGGGCCCCGCGACCGGACCGAGCGTCCGGCGGCGGGTCTTCCGGCCGATCGTGTCCGGTACGACCGAGTCCCTGACAACCGCACAAGACCCCCCGCCCGCGTACGGCGATCGGAGGCCCACCCTCATGCTCGACGAGTCGCTCCTCGACGCTCCGGACGCCCTGGCCCGCGCCGACCGCCGGGGCCTGTTGCGCGGCGCGGCGGAGGCCGGGGCCCGCGTACGCGCGGCGGCCAGGCACGCCGACGAAGCCGGCATCGCCGAACTCACCCCCGAGGGCCGGCCGCGGGCCGTCCTCGTCGCCGGCCCCGGCACCGCCTCCCTCGGCGTCGCGGACCTCGTCGGCGCCCTCGCCGGCACCTCCGCGCCCGTCATCCCGCTCCGCCCCACCGGCGTCGCCCACGCGGCCGGAGCCCTGCGCTGGGCCATGCCCGGCTGGGCCGGGTCGGTCGACCTCCTGCTCCTGGTGACCTCCGACGGCAGCGAACCGGGCCTCGCGCTGCTCGCCGAGCAGGCGTACCGGCGCGGCTGCACCGTCGTCTCCGTCGCACCGCAGGGCTCGCCGCTCTCCGAGGCGGTCGACGGCGTCCACGGCCTCGCCGTCCCGATGGCCACCGCGCCGTACGAGGAGGCGTACGAGGAGGTCCAGGCGGCCGCCCCCGGCGCGCTCTGGGCGCTGTTCACGCCCCTGCTCGCGCTCCTCGACCGGGTCGGGCTGCTCGACGCCCCGCCGGAGATGCTGGCCAAGATCGCCGACCGCCTCGACACCACGGCGGAGCGCTGCGGCCCCGCCGTCGCCACCTACAGCAACCCGGCCAAGACGCTGGCCGCGGACCTCGCCGACAGCCTGCCCCTCATCTGGACCGAGGGCGCCGGAGCCGCTCCGGCGGGCAGACGCTTCGCCGCGGTCCTGGCCGAACTCGCCGGCCGGCCCGCGCTCGCCGCCGAGCTGCCGGAGGCGCTGCCCGCCCACGGCGTGCTCCTTGCCGGCGACTTCGCGGCCGGCGGCGATCCGGACGACTTCTTCCGCGACCGGGTCGACGAGCCGCAGGCGCTGCGAGCCCGCGTCGTACTGCTGCGCGACCGCCCGGTCGGCGGTCTCACGGCAGCGCCCGCCGCCCGCGAGCTGGCGCTCAGCCACGACACACCCATCAGCGAGCTCGAACCGGAGGACGGCTCGGAGCTCGAGTCGATCGCGGAGCTGCTGGCCATCACCGATTTCGCCGCCGTTTACCTGGCCATCGCGGCGTCGGGCGATCATCCGGTCTAGGCGTACCGCCGTCGCACCCGTATGTGACGCCCCGCGCCGCGAACGCACGGTCGCCCATGGCCGTCGTGACGCACCGGCTTGAGCCCGCACCGACTGCACCGACTGCACCGACGAATGACCAAGGAAGATCATGGACCGCCTCGCCAACACCGTGCGCCCCTACGCCTGGGGGTCCACCACCGCCATTCCGGAGCTGCTCGGCGTCGCCCCCACCGGTGAGCCGCAGGCCGAGATGTGGATGGGCGCCCACCCCGGCGCGCCGTCCCGCGTCACCCGTGGCGGCGAGGCGGAGCAGCCCCTCTCCGAGGTCATCGCCGCCGCGCCCGAACGGGAGCTGGGCGAGGCGGCCGTCGCCAAGTTCGGCCCGCGACTGCCCTTCCTCCTCAAGCTCCTCGCGGCAGGCGCCCCGCTCTCCCTCCAGGTCCACCCCGACCTGTCCCAGGCGAGGGACGGCTACGGAGCCGAGGAGAACGCCGGCGTCCCCCTCGACGCGCCGCACCGCAACTACAAGGACGCCAACCACAAGCCGGAACTGATCTGCGCGCTCACGCCCTTCGACGGCCTGTGCGGCTTCCGTTCCGCCGACGCGGCGGCCGAGCTGCTCGCCGGTCTCGAGGTCGACTCCCTCAAGCCGTACGTCGACCTGCTGCACGCCCAGCCGGAGGCGGCCGCGCTCCGCGAAGTGCTCACCGCCGTACTGACCGCGGACCCGCAGGAGATGGCGGCCACCGTCGCGGAGGCCGCGGCGGCCGCCGAACGGCTCGGCGGCGACTACACCCCGTACGCCGCGATCGCGCACCACTACCCCGGCGACCCCGGCGTCATCGCTGCCATGCTGCTCAACCACGTACAACTCCAGCCCGGCGAGGCGCTGTTCCTCGGGGCCGGGGTGCCGCACGCCTATCTCAACGGTCTCGGCGTCGAGATCATGGCCAACTCCGACAACGTGCTGCGCTGCGGCCTGACGCCCAAGCACGTGGACGTGCCCGAACTCCTGCGCATCGTCCGGTTCGAGGCGACCGACCCCGGCATCCTGCGCCCCGAGGTGTCACCCTCCGGCGAAGAGGTCTACGACACCCCGATCGACGAGTTCCGGCTGTCGCGCTACGTCCTCGCGCCCGACGCGGAGCCCTGCGACGTGACCGCGTCCACGCCGCAGATCCTGCTGTGCACGGCGGGCCGCGTCACCGCCGGTGAACTGACCCTGGCACCGGGCGAGTCGGCGTTCGTGCCCGCCGGTGAGAAGGCGGCGATCTCGGGCGCGGACGGCGGCGCCGGTACCGTCTTCCGCGCGACAGTGGTGGCCTGACTCCGCACCGCGCGGGGGTGCTGCAACAATGGCGCACCGCAGAGGCCGGGCACAGGACCGGTCGGCGTAGGTACGAAGGGACATCCGGCAAGCATGAGCGCGTCAGGCGGTACCAAGGCGATCGTGGCGGCACTCGTCGCCAACCTCGCAATCGCGGTGGCCAAGTTCGTGGCGTTCCTCTTCAGCGGTTCGTCGTCGATGCTTGCGGAGAGCGTCCACTCGCTGGCGGACTCCGGCAACCAGGGCCTGCTCCTCGTGGGCGGCAAGAAGGCCCAGCGCGAGGCGACCCCCCAACACCCCTTCGGGTACGGGCGCGAGCGCTACATCTACGCCTTCCTCGTCTCCATCGTGCTCTTCTCCGTCGGTGGCATGTTCGCCATCTACGAGGGCTACGAGAAGATCAAGCACCCGCACGAGATCGAGGCCTGGTACTGGCCCGTCGGCGTCCTCGTCTTCGCGATCATCGCCGAGACCTTCTCCTTCCGTACGGCCATCAAGGAGTCCAACGAGGTACGCGGCAAGCTGACCTGGACCCAGTTCGTGCGCCGCGCCAAGGCGCCCGAGCTGCCGGTCGTCCTCCTCGAGGACCTCGGCGCGCTGGTCGGTCTGATCCTCGCCCTCTGCGGCGTCAGCCTGGCGCTGGCCACCGGCAACGGCGTCTGGGACGGCATCGGCACCCTCTGCATCGGCGTCCTGCTGATCATCATCGCGATCGTGCTCGCCGCGGAGACCAAGTCCCTGCTGCTGGGCGAGGCCGCGGGCACGGAGGACATCGAGAAGATCCGGGCCGCCACGGTCGACGGTGAGACGGTCACCCGCATCATCCACATGCGCACGCTCCACCTCGGGCCGGAGGAACTGCTGGTCGCGGCGAAGATCGCCGTCGAGGCGCACGAGAGGGCCGACGAGGTCGCGCAGGCGATCAACGCCGCCGAGGACCGCATCCGCGCGGCCGTGCCGATCGCGCGCGTGATCTACCTGGAGCCGGACATCTACCACGAGACGGCGGTCGCGGCCGGCGCCACCGACCTGGACAAGTCCCCCGGCGGCTCGGACCACTGAGCAGCCGAACCGCGACCGGGGCCCCGTACTTCCCGAGCGCACGCAGGCCCCGGACCACGCCGGTCCGGGGCCTTTCACGTTCCTGTCCCGCTGCTAAGGCCCGGTTCCCGTGAGCCGTTCCTGAGAGCCGGGGGCCGCCGCGGCAGAGGGCGGAACCGGGCGCCGTCGCCCCGTCAGCCCGCCGGCGAGTCCGAGCCCCGCCCCGGTCAGCCCGGCGACGGCCCCCAGCGCGGCGGCGAGGCGGAGCGCGACCGGCACGGTGACGTCGTCGAGGACCCGGCCGTGCACGGATGCCGACGCCACGGTTCCGCCGCCGGGCTCGTCCTGGAAGGAGCGCGAGTCCCTGGAGTTGCCGCGGTCGTCGCCGAGCAGGAACAGCCGGCCCTCGGGCACGGCGACGTCGAACGGCATCCCGCCGACCGCGTCGCCCTGCCGCACGTACGGCTCCGGCAGCGGCTCGCCGTTCAGGGACAGGGCGCCGCCGTCCGTACCGCCCACGACCCGGTCCCCGCCGACGCCGATCACCCGGTGCAGCACCGGCTCTCCGCGGTAGCGGTCCGGCACGCTGTAGACCACCAGGTCGCCGCGCTGCACACGGTCGTCGTCCAGCGTCTCGAACACGACCCTGTCGCCGATGCCGTAGGTCGGCTGCATGGACTGGCCGGCCATCGTCACGCTGCCGTACTCCGATCCGAGCGTCAGCAGCGTCCCCGCGCACAGCAGGACGCCCAGGGGCGTGAGCACCCGTCCCGCGATCCGCAGCCCGCGCCCCGGTCTGCTCGGCCCCATTGCAGCTCTCCCCTCCCGAACCTGACCCGCCGCGGGCGGAAGGCCGTGCGGGTGCCGCACACGCGAGGTGTGGCGTCCGCACCCTATGGGACCGGAGTGCCGGGATCCGTGGCGGGGACGGGCGTCCCCGCCACGGACCGGCTACCGGATCTCGCGCAGTACGGAGAGGACCGCGGTCTCGTCCGGCGCCGCCGTCAGGCGTTCCCGGAACTCCGTGTCCATGAGCTTGCGCGACAGCATGGCCAGGATCCGCAGGTGCTCGTCGCCCGCGGCCGCCTCCGGCACCGTGATCATGAAGATCAACTTGGCCTTGGTGCCGTCCAGGGAACCCCACTCGACGCCCTGCGCGGAGCGGGCGAAGCCGACGGCCGGTGAGGTGACGGCGTCGGACTTGGCATGAGGGATGGCGATCTCCTCACCGAGCCCCGTGGTCCCCTGCTCCTCGCGGGCGAGCGCGGCCCGCACCAGCGCCTCGGGGTCCGCGACCTTGCCGGTGGTGGCGAGCATGGCGGCCATCTCGCGGATGGCGGCGTCCTTGCTGTCGGCCTCGAGCCGCACCTTCACGGTCTGCGCGGTCAGATAACCGGACAGGACCTCGGTGCCGGCGCTCTCCTCGTCCGCTGCGGCCGACGTACCGGCCGTCCCGCCCGCGCCCGTCTCCCGTACGGTTCCGGTCCCTTCCGCCGCGGTGCCCGCGGCGGCCCCTGCACCCACGAGGGCCGGCTCGTCGACGGGGGTGAGCGCGCCACGGCCCTTGATGCCGATCAGCGCGTTGGTGGTGATCGCGGTGACCACCGTGCCTGCCGCGACCGCCAGGAAGAACATCGGCACCCCGCCGACCGCGCCCAGTACCGCCACGATGGGACCGCCGTGCGGCACCGCGTCCTCGACACCGGCCATGCCCGCGACCGCACCGGCGACGGCGCCGCCGAGCATGTTCGCCGGAATGACCTGCGCCGGCCTGGCCGCCGCGAACGGGATCGCGCCCTCGGAGATGCCGAACATGCCCATGAAGATCGCGGCCATACCCGTCTCGCGCTCCTGCTCCGAGTACAGCTTGCGGCGCATCAGCGTGGCGAGGCCCTGCCCCAGCGGCATGACGGGGATGGCGGCGGCGCACATGCCCATCACCGTCTGGTTGCCGGTCGCGATGAGCCCCGCGCCGAACAGGAACGCCGTCTTGTTGACGGGCCCGCCCATGTCGAACGCGATCATGAGGCCGAGCAGCGCGCCGAGCAGGATCGCGCTCGCGCCCGTCATACCGCTGAGCCAGTCGGTGAGGTGGGCGAACACCCACGAGATCGGCTTGCCGATGACGTAGATGAAGAAGAGGCCGAGCGCCGTCGTCGCCACGATCGGGATGACGATGATCGGCATGATCGGCCGGGCGAACTTCGGGACCTTGACCTTCTTGATCCACAGCACCAGATAGCCGGCCAGGAATCCGGTGACGATGGCGCCGATGAAGCCGGCGCCCGCCTCCGAGTCGTACAACGCGCCGTTGTTGGCGATCCAGCCACCGATCATGCCGGGGACCAGGGCGGGGCGGTCCGCGATCGCGAAGGCGATGTAGCCGGACAGGATCGGGATCATCAGCTGGAAGCCGATCTCGCCGATCTTGAAGACGTCCTCCCAGAAGGACCCCTCCGGGATGGCGTAGCCCGTGGCCGTGGCGTCACCGCCCAGCGCCAGCGAGACGGCGATGAGCAGCCCGCCGACCACCACGAACGGGATCATGTACGAGACGCCGTTCATCAGGGCCTTGTACGTGACGCCCCGCCCCTGGCCTCCGCCTCCGCCGCCCGCGCCGCCCTTCGCGCCTCGCGCCGGTTCCGCCGTGCCGCCGCCGTCCGCGCCCGCGCCGCCCTGGGCGCGGTGCACCGGTGCGTCCCGCACCCGCTCGATCAGCTGATCGGGATGGCGGATGCCCTCGGCGACACCGACGGCCAGCACCCTCTTGCCCTCGAAGCGGCTGCGGTCGACGTCCTTGTCGGCGGCGATGATGATGCCGTCCGCCTCGCTGACATCGTTGTCAGAGAGCACGTTCTCGGCGCCGATGGACCCTTGGGTCTCCACCTTCATCTCGACACCGAGCGCCTCCGCGGCCTGCGTCAGCTTCTCCGCGGCCATGTACGTGTGCGCGATGCCTGTCGGACAGGCCGTCACCGCAAGCAGCCTCACCTTCCGCTGCCCGCTCGCCGGACTCGTCACGTGGTTCTCCTAACGCTCGTCCCGCGGATCGTGCGGTCGCCCCGGCTGCTCGGCCGGGATGTCGCAGCATGGTGCCAACAGATTCCGGCCATGTCCAAAGCCCGTACCCCCCGACCTCGCACGGAACCGGCCACAGCAGACTGGCTGGAATACGGAACTGGGCGGGCTGGGGTCGGCTGGGCCGATCGGTGTAGATTCGTAATCAGTCAGACGTCGCTGCTGATGGCGGTCGGGCGGTCCCGCGCGGACCGACCGAGGGAGAGAGGGCCTCCGACGGACTGTCCTGCGGACTCCCGGGCATTCGTATGCCGTGTCCCGCGCCGTGTCGCTGAGCGGTACGACGCGGAGGCGTGACGTCCAGGCCGCCGCAGAGCCAGCCGTAACCACCTCGACCGAACCACGAGGAGCAGCTCGTATGCCGACCGTCGCCAATGGCCAGGACTTCAAGGTCGCGGACCTTTCTCTCGCCCCCTTCGGGCGTAAGGAGATCAACCTCGCCGAGCACGAGATGCCCGGCCTGATGTCGATCCGCCGGGAGTACGCCGAGGCGCAGCCGCTCGCCGGCGCGCGCATCACCGGCTCCCTGCACATGACCGTGCAGACCGCCGTCCTCATCGAGACCCTCGTCGCGCTGGGCGCCGACGTCCGCTGGGCCTCCTGCAACATCTTCTCCACCCAGGACCACGCCGCCGCGGCCATCGCCGTCGGCCCGAACGGCACCCCGGAGAACCCGCGGGGCATCCCGGTCTTCGCCTGGAAGGGCGAGACGCTGGAGGAGTACTGGTGGTGCACGGAGCAGGCCCTCACCTGGCCGAACGCCGCCACCGGCGGGCCGAACATGATCCTGGACGACGGTGGTGACGCCACCCTCCTCGTCCACAAGGGCGTCGAGTTCGAGAAGGCCGGCGCGGCCCCCGACCCCTCGACGGCGGACAGCGAGGAGTACGGCCACATCCTGCGGCTGCTGAACCGCACCCTGACCGAGAACCCGCAGAAGTGGACGCAGCTGGCGTCCGAGATCCGCGGCGTGACGGAGGAGACCACCACCGGTGTCCACCGTCTCTACGAGATGCACCGCGACGGCACGCTGCTGTTCCCCGCGATCAACGTGAACGACGCGGTCACCAAGTCGAAGTTCGACAACAAGTACGGCTGCCGGCACTCGCTGATCGACGGCATCAACCGTGCCACCGACGTCCTGATCGGCGGCAAGACCGCCGTCGTGTGCGGCTACGGCGACGTGGGCAAGGGCTGCGCCGAGTCGCTGCGCGGCCAGGGCGCCCGGGTGATCGTCACGGAGATCGACCCGATCTGCGCGCTGCAGGCGGCGATGGACGGCTACCAGGTCACCACGCTGGACGAGGTCGTCGAGACGGCCGACATCTTCGTGACCACGACCGGCAACAAGGACATCATCATGGCCTCGGACATGGCCCGGATGAAGCACCAGGCCATCGTCGGGAACATCGGCCACTTCGACAACGAGATCGACATGGCCGGTCTCGCCGCCATCCCCGGCATCGTCAAGGACGAGGTGAAGCCGCAGGTCCACACGTGGACCTTCGCCGACGGCAAGGTCCTGATCGTCCTGTCCGAGGGCCGCCTGCTGAACCTGGGCAACGCGACCGGCCACCCGTCGTTCGTGATGTCCAACTCCTTCGCGGACCAGACCCTGGCCCAGATCGAGCTGTTCACCAAGCCTCAGGACTACCCGACGGACGTCTACGTGCTCCCCAAGCACCTCGACGAGAAGGTCGCCCGCCTCCACCTGGACGCGCTGGGCGTCAAGCTCACCACCCTGCGCCCGGAGCAGGCCTCGTACATCGGTGTCGAGGTCGACGGCCCGTACAAGGCCGACCACTACCGCTACTGATCACCACTGCGCAGCGCCCGGTCGGGCACCGGCCAGTCCGGGCCTGTGCAGGCACACCGCGCAGACGCACCCAGCGAGGTGTGCACCCGAGCAGTACCAGGCAGGCCCCCGCACCCCCGTGTCGGGGGCCTGCCCCGTACCCTCCTCGCACGGCTTCCGGCCGACGCCTCACCGCACAAGGACACCTACGCCCCCATGCCCCGCGGCCGCTATTCGCTCCACGATCCGCACGATCACACCCCCCTCGGCGAAGAACACTTCCAGTGCGCCCCCGGCCCTTCCGGCTGGCGTTACGTCTCCCGAACCACCACCCCCTCCGGCGACGAAGCCGGCTCCCTCGACCTGGCCCTGGACGAACTGGGCCGTCCCATCCGGCTCGAACTCCACGCGTCGAGCTGGCAGATCCGGGGTGCGGCGATCGACGGCGTCACCTGGGTCCGCACCGACCCCACCGGTACCGACGCCAGGGAAGGCAACGCCCCAGCCCACGCCTTCACCGGCACCTCCCCGGCCTTCCTCGTCGCGACCGCCCGGCTGCTGCGCCTCGCACCCGGCGCCCCGGCCACCCGCGTCCGTCTCGTCGCCTTCACCGACCCCGTACTGGCGCCCCTGACCGTCGACCAGTCCTGGGCGCTGATCAACAGTGAAGCGCACACCACTGACAACGGACCTCTGACAGTGGACGAATACCAGGTCAGCGCCTTGGACACCGGTGAGCAGCAGGCCGTTCACATCGCCGGCGACGTGGTCCTGGCAGCCCCCGGCATCGAACTCGAAGACCTGGAGAGCCCCCCCTCGACGTTCCGCTGACTCTCGGCCGCGGACCGCGGTGCGGGCGGCTCAGGCGGGAGGGGCGAACCCACCCGGCGACACAGGCGGCCGTACGTCATCAGGCCGCGCCGGCTGCGGAGGCCGGACACCGGCCTCGTGCACGGACGCGGGCCCCGCCACCGGGCGGTCGACCGGCGCGGCCGCCGCCTTCGATACGGACGGGGACGGGGAGGGGGACGGGGCGAAGGCACGCCGGGCGTCACGGGCCTGCCGCTCGTTCACCACCGCGGCCAGATACGCCGCGGGCGGGACCCCGACCGGCGCGGGCGTTCCCGTACGGGCCGCCAGATCGCCGGCCAGCCGCTGCGCCATGGACCAGCTCACCGCCGGGTCCAGTTGCTTCATACGTGTCAGGTACTGGCGTATCGCCAGCCACAGCGCGTCCGGCACGCCGGACAGGTCGAGCCCGGCGAACCTGCCCACCAGCCACGGCGGCGGCGGAGGCGGCCCCATCGGACCGCGGGCCGCGGGCACCCGCTCGCGTACGACGAGGGTTCCGGCGAAGACGTCCCCGATCCGCCGGCCCCGTGCCGACACCAGCGAGGCGATACAGGCGACGACTCCGAACGTCAGGAGGACCTCGACCACTCCCATCGCGCCGCGCACCAGAGCGTGCCGGAACCGGATCGGCCCTCCGTCGTCCCTGACCACGCGCAGCCCGCAGGCGAGCTTTCCTAGCGAACGCCCATGACTGAGGGTCTCCACGGCTATCGGCCCGCCGACGAGGACCAGCAGGAACGAAGCGATGGACATCGCCATGACCGCCGCCTCGTCCAGGGACGCCGTGGCTATGGCCAGTCCGATCGAAACCAGCAGATAGGCCGTCCACACGACGACGAGGTCGATCACGAGAGCGAGGGCCCGGCTCGGCAGCCTCGCCGGCTGCAGCCCCAGTACGACCGCGTCCCCCGTCACTAGCCCGCTCACTGCTGCCCCCTTCGTGATGTCCGGCCTTCCCTGCCCCCTGATCTCTCAGTCTGCCAAGCTGACCGACAGCGTGTCGCAGCAGTGAGCAGTGAAGTAGTACGGACAGTACGCAACGCACCCAGTGCCTGGAGCAGCAGCCGACCATGGACCTCGACGTCTTCGTCACAGCCCACCGTGCCGAGTGGGACCGCCTGGACCATCTTCTTCGCCGTGGTCGCCATCTGACGGGCGCGGAGGCCGACGAACTCGTCGCCCTCTACCAGCGCACGTCCACCCATCTCTCCCTTGTCCAGTCCAGTGCTCCGGAACCGGCACTCACGGCCAGGCTGACCCAGCTGGTGGCGCGCGCACGTTCCGTCGTCACCGGCACCAGGCGGTCGAGCTGGAAGGACGTGGTCACCTTCCTCACCGCCGGCTTTCCCGCAGCGGTCTACCGCTCCCGTCACTGGTGGATACCGACCGCCGTTCTCTCCACGCTCGTCGCCGCCCTCATCGGCTGGTGGATAGGCACCCACCCAGAGGTGCAGTCAGCGATCGGGGCACCGGAGGATCTCCGCCGCCTGACCCAGCCCGGCGGTGAGTACGAGACCTACTACTCGAGCCACCCCGCGGCCTCGTTCGCGGCGCAGGTCTGGACGAACAACGCCCAGGCCGCCGCCATGTGCCTGACCCTGGGGGCGTTCCTGTGCTTCCCGGTGATCTGGATCCTCTTCCTGAACATGCTGAATCTGGGTGTCGGCATCGGGCTCATGTCCTCGGCCGGCCGCCTGGACGTCTTCCTCGGGCTGGTGCTTCCGCACGGTCTGCTCGAACTCACGGCAGTCTTCGTCGCCGCCGGCACGGGACTGCGGCTGGGCTGGACGGTCATCGACCCTGGTCCGCTGTCGCGCCGCACGGCGCTCGCCCAGCAGGGCCGGGCGGCGCTCGGCATGGCGATCGGGCTGGCGCTGGTGCTGTTCGTGTCGGGCGTGATCGAGGGCTTCGTAACGCCGTCGGGTCTTCCGACCTGGGCACGGATCACCATCGGCATCGTCGCCGAGCTGGCGTTCCTGGCGTACGTCTACATCCTGGGCGGCCGAGCCGCCCGCGCCGGCGACTCGGGCGACGTGGAGGAGCCCGACCGCAGCGCGGAGCTGCCCACAGCGGCGTGATGTGCGTAGCGGGCCCGTGAGCTGCTAGTCTCCTCTTCGCCCCACAAGACCCGTTGACACGGGATGCGTGGGGAGGTAGATTTTAACGGTTGCGTCGGACTGGACAAGTTCGACGGTGAACATTTAGAGTCTGTCTGGCTTTCGCAGGGAGCGATTTCCGCGGAGCCGATCCCCGATTCATTCAGGATCACCAAGCCGATTAGGTCGGCCGAAATGCTTCTGATAAAGTCGGATCAGCCGAAAGGCAAAAAGGCCCCCAACGGCCACCGGAAATGAATTCCAACCGGAAACGGAACGGAAAACGGATCTGGTAGAGTTGGAAACGCAAGACCGAAGGGAAGCGCCCGGAGGAAAGCCCACAGGGAGACCTGAGGGTGAGTACAAAGGAAGCGTCCGTTCCTTGAGAACTCAAC
>NZ_JBIAHV010000016.1:0-172148 GCF_042870895.1 Streptomyces sp. NPDC006294
GCCACGAGACGGCAGCGGGCTGATAGCCACACCCAGCACCCCTGGGCGACCCAACCCTACGAATGGCTCGATCAACCCGATCAAGAAGGTAGAGCCGGGCTGACTGTGTCAGCCCCGTCGGCGTTTGAGGCGCGGGTCCGGGCGGAGCCCGGTTACGGGGAGGGGCGGGGAGGGGAACAAGCCCCGCGCAGCGGACCCCTCAGTCCCGCGCCGCCAGTCCGAACCGCGCCCGCAGGCCCACCCGTTCGTCCGTCGCGACCGACGCCGCCCCGTCCGTGACGGTCTCGTACACCGCCAGGATGTCCGCGCCGACCGTCGACCAGTCGAAGCGCCGCACGTGCGCGCTGCCCCGCGCCCGCAGCTCCGCGCGCCGGTCCGGGTCGCGCAGCAGCCGCACCGCGGCGGCGGACAGCGCCGACGCGTCCTCGTTGGTGAACAGCTCGCCCGCCCCGCCGTGGTCCAGGACCTGGGCGAACGCGTCCAGGTCGGAGGCGAGCACCGGCGCCCCCGCCGACATCGCCTCGACGAGGATGATGCCGAAGCTCTCGCCGCCCGTGTTGGGCGCCACGTACACGTCGACGCTGCGCAGCAGCCGTGCCTTGTCCTCGTCGCTGATCATGCCGAGGAACTCGACGCGTTCGCGCACGGCGGCCGGCAGGGTCGCGACGGCCTCCTCCTCGTCGCCGCGGCCGGCGACGAGGAGCCGTGTCTCGGGACACTGTTCGAGGATCGCGGGGAGCGCCTTCATCAGGACCGGCAGCCCCTTGCGGGGCTCGTCGATACGGCCGATGAAGCCGATCGTGTTCCCCTGCCACTCCTTCTTGGGCTCGGCCTTCTCGAAGAAGCCGACGTCGACACCGTTCGGGATGACGACGGCGTCGCCTCCGAGGTGCTCCACCAGCGTCCGCCGCGCGTACTCGCTGACCGCGATCCGCGCGCTGATCTTCTCCAGCGCCGGCTGGAGGATCGGATACGCGGCGATCATCGCCCGCGACCGCGGGTTCGACGTGTGGAAGGTGGCCACGATCGGCCCCTGCGCCGCCCAGCACGACAGCAGCCCCAGCGAGGGCGACGCCGGCTCGTGGATGTGGATCACGTCGAAGGTGCCGTCGTGCAGCCACCGCCGCACCCGGGCCGCAGACAGGAAGCCGAAGTTCAGCCGTGCCACGGAACCGTTGTACGGCACCGGCACGGCCCGCCCGGCGGAGACGACGTACGGCGGCAGCGGCGTCTCGTCGTCCGCCGGCGCGAGCACGGAGACGTCGTGGCCGAGACGGATCAGATGGTCGGCGAGGTCCCGGATGTGGAACTGCACACCGCCGGGCACGTCCCACGAGTACGGGCACACGATGCCGATCTTCACGTCCGGCGCTCCTCGAGGTCCGCGAGCCACAGCCGCTGCAACATGTGCCAGTCCTCCGGGTGTTCGGCGATCCCTGTGGCGAAGGCGTCGGCCAGCGCCTGTGTCATGGAGGACGTCTTCTCGGCCCGCGTACCTGTCTCCGGTACGTCGACGGGAGCGTGGACCCGCCCGTGCATGGCCGGCTCCTCGCCGTACCAGAGGGTCACGGGCAGCAGCAGCGCCCCGGTCTGCTGCGCCAGCAGTGCCGGTCCGCCCGGCATCCGCGCCGTCTCGCCGAAGTACTTGACCTCGACCCCGGACGCCGACAGGTCGCGGTCGGCGACCAGGCAGACCAGGCCGCCGGAGCGCAGCCGGCGCGCGAGCGTGCCGAAGGCCGCGCCGCCCGAGTGCGGCAGCACCTCCATACCGAGGCTCTCGCGGTAGGCGACGAACCGGTCGTACAGCGACTCGGGCCGCAGCCGCTCGGCGACCGTCGTGAACGGCACCCCGAGGGCCCTGGTCACCCACACACCGGCGAGGTCCCAGTTGGCCAGGTGCGGCAGCGCCAGGACCACGCCCCGGCCGGCGGCCAGGCCGTCGGTCAGATGGTGCACATCCTGGATGGAGACGTTGCGCTCGACGCGTTCGCTGCTCCACGCCGGCAGCCGGAACGACTCCATCCAGTAGCGCATGTACGAGCGCATACCGGCCTTGGACAGCTCCCGGAGCCG
This sequence comes from Streptomyces sp. NPDC006294, assembly GCF_042870895.1. Lineage (NCBI taxonomy): Bacteria > Bacillati > Actinomycetota > Actinomycetes > Kitasatosporales > Streptomycetaceae > Streptomyces > Streptomyces sp. NPDC006294. Next base: position 2,074 of record NZ_JBIAHV010000016.1, read on the forward strand.
CTCGGCGCCGGCGTCCGGCACCACCCGGGCCAGATTCGACTCGAGCCGCAGCACACCCTTGCCGCGCCGCTTCCACGCGGTGTCCGCGATGGTCCGGCCCAGCCGGGCGGCCATCGGCTCCGGCATCTTCTTGACGGCGCCCCAGCCCAGTCCGTACAGCGCGTCCGTGAGCCTGTCCCGCATCACGACGCCTCCGCCCCTCGGTCGCCCTTCGCGGCCGCGTCGGCCTCCGCCGACTCACGCCGCACGGTCACCACCCGCTGCCCCAGCGTCACGGCACTGCCCACGGCGACGATCCACAGCGCGATCGGCAGCAGGATGTCGATCCCCGGCACGCCGAACCCGTGCAGACCGGCGAGCCCCGCGGCCACCAGCGAGATCACCAGGCGCTCCGCGCGCTCGATGAGCCCGTTGACCGCCACCGGCAGACCGATCGACTCGCCGCGCGCCTTGGTGTACGACACCACCTGCCCGCTGGCCAGGCAGAAGATGGCCACCGCGCACAGCACGTTGTCGTCACCGCCGCCCGCGTACCAGAGCGCGAAGCCGCCGAAGATCGCTCCGTCGGCGACCCGGTCCAGAGTCGAGTCCAGGAAAGCGCCCCAGCGGCTGGAAATCCCCGCCTGGCGCGCCATGTTCCCGTCGACCAGGTCGGAGAAGACGAACAGCGTGATGACGATCGTGCCCCAGAAGAACTCCCCGCGAGGAAAGAAGACCAGCGCCCCCGCCATCACCCCGGCCGTACCGATGAGCGTGACCGCGTCCGGGCTCACCCCGCGGCGGAGGAGAAACGCGGCGAACGGTGTGAGGACACGCGTGAAAAATGCACGCGCGTACTTGTTCAGCATGGCCTTCCCGAGGGTCCGGTGGGCCGCGTGGCCCCTACGGCCACCGGCTGGCCCATCGTAGCCACGACCCCGCCGCCCCAGCGCCGCGCACCCGTCCCCGGAGGCGGCGTCGGACGTATGGACGCACAGTGACGGGAGTGGAAAGCTCGAAAGACCACCGCGGGCACCGCCGGAGCTGCCCCGGACGCCCTTCGGGACGCCTTCACGGCTCCCCCGCCCGCCCGCGGCTTCCTTCCTCGCCGTGCAATCGAGCCGTGAATCGATCGGGAGGCAAGACCATGGGCGACAAGGCGCACGCACACCACCCCGGAGCCGCCGGCAGGGCAGTAACGGCCGACCGCCCCGCATCCGTACGGAATGTGGTGCTGGTCGGCCACAGCGGATCCGGCAAGACGACCCTGGTCGAGGCGCTCGCGCTGGCCGCCGGAGCGGTCAACCGGGCCGGCCGGGTCGAGGACGGCGCGACGATCTCCGACTACGACGAGATCGAGCACCGCCAGCAACGCTCCGTACAGCTCTCCCTCGTCCCCCTCGAATGGGGCGGCTGCAAGATCAATCTGCTGGACACCCCGGGATACGCCGACTTCGTCGGCGAGCTGCGGGCCGGTCTGCGCGCCGCGGACGCGGCCCTCTTCGTCGTCTCGGCCGCCCAGGAGGCCGACGCCGTCGACGGCGCGACCCGTGCCGTCTGGGAGGAGTGCGCGGCGGTCGGCATGCCCCGCGCGATCGTGGTGACCCACCTGGAGACCGCCCGCACCGGCTACGACGAGCTCACCGGCGTCTGCGCCCGCATCTTCGGCGGCGACGACCCCGACGCCGTACTGCCGCTGTACCTGCCGCGGTACGGGCCCCAGCACGCCGACGGCCACGCACCCGTCACCGGCCTCCTCGGGCTCCTCACACAGAAGATCTACGACTACTCGTCCGGCGAACGCAAGGAGAGCCCGCCGCCGGACGACCAGACAGCGCTGATGGAGCAGGCCCGCGGCCGCCTCATCGAGGGGATCATCGCCGAGAGCGAGGACGAGACCCTCATGGACCGCTACCTCGGCGGCGAGGAGATCGACCTCAAGACGCTGATCGACGACCTGGAGAAGGCGGTCGCCCGCGGCACCTTCCACCCCGTCCTCGCCGCCGCACCGGCGGCCGACGGCGCGAAGGCCGGTCTCGGCACCGTCGAACTCCTCGAACTGATCACCGGCGGCTTCCCCACCCCCCTCGAACCCGTCCCGCCGACCGTGACCACCCCCGACGGCAGGCCGGGGCCGCAGATCAGTTGCGACCCCGCCGGCCCGCTCGTCGCCGAGGTCGTCAAGACGGCCTCCGACCCGTACGTCGGCCGGATCTCGCTGGTCCGCGTCTTCTCCGGGACCCTGCGCCCCGACGACACCGTGCATGTGTCCGGGCACGGCCTCGCGGACGGCGGACAAGAGGGCCGCGCCCTCCACGAAGCAGACGAACGCGTCGGCGCCCTGTCCGTCCCCCTCGGCAAGCAGCAGCGCCCCCTCCCCCACGCCGTCGCCGGCGATCTGGCCTGCGTCGCGAAACTCTCCCGCGCCGAGACCGGTGACACGATCTCCGCCAAGGACCACCCGCTCCTCATGGAGCCCTGGGCCATGCCCGACCCGCTGCTGCCCCTCGCCATCGAGGCCCACAGCAAGGCCGACGAGGACAAGCTCTCCCAGGGTCTCGCCCGCCTCGTCGCCGAGGACCCGACCATGCGCCTCGAACAGAACCAGGCCACCCACCAGGTCGTCCTGTGGTGCCTGGGCGAGGCACACGCGGACGTCGCCCTCGAACGCCTCCGCAGCCGCTACGGCGTCCAGGTCGACGTCGTCCCGCACAAGGTGTCGCTCCGCGAGACCTTCAGCACCGGCTCCGCCGGCCGCGGCCGGCACGTCAAACAGTCCGGCGGCCACGGCCAGTACGCGATCTGCGAGATCGACGTCGACCCGCTGCCGCCCGGATCCGGCATCGAATTCGTCGACAAGGTCGTCGGCGGCGCGGTGCCGCGCCAGTTCATCCCCTCCGTCGAGAAGGGCGTACGCGCCCAGGCCGCCCGAGGCGTCGCCGCCGGCTACCCGCTGGTCGACGTGCGGATCACGCTGCGCGACGGCAAGGCGCACTCCGTCGACTCCTCCGACGCCGCCTTCCAGACCGCGGGCGCCCTCGCCCTGCGCGAAGCCGCCGCCGACGCCCGCATCAACCTCCTCGAGCCCGTCGCGGAACTGCAGGTCCTCGTCTCCGACGAGTACGTCGGCCCCGTGATGAGCGACCTGTCCGGCCGCCGCGGCCGAGTCATCGGCACCGAACAGACCGCCGGATCACGCACCCTCGTACGGGCCGAGGTGCCCGAACTGGAAATCGGCAGATACGCCGTCGACCTGCGCTCCATCTCCCACGGCAGCGGCCGCTTCAGCCGCCGCTACGCCCGCCACGAGGCGATGCCGCAGCAGGTCGCCGACAGACTGCGCGAAACCGCCGACGCCTGAACCCCGCCCTTCCGGCACTTCGCCACCGACGCCGCCCGCCCCCCGGTCCCGATCACCCGGTCCCGATCACGGGCCGGGGGCCGGCGGCCGACCCGATCGCCCCCTTATCCGACGGCCGCACCCTCGATAGGCTGGGCACTCCGACCGGGCCGGACGGCTCAGAAGGTGTGCGGGGCACGGCAGTTGGGAACAGGCCGCAGTGCGGAAACACGCGGCGATGGGGGCGGCAGTGGCGAACGACCTATTCGATTTCACGCCCGGGGCACAGGTCCCGCTCATGGGCGCGGCCGGCCAGACCGCGGCGACCCACGCCCTCGCATCGGCCGCCTACCGCGACTCCGAACTCAAGGAGATCCTCAAAGCCAACAGCGAATGGCACAAGTCCGAGGTCAAACCGGGAAAGATCTCGCTCTTCGAACCCAACCTCGGAGAAGGCTTCTGCCGCGCCGTACAGGACCGCATGCTCGGCGGCGGCCGCAAGGCACTCATCCAGTCCTTCGGCACCGAACCCCAGACCGTCGTCGAACACTGCCTCGCCGCCACCCGCCTGCGCCACGAACGCGACGGCAGACTCACCGCCGTCATGGCCGCGTGCGGACTGCTCTTCCTACCCGGACTCCTGCTGTGGCTCGGCGTCTTCCAGCTCCGCCGCACCCTCGCCGGCTCACAGAAGAAGAGCGCGGGAGCCCTCGGCAGCCTCCTGCTGGTGGGCATCGGCATCCTCGCCGTGATCTTCCTCGTCCGGCTGCCCTTCGGCGGTTTCTGGGCCTACTACGTGCGCGCCATGCTCGTCGCCCCGGTCATCGGCTGGTTCCTCGCCAAACGCATCTGCGAATCCTCCGCCCAGGACATGCGCGCCCGCTGGGACGGCCTGCTGTCCGGCGGCGGCATCGGCGCCAAGGTGCCGGAAGCCGTCCCGGGAAACCCGGGCGACGCCTCCCGCGAGCAGCTCCGCCAGGGCCTCGAGAAACTCACCGCGGAACAGCAGTCCAACGTCGTCTTCTACGCCGGCCCCAAGGGCATACTCGGCATGGGCACCCGATGGGGCAGCTGGCAGATGGCCGAGGAACTCGTCTCCAAGGACGCCACCAAGGAGATCAACCAGTTCCGCAGCTGGGACGTCGTACGGGCCATCCACGACAAGCTCAAGCTCCTGGAGCGCGGCCCCCTCAACTCCGGCGGCTTCCCCACCCCCTCGGTCAAGCACTGGATCGTCTCCCCCGTCGGCGAGAACGCCGGCGCCGTGGCCCGCCCGGAGGGGCAGGAGGTCGAGACCTTCCAGATCAAGAGCCACGAAATACAGCGCATCTGCAACCACCAGCAGTTCGGCAGCGGCAACCGCCACTACCTGGGCGTGCAGTTCACCCTCTGGGACGGCCAGCTCGTCATCACCATGATGATCACCGTCACCGTGCTCCACGAGACCCTGCGCGTCGAGGTCACCGGCCACGCCCTCGGCCCCGTGCACTCCCTCTTCACGACAAAGCCGGAGCCCAAGACCGAGACCGTCAGCAAGACGATCCGCTTCTGGGAGACCGTCGACCGGGTCCTGCCCCTCGTCGACACCAAAGAGGTCGTCCGCCTCACCGTGCGCGCCCCGTTCACCTGGTACCCGCCGCTGCTCGATTTCCTCGGCGGCAAACTCGTCCTCCCCGAGCCCTTCGGCCTCCGCCACGCCTGGGCGGAGAAGCCGTGGCGCCACCGCTTCATGGCCGACGACGCCATGCGCGCCGCCGCCCCCGTGCTGCGCGTGGCGCACGCGGCCGCGATCCGCGTCCTCGAGGACAACGGCGTCGACACGGAGCGCTTCGGCAACCGCGCGTCGGTCGTCAGCGGCTTCATCCAGGACCCGTCGCCCGGCAAGGCCGACATCTACGACGCGTAAGGGCCGAGGAGCTACGCGGGCCAGACGTCCGCGAGCATCTTGCGGGTGTCGCCGAGCAGCTGCGGCAGCACCTTCGTGTTGCCGACGACGGGCATGAAGTTCGTGTCGCCGCCCCACCTCGGCACGATGTGCTGATGCAGATGGGCGGCGATCCCGGCGCCGGCGGCCGACCCCTGGTTCAGCCCCACGTTGAACCCGTGCGCACCGGACGCCGTCCGCAGCGCGACCATGGCCCGCTTGGTGAACTCGGCCAGCTCGAGGGTCTCGGCGGCGTCCAGGTCCGTGTAGTCGGCGACGTGCCGGAACGGGACGATCATGGTGTGGCCGCCGTTGTACGGATACAGGTTCAGCACGGCGTAGACGCGCTCGCCACGGGCGACGACCAGGCCGTCCTCGTCGGACTTCGACGGGATGGAGCAGAAGGGGCAGCCGTCCCCGGCACCCGAGCCGGTCGGCTTGTTCTCACCCTGGATGTACGCCATACGGTGAGGCGTCCACAGGCGCTGGAACGCGTCCGGCGTCCCGACCCCGATCTGCTGCTCCGGCTCTGTCGTCATGCGGGCCAGCATATTCGCCGCCGGCGCGGACGTGCGGAGAGGGGCGGCCCTGGGCAAGGGGCCGCCCCTCGGTCACCCCCGCGAAGGCGGGGAGCAAGGCACCTTGAGCTTGTGGTGCTTCCGGATCTTGGGATCACCCCCGCTCACGCGGGGAACGCGTCACACCTGCACGCGGCGCTCGACCACATCGACGAGCTTGGCCAGCGCCTCGTCACGGGCGATCCCGTTCTCCTGCGAACCGTCGCGGTAGCGGAAGGAGACCGTGCCGGCGTTCATGTCGTCGTCACCGACGATGATCATGAACGGGACCTTCTGCCGCTGCTGGTTGCGGATCTTCTTCTGCATCCGGTCCGAGGACGAGTCCACCTCGACCCGCAGGCCCTTCTTCTTGGCGTCCGCCGCGAAGGCCTCCAGGTACTCGACGTGCGCGTCGCCGATCGGGATGCCGACCGCCTGCACCGGCGCCAGCCACGGCGGCATCGCACCCGCGTAGTGCTCCAGCAGCACCGCGAAGAACCGCTCGATCGAACCGAACAGCGCGCGGTGGATCATGACCGGACGCTGCTTGGTCCCGTCCGGACCGGTGTACTCCAGGTCGAAGCGCTCCGGGAGGTTGAAGTCGAGCTGCACGGTCGACATCTGCCAGGTCCGGCCGATGGCGTCGCGCGCCTGCACGGAGATCTTGGGGCCGTAGAACGCGGCGCCGCCCGGGTCCGGGACCAGCGGGAGGCCCTGCTTCTCGGCCACCTGCCGCAGCGTCTCGGTGGCCTCCTCCCAGATCTCGTCCGAGCCGACGAACTTCTCCGGGTCCTTGGTGGACAGCTCCAGATAGAAGTCGGTCAGCCCGTAGTCGCGCAGCAGGTTCAGCACGAAGGTGAGCGTCGAGTCGAGCTCGTCCGCCATCTGCTCCTTGGTGCAGTAGATGTGCGCGTCGTCCTGGGTGAAACCGCGGGCACGGGTCAGGCCGTGCACCACGCCCGACTTCTCGTACCGGTACACGGTCCCGAACTCGAAGAGACGCAGCGGCAGTTCACGGTAGGAACGCCCGCGTGCGTCGAAGATCAGGTTGTGCATCGGGCAGTTCATGGGCTTGAGGTAGTAGTCCACGCCCTCGTCGAGCTGCATGGGCGGGTACATGCCGTCGGCGTACCAGTCCAGGTGACCGGAGGTCTCGAAGAGCTTCCCCTTGGTCGCGTGCGGGGTGTAGACGAACTCGTAGCCCTCCTCCTCGTGCCGCTTGCGCGAGTAGTCCTCCATGACCCGGCGGATGATGCCGCCCTTGGGGTGGAAGACGGCGAGGCCGGAGCCGATCTGCTCCGGGACGGAGAACAGGTCGAGCTCGCTGCCGAGCTTGCGGTGGTCGCGCTTCTCGGCCTCGGCGAGGAACTCGAGGTGCGCCTTCAGCTCGTCCTTCGACGGCCACGCGGTGCCGTAGATGCGCTGCAGCATGGGGTTCTTCTCGCTGCCGCGCCAGTAAGCGGCGGCGTTGCGCATCAGCTTGAACGCCGGGATGTTGCGGGTCGTCGGCAGGTGCGGACCGCGGCAGAGGTCCTTCCAGCACAGCTCGCCGGTCTTCGCGTCCAGGTTGTCGTAGATGGTCAGCTCGCCCGCGCCGACCTCCACGTCCGCGCCGTCGTCCGAGGACGCCGAGCCCTTGAGGCCGATGAGCTCCAGCTTGTACGGCTCGTCGGCGAGCTCCTCGCGCGCGGCCTCGTCGGTGACGACGCGGCGCGAGAAGCGCTGGCCGCGCTTCTGGATCTCCTGCATCTTCTTCTCGATGGCCTTGAGGTCATCGGGGTGGAAGGGCTTCTCGACGTCGAAGTCGTAGTAGAAGCCGTCCTTGACCGGCGGGCCGATGCCCAGCTTGGCCTCCGGGAAGAGCTCCTGCACGGCCTGGGCCATGACGTGCGCGGTGGAGTGGCGCAGGATGCCGAGGCCGTCCGGGGAGGAGATCTCGACGGGCTCGACCTCCTCGCCGTCCTTCAGCTCGTAGCTGAGGTCCTTCAGCTCGCCGGCCACGCGGGCCGCGACGACGGTGCGCTCGGGGAAGAGGTCGGCGGCCGTAGTGCCCGTCGTCACCACGCGCTCTTCCCGCTCGGAATCGCGTTGGATGATCACACGGACGTCTGACACCGGTCTCTCCTGACTGAAGGCGGATGCGGCGCCATGTCTGTCGCGCACGCACTCGGAATCGTACCGAGCCGGAGGGACCGCTCGCGAAACGGTTGTTCGCGCGTGGGGGCGCCTATCCGTCCGCGCCCTGTTCGCCCGGCTCCTCGAAGAAGTCCGGATTCTCCTGGAGCGACTTCATCAACCGGTCGCGCTCCGCCTCGTCCACCGGTACCGGCACGAGTCCGGAGGCGTCGGTGAGCCGGCGGAAGCCGCCCCGGCTCTCCAGCCGGCCCGCGACCCGGACCGGCAGCCCCGCCAGGTGCGCGTGGCCCGCGGTGCGGTACGCGTCCTCGTCGAGCGCCACCCGGACATGCGGGACGTCGGCGCCGGCCAGGACCCGCAGCCGCACCGTGCCGGCGCCGCGCGGGCCCGAGCGCCGCATCCGGACGACGGTGCCGGTGATCCGCACGGGTACGGACGGCTCGCCCTGGAGGTACCGGGCGCCGGCGGCCCGCAGCGCGGGGAGGTCGCCGGGTGAGAACTCGACGGGTTCCATGCGGGCGGCGCAGCCCGGCGGCACTCCGGCGACCGGTGACCACGCCAGGGCGACACGGGCGCCTTCGGAGCCGCGTACGAGGGCGATGACGGACTCGGTGAGTTCGCGGCTGACGCCGGCCCGGACCGCCGCGTCGAACGCCTCGGCGCCGCCGGTCGCGCGCTGGTAGTCGATGGCCTCCCTGGTGGCCTGGAGGGCGTGGCTCAGCCGGACGGCGAGGGTGCGCCCGGTCGCCACGGGGACGAACGCGGTGAGGGACCGGCCGCCCGGCGCGGGTCCGACGAGGACGCCTTCGAGGAGGGCCTGGGCGGCTCTGCGGTGGCGTGCGCCGTAGTAGCCGGCGCGTTCGCGTGCGGCGAGTGCCCCGGCGAGCAGCATCTGCCGGGCGGCGGAGCGGAACTGTTCCTGAACGGTCCAGGAGGCGGTGCCGGAGGGCCCGCCGTCCGGGATGTCGCGCCACCAGCGGATCTCGTCGCTGGGGACGGTGAGTCCGACGAGCACTTCCCTGGCGGAGGGCACGGCGCTGCGGACGAGGGCGGTGATGGCCTCGCCGAGCAGGTCCTCGCAGTCGGGGAAGGCCCGGCTCTCGGGCACGAGCAGGCTGGTGCCGCCGGTGGCGGGTCCGGGCGGGGTCCAGCGGGTGTAGCGGCCGGCGGCCCCGCCGCGGCGGCGCCAGCCGTGCCGGTCGAGGAGCGCGCCGAGGACGACGGGGTCGACGTCGGCGGGGTCGGGTTCGGCCGCGCCGAGCCAGGGGCCGGGAGGTTCGGCGGTGCTCGGATGGGGGCGCACATGGTCGTCGAAGGGCCGGTGCATCAGGGTCTCCCTCCCGCCCCTACACGCGTCATGATCTCGCAGAGTGCCCGGTCGTCGAAGATCCGCGAGGTCGGGATGCGCACGGTGGTCCTGCGCCTGCCGGTCACCTCTTGGCCGGCCAGGTTGGTCCAGTAGCAGCAGTGCCGCAGGTCGAGCCGGTCGTGGCCGGCCCGCAGCCATTCGTCCTGTGCCCTGGGGACGAGCATCACGACCAGGATCTTGTGCACGGAGACCGGGGTCCGGGCGAGCTTCACCAGGTGGTCGTTGTCGAGGGTGAAGGAGAACGCGGGCCCCGGCGGGTGCGGCGGGATCTGGTAGGTGCACTTGAGCTGCACCTTGATGGTCACCTCGTCGTCGACCGCGTGGCCGGCGGAACTGTGGCTGACGTGCCAGTCGATGCCGTTGTCCGGGAACGGCTGGGAGAGCGAGCAGCCGGCGGCCGCGGCGACGGCATGCAGATAGCCCACCTGAAGCGTCTCCATACAGGCGGTGGTGGCGAGTGCTCCGCGCAGCGGGGGCGTCCGCTGCGGCAGCAGCCCTCCCTGCTCGGGCTGGGCGAGCGCCATGGCAATTCCCTTCCCCGTCATCTGTGTTGTCACCTGTCTGCGTACGGTGCAAACAGCCCGGGTATCACCGTTTCGGGCAGGGGCTCACACCATCTGCCGGTTGAGGGCGAGGAGTTCGGGGATGACGGACTGGTTCGACGGCCCATTGGCCGCATTTGACACAGAGACAACCGGAGTGGACGTCGAGGAGGACCGGATCGTGTCGGCGGCGGTCGTGGTCCAGGACTCGCCCGGCGGACGGCCGAGGATCAGGCGCTGGCTGGTGAATCCGGGGGTGCCGGTGCCGCCGGGCGCCGTCGAGGTGCACGGGCTGACGGAGGATCACCTGCAGCGCAACGGCCGCTGGCCGGCGCCGGTGATGGAGGAGATAGCGAGGGCGCTGGCGGAGCAGTGCGCGGCCGCCCGGCCGCTGGTGGTGATGAACGCGCCGTTCGATCTGACCCTGCTGGACCGGGAGTTGAGGCGGCATCGGGCGTCGTCGCTGAGCCGCTATCTGGACCGGTCGCCGCTGTGCGTGCTGGATCCGCGGGTGCTGGACAAGCATCTGGACCGCTATCGCAAGGGCCGGCGGACGCTGACGGATCTGTGCGCGCACTACGAGGTGGTGCTGGACGGCGCGCATGACGCGGCGGCGGACGCGCTGGCGGCGCTGGAGGTCGTACGGGCCGTGGGGCGGCGTTTCAACGCCCGGCTGGAGCGGTTGTCCCCGGCGGAGCTGCACACGCTGCAGGCGGTGTGGCATGCGGCCCAGGCGCGGGGGCTGCAGGCGTGGTTCGCGCGCAGCGGCGCCCCGGAGGCGGTCGATCCCGCGTGGCCGCTGCGGCCGGACATGCCTGCGGCGGCCTGACAGCGAGGCGGCCGGGTCCTCGCGGACATGAGCAAGGCCGGTCCGTCTGCGACGGACCGGCCTCTCCCGGTGGGCGATACTGGGTTCGAACCAGTGACCTCTTCGGTGTGAACGAAGCGCTCTCCCACTGAGCTAATCGCCCGGGAACGCACTGAACCATACAGGGCTCCGCGGGCTTGGTTCAAACCGCTTCGAGGTACCTCTCCAGCCCTCGCCGTCCACCGCGCATCATCAGCGCGTGGTTGGCGCGGAAGAAGGGGCGGCAGGGGATCGCGAGCCGTCTCATCAGGGGCTTGCGCACCACGACCTCCTGCTCGTACCTGACCCGGGTGCCTCTGCCGCCGGCCCGCAGGGTCCATCGCGACCAGCCCTCGAGGTCGCCGGCCAGCCGGATCTCCAGCACGCCGCCCGCCGGGTCGCGCAGCTGTGCGCGGACGCCGACGTGCAGGTCGTACGGGAGGAAGGAACGGAACCTGGCGGTGCCGGAGTCGTCGTCGGCGGGTGTCACCTCGCGGACCTGCGGCCACCAGCGGGGATAGTCCTCGGCACGGGAGAGCACGTCGTAGACCTTGCCCGGTTCGGCGGGCAGGTCCCAGGTGCTGCGGAAGCGGTATCGGCACCAGTCCATGGGCCCAGTCTGCGCCCGCCGGTGCGTACTCAGCGGGAATTGAGTACCCGCACCCATGCCCTTGGCTGTGGTGGGGGCCACACTGCGGCCATGAAGAACGTGCCGTCACCGGCTGAGGAACTGGCGATGCTCGACCGTGAGCTGCGCCAACTTGATGCCCGACGCGGGCAGTTGCTGGCCCGCAGGGCCTGGCTGGTCGCCGCGCTGCGGCCTGTTGCCGCACCGTTCGCGCCGCCCGCGGCGCCGCCGGCCGGCTTCGGCCCGTCGGCCGGGGCGCCCGCGATGCCCGCGGCGCCGCCCGAGACGTCCGCGCCTGGTGTGCAGAATCTGCTGCTGACGCTCGGTGGCCTGCTGCTGGCGATCGCGGCGATCGCCTTCACCCTGGTCAGCTGGGGCGAGATGGGCATCGGCGGGCGCGCCGTGGTTCTGGGCGTGGTGACGGTCGCGGCCCTCGGCACGCCGGCCGTGCTGCTGCGCCGGGGTCTGGTCGCGACGGCGGAGTCCGTGGCCGTGCTGGGTCTGGTGCTGATGGTCCTCGACGCGTACGCCCTGCACCGGACGGTGCTGGCGGGCACGGACGGGCTCGGTTACGCGGCTCTGGCATCGGCGGCGCTCGCGGCGCTGTGGTGCGGGTACGGGGTGTCGCTGCCCCGGCTGGGTTCGCCGCTGCCGGTGGCCGTGGCGGCCGGCCAGCTTCCGTTGCCGCTGTGGGCGCTGACCGCGGACGCCGCGGTCCCTCCCATGGAGTGGGCGCTGCTGCTGACCGCCGTGCTGGATCTGGCGGTCGTGCTGTGGACGCGGCCGGCCGGGGTGCGGGCGGTCGCGTGGACGGCGGCCGCCGTGACGGGTGGCGGGGCGCTGTTGACCGGGGTGTTCCGGTCGGTCGCGGCGGACGGCGCGGCGGCTGCCGCGGGTCCGGCGGTGCTGCTGGTCACGGTGGCGGCGGTCGCGCTGTTCGCCGCGTGGCGGGTGCCCGCGGCCGGCTGGGTCTCCGCCGTGTCGGGCCTGGCGGTGGTGGCGGGCGTCGGCGGTGTGGTCCGCACGGTGGTGCCGGACGGCTGGGCGGTCACGGGCTACCTGCTGTGCGCGGTGGCTCTGCTGGGTGCGGCGCGGGCCGTGCTGCCGGCGCGGCTGCTGCCGGGTGCGGCGGGTGCGGCCGGGGCGGTGCACGCCGCCGCGGTGGTGACGGCGCTGCCGCTGACCGCGTTGGCGCTCGCCGGCCCCGCCGCGACGACGGCGGACATCTGGTCCGGTACGCCGTCGCTGCTGGAGCCGGACGCGACGGCGGCGGGCCTGCTCCCGGTCCCTGTCGTGCTGCTGATCACCGCGGCGGTCCTGGTCGCGGCCTCGCGTCACCACGGCCCGGCGGCGGCGTCCGCCCCGCCTGCGGCCGGCACGCCCGCGCCGTGGCCGCCGCCCGTCGCGCCGCCCGACCGGTCCGGCCCGCTCCGGGCCGCCGCGCGCTGCGGGGCCCTGGTGTCGGCGTGGGCGGCGCTCACGGTCGTGCCCGTCGTGTTCGGTCTCGCGCACGCCGCCGCGCTCTCGTGGCAGCTGGCGCTGACGGCGGCCGTCCTGGCGCTCGGCGTCCGCCGGTCCGGCCCGGCGGGGACCACCGCGCTGGTCTGTGCGCTCGCCGGGTCGGTGAGCGTCGCGCTGCTGTCGCTCGCGACGCGGCCGGGGACCTTCGCCGTGCTCGGTGTCCTCGTCGTGGCACTCGCGTCCGCCGCGCTGCGGACCCGCGGCCCGGTGCAGGCGCTGCTCGCCTGTGCGGCGACGGTCTACGGGGCCGGCTTCGCCGGGGCGGCCGCCGCGGCCTGGGAGCTGCCGCCGCACCGGGCCGCGCTGGTGCTGCTGGCCGTGCCGGCGGCGACCGCGCTGCTCGGCGCCGTACTGCGGCGCCGCCCGGTCGCGCTGCCGGTGGAGGTCACCGGCGCGGCCACGGGGCTCTTGGCGATCGCTCCGGCGGCGGCCGACGCACCGGCGCCGGATCTGGCGCTGGTCCTCGCGCTGGCCGGCGTGATCGCCGCGGGCACGGCCGTCCGCCCGGAGCGACGGCCGGTCGCCGGCATCGTCGCGGCGGTCCTGTTCGTGACGGCGACGTGGGTGCGGCTGGCGGCCGCGGACGTCGCGTCCCCCGAGGCGTACACGCTGCCCGTCACCGTCGCGGCGCTGGCGGTCGGGGTGCTGCGGCGCCGGCGTGACCCGGGGGCGTCGTCGTGGACGGCGTACGGGCCCGGCCTGGGCGCGACGCTGGTGCCGAGCCTCGTGGCCGCCTGGGGCGACGAGCACTGGGTGCGTCCACTGCTGCTGGGGCTCGCGGCGCTGGCGGCCACCCTGGCCGGGGCGCGGTGGCGACTGCAGGCGCTGCTGGTGCTCGGCGGCACGGTGCTGACGCTGGTCGCGCTGCACGAGCTGGCGCCGTACGTGGTGCAGGTCGTCGGGGCGCTGCCGCGCTGGCTGCCGCCGGCCTTCGCCGGCCTGCTGCTGCTCGCGGTGGGGGCCACCTATGAGCAGCGTCTGCGGGACGCCCGCAGGCTGCGGGACCACCTGGCCCGGATGCGGTGAGGGGCGGGGCCCTGCGCCCCGACGCCGAATGCCCCGGAGACTCGAAAGTCTCCGGGGCATTCGGTCCGGATGGTGGGCGATACTGGGTTCGAACCAGTGACCTCTTCGGTGTGAACGAAGCGCTCTCCCACTGAGCTAATCGCCCGGGCGCACGGCAAACATTACCGCATGTCAGCCGGTGCCCCGGACCGCTTCTCGGTCACTGGCCGATCTTCCACGGCATGGCCAGGCCGAACTTCCAGAGGTAGACGGCGCAGAGCACCGCGACGATGACGAGGCCGATGGTGGTGAGGATGATGTTGCGCCGCCGGACCTTCGGGTCGAGCGCCCGCTGGGCCGCCTCCGTGACCTTGCGCTTGGTCCAGCGCAGCACCAGCTGGGCCCAGACGAACTCGGTCGCCCAGATCGCCATGCCGCCGAAGATCACGACCCAGCCGGGCCCGGGCAGCACCAGCATGGAGACGCCGGCGAGGACGACGGCGAGGCCGACGACGAAGACGCCGACCTGCCAGCTCACATGCAGCGTTCTGGACCTCTTGATGAAGTGCGGCGCCCTGGAGCCGAGCTCCCGTTCCTCCTGGGCGGCCTCCGGGACCGGCTCGGCCGTCCCCGTCGTCACGTCCCCCGTCACGGGGCGGGCCGCCGTCGCCGCGGCGGCCTCGTCCCGCTCGTCACTCTGCGCGTTCATATCTCCAAACCTACCGGATCGAACTCGGTCACTGGGATGGCCGTATAACGCAAAGTAATCCACCGCCGTACGAGCGACCTGAAGGACCCCAAAACGGTCAGAGGGGTTTACAACGGCACCCCAGGTGGCATGTCGATTTCGCCGACGTGCGAATCCCCGAGCGCACACTGAGCGAAAGGCCCTGGCGCTTATGAACACCACGGTCAGCTGCGAGCTGCACCTGCGCCTCGTTGTATCGAGCGAGTCCTCACTGCCTGTACCCGCGGGCCTGCGGTATGACACGGCCGATCCCTATGCCGTGCACGCCACCTTCCACACCGGAGCCGAAGAGACGGTCGAGTGGGTCTTCGCCCGCGACCTTCTCGCCGAGGGTCTGCACAGGCCCACCGGCACGGGCGACGTACGTGTCTGGCCGTCACGCAGTCATGGCCAGGGCGTCGTCTGCATCGCGCTGAGCTCCCCGGAGGGCGAGGCACTGCTCGAGGCCCCGGCGCGGGCCCTGGAATCGTTTCTCAAGCGGACGGACGCCGCGGTGCCTCCCGGCACCGAGCATCGGCACTTCGATCTCGACACGGAGCTGTCGCACATTCTGGCCGAGAACTGACTCCAGTCCGGCCGGCTGAAAGCCGCACGGCGCCGTCCGTCTCGGGGAGACGGCGCCGCGCGGACAACCGCATAGGGCGAACACCGGCGCCGTCGTCGCGGAATCCACCGCGGCGACGGCGCCGGTGCGCCCTCGGCACGAACCGCTAGAGTCAGCGCAATTCGGCGGGCACCGGCCCGCATCCGGCCAGGGAGCGAATTACGTGCTGATCCCCCACGACACCCGTAGTGCACTCGACACCGTCGTCGACCTGATGAACACCGCGCCGCAGAGCGGGCAGGACGACAACCTGGCGAATGTCGAAGCGCTCTACGACTTCGTTCGGAAGCACATGGTCAGCGGCGTGGGGGAACTGACCCAGCGGGATCTCAAGGCCGTGCACGGCATTCGCGCGCTGTTCGCGGAGGTGTTCGCGGCGACCGACAGCAGGGCCGCCGCGGAGACGATCAACCGCCTGGTGGCGGCGGCGGGCACGACTCCGCAGCTCACCGACCACGACGGTCATGACTGGCATGTCCACTACTTCGCGCCGGGCGCGTCGGTGGCCGATCATCTCGCGGCGGACTGCGGGATGGCGCTGGCGTTCATCGTCGTCGCCGGTGAGCAGGAGCGGCTGCGGCGCTGCGACGCCCCGGACTGCGGGCGCGCGTTCGTGGACCTGTCGCGCAACCGTTCCCGCCGCTACTGCGACAGCCGCACGTGCGGCAACCGTCTGCATGTCGCCGCGTACCGGGCGCGCCGCCGGGAGGCCGCGGGCTGAGGGGGTGGCGGGTCATCGCGGCCTCATAACCAGAAGAGGTCGTGAACGGCCGCCATGAGCAGCAGGACGCCGATCACCCCGAGGAAGATCATCAGGGGCGGCTGGGAGAGCGCGAAAAGGCATCCGCGCGGCTCCTGGGTCGGTGCGGGGGGACGGCCCCGCGAGGTATCGAGCATCTCGGGGTGATGATGACGCAGCCGGGACCTTGATCATCACCCAACACGCCCCATGGGCAGGGTTGTTCATCACATCCCGTGGCGCGGTGCCGTGCCCGCCGGGCCCGGCGGGCGCCGGATTCCGTGGCCGGCGGGCGCCGGATTCCGTGGCCGGCGGGCGTCAGATTCCGTGCTTCTTGAGGATGGCCTCGATGTCGCTGAAGTCGTCGTCGGCGGCGGACCCCTTGGGGCGGGCCGCCTTGGGCTTCTCTGCCGCCGGGGCGGAGCCGCCGAGGGAGGGCCGGGAGGCGGCCGGTTCGACGGCGTCCTGGCGGGCCGCCGCGGCAGCGGCCTTGCGTTCCTTGCGTGTGCCGCCCCCTCGGCGTTCGACGGCCCTGGTCGTGACGAACAGCAGCCAGGCGAGGCCAAGGACACCGAATCCGGCCCACGCGGTCGGGCTGAAGGCCGTGCCCACGGCCCACTCGACGGCACCGGTCATGACCAGGGCGACGGGGACCAGGGAGTAGGCCGCGATGCGCGCCGCGGCGAGGAAGCGCCGGCGGTACGCCGTGATCGCGGCGATGCCCAGGCCCGCCGCGGACACCGCGGAACAAATGGTCTCGGCAAGCATCCGGTCCTCCAGGCGTAGGCAGCTCGAGCGGTTTGCGTCCCTTCCATCCTGCACCGACCAGGGGGTCCGGGGCCACGGTCCGGGACGGGCACCGTGACATCTGGGGGAGATCTCGGGGGCGGACTCCTCCCCAGGTCCCGGTTGGGGCGGCGGGCGGCGGGCTGGGAGACTGGCGGCATGAGCGACTCCCCGACCGGCTCCCCCGTCGTCCTCGACGTCTGGTGCGAGCTCCAGTGCCCCGACTGCCACCGCGCCCTGGACGACCTGCGGGCGCTTCGTGCCCGGTACGGCGACCGGCTGGAGCTGCGGCTGCGGCACTTCCCCCTCGACAAGCACAAGCACGCGTTCGCCGCCGCGCAGGCCGCGGAGGAGGCCGCTGTCCAGGGGCAGGCGTGGCCGTACGTGGAGGCGGTGCTGGCGCGCACCGGGGAGCTGGCCGCGCGGGGCGAGCCGGTCCTGCTGGAGGTCGCCCGCGAACTGGGCCTGGACGCCGACGAGTTCGACACCGCCCTGGTCGACGGCCGGCACATCCTGATCGTCGACGCCGACCAGGCGGAGGGCAAGGCGATCGGCGTGACCGGCACGCCGACGTACGTCATCGGCGGCGAGCGGCTGGACGGCGGCAAGAGCAAGGACGGGCTGCTGGAGCGCATCGAGGAGATCGCCGACGGGCTGCTGACCGGGCGCTGAGCCGGCCTAGAACAGCCGCTTGGCGAAGTTGCGGTGGGTGGTGCGGTAGCCGAGGGACTCGTAGAGGGTGCGTGCCCGGTCGTTGCCCTCGAAGACGTGCAGAGCGATCAGCGGCCTCCCGGCGTCGGCCGCGATCCGCTCGGCGAGCAGCATCAGGGCCCTGCCGTGGCCGCGGCCCCGGCAGGGCTCGGCCACTTCGACGCCGAACACGTACGCACCCTGCTCGCCGGGGCGCACCTCCTGCTCGGAGACCCAGACGTGGCCGACGGCGGTGCCGCCGGCGAACAGGGCGTGGACGTGGACGCCCGGAGTGGCGCGGCCGTCCGGGAGGAAGCGGGCGTGGACGGCTTCCGACCGGGCGAGGGCCTCGTCCTCGGGCGAACCGCCCGAGGACAGGTCGCGTGCGAACTGCCGCACCGCGTGGGAGCGCCAGCGGTCGAACTCCGCCTCTGTCATGGGGCGGCTCTCGACGTCGCCGGGCAGCGGGGGCGGAGTCGCGGCCACCTCTTTGATCATGTTGCGGCCGCGCTCCGTGTAGCCGAGGGCGCCGGCCAGCCGCAGCGCGGGGACGGCGTCGGCGGGGACGGACGTGCGCACCTCGGTGCAGCGCCAGCCGCGCAGCACTTCCTCGGCCGCGAGGGCGGCGACGGTGCCGCGGCCGCGCCGTCTGTCGGCGTCGTCGATGCGCAGCGACCGTATGGAGCCGACGGGGCGGCCCGCGCCGGGGTCGGTGGCGAGTTCGACGCCGCCGACGGGTCTGCCGTTGACGCACACGTCGTAGCGGCGGGAGGTGGCGCCGGACTCGTCGCGCTGGATCGGCCCGGTGGGCCGCAGAGTTGTGGTCATCGAGGAGTTTCTACCTGCCCCGCGACCGTCCGACACCCGCTTTTTGCCGCTGGCCGCGGGCCGGTCAGCCGGACTTCGGGTCCTGGTCCGCCGCCGCGCGCTCCTCGAAGACCCGCATCGCCTTGGTCGTCACCGGCCCCGGGCCCTCGCCGGTGCCGCGCCCGTCGAGACGTACGACGGCCTGGACGTCGCGGAGTGTGGAGGTCAGGAAGATCTCCTCGGCGCTGTCGAGGACTTCGAGGGGCAGGTCGGTCTCCTTGGCGCCCGTCCATTCGACGGTGAGGGCGCGCGTGATGCCGGCGAGGCAGCCGGAAGCCAGGGGCGGGGTGTGCAGTTCGCCGTCGAGGACGACGAACACGTTCGAGCCGGTGCCTTCGCAGAGCTGCCCCACGGTGTTGGCGAACAGCGCCTCGGAGGCGCCGTGCCGGTGGGCCCTGGCGAGGGCGACGACGTTCTCGGCGTAGGAGGTGGTCTTCAGGCCGGTCAGCGCGCCGCGTTCGTTACGGGTCCAGGGGACCGTGACGACCGAGGTGGTGTCGGGGCGGCGGGCGGTCTCGCCGATCGCGACGATCAGGGTCGGGCCGTCGGCGCCACGATCGGAGCCGAGGGGGGAGAGCCCTCCGGTGTAGGTGATGCGCAGCCGGCCGAGCGGCATCGGGTTGGCGGCCAGCACGGCGGCGCAGGCGCGCCGGACCTCGTCGAGGTCGGGCTCCGGCAGCCCGAGGCCCTCGGCGGAGCGGGCGAGGCGTTCCAGATGGCGGGTGAGGGCGAAGGGCCGGCCGTGGACGGCCTTCACGGTCTCGAAGATGCCGTCACCCACGGTCATGCCGTGGTCGAGTACGGACACCCGGGCGTCCTCGAGCTCCGAGAGCGCGCCGCCTACCCAAACCTTCATCGAGCTGTCCTTCCGATTGCCGCGTACGCGCCCGACGCTACCGCCAGCAGCCGCGACGCCTTCAGTTCTGTCTCGGCCCATTCGCGCTCCGGGTCCGAGCCCCAGGTGATGCCCGCTCCGGTGCCGAACCGCAGGGCGTTCTCCGTGCGGTCGATCCAGAAGGTGCGTATGCCGACCGCGAGCTCGGCGGTGCCGCGGTCGGCGTCGACCCAGCCGATGCCGCCGCAGTACGGGCCGCGCGGGGTGGTCTCCAGCGTCTCGATGATCTTCAGTGCGCTGGACTTGGGGGCGCCGGTGACCGAACCCGGCGGGAAGGTCGCCGCGAGCAGTTCTGCCCAGCCGGCTGCCGGGGCGAGGTCGCCGCGGACGGTGGAGACGAGGTGGACGAGTCCGGGGTGGGCCTCGATCGCGCAGAGCGCGGGCACGCTCACGCTGCCGGTGGCGCACACCCGGCCCAGGTCGTTGCGGACCAGGTCCACGATCATGACGTTCTCCGCGTGGTCCTTCTCCAGGAGGTCGTCGGCGGTACGGCCCGTTCCCTTGATGGGGCCGGACTCGACGGAGCGCCCCTCGCGGCGCAGATACAGCTCGGGCGAGGCGGTCGCGATCTCCACGCCGTGCGCGGGCAGCCGAATCGTTCCTGCGTACGGGGCCGGGTTGCCGCGGGCCAGCAGGGCGGTCAGCTCGTCGACGTCCGCCGCGTCCGGTTCGGGCAGCGGGGCGGAGAGCACCCGGCACAGGTTGGCCTGGTAGACCTCGCCGGCCGCGATGTGTTCCCGGACACGTCGTACGCCGGCGGTGTAGGCGGCGCGGTCCAGCGACGACGTCCACGCGTCGGCCGCCGGCCCCCGCCAGCGTCCCGGGGCGGGCTCCGGAACCGGCTCGGTGCGGACATCGCCGAAGCGGGCGCAGGTCAGACGGCCCTCGAAGTCGGCGACGACCGCCCAGAAGCCGGTGGAGTCGAGGGCCGCGGGGTCGCTGGTGACGTCCCGGAGGTCGGTGGCGACGAGGGAGCCGAAACGGGCCAGAGGAGCGAGGTCGTGCACGTCTGTGAGTGTATGACCGGCGTGGCTGCGGCGGGGACGGGCGGCCGGTGAGCTGCCGCGACGTGAACACACGGCGGCAAGCTGCACAAACGCGTTTTTGTACTGGCCCCGGAATCCGCTAGAGTTCAACACGTCGCCGGGACGCGCAAGCGGATCGGAACCGACAAGCGGACGTGGCTCAGTTGGTAGAGCATCACCTTGCCAAGGTGAGGGTCGCGAGTTCGAATCTCGTCGTCCGCTCGAGAAAGTGGGGGATCTTCCCGACCCCCGCACTCCGGGTGGAGTGGCCGAGAGGCGAGGCAACGGCCTGCAAAGCCGTCTACACGGGTTCAAATCCCGTCTCCACCTCCAAGGACGATTAGCTCAGCGGGAGAGCGCTTCCCTGACACGGAAGAGGTCACTGGTTCAATCCCAGTATCGTCCACTGGGTCCGCGAGGACCCGAGCGCGATTAGCTCAGCGGGAGAGCGCTTCCCTGACACGGAAGAGGTCACTGGTTCAATCCCAGTATCGCGCACGCTGTACGCAGTAACGTGGGACGTGGTGACGCAGGTCACTTCGCGCTCCGCCGCCCTGCGCGATTAGCTCAGCGGGAGAGCGCTTCCCTGACACGGAAGAGGTCACTGGTTCAATCCCAGTATCGCGCACCAGCCGAAACCCCCGGTCGTCTCGACGACCGGGGGTTTCGTCATGTCCTGCGCGGTCCGTCAGGAGGAGAAGAGCATCCGGCCGAAGCCGCGCTGACGGTGGTGCCCGTGGTGGCCGCCCTGGTGCGGCGCGCCCCAGGCCGGCGCCGCGGGTGCGGGAGCGGCCGGGTACGCCTGCGGGGCCTGCGGCGGGGGCGGGGCCTGCTGGGTCCACTGCGACTCGAGGCGGGTCAGCGACTCCAGCTCGCCGTAGTCGAGAAATATGCCCCGGCAGCCGCTGCACTGCTCGATCTGGACGCCATTGCGGTTGTACGTGTGCATCGCTGCATGGCACTTGGGACACTGCATCGTCTGGTCAGCTCCTCGCCGTCTCGTCGACGTCACCGGGACAGCTGCCCGGGGACGAGGTCTTCACCCTACGACGGAGTCCCGGGCTCCAACTCGGGTGCCAGTGTCCCGATTCGGGTACAGGCGTCGAGCATCGCCCGTTCGTCCTCGTCCGCACCGCGGCCCTCCGCCGCCGACTTCGCCAGCGCCAGCGCCGCCGCCTGGACGGTCAGCGCCCTGGCGGGCACGTCCAGTTGGGGCCACGGGTCCTCCGCGGACGCGATCGCGGGGCCGCCGGCCGCCGCGTAGGCGCCGAGGAACCGCTGCCAGACCTCCGACGGCAGCAGGCCCGCGGCGAACCACGCTGCCGGGCGGGCGAGGTCCCAGGCCGGGTCGCCGAGGCCCAGGTCGTCGACGTCTATCAGCAGCCAGGGGCCGTCGGGGGCGGGGTGGCGCACGAGTTGGCCGAGGTGGAGGTCGCCGTGGCACACCCTCCGGCGCTCCGCGGCCGAGGACTCCTCGCCGCGGGCCCAGGCCGGCAGGTGTGCCCAGGCGCGCCGGACGTCGCGGGCGGCCGGGTCGTCCGCCGCGGCCGCCTCCATGCGGGCCATCGCGGCGGCGGCCTTCGCCGGGCCCCGCATCGGCGGCAGCGGGCCCGGGAGCTCCGCGGGCGCGACGCGGTGCAGGCGCGCCAGGAGGACCGCCGCGTCCTCCCAGGGCGCGGCGTCCGGGTCCGTGGGGTCGACGGGAGCGCCGTAGGGCCAGGCGGTGACGGGGCGGTCTGGCGCCGGGGCGCTCGCGCCGTGCGGGAGCGGCGGCAGGAGGATGCCCGCCAGCGCCGGGTGCGCCGCCAGCGCCAGACGAGCGCGGTGGGCGACCGGGTCGGTCCCGGGGGCGTGGGCCTTCGCCACGGCGGCGCCGTGACGCACGACGGTGCCGTCGGGCCGGTCGGCGAGCGTCTGCCCGTCCTGCGCGGCCCCGCACGCGCCACAGGTCCCGCGCGGCGTCGCCAGGTGGGCGGCGCTCCGGGCGACGGAGGCGAGTGCGCGTACGACGGAAGCGGTCACGCGGGGAGCGTAGCGCCGGGTACGGCGCGTGTGGCGACCACCCGGTCCCCTAACCTCGTGCATGAAGACGCCGGATTTCTCCGTCCACTTCCAGGAGGCGACAGTGCGCCGAAGGGGCACGCTGCTGCTCGCGGGCGCCGTGATCGTGACCTGCACGGTGCTCGTCGGCCCCAGCTCACTCAGCGATGCCCTCTTCACCAGGCCGCTGCCTGCCGAAGCCGTCAAGGACGTCGTGCCGAACCGGGTCATGACGTGGAACATGTGCAACCCCTGCGAGGAGAGCAACCTCGACCGGGCGGCGGAGATCGCCGCGTACGCGCCCCAGGTCATCGGTCTGCAGGAAGCCTGCGAGCCCGACGTCGCGAGGATCCGGGACTATCTGGAGAGCCGTCACGGGCTGGTCTACCACGTCGAGTACGGGACGGTTCTGCAGAATTGGGGGCGCTGCGGCGGAATGCCGTGGAGTCCGGGGGCCTATGGCCAGGCGATCCTCTCGGCGGCGCCGATGACGGACCGCGTCAGCGTGGAGTACCCCGACGGAGGGTCCGAGGACCGCGGGTACATGGCGGTCACCACCACGGTGGACGGCCGGCCCGTCCGGGTCTTCAACACGCACCTCGCCCAGCGGCGTCAGGAGGCGGTCCGGGCGGACCAGATCGACGTGCTCGCCGCGGCCGTCGCCCGGCACGACCGTGCGATCGTTCTCGGCGACTTCAACGCTGTGCCGGACGCTCCGGAACTCGCCGGGATGCGGGCACTGGCCACGGACACGGACCCCGAGTGCCGCCCCTCGCCCGCCGGCGACTGCAAGCCGACCACGGACTGGCGGAGCAAGTTCGACTACGTGTTCCTGCGGGGTGTCGTCCCGCTCGGCCACGGCGTGCACCCCACCCCGTACTCGGACCACCACCTGCTCCACTCCGACGTGGACATCAGCTGAAACCGTCGGCCCGGGGGCAGGTGGACGCCCCCGGAGCCGTGCCCGGACGCGAGCGAACAGGACTGGCCAGGGCCTGGGACCGGGCGACGCCCGGAGACCTGCGCCGCGGCCCTCCCCCATAGCCCTTCGGGCATGGGACGTACCCCCGTCGGACAACGCGCGATGGCCGGTCAGCTCCCCAGCTGACCGGCCAAACGCTGCCGTCCGCCGCACCCCCGTCCCCACGGGGTTGTTGGCCGGATGTCCCCGACCCGGACCGCTCTTCCGGGTCCGGGGCGCCGTTCAGCGCCCCAGCATCACGCCCACGGACGACGCCTGTGTGACCACTGCTTCCCAGCCGCCGAAGACGACCACGAGCAGTGCCGCGAGGGGAAGGACCATGGCCGTCGCCACCAGGGGGTGGCGCGTACCGGACCGGCGGCCGCCGAACGCGGCGGATGCCTTGCGTCCCTGCGTGCGGATCATCGTCCGCGTTGCCGTGTCCGTCATGGTCCTTCTCCTGTCGTGGTTGGCAGCGGCGGGTGTCTGACCTCGGGGGACGAGTGCTGCACCCGCCGCTTGACATCAACATTAGGGAAACGGCGGGGCCGGGACGTCATGCCCTCGTACCGATTGCCTGGCCTCCCGGAGGATGAGCCGTCACCCCCCGGCGTACTCCCCTGGGTGGAGACGGGTCTCCGGGTCTTGGGGTCTTCCCTGAGGGGACCCGGTCAGTCGGCGGTGTCCTCGCGCGGGACGGGCTGTTCGACCAGGGCCAGGACCCGGGTCGCCATGAAACGCGCGGTGCGGACGACGGAGCCGGAACGAGTGACTTCGCTCACTTCGACCACTCCTCTGCGCACCGCTGTCTCGACCCTGCGGCCCGCCCGGCTTGCCACCACTTCGTACGTACGCGTCGTGTCCCCCGCGTCCACCACTATCTCCACGCGGTCACCCTTCATCGATCCAATCCCCCTTCTGCGACGAGTCGTTGACATCTCGCACGGGTCGAAGGAGAGGGATCCGCCCTCCTTTGACCACTCCTCAAGTGTCCCATCGGGCACTGACAATCGATCCGAACGGGAGGGCGCGGCCTATGAGCGCACCGGCGCGGGGGTACGTAAGCTGTGGCACGTCACAAGCGGACGACCGGGCAGCGGGGTGGGGCCTCCCCACCGTAGGTAGGGGACGGACATGGCGATGATGCGGCTCCGGCGCGAGGACCCGCGAGTCGTCGGCTCGTTCAGGATTCACCGGCGGCTCGGCGCGGGCGGCATGGGTGTCGTCTATCTGGGCTCTGACCGGCGGGGGCAGCGGGTCGCGCTGAAGGTGATCCGGCCGGACCTGGCGGAGGATCAGGAGTTCCGGTCGCGGTTCGCCCGTGAGGTGTCGGCCGCGCGGCGTATCCGCGGCGGCTGCACGGCCCGGCTGGTGGCCGCGGACCTGGAGGCGGACCGGCCGTGGTTCGCGACCCAGTACGTCCCGGGGCCGTCGCTGCACGACAAGGTCGTCGAGGAGGGTCCGCTGCGGGCCGCCGACGTGGCCGCGGTGGGTGCCGCGCTGTCGGAGGGGCTGGTGGCGGTCCATGAGGCCGGTGTGGTGCACCGTGACTTGAAGCCGTCGAACATCCTGCTGTCCCCCAAGGGGCCGCGGATCATCGACTTCGGCATCGCCTGGGCGACGGGCGCGAGCACGCTGACGCATGTGGGCACGGCCGTGGGGTCTCCGGGTTTCCTCGCGCCGGAGCAGGTGCGCGGCGCGGCGGTGACGCCCGCGACGGACGTCTTCGCGCTGGGCGCGACGCTGGCGTACGCGGCGATGGGCGACTCGCCGTTCGGGCACGGCAGTTCCGAGGTGATGCTGTACCGGGTGGTGCACGAGGAGGCGCAGCTGCACGGGGTGCACGACGCGCTGGCCCCGCTGGTGTCGGCGTGCCTGGCGAAGGATCCGGAGGAGCGGCCCAGCACACTGCAACTGTCCATGCGGCTCAAGGAGATCGCGGCCCGGGAGGCGCAGGGACTCCAGCACGACGCCCGGCCGGCGGCGCAGCGGGAACGGGTCGAGTCGAACCGGCCGACCGCGCGCTACCCGGAGCGGCCTGAGCGCACCGAACGCCTGGAGCGGCGGACGGGCGGCTCGTCGCGGCCGCAGGCGCCGGCCCGCACGGGTGGCGGGTCCCGGCCGCAGCAGCCGCGTACCGCGGGCCGTACGAACGGCCGGCAGGGCAACGGCACCCGGCCGGGGGCTCGGACGACGTCGACCGGCCGGCGGCCGGCCAATCCGCGGCTGCTGCGCCAGCGGATCACCGTCTTCTTCGTGGTGACCCTGATCGTGGCGCTGGGGATCGCCGCGGCGCAGAAGCTGTAACGGCGACGCGCGGGCCGGGGCGCGGAAGCTGAAGCGGCCAGGCGGGCGCCGGGGCGCGGAAGCTGTAGCCGCTACGCGGGGCGGCCGGTGGCGACCGCGTAGAAGGCGACGGCGGCCGCCGCTCCCACGTTGAGCGAGTCGACGCCGTGGGCCATGGGGATGCGTACCCATTCGTCGGCGGCCATGAGCGCCTTGGTGGACAGCCCGTCGCCCTCGGCCCCGAGCATCAGCGCCACGCGGTCCAGACGGTGCGGGGCGGCCTCGTCGATCGAGGACGCCTTCTCGTCGGGGGTGAGGGCGAGCAGCCGGAAGCCCGCCTCGCGGACCGTTTCGAGGCCGCGGGGCCAGGTGTCGAGGCGGGCGTACGGGACGGAGAAGACCGCTCCCATGGAGACCTTGACCGAGCGGCGGTAGAGCGGGTCGGCGCAGTCCGGGGAGAGCAGCACGGCGTCCATGCCGAGGGCCGCCGCGCTGCGGAAGATGGCGCCGATGTTGGTGTGGTCGTTGACCGACTCCATGACGACCACCCGGCGGGCCGTGCCGAGCAGGTCCCCGGCGTCCGGCAGCGGCTTGCGCTGCATGGAGGCGAGGGCGCCGCGGTGCACGTGGTAGCCGGTGACGCGTTCGGCGAGGGCGGGGTCGACCGCGTACACGGGGGCCGGGACCTCTTCGATGACGTCCCGCATGACGTCGACCCACTTGGCGGACAGCAGCATGGAGCGCATCACGTAACCGGCCTGTCCGGCACGGCGGATGACCTTCTCGCCCTCGGCGATGAACAGCCCCTCCGCCGGTTCGCGGCGGCGGCGCAGCTCGACGTCGGTCAGGCCCGTGTAGTCGTGCAGACGGGGGTCGTCGGGGTCGTCGATGGTGATGAGATCGGCCACGGGGTGATACTGCCTTCTTGGATGTGCGGTGCCAACGGTTCCCGCAAAGTCGGGTTACCGGTGGTTACTTGGGCAGGCCGACGGCGACGACGTCACCGATGACGATGACGGCCGGCGGGCGTACGTCCTGGGCCCTGACGGTCTCCGCGACGGTCGCGAGCGTGGCGTCCACCCTGCGCTGGGCCGCGGTCGTCCCTTCCTGGACGAGGGCGAGCGGGGTGTCGGGCGCCTTGCCGTGCGCGACGAGCGCCTCCGCGATGGCTCCGATCTTGTCGACGCCCATGAGGATCACGAGGGTGCCGCGCAGCCGGGCGAGGGACTTCCAGTCGACCAGGGAGCGCGGGTCGTCGGGGGCGACATGGCCGCTGACGACGGTGAACTCGTGCGCGACCCCGCGGTGGGTCACCGGGATGCCGGCCGCGGAGGGGACCGAGATGGAGCTGGAGATGCCGGGCACGACCGTGCAGGGGATACCGGCCTCGGCGAGCGCCTGGGCCTCCTCCATGCCGCGCCCGAAGACGTACGGGTCGCCGCCCTTCAGCCGGACGACGGCCTTGCCGGCCTTCGCGTGCTCGATGAGCGCGTTGTTGATGGCCTCCTGGGCCATGAACCGCCCGTAGGGGATCTTGGCCGCGTCGATCACCTCGACGTGCGGCGGGAGTTCGTCCAGGAGGTCGCGCGGGCCGAGCCGGTCGGCGATGACGACGTCCGCCTCCGCGAGCAGCCGGCGGCCCCGGACCGTGATCAGGTCGGGGTCGCCCGGTCCGCCGCCGACGAGGGCGACGAACGGGGCACGGCTGCGGCGGTGCGGCGCGGCGAGGGTGCCGTCGCGCAGGCCCTCGACGATCGCGTCGCGGACGGCGGCGGAGCGGCGCGGGTCGCGGCCGGTGAGGACGGCGACGGTGACGCCGTCGCTGCGGCCGGTGGCCGGGGTCCAGGCGGTGGCGGCGTCCGCGTCGTCGCTGCGTACGCACCAGGTCTTGGTGCGCTCGGCCTCTTCGGAGGCGCGGGCGTTGGCGTCGGGGTCACCGGTGGCGACGAGGGCGTACCAGGCGTCGGCGATGTCGCCGTCCTCGTAGCGGCGACGGGTCCAGGCGATCTCGCCGGACTCGGCCATCGCCTCGACGGAGGGCGTCGCGGACGGGGAGATCAGGGTGACGTCGGCACCGGCCGCCACCAGGGCGGGGAGTCTGCGCTGGGCGACCTGTCCGCCGCCGATGACGACGACGCGGCGCCCGGCGAGTCGCAGGCCGACGGGGTAGGCGGGGTGCTCGGCGGGCGGGACGTGCTCAGCCATGGCGGTGCGGCTCCTCGGGCAGGGCAGTGCGTGAGTGACGCCGCTGCGACGGTGAAGCGGCTGGTGGGGACAGGTGCGGGGTCCTGGCGACCACGATACGGCCCCGCTCACGGGGCTGTCGGGGGCCGTTGCGGAACGGTTGCCTCCGAGTTCGTCACGCACCCGGTGCGGAGGTGGACCGGGTGTGTGACGCAGGGCGTGCGTGGGGGGCGTGGCGGGGTGCTACTTCTCGGTGACTCCGGCCGAGTCGAAGGTCGCCACCTCGTGCATGGCCCGTGCCGCGCTCTGGACGATCGGGAGCGCCAGCAGGGCGCCCGTGCCCTCGCCGAGGCGGAGGTCCAGGTCGACCAGGGGCCGCAGGCCCAGCTTGTTCAGCGCCGCCACATGACCCGGCTCGGCGCTGCGGTGGCCCGCGATGCAGGCGGCCAGCGCTTCGGGGGCGATGGCCCGCGCGACGAGGGCCGCCGCGCCGGTGCTGACGCCGTCGAGGACCACCGGGGTGCGCAGGGAGGCGCCGCCGAGGATGAGGCCGACCAGCGCGCAGTGCTCCAGACCGCCGACGGCCGACAGCACGCCGATCGGGTCGGCCGGGTCGGGCCGGTGGAGCTCGAGG
The DNA here is from genome assembly GCF_042870895.1 of Streptomyces sp. NPDC006294. Taxonomy (NCBI): domain Bacteria; kingdom Bacillati; phylum Actinomycetota; class Actinomycetes; order Kitasatosporales; family Streptomycetaceae; genus Streptomyces; species Streptomyces sp. NPDC006294. The sequence continues at coordinate 30,381 of NZ_JBIAHV010000016.1, forward strand.
GCACGGCGCACGACGTCGACCTTGCGGGCGTGCATCTCGTCGTTGATGCCCGTGCCTCGGCCGGTGATCTCCGCCGGGTCGACGCCCGTGTAGACGGCGATCAGGGCGGCGGAGGTGGTGGTGTTGGCGATGCCCATCTCACCGGTGAGGAGCGCCTTGTTCCCGGCGGCCACCAGGTCACGGGCGGTCTCGATGCCGACCTCGATCGCCGAGAGGACCTCGTCGCGGGTCATGGCGTGCCCGGTGGTGAAGTCGGCGGTGCCGGCGCGGACCTTGCGCGGCAGCAGGCCCGGGGTGGCGGGCAGGTCGGACGCCACGCCGACGTCGATGACGCAGACCTCGGCGCCCACCTGGTTGGCGAAGGCGTTGCAGACCGCTCCCCCGCCGAGGAAGTTGGCGACCATCTGGCCGGTGACCTCCTGGGGCCAGGCCGTGACGCCCTGGGCGTGCACTCCGTGGTCGCCGGCGAAGATCGCGACGGCCGCGGGCTCCGGGATCGGCGGTGGGCACATCCGGGAGAGACCGGAGAGCTGCGCGGAGATGATCTCCAGCATCCCGAGCGCGCCGGACGGCTTGGTCATCCGCTTCTGGCGTTCCCACGCCTCGCCGAGCGCCTTGGCGTCCAGCGGACGGATGTTGGTGACGGTCTCCTGCAACAGGTCGTGGGGCTCCTCGCCCGGCAGCGCACGGCGGCCGTAGGTCTCCTCGTGGACCACCCAGGACAGCGGGCGGCGCTTGGACCAGCCCGCCTGCATCAGCTCGGGCTCCTCCGGGAACTCGTCGACGTACCCGACGCAGAGGTAGGCGACGACCTCCAGGTGCTCGGGCAGGCCGAGCGTACGGACCATTTCACGCTCGTCGAAGAACGACACCCAGCCGACGCCGAGGCCCTCGGCGCGGGCCGCGAGCCACAGGTTCTCGACGGCGAGGGCGGAGGAGTACGGCGCCATCTGCGGCTGGGTGTGCCGGCCGAGGGTGTGGCGGCCGCCGCGGGTGGGGTCGGCGGTGACGACGATGTTCACCGGGGTGTCGAGGATGGCCTCGATCTTCAGTTCCTTGAACTGCTTCGCCCGGCCCTTGGGCAGCGACTTGGCGTACGCCTCGCGCTGCCGCTGGGCCAGTTCGTGCATCGTGCGGCGGGTCTCCGCGGAGCGGATGACGACGAAGTCCCACGGCTGCGAGTGGCCGACGCTCGGCGCGGTGTGGGCGGCTTCGAGGACACGGAGCAGGACCTCGTGCGGGATGGGGTCGCTGCGGAAGCCGTTGCGGATGTCGCGCCGTTCCCGCATGACGCGCAGGACGGCCTCGCGCTCGGCGTCGGCGTAGCCGGGGGCCGGGGGCGCGGCGGGGTGGTCCTCGGCCGGCTCGACGTCCGCGACGGCGGGTCCGGCGTCCGCCGGGGCGGGCTGGGCGGCGTCGGGGGCAGGCTGGGCGGGGGCGTGTTCGGCCTCCCGCGGTGCGGCGTCGGCCGCGGCGGTGTCGCCGGGCTCGGGCGCGGCTTCCGGGCCGGCCTCCGCGGGCGCGGCCGTCTCGGCGAGGGCGGGCGTCTCGGCGGCGGGGACGGGCGTCTCGGCGGGGGCGGCCGTCTCGGCGGCGGGGACGGGCGTCTCCGCGGGGGCGGCCTCGGGCTGCGCCTCATCAGGGGCCGGCGTGCCGGCGGCGGGGGTGGGGGCGTCCACGGGGGCGGCCTCGGGCTGCGCGTCGGGTACCTGCGGGCCGGCGGGCACGGTGGCGGAAGCGGGAGCCTCCGCCACCGGGGACGGGCCGGCGGGGGCGACGGCAACCGGCTCGGCGGCGGGCGCCTCGGGGGCGGCCGGCGTCAGGTGCTCCGCCGGGGGCGGCGTGGCACCCTCCGGGGCCGTGACGGGGGCGTCCTGAGCGGCGGCTTCGGGCGCGTCCGTGCCCGGCTGCCGCTCCGGCTGCGGAGCCGGCGCTTCCGCTTCCGGCGCGACGGCCACCGGCTCGGCCTCGACGGGTACGGGCTGCGCCTCCGGATGCACCTCTACGGGGGCCTCGGCCTGCGCGGACGGCTGCGGAGCGACGGCGGTCTCGGGGGCGACCGTCTCCGGCGCGTCGGCGACGACCGGAGCGGCCGGCTCGACGGCCTCAGCGGCCGGAGCGGGCGCCGCCGCGGGTGCGGGAGCCTCCGGCTCGGTGACGGCCGCCTCGGGCACGGCCGCTTCCGGGGCCACCGGCTGGTCGGACCCGCCGGCTCGCGGCGCGGGCACGGTGGCCTGCGCGTTCTCGGGGGCGTGCTCGGGGGCGTCCTCCGCGGCGGGCGGGGCGGGCGGGGCGACCGTTTCTGCCGGGGCCGCCGTCTGCTCCTGCGCCGGCCGGGGGTCCCAGGGGGCCCCGGCCTGCGGCGGGATCTCGCCCAGCTGCGGGCCCGGCAGCTCGGCGGCCGGGTCCTCCCGCGGTACGTCGAGGTACTCCACGCCGGTGGTGGCTGCGGCCTGGGCCTGCGCGGTGCGTACGACCATCGGGTGCGGCGGCGTGCCGGCCGGCCCGCGGTCGGCCAGCGAGCGGACCACGCCGCTCGAGGACTCGGGCACGGGCGGTCCCATGTGGAGCGGGCGGCGGGCGGGCGCCGGCGTCGGCATGGCGGAGGTGGCGGCGGCCGGTGTCCGTACGGCTCCGAGGTCGACGGCGCCGGAATCGCGACCGCCCGCCTCGTGTGCACCGGTCTCGTGAACCGCCGCCTGTGCCACGGCCTGAGCGGCCTCGGCCTCCACGGCGGCCGACGGCTCCGCGACAGCCTCGGGCTCCGCGCCGGCCGGCGCCACGCCCGGAACGACCGACATGGTCCCCTGCACCTGCGTCAACGGCTCGTGGGCCGCGGCCTCCTGCGGCTGGACCTCGTGGAACTGCGGCTGCTGGGGCTGCTGCTGCGCGTGCCCCGACGCTCCGGCGGTCTGGGACACCTCGACGAACTCGGGCGCCGGCGTTGCCGCGTTCTCCGTGACCGGGGGAACGGGCTCCGCCGTCTGCAGGGTTCCGTGCACGACCGGCGCGGCCTGGTAGTCCTGGGGCGCGTAGCCCACCGCGCCGTGGTCCGGCCGGTACTCGCCGCTCTGGTGCTGCGGTCCGGCGGCGTGGTTCGCCATCGGGTGAACGGAGGCGGCCGCGGCCGCGTACTGATCGGCGGCGGGCACGCCCTGCGGGTGGTGCCCGCCCTGGGCGGGAGCCGCGTGCTGGGCGTCGCTCCAGGCGCCCTGGGAGCCCGGCATCAGCAGCAGGTCGTCCTCTTCGGGGCTGTTCTCGGAGTTCTCGAGGTAGGTGTACGCGTCCGGAGCGGGGATGCCCGGCTGCTCCACCATGCCTGCGTTCTCCGGCAGCCCCTCGCCCGGGATCTGGCCGGTGTCAGTCATGCGCGTACCCCTCGCCCATCGGTTTGCTCCTTCGCCCTTCGCCCGGGGCGTCCGACAGCGGCACACCGGACGCCCGTGAACAAGAACGAGCGTGTGCGCCGCGCGGCACGATTGACCCACGGACCAAAGCATTGTCGCGGTCGTTCGCCACCACGGCAGCAAGATCCGCCGTGGTTCGCTGTGGGCTGCGCCACGTCGCGCGACCCCCCCGGTATCGACGTACCACATACGGGAACCAAAGTGACTCCCTTTTCCGGACATTGACGAACGAAGCGACGAACGCCCGGCTGCGGTACAACGATCGGCCAGCCTACCCCGGACCGTCTGTCACGGGGGGCCGGGGCCGAGGCTCGGACTGCCTTCCGCAGAGCAGGAAGACCACCGAGCGTTCCCGCTCCGACCAGTCGGAGGTGTCCATTTCGACGGACTGGAGGAGGGCGCATTCGACGGTGTATCCACCGGCCGCGAGGGCCGCGCCGATGGCCTCCGCCTCGTCGCGCGTGGAGGCATGGGTGACGATGCGCTCCGGCCTGCGGTCGGCGACGGCGGTGACGACCGGCACTCCCCCGCCGCCGATCCGCACGACATCGGGCTCGGGCAGCCGTTCGAGGACGTGCGGCGCGCGTCCGTGCACGACCTGGAGCTGGACGCCGAGGCGACGTGCCGCCGCCTCGCTGCGACGGCAGGCTTCGGGGTCGTCGTCGACGGCGATGACGGCGGCGCCGAAGCGGCCGGCTTCCGCGGCGAGCGCGCCGCTGCCGCAGCCGATGTCCCAGACGAGGTCGCCGGTGCGCGGGCCGAGCCGGGCCAGTTGGGCGGCCCGCAGCCCGGCGTACTCGCCCTCGCCACGGGTGGGCGTCTCCTCGGGCGGCAGCGCCCAGCCGCGGTCGGCCGGCGGATAGCCCGGGTCGCGGCCGGCGATCCAGCCGCCGGTTCCGGTCGGGGCGGGCGCGCTGCCGGTGCCGCCGATGACGATGACGACATTGGGGTCGCGCCACATGTGGTCGGCGACCTTGTCGGAGGTGAGGACGGTGACCTGCTCGCGGGTCGTGCCCAGTTCCTCGCAGATCACGAAGGTGCGGTGGATGCCGTCGAGCAGCAGCGCCAGTTCGGCGGGGCCGGCGCCCGGGGAGGTGAGGATCCCGACCTTGGTGTGGGCGCGGCACACATTGACGGCGCGGCGCAGGGTGCGGCGGTGTGCGACGACGATCTGGGCGTCGTCCCAGGGCATACCGGCCCTGGCGAAGGCCGTGGCCACGGAGGAGACGGCGGGGACGACTTCGACCTCCAGGCCGTACTCGGGCGCGCGCAGGGTGCGTACGACGCCGAAGAAGCCCGGGTCGCCGTCGGCGAGGACGACGGCGCTGCCGCGGTGTCCGGCGATACGGCGGGCGGCGAGGCCGACGCTGCCGAGCCGGATGCGTTCGGCGCTCGGCGGGACCTCGGGCAGTGCCAGGTGGTGGGCGGCGCCGGCCACCAGAGTGGCGGCGGAGAGGGCGGACCTCGCTGCTCGGGTGAGAGGCGAACCGTCCCAGCCGATCACCGTGACCCGGTCGGCCATCGTCGTCAGTCTCCGTCAGTTGTCGCAGGTGGTGGGCAGTACCGCGGGTACGCGTCGCACCGTGAGCGTACCTGGCGGCCATGGCCGCGGGCGGTACGGAGGGCGTCCGGACGCCCGGGCGGCCTCAGTCCCAGTCGGTGAGGGAGCGGTATCCGGCCTCGGCCATCCGGTCGGCCTCCAGGTCTTCGGGCAGCAGGCTCCACACGATGAGGTCGGTGCGGATGTCCGTCCAGCTTCCGGTGCCGTCGTCGGGCCTGGTCCGGGCTATCCAGGCGTTGCGCAGGACGCCTTCGCTGATGCAGCCGATCTTCTGCGCGACCTGCTGGGAGGCGGTGTTGTCGGCGGCGGTGCGCAGTTCCATGCGTTCGAACTTCTGGTTGCGGAAGAGCCACCGGGCGACGGCGAGGACGGACTCGGTGGCGTATCCCTCGCCGCGTGCCCAGGGGGCCGTGACGTAGGAGACCTCGGTGGACAGGGTCCGCCAGTCGGTGTTGCGCAGGTGGACGACGCCGACGAGCCGCTGGGTGAGGAACTCGGTGACGGCGAGGACGATGCCGCGGCCCTCGGTCCGCTCCGCAGGAGCGATCCTGCGGACCCAGTCCTCGGCGTCCGCCGTCGTATAGGGGTGGGGCACGGAGGTCCAGGCGGTGACCATCTCGTCGTTCATCATCTCGGTGTGGGCCGCGATGTCCGCGTCCTCGTAGGGGCGCAGCACCAACCGCTCCGTGCTGATGGACACGTCCGGGAAGGTGGTAGTCATGCGCAGCTCCATGCCGAAGACTGTCGATAAATGGTCAAAGCCGTTGGGTTGTCGTAGCCGTAAAGGCACAGCATGCAACATCGGGTGCGGGCCGCGCATGGCCGGGTGGGGGTACGACACGGCCCCGCGCACCTTCGTAGGTGCGCGGGGCCTGCGTCAAGTGGAGCTGCCGGGGCCCTACTTGGCGGAGTCGAAGGCGGGGACGACGGAACCGGCGTACGTGTCCTCGATGAACTTCTTCACCTCGGGCGAGTTGAGGAGCTTCACGAGCTTCCGCACGCGCGCGTCGTCCTCGTTGCCCTCCTTGACCGCGAGGAAGTTGGCGTACGGGTTGCCTTCGGCCCTCTCCAGGGCCAGGGCGTCCTTGGCGGGCTCCAGGTCGGCCTCGATGGCGTAGTTGCCGTTGATGACCGCGGCGTCCACGTCGTTCAGGGCGCGGGGCAGCGTCGCGGCCTCGAGCTCCTTGAACTTCAGGCCCTTGGCGTCGGCGATGTCGGAGAGCTTGGCGTCGGTGCCGGCGCCGCCCTTGAGGGTGATGAGGCCGTTGTCGGCGAGCAGGGCGAGCGCGCGGCCCTCGTTGGTGGTGTCGTTGGGGACGGCGATCGTCTGGCCGGCCTTGATGTCCTTGAGGGCGTCGGCCTTCTTGGAGTAGAGGCCGAGGGGCTCGAGGTGGACGTCGGCGACGGGGACGATGGTCGTCCCGTTCTTCTTGTTGAAGTCGTCCAGGTACGGCTTGTGCTGGAAGAAGTTCGCGTCGACCTGACCCTGCTGGGTGGCGGTGTTCGGCAGGACGTAGTCGGTGAACTCCTTCACCTCCAGCGTCAGGCCCGCCTGCTTCGCCAGGTTGTCCTTGACGTAGTTCAGGATGTCGGCGTGCGGCGTCGGGGACGCGGCGACGACGAGGGCCTTGGACGCGTCGCCCTTGGACCCCGAGTCTGCCCGGGCGGCCGGGTCGGAGGCCGTGCCGCAGGCGGTGAGGCCGAGGGCGAGGGCGGCGGAGGCGGCGGCGGCCGCGGTGAACTTGATGGTGCTGCGCACGAAAAGTGCCTCTTTCTTGTGGTGGTGCGTCGCCCGGACAAGGAGTGCGGGCCGTGTGGGGAGGAGAAGGTCTGTGGGCTCAGCCGGCGGTGCGTCCGCGGCGGGCGAGGAGACGTACGACGCCGTCGCCGGCGAGCTGCACGATCGTCACGAGGGCGATCAGGATCACGACCGTGACAAGCATGAACTGGGTCTCGAAGCGCTGGAATCCGTAGGTGACGGCCTTGGACCCGAGGCCCTCGCCGCCGACCGCGCCGGCCATCGCCGAGTAGCCGACGAGGACGATCACGGTGGTGGTGACGGCGGAGACGAGCGAGGGCAGGGCCTGCGGGAGCAGCACCTTGCGCACGATCGTGGGGACGGAGCCGCCCATCGCCTGGACCGCTTCGACGAGTCCGTGGTCGACCTCGCGGATCGCCGTCTCGACGAGCCGGGCGAAGAACGGGATGGCGCCGACGGCGAGGGGCACGATCATCGCGGTGGGGCCGATGAAGGTGCCGACGACGAGGGTGGTGAAGGGGATCAGCGCGATCAGCAGGATGATGAACGGCAGCGAGCGGCCGATGTTCACGATCACGCCGACGGCCTTGTTCACCGGCGTGTTCTGGAGCAGTCCGCCCTTGTCGGTGAGGACGAGCAGCACGCCGAGCGGCAGTCCGCCGGCGACGGTGACGAGGGTGGACCACAGCACCATGTAGAGGGTGTCGAGGGTGCCCTGGCTCAGCAGTGGCTGCATCTCGGACCAGGTCACTTCGCGACCTCCTTGACCAGCGCGGGGGCGGCGTCCTGAGCGGGGGCGGCTTCGGTGTCGGAGTCGATGACGTCGATCTGGAGGCCCTGTTCGCGCAGGAAGCCGATCGGGACGACGTTCTCCTCGTAGCGGCCGGGGAGTTCGATGCGCATCCGGCCTATCTGCCGGCCGGCGACGGTGTCCATGGCGGCGCCGAGGATCGATATGTCGATGTTGTAGGTGCGTGAGAGCTGGGAGATGACCGGCTGGGTCGCGGCCTCGCCGTGGAAGGTGACGTCGATCACCGTGCGGTCGGGGCCGGACGCGTCGCCGCCCACCGGGAAGAGCTCGCGGGCGAGTTCGGAGCCGGGGGTCGCCAGCAGTTCGCTCACCGTTCCGGATTCGATGATCTTCCCCTTCTTCATCAGGGCGGCCGAGTCGCAGATCGTCTTGACGACGTCCATCTCGTGGGTGATCAGCAGGACCGTGAGCCCGAGCTGCCGGTTGAGGTCCCGCAGCAGCTGGAGGATCGAGCGGGTGGTCTCCGGGTCGAGGGCACTGGTCGCCTCGTCGGACAGCAGCACCTTGGGGTCGCCTGCGAGAGCGCGGGCGATGCCGACGCGCTGCTTCTGGCCGCCGGAGAGCTGGCCCGGGTAGGACCTGGCCTTGTCGGCGAGGCCGACCAGGTCGAGGAGTTCGAGGGCCTTGCGGGAGCGCCGGGCGCCGGGGACGCCGAGGATCTCCAGGGGCAGTTCGACGTTGTCCTGGACAGTGCGCGACGACAGCAGGTTGAAGTGCTGGAAGACCATGCCGATGCGGCTGCGCGCCTCGCGCAGTTCCCTGGAGGCGCGCCGGCCGCGGCCGGCCAGGGCGGTGAGGTCCTCACCGGCGACGGTCACGGTGCCGGAGGTGGGGCGCTCAAGGAGGTTGACGCAGCGGATCAGCGAGGACTTGCCGGCGCCGCTCTGTCCGATGACTCCGAAGACCTCGCCCTCGCGGACGTGCAGATCGACGCCGTCCAGAGCGGTGACCTCGCGGCCGCCTCGCGACTGGTAGACCTTGGTCAGGCCCGTAGTGGTGATCACAGGGGGTTTCCGTCACTGTCGAGTGCGCGGCGAGGTGTCCGCCGGGCACGGGGCATTTCGGTTCCGACGCGGCACGGGCGGACTCGGCCTGCGGCCGGGGGGAACGCGTGCGCGGGGCAGCTCGGTCCGGGGCGTTCCTGATCCACGGGGACGGTCGGACACGGCGCGGCTGTCGGTCTCGCTTCGGGGCGCGAGGCTCAGTCAGGGGCCCTCAGATGGCGCACATTCGACACATACGGCGAGCACCGGGCGTCGTGTCCGCCTCGGTCGCAGGGATGCGGCTGCTCGTCGTGGTCATGGCTGCAAGTAAAACAGACAGGTCGGGCACCGGACCGACGCTGTCCGCATAGCGGACCGAGTCGTCGCGCCATGTGGACGGATCACTGCGCCGCGGTGATCTCGAAGCCCTCCGCCGTGACCTGCACCGACACCGCGGCGAGGTCGGGGACGACGAGGTCGGCGGTGAGTTCGGCACGGCGGTGCGTTGTGGTCAATGCCACGGTGCGCATACCGGCGGCCCGCCCGGCCGTCAGCCCCGCGGGGGCGTCCTCGAAGACGACACAGCGGGCGGGGTCGACGCCGAGGCGGCGGGCCGCGAGCAGGTACGGCTCCGGGTCGGGCTTGCCCCGCGTGATGTCGTCGGCGGCGACCGTCATCTTGGGCCGTACGCCGACCTCGGCCAGCCGGGCCTCGGCGAGCCTGCGGGTGGCGGAGGTGACCACGGCCCACCGCTCCGGCGGCAGCTGCGCGAGCAGCCGGAGTGTGCCGGGCAGCGCCACCACTCCCCCGGCGACGTCCTCCACCTCGAGGTGCTCGATGCGGGCGACCGCCTCGGGCACGAGGTGCGCGGGCAGCAGGTCGGCGGCTATCTCCGCGGCCGGGCGGCCGTGGAGTTCGATCCGGGCGAACGCCTCCGCGGTGATGCCGTACTCGCCGGCCCAGCGGGTCCAGCAGCGGTTCACCGACTCCAGGGAGGAGACGAGCGTCCCGTCGTTGTCGAACAGCAGGGCTTCGGCGTGCAGCTTCATGCCCGGAAGCCTAGGCTTCCGGTCCTTCTCCCCGTGCGCCGGGGCCGCGCGCATCGCGGCCTTTGGCCCGTAATACCCTCGGGCCCATGCTTGACGCCCTGACGGTCGCGGTCGGTGTGACCGCGCTCGCCCTCGCCGCGTGGTGCGGCTTCGCCGCCTATCGGGACCAGCCCACCAAGGACTGGCACTTCATCGGCATGGCCGTGGTGACGGTGCTGGCCGTCGCCCAGCTGATCGTCGGCATCGTGTGGCTGGCCCGCGGCGAGGAGCCCGACCAGGGCACCGCGATCTTCGTGTCGTATCTGATCGGCTCGGCCCTCGCCGTGCCGGCGGCCGGTTTCCTGTCGGTGGCGGAGCGCACCCGCTGGGGGTCCGCGACGGTCGCGGCGGGAGCGGTCGTGCTGGCCGTGCTCGAAGTCCGGCTTCACGACATCTGGGGAGGCTGACGATGACCGGGACCGCCGCGAAGCAGAAGCGGACGAAGCTGGTCGAGGGGCCCGGGCTGCTGCTGGTGTGGCTCTACGGCGTGATGTCCGTCGGCGCCGTGTCCCGGTCCGTCTACCAGATCATCGACGACTTCGGCAGCGCGCCGCTCGCCCATGTGCTGTCGGCCGTCGCGGCCGTCGTGTACGCGTTCATCACGTACACCCTGGTGCGGGGCGGGGAGACCGCCCGCAGGGCGGCGCTGGTGTGCTGCGCCGCCGAGCTGGCGGGCGTCCTCGTCGTGGGGACCTGGACGGTGCTGGAACCCTCGGCGTTCCCCGACTCGACGGTGTGGTCCGAGTACGGGATGGGCTACCTGTTCATCCCGGTGCTGCTGCCGGTGACCGGGATGCTCTGGCTGCGGCGCTCCCGGTCGTCCGCCTGACCCCTGCGGGTTCGGAGGGCGGCACCCCTGCGGGTTCGGGCGGGCGGCTCAGGCGCTGGCGACGTACGAGCCGGCCTCGGCCTCCTTCTCCAGCGTGACCAGGGTGAGCCGCGGGCCCACCTGCTCGCGGGAGACCGGGACATAGCCGCGGCTGCGGTACAGCCGCAGATTGCTCTCGCTGCGGTGGCCGGTGAACAGCTGGAACCGCTTGGCCGCCGCGTCCCCGGTGAAGCGCGCCTCGATCGCGTCGAGCAGCCGGCCGCCCAGGCCGTGCCGCTGCATCCGGGGATGGACGATGAGCTTGGCGATACGGGCCGTCCCGGTGTCGTCGACCCTGGCGCGTACCGAGGCGACGACCTCGCCCCCGAGCCTGGCCACGAGTGCGGGGCCCTGGGTGAGTTCGGCGCGGAGGTCGGCCAGGGACTGGGTCAGCGGCTCGATGCCGTAGTCGCCGTAGAGCTCGGCCTCGGTCTGATAGCACAGATACTGCAGCTTGAGGATGTGCTCCGCGTCGGCCTCCGCCGCCGCCGAGATGGTCACGCTCATGCCCATGTGCGCACGCCTCCCGCTCACCTGTCACCGCCGGTTGTCTACCGCTCCTTTCCCCGATGCTCAGGAGCTGCAACCTCTGCCGCCAGCATTCTGCGCAGACATCCCAGGCAGCGGGAACGCATCGGCCCCAGACTTCCTTGTGAGATACCCAACGTCCCTGCGATTTCCCGGTAGGTGGGGTCCTGCGGCGACAGCATCGCAGTCAGCAGGCGCGGGCAGTTCCCGGGAGTGCGGGCCACGGCCGCCCGCACGGCGCGGCGGCGCTCGTTCCTGAGCAGGGCGCGTTCCGGGCCTGCCACGGGATCGGCGGAGGGGTCGTGGCGGTGCGGGAGTTCCCGCCGGGCCGTGCGGCGGGCGCGGCGCGCCTCCGCCCGTACGGCCGTCCTGACCCAGCGGGCGGCGTCGGCCGGCGGCCCTTCGCCGTCGAGCCGCTCCAGGAGCCGTACCCATACGGCCTGTTCGAGGTCGCCCGGTTCGATCGCGGCGGCGGGCGCTTCCGCCGTCGCCTCCGCGCTCACCAGCGCTCTCAGAGCGCCGACGACCTGGCCGGTGGTGGCTGTTGCTCGGGATGCGGTCATGCCCGGCGGGACGGCGGCGGGACGGGCTCCGGTTGCCCGAGCCCGGCCGGCGTCACCCGTACGAGAGCGCCGCGGGCACCGGTTCCGGGGCCCGCGGCGGTGACGGGGCGTCAACCTCACGGTCGGCCCGGGGTTGACGCCCCGGAGGCGGGCCTCAGCCCTTGAACTCGGCGGCGGCCAGCAGACCGGTGTCCGCGTTGTCGGTGAAGATGCCGTCGATGCCCGTCGCGAAGTACGTCTTGTACGCGCCGAAGACGTCGCCGTAGGCGTTCGGGTCGGTGCCGCGCCGGAAGTCGGCGGGGAGGAAGGCGTTCTCGTTGCGCATCGTGTAGGGGTGCAGGACCAGGCCGCGCGCGTGGGCGTCCCGTACCAGCGTCGTCGGCTCGGTCAGCCGGCCGGCCGCGTCCTTGGGGATGACGAGGTCCAGCAGCGGACCGATGCCCTGGGCGAAGCCGGCGATCCAGTCCAGGCCCTCGGCCGTGATCAGATCGGCGACCGTGCGCGGGTCGCCCGCCTCGCGGAAGTCCCACGGGCGGTCGTCCGGGGTCCACAGCAGGACGACCCGCGGGGTGCCGACCAGACGGGCCATCCGCTCCATGCTCGTCGGCTCGAAGGACTGCAGGAACGTCGGGGAGTCCGCGCGGTGCCGCCCGTACCGGCGCAGCAGCTTCGCCAGCCGCTCCTCCAGGCCGAGGCCGATGCTCCGGAAGTAGCTGGGGTGCTTGGTCTCGACGTAGAGCCACACCGGGCGGCCGCGGCGGCGGCCCTCCCGCTCGGCCCACTGCAGCACCTCCTCGAAGGTGGGCACGGTCCAACGGCCGTCGTAGAGGGTGTTCTCCTGGCGGGTGCCCGGGATGCGCTCCTTGGCGCGCAGCGTCTTCAGCTCGGCGAGCGTGAAGTCCTCGGTGAACCAGCCGGTGAGGCTGACGCCGTCGACGGACTTGGTCGTCCGGCGGGACGCGAACCCGGGGTGGTCGGCGACGTCCGTAGTGCCCGTGATGTCGTTCTCGTGACGGCATACGAGATGGCCGTCCTTCGTGGGCACCAGGTCCTGCTCGATGACGTGCGCGCCCATGTCGAGGGCGAACTGGTACGCGCCCATCGTGTGCTCGGGCCGGTATCCGCTGGCGCCGCGGTGGGCGATCACCGTGGGCACGGGCAGCTCCCGCCGGCCCCTGCCGGACGGGCCACCACCGTGACGCTCGTCCGCACGTGCCGTCGCCGCCGTGCCGACGCCGGCCCCGAGGGCGGCGGTGGTCACGACCGCTGCCGCCCCCAGCACGCTGCGGCGCGCCGGACTGCTGCTCGCACCCTGTGTCATGAAACGTTCCTCCATGTGTTGTTCATGTGATGTCCCGCACCTGCCAAGCGACGCCTGATGGTAGGCAGTTACGTCTTACCTGCGGCAGACCCTGCACGAACACCGTGGGAACGCGCGTCAACACGGCGTATCGACTGCGTGAACCCGATGTGCGGTCGGGGGCGACCCGCGAGTATCGTCCTCACCTGCAGAGATTTCACGGTCATAACCGCCCGTCCCATGACACCGGAGGACCCGTTGTCCCGCTTGACACTCATCAAGGCAGTGCTGGGGCCGATCCTGCGCCTGATGTTCCGCCCCCGTGTGGAAGGCGCCGAGAACATCCCCGCGGACGGGGCGGTGATTCTCGCCGGAAACCATCTCACCTTCATCGACTCGATGATCCTCCCGCTGGTCTGCGACCGCCCGGTGTACTTCATCGGCAAGGACGAGTACGTCACGGGCAAGGGCGTCAAGGGCCGCCTGATGGCCTGGTTCTTCACCGGCAGCGGCATGATCCCGGTCGACCGCGACGGCGCCAACGGCGGTGTTGCGGCGCTGATGACGGGACGGCGGGTGCTGGAGGAGGGCAAGGCGTTCGGCATCTACCCGGAGGGCACCCGCTCCCCCGACGGCCGGCTCTACCGGGGCCGCACGGGCATCGCGCGCCTCACCCTGATGACCGGCGCGCCGGTCGTCCCGTTCGCCGTCATCGGCACCGACAAACTCCAGCCGGGCGGCGCGGGCCTGCCCCGACCGGGCCGGGTCACCCTCCGTTTCGGCGAGCCGATGGAGTTCTCCCGGTACGAGGGGATGGATCGGGACCGGTATGTGCTGCGTGCGGTGACGGACTCCGTGATGACGGAGGTCATGGGGTTGTCGGGGCAGGAGTACGTGGACATGTACGCGACCAAGGCGAAGGCGGCGTAGCGCGGCGCGTCGGGGTCGGCGAGCCGGAGCCTGCCGGTCCCGTCGGGGCCCCGCCCCGAACCCCGCGCCTCAAACGCCGGCGAGGCTGAAGTTGCCCGCCAGAGCACTGCCCGGACGCGCCGCCTCAAGCACCGGCGGGCTGGGAACTTGCCGGCTTGTCGGGGCCCCGCCCCGCACCCGCGCCTCAAACGCCGGCGGGGCTGGTTTCGCGGAGCGAGATCCAGCCCGGCCCGGGGGCACTCCCCCTACGCCTGGCGGCGTGGGAGGTGCCCCGACCCACGGCCGCCAGGCCGTAGGGGGGATTGGGGCCACCGCGCGGAGGGCGGAGTGCGGTACGGGTCCGGGCAGAGCCCGGGCCGCCGCCCGGAGGGCGGCGCGCGGTCCGGGGCCTGCCCCCGCCACGCGGCGGAGCCGCACATCCGCTAGAGCGGGAAGGGGCGGGTAGGGGGGCAGGCGGGTCGCTCAGTGGTCCGCCGTGTCCGCCAGCGTCTGGCCCCGTAGCAGGAACCACGCCGCCACCGCCGCCCCCAGCAGCACCACCGCTCCCACGCCCGCCGCGAGCCGCAGGCCGTCGACGAACGCCTCCTGTGCCGCGCCGAGGAGCGCGTCCGCCCGGGCGGGGGTGAGCGCCGAGGACGCCTCGACCGCGCCGCCGAGCGACTCGTGGGCGGCCGAGGAGACGCTCGCCGGCGTGCCGTCCGGCGCGCTGAAGCCGCGGTAGACGCCGGTCACGATCGAGCCCAGCAGGGCGATGCCGAGCGCGGCCCCCAGTTCGTAGGCGGTCTCGGAGACCGCGGACGCGGCGCCCGCCTGTTCCTTGGGGACGCTGGAGAGGATCACGTCCGCGGTGACCGTGAACGAGAATCCCGCTCCCGCGCCGACGACCAGCAGGGCCGCGCCGAGCAGCGGGTAGCCGGTCGTCTTGCCGAGCAGCGTGAGCACGGCCAGCGACAGGCCGACCGCCGCGAGGCCGCCCGCGACCACCGAGCGTACGGAGAAGCGGCGGGCGACCCTGCCGGCCACCAGCCCGGTGGCCACCGCGCCGATCGCCGCCGGCAGTTCGGCCAGCCCCGCCTCCAACGGCTGACGGCCCTGGACCAGTTGCAGGAACTGGGACAGGAAGAACACCAGCCCCGACAGGCCGAGGATGGTCAGCAGATCGGCCAGCACGGCCCCCGAGAACCCCCGGTGCCGGAACAGCCGCATGTCGAGCAGCGGTGTGCTCAGGGTGAGCTGGCGCCGGACGAATCCGTACAGGCCGGCGACGCCGACGAGCGCCGCCACGCCCGCCTCCCAGCTCGGTCCGTGGCCGGCCGCCTCCTTGACCGCGTAGACGACGGCGACCATGCCGACGAGCGAGAGCCCGACGCTCGGCAGGTCCCAGGGGCCGGAGACCGGGTTCTTCGACTCGGGCACGAGCTTGACGCCGACGACGACGAGGACCGCCATCACGGGCAGGTTGATCAGGAAGACGGAGCCCCACCAGAAGTGCTCCAGCAGTAGCCCGCCGACGACCGGACCCACGGCCGCGCCCGCGGACGCGGTGGCACCCCAGATGCCGATGGCGAGGCTGCGTTCCCTGGGGTCGTGGAAGATGTTGCGGATCAGCGCCAGCGTGGACGGCATCAGCGTCGCGCCGGCGACGCCGAGCAGCGCCCGGGCGAGGATCATCATCTCGGGGGTGGTGGCGTACGCGTTGAGCACGGAGGCCGCGCCGAAGGCGACGGCTCCGGTCAGCAGCAGCTTCTTGCGGCCGATGCGGTCGCCGAGGCTGCCCATGGAGACGAGCAGGCCGGCGATCACGAACGAGTAGACGTCGCCGATCCACAGCAACTGCGCCCCGGTCGGCTTCAGGTCCTCGCTGAGGAACGGGGTCGCGAGGCCGAGGACGGTGGCGTCGACGGCCACCAGCAGGACGGCGAGGACCAGGACCGCGAGCGCCAGCCAGCGCCCGGGGCGGTACACGGTCTCGTCCGCTCCGCTCGTGGCCCGGACGGTGCTGCTCATTGATCCACTCTCCGTAGTGCGCCGCCGAGCAGCAGCTCGACGGTCATGTGCTGGAAGTCCTTCTGGGCCACGCGGCCGTCCATGACGGCCCAGGCGCAGGAGCCGATGAGGGCGTAGAGCGCCTCGGTGAGCCAGGCAGGTGTCAGGTCGATCCGGAACTCGCCCTGTTCCTGGCCGCGCCGGAACAGGTCGGAGACGCGGGCGTCGAGGCGGGCCCAGCCCTCGTTGACCTCGTCGCCCTCGAAGAGCTGGTTCTCGGTGTAGAGGAAGGCCAGCAGATCGGCGGCCGGTTCCACCTCGCCGATCAGCCGTCGCAGGGCGTCGCCCGCGCCGCCGTCGTCCAGGCGAGCCTTGTCCAGGGCGGCCTCGAACTCCTGGATGCCGTGCTGTTCCAGCGCTCTGACCAGCGCGTCCCGGCCGGCGAAGTGCCGGTGCAGGGTGGCTCGGCCGATCCCCGCGGCCCGGGCGACCTCGTCCATGGTGGCGGTCGACTTACGGGCGAGGAGGGCGGCGGCTGCGCGCAGGACGTGCTCTCGATCCATGGCCATGAGACAACCATAGGCCATGTGAGACATCAATGTCTCATTCAGGAGCTGAATGTCTCCTTGCCGCAGGTCCCGAGGCTGCACCGCCTGCGCCGCCCGCTGTCGTCCGGGAACAGCCAGCCGCAGTCCTTCCCCGGGCAGACCCGGACGGTGAAGCGCCGCGGCTGACCGAGCAGCTCGGCGGCGCTGCGGGCCACGGCGAGGACGGGCAGCCGCAGACCGGCGGCCGGCGACAGCCGCCGGCGCCCCAGACCGTCCGCACCACGGACGAACACGGACACCTTCGCGGCGTCCTGCGCCGCGTCGGCCACCGCTTTGAACGCCCGCCCGTCGTCCGGGTCGGTCAGACACGCCTACAGCCGCGCGCGGAGTCCCCTCGCCTCCTCCAGCACCGCGTCCGCCTCCCGCGGACGCTGCCGCGCCTGCTGGAGGAGGCCCGTCACCAGCCAGTCCTCCGCGAGATCCAGGTGCCCGGCCCACACCGCGAGGGTGCGGTAGGTGCGCAGCCACTCGGAGCCGGGCCGCGGCGGGCCGTGCCAGCCGGCCCAGGTGTTGCAGAACTCGAGCGCCGGGTCGCCGCTCGTGCTCCACGGCAGCCACTCCTCGCCGACCCGCACCGCGTACCCGGGCGTGGCCGGACGGTTCGGCCGCGGGTCACCGTGCAGGATGCGGTCGTACAGGGTGTGCAGCCGATCGCCCGGTTCGATGCCCAGGCGGGTCACCAGCGCCGTGCGGGTGGCGCGGTACAGCTCCAGCGCGTCGGCCGGCCGCCCGCTTCGGTACAGCGCGGTCATCTGCGCCGCGACCAGCCGCTCCCGGTCCGGGTGCGCACCGGCGAGCGGCGTCAGGTCCCGCCACGGCCCGGTCGTGGTCGCCCAGTTCCAGCTGGGCCTCGGCGCGCTGCTCCAGCGCGGACAGCCGCAGTCGCGCGACCGGCCCGCCGAGCCGTTCGCGCAGCCGGTCGTCGGCGATGTCGGCGAGCAGCGGCCCTCGCCACAGCACGAGCGCCTGGTCGTACAGGTGTACGCGCTCGGTCCCGCCGGCGGCGGCCTGGGCTCGGCGGACGAGGTCGGCGAAGTCGTGGGCGTCGACGGTGTGACCGTCCGGATCGACGGCGTAGCCGTCGTGCCGGGTGTCGACGCGCGGCCCGTACGGGCCCGGCCGGGCGCGGAGCCGGCCGATGCAGGTGTGGATGGTGCCACGGGCGGAGGCGGGCGGGCCGCCGTCCCACAGCAGGTCGATGATGCGCCCGGTCGTCACCACCCGGCCGGCTTCCACGACCCTGGGGAACATCGGTACAGCGGTTGGCGCTGAGAACGATCATGGTCGGTCAGCACACCGGCTGCGGGCTCTGCGGGGGGTCGCGGAAAGATCGCCGGGCGGTGCCGGGGCTGAATACGGTCTGCCCGTGCCGGTGGCCGGGCACGACCTTGCCGGCCCCCGTCCGATGGACCGTGCCGTCGTCGATGGCCCCGCCGGCGTTGTCCCTCACGAAGTTGCCCGGCGTCTGAAGCCCCTTGCCGACGCTCTCGATGAACGTCGTGATCGCTTCGTCTTCACCCTTGGTCTGTTCGATGTGCGTGACGACGTCTGTGATGAAGTCGAGCTGCTCCTTCTCTGACAGCTGAGTGCCCGAAGGGCTCCGCCCGGTGCGCAGAACCTTGCCGATCAAGTTCGACACCATCTGAGCCCCCTGACTGATGCCGCTCATTTCCTCGTATCCGTCCTTGCTGTACATGGGCGTTTCCCTTCATGCCGTTCGCCGACGCACTACCTTGCGGCAGGCGCCAGTGGCCCATGCACTGACAGCGCCCATGTTGCGTGACGCATATAGAGCAAACACGATGTCATCGGCCATATGGGTGTGTCCGGCCTGGCCTCGGGGAACACCCATAAGGCCGTTGGCGCCGAGAACGATCACGGTTCAATTGGCGTGAGCGCGCTTACCCGGTTCTCGCTTACCCGGTTCTTGTACTCGCGGCGGGCCTTGCGCCGAGCCGGGACTGCCGTGGTGCCGTCGAGGGCCTGGCAGAGGTCGAGAAGTCGGCGGTGGACTGCGGGTACGGCGCTGACGCGCAGCGTGTAGCCCTGGCCGCGCCGCACGGCCACCCCTTTGGCAAGCGCGGCCCCCTCGGCGGGCTCCAGCTCGGCGGCGCGGAGGAAGCCGGCGACCTTGCCCGGCACGTCGAGGACGACCGGCAGTTCCGGGGCCGGGACGCCCGGGTCGCCGGCCGTGTGCTCGGGCAGGAGATCGGCGACGGCGGTGCGGATCGCGCCGCGGCTGACGCCGTGGTCGCGCGCGAGGGCGGCGATGGATCGGCCCTCCAGGTACGCGGTGCGGACAGTGCCGGTCCTGTCGGCCGCCACGGCGGGGCGGCGCCCGCCCTTGCTGCCCTTGGCCTCGGCGGCGCGCAGTCCGTCGTAGGTCAGCTCGCGTTGGAGGTCGCGCTGGAGTTCGCCGGCGGCGGCGAGGGTCTGCACCATGAACTTCACGGTGGACAGCAGTTCGCCGGTGCGCGGGTGGCGGGCGGTGAGGTCCATCGCGGAGAACGCGCCGTCGTGGATACGCAGCCACCTGCTCGCGATGCAGGACGTCGAGCACGTCGAGGATGTGCCCGGTGCCGCGCAAGAGGCGGAACATTTCGGAGATGTGCACGGTGTCGCCCGGCCGCGCGTAGTTCAGCAGCTTGCGGAACTTCGGCCGCTGGAGAGGGTGGAGGCGGCTGGAGGTGCGCCCGGGTCCTCCTCGAAGTCGACCGGGTCCTCGATCCCGGCCTCGTGAAGGACGAGGTTCGGCCGGGCGGTCGACTGCTGGTCGGTCGAGACCCGCTTGTAGACCAGATTCGCCACTCGTGGGGCCCCTTCCGTACGGAGGATGGGACCCTATCTGTCGTCAAACCCGGTCAGCAATCACCATCGGATTCGATTGGATTCGGGCCGTCGCGAACCCCCGGATTGCGCGGGTTCATTGGACGCACCGGCCCCCTGTCGTCAAACGATCGTTTGACGACAGGCGGAGTCCGGCGTGGAGGGCAGCCCAGGTTGGGACGACAGCCTTCCTCGTTGTTCAGCGGCGACGGTGCCGCGTCGAGGCGGTCGACGGACCCGTCCACCAGCCGCTGACCCAGGGGTTCTGCGGCGCCTGGCCGTCGTGAAGTAGGCGGCGATGGGGGTAGACGGTTTGCGGCTGGTGATACCAGGGAGGCTCGTCTGTCCGGTGTGTGCTCCCGGCGGGGCGGTGGCGGCGTGCGTACCGTGGGCGGCAATGGATGAGGTGGTGCTGTGACGACCGAGGAAGAGCCGCACGGGACATCGGGTCTGCCTGGGTTGCGGCTGAATCTGGACGAGCAGTTGGAGGGCATCGCCCAGCAGTTGCGGTCGCTGGCCAGGGCGAAGGACCGTTTGCAGGGGCTGCTGTCTGCGGTGTTGGAGATTGGCGGTGATCTGGATCTGCCGACAGTGCTGCACAGGATTGTTACTACCGCCATGGATCTGGCCGGGGCGCGTTACGGTGCGCTCGGCGTCCTCGCCCCTTCCGGCGACCACCTGCAGCAATTCATCACGGCCGGCCTCACCGATGAGGAGCGCGCGGCGCTCGGAGGCATCGATTTTCCGCACGGCCGTGGCGTCCTGGGCCATCTGATCCACCATCCCGAGCCCCTGCGGGTGACCGACATCCCCTCGCACCCGGCCTCGGTCGGTTTTCCGCCCGGACACCCGCCTATGCGTACGCTTCTGGGCGTGGCGATTACCGTCCGTGGGGAGATCTATGGCGACCTCTACCTCTCCGAGCGCCGGGACGGCCGGCCGTTCGATGAGGACGACGAGTCGGTCGTGCGGGCCTTGGCGGGAGCTGCGGGTATCGCCATCGAGAACGCCCGCCTGTTCGGCTACATGCGCGACAGCGCCGAACAGTTCCAGCGGCTGCTGCTGCCGACCCTGCCGGACCTGACACCGTTCTCCGGGGCTGCGGTCTACCGAGCAGCGGCCGAACCGGCCAGCGTCGGCGGAGACTGGTACGACGCCGTCGTCCTGCCCGACCAGGCCTGCGCGGCCGTCATCGGCGACGTCGTCGGCCACGACCTGCATGCCGCAGCCGCTATGGCCCAGGCCCGCAACATGCTCCGCGCCCTGCTCTACGACCGCCAGACCCCGCCCAGCGAGGTGCTGACCAAGCTGGACCACACCGTCCACGCCATCACCGACCTGCCGGTCACCACCGCATGCCTGGTCAGGATCGAGCCCCCCTCCACCGATGGCTGGACGCTCCACTGGAGCACCGCCGGCCACCTCCCGCCACTGATCCTGACCCCCGATGGCACAGCCCGCTACCTGCATGCCGAGCCCGGCATCCCACTGGGGGTGGATCCCGACATCCACCGCCCCGACCACACCCATCAGCTGCCGCCAGGCGCCATCGTGCTGCTGTTCTCCGACGGCCTCGTCGAACACCCGGATCATCCCATCGACGACCGCCTGAGAGCCCTCGCCGAACTCGCCGCAGCCCACGCCACTCAGCCGCTCGACGCCCTCGTGCACGCCCTCGCCGACCACCATCCCAGCGACGGCCACGACGACATGGCCATCCTGGCCATACGAACGCCCCGCGAAGAATGAATCCCAGTCCGCTACAGGCGGCCCGACAGGTCGGGTGCGCCGCGCCCGTCACTCCTCGTCTTCGCGTCCTCGACGGCGTCCGGATCCCGGAACGGGCGCAGGCCCTGGCCGGGGTCGCTGGCCTTGATGTTGAACAGGTAGCGGCCCAGGAAGTTGATGTGCCGGTCCTTGAGCGGGGAGAGGCGGGCGACGTCCTCGTCCTTGATGTCGTGGCCCTCGGCGCGGAGCTGGGCGACGGCGGCGTCCAGGTAGCGGGCGTTCCAGAGCACGACAGCGTTGAGGACCAGGCCGAGGGCGGCAAGCTGGTCCTCCTGGCCCTCGCGGTACGCCTGGCGGATCTGGCCCCGGCCGCCGTGGCAGATCGCGCAAGCCAGGCGGTGGCGGGACTCCTGCACGGTCAGCTGCCGGTTCATCAGCCGACGGTAGGTGTCGTCGACCGGGTCGACCAACGCGAGCAGGTGCATGGTCTTGTCGATCCGCCCGTACTCGGCGAACGCGGCGCCGAGCGGCGTCGGGTGGCCCTCGCGGCCGAACATCCGCAGCAGGTCGTAGGACCGGAGTACGAGGCGTTATCGGTCGTTATCTAGGAGTGTCAAGCTCTTCCGCTGGTCCTCGTCCTGACATCGCGGCAGGCACGTGAGGCACATCTGAGGAGATCGCTAGTGACCAGGTCAAGAGGGAAGACAAGATGTCTTCGTGACCACTAGTAGTAGATGGATCAACCTTGCGGCCTCGCAGCTGCCGCCGGCGAAGCTGCGGACGCTCGCGAGCGATGCGGGTCTTGAAGCGCGTCGGCGCGCGGGCGAACGCCGTTCCCGTCGTCCGCGTCGGCGGCCGGCGCAGCCGTTCCAGCTCCGAGAACCGGGAGCCTTCCGGCGTCTTCAGCGTCGCGGCCAGGTCACCGGGCAGCGCCGCGTCGGCGCGGCGGGCGGCTCCCGCGACGGTGGCGTGCCCGCCGCCGCCCTGTTGCTGCGCGTCGACGAGCGGATCGGGCTGACCCGGCCGGACTTCGACGCGCTCGCGGACTTGGCGGCGGCGCTGCAGTGCCGTCGGCTGCCTCTCGGCGTACAGGGGCTGCTTCTCGGCGTCCGGCCTACTTCTTGGCGTCGGCCCAGGCGTGCTGTATCACCAGGTCGGCCTTGACCTCGTTGAGCTGGGCCCGGACGGCCGAGGGGGCCGTGCCGCCGCGGCCGTCGCGGGAGGCCAGCGCGCCGGGGACGTTCAGGACGGTGCGGACCTCCGGGGTGAGGTGCTCGGAGATCTTCGCGAACTGCTCGTCCGTGAGCTGGTCCAGCTCGATGCCCTGCTGCTCGCACTCCTTGACGCACTCGCCGGCGACCTCGTGCGCGACACGGAACGGCACGCCCTGCTTGACCAGCCACTCGGCGATGTCCGTGGCGAGGGAGAAGCCCGCCGGGGCCAGCTCCTCCATCCGCTCGCGGTTGACGGTGAGCGTGGCCATCATGCCGGTGAACGCCGGGAGCAGGACCTCGAGCTGGTCGCAGGAGTCGAAGACCGGCTCCTTGTCCTCCTGGAGGTCGCGGTTGTAGGCGAGCGGCAGGGCCTTGAGGGTGGCGAGCAGCCCGGTCAGATTGCCGATGAGGCGGCCCGACTTGCCGCGGGCGAGCTCCGCGATGTCCGGGTTCTTCTTCTGCGGCATGATCGAGGAGCCGGTGGAGAAGGCGTCGTGGAGGGTGACGAAGGAGAACTCCTTCGTGTTCCAGATGATGATCTCCTCCGCGATCCTCGACAGGTTGACGCCGATCATCGCGGTGATGAACGCGAACTCGGCGACGAAGTCCCGCGAGGCCGTGCCGTCGATGGAGTTGCCGACAGAGCCGCGCTCGAAACCGAGGTCGGCGGCGACCGCCTCCGGGTCGAGCCCGAGCGAGGACCCGGCGAGCGCGCCGGAGCCGTACGGGGAGACGGCGGTCCGTGCGTCCCACTGCCGCAGCCGCTCCGCGTCCCGCGACAGCGACTGCACATGTGCGAGGACGTGGTGGGCGAAGAGGACGGGCTGCGCGTGCTGGAGATGCGTACGGCCCGGCATGGCGACGTCCGGGTGGGCCTCGGCGAGAGCGACGAGGGCGTCCTGGAGGTCGGCGATCAGGCCGCCGATGACGCGGGCGTGGTCGCGCAGATACATCCGGAAGAGCGTGGCGACCTGGTCGTTGCGGGACCGGCCGGCGCGGAGCTTGCCGCCGAGGTCGGGGCCGAGCCGCTCCAGCAGGCCCCGCTCCAGGGCGGTGTGGACGTCCTCGTCGGCGATGGTGCCGGTGAAGGAGCCGTCGGCGACATCGGCCTCGAGCCGGTCGAGTCCGGCCAGCATCCGGGTCAGCTCGTCGTCGGTGAGCAGACCCGCCTTGTTGAGGACGCGGGCGTGGGCACGGGAGCCGGCGATGTCGTACGGCGCGAGGCGCCAGTCGAAGTGCACCGACGCGGAAAGCTTCGCCAGCGCCTCCGCGGGGCCGTCGGCGAAGCGGCCGCCCCAGAGCCGGACGTCACCGTTGTTGCTGCTCACAGCTGAAACTCCTCGGAGTCCTCAAGAGATTGGATGTGCGGCCTCCTCCCCGCTCCGTACGGGGCGGGGAGGCGGTCTGTTCAACGGCCGGGGGTTACGCGAGGTCCCGTCGGGAAGGTCCCGTCGGACTGTGCCCGCAGATCACGCCGCGCGGCGATCTTCTGCGACAGGCCGAAGATCTCGATGAAGCCCTGGGCCTTCGACTGGTCGAAGGTGTCGCCCGAGTCGTAGGTGGCGAGGTTGAAGTCGTACAGCGACTCGTCCGACCGCCGGCCGGTGACGACGGCGCGGCCGCCGTGCAGGGTCATCCGGATGTCACCGGTGACGTACTGGTTGGCCTCGTCGATGAAACCGTCCAGGGCCCGCTTGAGCGGGGAGAACCACAGGCCGTCGTAGACCAGCTCGCCCCAGCGCTGCTCGACCTGCCGCTTGTAGCGGGCGAGTTCGCGCTCGACGGTGACGTTCTCCAGCTGCTGGTGGGCGGTGATCAGGGCGATCGCCCCCGGGGCCTCGTACACCTCGCGGGACTTGATGCCGACGAGCCGGTCCTCGACCATGTCGATCCGGCCGATGCCCTGGGCGCCGGCCCGCTCGTTGAGCTGCTGGATCGCCTGGAGGACGGTGACGGGCCTGCCGTCGACGGCGACCGGGACGCCGGCCTTGAAGGAGATGACGACCTCGTCGGCCTCGCGCTGCTCGGCCGGGTTCGAGGTGTACTCGTAGATGTCCTCGATCGGACCGTTCCAGATGTCCTCCAGGAAGCCGGTCTCGACGGCCCGCCCGAAGACGTTCTGGTCGATGGAGTACGGCGACTTCTTGGAGGTGGCGATCGGGAGCTGCTTCTCCTCGCAGAAGGCGATCGCCTTGTCCCGGGTCATCGCGTAGTCGCGGACCGGGGCGATGCACCGCAGCTCGGGGGCGAGGGCGACGATGCCGGCCTCGAACCGCACCTGGTCGTTGCCCTTCCCGGTGCAGCCGTGGGCGACGGTGGTCGCGCCGTGCTTCTGGGCGGCGGCGGCGAGGTGCTTGACAATCGTGGGCCGCGACAGCGCGGAGACCAGCGGATAGCGGTCCATGTAGAGGGCGTTGGCCTTGATCGCGGGGAGGCAGTACTCCTCGGCGAACTCGTCCTTGGCATCGGCGACCTCCGCCTCCACGGCACCGCAGGCGAGAGCGCGCTTGCGGATGACGTCCAGGTCCTCGCCGCCCTGACCGACGTCCACCGCGACGGCGATGACCTCGGCACCCGTCTCCTCGGCGATCCAGCCGATGGCGACTGAGGTGTCCAGGCCGCCCGAGTAGGCGAGTACGACGCGCTCGGTCACGGGTTTCTCCTTAACGGTGCAAACGCTGATGAGCATAACTATGCAATCCTCCGTATGCTTTGTCAATCGACGGAGAAAAGCGCTGGTCGCGTGCGTGCGGCCGCTCCTACAGTGGCCCGACCGGAACGGCACCGAGGGGGCGTGGGGCATGGGCGGGCGTTGGGACGAGGCGGCGGGCCGCGAGGCCGTCGAGTATCTGCTGGACGGCGTCGCACCGGATCGCGCGCTGTCCTTCACCGACCCGGCCTGCTGGACGTCGCTGGACCAGGCGGTCCGGAGGTTCTGGGTGTACGGGTGGGACGGCCGGGGCGCGCGGACCTCCGCCCGGCTGGGCGCGCGGCAGGAGACGGCCCTGTGCCACCGGGACGGATACGTGCGCGAGCAGGCGCTCGCGGCAGGACCGGAGAGCTCCGCCTTCTGGTACCTGGTGGTGCTGCGGTGCGCGGACTGGGTCGAGCCGGTGCGTCTGCGGGCCCGCCGGCTGCTCGCGGAACACATGCGCGAGCAGCCGGAGCGGGCCCTGCGGGCGCTCACCCCGCTGGTACTGCGGGTGGGCCGGCGGGACGAGGGCGCCTGGGCGCGCGATCTCTTCGGGGAAGCGCTGCGTGCCACCCCGGCCCTCGCGCTCGACGGCGTCCACGGCACCGGGGACGCCACCTGGGACACGGCGACGCGCCGCCTCGCCGCGCGTGTCGTCCTCGACGCCGGGCTGCTGGACGCCCGCGGCCTGGCCCGCCACGCCGCGGAGGCGCTGGACCCCGTCCTGTGCCGCTTGTGGTCGGACGCGGCCCTCGCCGCGATGGCGGCCGGCGGGCCCGACGACGAGGCCGTCGACACCCTGCTCGGTGCGCGCGCACCGCTCGTACGGTCCGCCGGGGTGACCGCGCTGCGGCGGGCCGGCCGCGCCCACGAGGCGACCCGGCATCTCACCGACCGTTCGGGCCTGGTGCGCGCCTGCGCCCGCTGGGCGGTGCGCCAGGACGGCGGCGACCCGCACGCCCGCTACCTCCGACTCTGCGCGGACGCCGCCGCGGTGGCCCCGTACGCGGTCGCGGGGCTGGCGGAGTGCGGCGAGCACGCGGACGCCGGACTGCTCCGCCCACTGCTGGGCCACCCCGTCGCCGCGGTACGGGCGCAGGCGGTCGCGGGGTTGCGGCGACTCGAAGCGGTGCCCGTGGCGGACGTGCTGCGACTGGTGGACGATCCGTCGGCGTCGGTGACGCGCGAGGTGGCCCGGGCGCTGCTGCCGCACGCCGGCCGGCTGTCCGCCGACCGGCTCGCGGAGCGGTTGTCCCCGCGGTGGCCCGCGCCCACCCGTCGTGCGGCGTTCCGTCTGCTGCGGTCGCGCGGCGGCCTTCTTCAACTGAGTTCCGCCGTCGCGCTGTTGGGCGATCCCGACACCGCACTGCGGCGGGAGGCCGAGTCCGCCGTGCAGTTGCGGGCATGGGTGCTCGACGTGCCGCCGGGCGACGCGGAGGTGGACCGGCTGCTCGGGCGGTGCACGCACCTGTTCAGCGGCTTCGTCATGAACGTGCTGCGTGCCCGTGTCGGTCTCGCCGCGGTGCGCTGACGGTGCGTCAGGCGGCCCGGACGGCACCGGCGGCGCGTGGCGGATAGTCCGCGGATGGGGAACGTATGAGCACATCGACGGCCGCCTCCGTGAATTCATCGAGGCGCAGCCGGTCTTCTTCACGGCGACCGCGCCGCTGACCGGGGACGGACACGTCAAACTGTCCCCCAAGGGGCGCAGCGGCACGCTGGCCGTCCTCGACAGGGCGACCCTCGCCTACCTCGACTTCGGCGGCAGCGGCGCCGAGACCATCGCGCACTCCGGGAGGAGGGCAACGGGCGGATCACCCTGATGTGGTGCGCCTTCTCGGGACCGCCGAAGGTGGTACGGGTGCACGGCCGGGGCGAGGCGGTCTTCCGGGACGACCCGCGCTGGGTCGACCTCATCGGCCGCTTCAAGGACGCCGACGGCCCGGGCGCCCGGGCGATCATCGTCGTCCACGCCCGGCGCATCAGCGAAGTCTGCGGCTTCGCGGTGCCGTACATGGAGTACCGGGAGGAGCGGACGCAGCACGCGGAGTACTTCGGGAGGAAGTCGGAGGAGGAGTTCGCGGCGTACTGCGAGAGGAAGGAGCACGTGGGGGTGAGCCTGGACGGCTTGCCGAGTCTGCCGCTGCCGGCGCGACCGGACTGACGCGCCGCTGCGCCTGCGGCGGGCGTGCTCCTTCCCGAACCGGGCTCCGCCCGGACCCGGTACCGCGCTTCGCGCGGCGGCCACAATCCCCGGCGGGGCTGACAGAGCCAGCCCCGCCTGGGGGCACCTCCCACGGCCGCCAGGCCGCAGGGGGCGATCGAGGCGCGGGGGTCCGGGGGCGGAGCCCCCGGTTACGGGAAGGTCCGGGTGGGGGAACACGCCCGCGCAGCGGGCGCTAGCGGTCGTTCTGGGCCAGCCGCAGCAGGTGGTCCGCCAGGGCCTGCCCACCCCCCGCGTCCCGGCTGATCAGCATCAGCGTGTCGTCGCCCGCGATCGTCCCCAGGATGTCGTGCAGCTCCGCCTGGTCGATCGCCGACGCCAGGAACTGCGCCGCCCCCGGCGGCGTGCGCAGGACGACGAGGTTCGCGGACGCCTCCGCGGAGATGAGGAGTTCGCCGGCGAGGCGCCGCATCCGCTCCTCCTTCGCCGACTCGCCGAGCGGCGCCTGCGGGGTGCGGAAGCCGCCTTCGCTGGGCACCGCGTAGATCAGCTCGCCGCCGGTGTTGCGGATCTTGACCGCGCCCAGTTCGTCGAGGTCGCGGGAGAGCGTGGCCTGCGTGACGTGCAGTCCGTTGTCCGCGAGGAGCTTGGCCAACTGGCTCTGGGAGCGCACCGGCTGCCGGTTGAGGATGTCCACGATCCTGCGGTGGCGGGCCGTCCGGGTCTGTGGCACGGACGGCCCGGCGTGCTCGTTGCCCTGCGCGTCGGTCATCGTCGTCTCATTCCCCGGTTCGTCCTTCCCCGTTGCTCGCGTCGAGGACGCCGGGCAGCGCCTGGAGGAACGCGTCCACCTCGGCGTCGCCGATGGTCAGGGCCGGCATGAGCCGTACGACATCGGGCGCGGGGGCGTTCACCAGGAAACCGGCGTCCTGAGCCGCCTGCTGCACCTTCGGTGCGAGGGGCTCGCTGAGCACGATACCCAGCAGCAGTCCGCTGCCGCGGACGTGGGAGACGAGCGGATGGCCGAGGCCCTCGATTCCGTCGCGCAGCTTCTCGCCGAGCCGCTTGACCGTGTCGAGCGCGCCGTCGGCGGCCAGGGTGTCGAGGACGGCGAGTCCGGCGGCGCAGGCGACGGGGTTGCCGCCGAACGTCGTGCCGTGGTGGCCGGGCCTGAGCAGGTCGGCCGCCTCGCCGAAGACGACGGTGGCGCCGATGGGCAGGCCGCCGCCGAGCCCCTTGGCGAGGGTGACGATGTCCGGCTCGACGCCCTGGTGGGCCTGGTGCTCGAACCAGTGCCCGGTCCGCCCGACCCCGGTCTGCACCTCGTCGAGCACCAGTAGCGTGCCCGTGGCGCGGGTGATCGCGCGGGCGGCCTCCAGATAGCCCTTGGGCGGCACGACGACGCCGTTCTCGCCCTGGATCGGCTCGATGATGACGAACGCGGTGTCCTCGGTGACCGCCGCCCGCAGCGCCTCGACGTCGCCGTACGCGACATGGGTGACGTCCGAGGGCAGGGGCAGGAACGGCTCCTGCTTGGCCGGCTGGCCGGTGAGCGCCAGGGCGCCCATCGTGCGGCCGTGGAAGCCGCCGGTGGTGGCGACCATGTGCCGGCGTCCCGTCAGCCGGCCGATCTTGAAGGCGGCTTCGTTGGCCTCGGCGCCGGAGTTGGCGAAGTAGACCCTGCCGGGGCGGCCGAAGAGCTGGAGCAGCCGCTCGGCGAGCGCGACGGGCGGCTCGGCCACGAACAGGTTGGAGACGTGCCCGAGGGCGGAGATCTGGCGGGTCACGGCCTCGACTACGGCGGGGTGGGCGTGGCCGAGCGCGTTGACCGCGATGCCGCTCACGAAGTCGGTGTACTCGGCGCCGTCCGCGTCCCAGACCTTGGTCCCCTCGCCGCGTACGAGGGACAGCTTCGGCGTGCCGTAGTTGTCGGTCATCACGCTCCGCCAGCGCTGCGTGAGTTCGTCGTTGCTCATGATTCCCCCTGTCCGTCGGGCACGACCATGGTGCCGATGCCTTCGTCGGTGAAGATCTCCAGCAGGATCGAGTGCTGGACCCGGCCGTCGATCACACGGGCGGTGTTGACCCCGTTGCGTACGGCGTGCAGGCAGCCCTCCATCTTGGGGACCATGCCGCTGGACAGGTCGGGCAGCAGTTTCTCGAGCTGGGTGGCGGTGAGCCGGCTGATCACCTCGTCGCTGTTCGGCCAGTCCTCGTAGAGGCCCTCGACGTCGGTGAGGACCATCAGGGTCTCGGCGCCCAGCGCCGCAGCGAGTGCCGCAGCAGCCGTATCAGCATTGACGTTGTAGACATGTCCGTCGTCCTGGGAGCGCGCGATCGAGGAGATGACCGGGATACGGCCGTCGGCGAGGAGCGCCGCGATGGCGCCGGTGTCGATCTCGGTGATCTCGCCGACGCGGCCGATGTCGACCAGTTCTCCGTCGATCTGCGGCTGGTGCTTGGTGGCGGTGATGGTGTGGGCGTCCTCGCCGGTCATGCCGACGGCGAGCGGCCCGTGCTGGTTGAGCAGGCCGACCAGTTCGCGCTGGACCTGGCCGGCGAGGACCATCCGTACGACGTCCATCGCTTCGGGGGTGGTGACCCGCAGCCCGGCCTTGAACTCGCTGACCAGACCGTGCCGATCGAGCGCGGCGGAGATCTGCGGTCCGCCGCCGTGGACGACGACCGGCTTGAGGCCGGCCTGGCGCAGGAAGACGACGTCCTGGGCGAAGGCTGCCTTCAGGTCCTCGTCGACCATGGCGTTGCCGCCGAACTTGATGACGACCGTCTTGCCGTAGTGGCGGGTCAGCCAGGGCAGCGCCTCGATGAGGATCTGCGCCTTGGGCAGCGCCGTGTGCTTCCGCGTGGGGCTCTGGGGCGTGCTCATGAGCTGTACGCGCTGTTCTCGTGGACGTAGTCGGCGGTGAGGTCGTTGGCCCAGATCACGGCGGACTCGGAACCGGCGGCCAGGTCCGCGGTGATCTCGACCTCGCGGTACCGCATGTCGACGAGGTCGCGGTCCTCGCCGACCGAGCCGTTCTTGCAGACCCAGACGCCGTTGATGGCGACGCCCAGCTGGTCGGGCTCGAAGGCGGCCGCGGTCGTGCCGATGGCGGAGAGCACCCGGCCCCAGTTGGGGTCCTCGCCGTGGACGGCGCACTTGAGGAGGTTGTTACGGGCGATGGACCGGCCGACCTCGACGGCGTCGTCCTCGCTGGCCGCGTTGATCACCTCGATGCGGATGTCCTTCGACGCGCCCTCGGCGTCACCGATCAGCTGCCGGGCCAGGTCGTCGCAGACGGCCCGTACGGCCTCGGCGAACTCGGCCGCTCCGGGGGTGATCCCGCTCGCGCCGGAGGCCAGCAGCAGCACGGTGTCGTTGGTGGACATGCAGCCGTCGGAGTCGATCCGGTCGAAGGTCTGCCGGGTGGCGTCGCGCAGCGCCGTGTCGAGGGCGGCGGAGTCGAGATCGGCGTCGGTGGTGAGGACGACGAGCATCGTGGCGAGGCCGGGGGCGAGCATCCCCGCGCCCTTGGCCATGCCGCCGACGGTCCAGCCTTCCCCGGAGCCCTCGGCCTGGGGCGACTCCCCGCCCCGGGCGACGGCCGTCTTGTGGACGGTGTCGGTGGTCTTGATGGCGATGGCGGCCTTCTCGCCGCCGTACTCGGAGAGCTGGGCGGCGGCCTGCTCGATGCCCGGGAGCAGCTTGTCCATGGGGAGCAGCACACCGATCAGACCGGTGGAGGCGACGGCGACCTCGCCGGCGCTGTGACCGAGGACGTCGGCCACCTTCTCGGCGGTGGCGTGGGTGTCCTGGAAGCCCTTGGGGCCCGTGCAGGCGTTGGCGCCGCCGGAGTTGAGCACCACAGCGGCGACCTCGCCGCCCTTGAGGACCTGCTCGGACCACAGAACGGGAGCGGCCTTGACGCGGTTGGAGGTGAACACGCCCGCGGCGGCGCGGCGCGGCCCGGTGTTGACCACGAGGGCCAGGTCGGGGTTGCCGTTCTCCTTGATCCCGGCGGCCACACCGGACGCCGTGAATCCCTTGGCTGCGGTCACGCTCACGGCGCAACTCCAATCGTGGAAAGTCCCGTGCTCTCGGGAAGTCCGAGGGCGATGTTCATACTCTGCACCGCGCCGCCGGCGGTGCCCTTGGTGAGGTTGTCGATGGCGCTGATCGCGATGACGCGGCCGGCGTTCGCGTCGAAGGCCACCTGGATCTGGACGGCGTTCGAGCCGTGGACGGAGGCGGTGGCGGGCCACTGGCCCTCGGGCAGCAGGTGGACGAACTCCTCGTCGGCCAGCGCCTTCTCGTACGCCGCCCGCACGTCCTGCGCGGTCGTGCCGGGCTTCGCCTTCACGGAGCAGGTGGCGAGGATGCCGCGGGGCATGGGCGCCAGGGTGGGTGTGAAGGAGACGGTGACCCGCTCCCCCGCGACCGCGCTGAGGTTCTGGACGATCTCGGGCGTGTGGCGGTGGCCGCCGCCGACGCCGTACGGGCTCATGGAGCCCATGACCTCCGAGCCGAGCAGATGCGGCTTGAGCGCCTTGCCGGCGCCGGACGTCCCGCTGGCGGCGGTGATCACGGCCTCCGGCTCGGCGATCCCCGCCTGGTACGCCGGGAACAGCGCGAGCGAGACGGCGGTCGGATAGCAGCCGGGCACCGCGACGCGCCTGGACCCCTCCAGCGCGGCGCGGGCGCCCGGCAGTTCGGGCAGGCCGTAGGGCCAGGTGCCGGCGTGCTCGGAGCCGTAGAACGCCTGCCAGTCGCCGGCGTCCTTCAGCCGGAAGTCGGCGCCCATGTCGACGACCAGCACCTCGTCACCGAGCTGATCGGCGACGGCGGCGGACTGCCCGTGCGGGAGCGCCAGGAAGACGACGTCGTGCCCGGCGAGCACCTCGGGGGTGGTGGGCCGGAGCACCCGGTCGGCCAGGGGCAGCAGGTGCGGCTGGAGCCCGCCGAGGGGCCGGCCCGCGTTGGAGCCGCCGGTCAGGGCGCCGATCTCGACCTCGGGGTGGGCCAGGAGCAGGCGGAGCAGTTCCCCGCCCGCGTATCCGCTCGCCCCTGCGACTGCCACACGTACCGTCATCGAAAATCCTCCTCAGCGATGGCATGACTATACGCAGCAATGCAGGGTTATGCAATGAAGAACCAGTGCGGCCCCGCACCGGAGCGGTGGTGGCAGGACGCCGTCCATCGCCGGGGCGGGGCCGGTGAGGCCGTCCGTCAGCGCGCCTCGGCGGACCGGTCGTCCCGGGCCGCGTTCTTCTCCGCGTTCTTCTCCTTGATGCGCTCGGCCTCCTTGCGCACCTCGGCCTGCGTGGCACGCTCCTGCCGCAGCCAGCCGGGCAGCTCCTGCTTCAGCTCGTCGATCTGCTCCGTGGTGAGCGGCTCCGTGACACCGCCGCGGGCGAGGCCCGCGATGGAGACGCCGAGCTTCGCCGCGACCACGGGCCGCGGGTGCGGGCCGTTGCGGCGCAGGTCCTGCAGCCACTGGGGAGGATCGGTCTGCAGCGCGTTCAGCTCGCTGCGGGTGACGACGCCCTCCTGGAACTCGGTGGGCGTGGCCGGGAGGTACACACCCAGCTTCTTCGCCGCGGTCGCGGGCTTCATCGTCTGGGTGGTCTGGTGCGAGGTCATGAGGCCAAGGGTAACGAGCGTGCGCGGCGCCTCCGGCCACGGTGGCCGCGGCCACGACCGGTAACCTGGCCGGGTGACAGGCTCGGAAGCACCCCCATCGTTCCGGCTCGCCTATGTCCCGGGTGTGACGCCGGCCAAGTGGGTCCGCATCTGGCACGAGCGACTGCCCGACGTCCCCCTCGCCCTCGTCGCGGTGCCCGCCGCCGACGCGCCGGACGCGCTGCGGCGCGGCGACGCCGACGCCGGTCTCGTACGGTCGCCGCTCGACCGGACCGGGCTCAGCGCGATCCCCCTCTACACCGAGACGACGGTCGTGGTGGTCCCGAAGGACCATGTCGTGGCGGCGGTCGAGGAGGTGACCGCCGGCGATCTCGCCGACGACGTCGTGCTGCATCCGCTCGACGACACCCTGGAGTGGGAGAGCCTGCCGGGCCGGCCCGCGATCGAACGCCCCGCCACGACGGCCGACGCGATCGAACTGGTGGCGGCGGGCGTCGGCGTCCTGGTCGTCCCCCAGTCGCTGGCCCGTCTGCACCACCGCAGGGATCTCACCTACCGGCCGGTCTCCGACGCCCCCGAGTCGCGCGTCGCGCTGTCGTGGCCGGAGGACGAGACGACGGACCTGGTGGAGGAGTTCATCGGGATCGTCCGCGGGCGGACGGTCAACAGCACCCGGGGCCGCGCCCCCGCCGCGGCGCAGCCGAAGGCCAAGCGCCCCGAGACGGGCGCGGCCCGTCGCGGGTCGGCGGCGGGCAGCCCGGCCGCGAAGCGCGCCCGCGGCGGATCGCCCGCCCCCAAGGGCGGCGGCAGAAGCGGCGGCAAGGGAAGCAAGCGCGGCAAACCCCGCCGCCGGTCCTAGGGGCCTCTCGTTCGGACCTTGCCGGGCTCGCGTGCCCTGGCACCGCACCTCGCCGCGTCGTCGTCAGTCGCCGATTCCCCCGTAGACCATCCTCCGCCTTGCGACCCGTCCCCTCGGCCCCGGTGGGCCCGGGGAGACCCCATTGCCTCGGCCCCGGTGGGCCCGGGGAACTCCATGCACCAGACCCGCTCACCGATCCGGCCCGAGCCGAACGAAAGACCCCGGCCGCCGACCGGGGCCCGCGCCGGGCGGAGTCCGGCGCCGCGGTGACGCCGCGGAAAAATAATCCGCCCGATTTCCGCCGCCGCTGTCGATCCGGCACAACCCCCTTCGTGTAGAGAGTGAGACCACGGCAGGACGCCGCGGCACCACGAAGGAGGAGCGCCATGACGCAGTACCTGCTCAGCATCTACCAGCCCGACGGTGACGTGCCGCCGCCCGAGGTCCTGGACCCGATCATGCGGGACGTGGAGGCCGTCAACGCCGAGCTCAGGGCGGCCGGCGCCTGGGTCTTCGCCGGCGGCCTGCACGCACCGAGCACCGCCACCGTCGTCCGCTGCAAGGACGACGAGGTGCTCATGACGGACGGCCCGTACATCGAGGGCAAGGAGCACATCGGTGGCTTCACGGTCATCGAGGCCCCCGATCTCGACGCCGCCCTCGAATGGGGCCGCAAGCTCGCTCGCGCGATCACGCTGCCGATCGAGGTGAGGCCCTTGCGGTACGGAAGCTGCGGATGAGTTCCCGTACCCCCGCCGTGCCGACGGCCGTCGTGGAGCGGGTGTTCCGCGAGGAGTACGGGCGCGCGGTCGCGGTCCTGGTACGGCGGTTCGGCGACATCGACATCGCGGAGGAGGCCGTCCAGGACGCCTTCACCGCGGCGGTACGGCGCTGGCCGGACGACGGGCTGCCGCCCCGTCCGGCCGGCTGGATCATCACCACCGCGCGCAACGCGGCGGTCGACCGGCTGCGCCGTGAGGCCGCCCGCGCGGACCGGCACGCCCAGGCGGCGCTGCTGCGGGCGCCCGCCGAACCGGTACGGCCCGCCGAAGCCGCGGAGGAGGGCCCCGTGGAGGACGACCGGCTCCGCCTGATCTTCACCTGCTGCCATCCGGCGCTCGCCCCGGCCGCCCGCGTCGCACTGACGCTGCGGCTCCTCGGCGGGCTCACCACCGCGGAGATCGCGCGGGCCTTCCTGGTCGCGGAGCCGGCGATGGCGCAGCGGCTGGTGCGGGCGAAGGGCAAGATCCGCGACGCCCGCATCCCCTACCGGGTCCCGGACGGTCACGAACTGCCCGACCGGCTCCCGGCCGTGCTGTCGGTCGTCTATCTGATCTTCAACGAGGGCTACGACGCCGGGTCCGGCGACCGGCTGGTCCGCGAGGACCTGTGCGCGGAAGCGGTCCGGCTGGGCCGGCTGCTGGCCGGTCTCATGCCCGACGAGCCCGAGGTGCTCGGTCTGCTGGCGCTGATGCTGCTCACCGAGTCCCGGCGTCCGGCGCGGACCGGCCCCGGCGGCGAGCTGGTGCCGCTGCCCGAGCAGGACCGGCGGCTGTGGGACGCGGAGCTCGTCGCGGAGGGGCAGGCGCTGGTCCGCCGCTGCCTGCGGCGGAGCCGGCCGGGGCCGTACCAGATCCAGGCGGCGATCAGCGCCGTCCACAGCGACGCGCCGGACGCGGCGTCCACGGACTGGGGCCAGGTGCTGCGGCTGTACGACCAGCTGACGGCGATCGCCCCGGGCCCCGTCGTGGCGCTCAACCGGGCGGTCGCGGTGGCCGAGGTCCAGGGCCCGCGGGCGGCGCTGCGGCTGGTCGACGGGCTCCGTACGGAACTGGGCTCGTTCCATGTCCTGCACGCGGTCCGGGCCGATCTGCTGCGCCGCCTAGGGCGTCGCGCGGAGGCGGTGACCGCCTATGAGGCGGCGCTCGCCGGTGCCGGGAACGCGGCCGAGGCGGCGTTCCTGCGGCGCCGGCTCGGCGAGGTCCGCGAGGAGTGAGAAGACGGCGTGCTTCAGGCGACGGCTTCGAGGCACAGGTGCCAGCGGCCCGGTTCGCCGGTCAGCGTCACCGTCGACAGCGGCCGGACGTCGACGTTCCAGTACATCGAGGGGTGGGCCCGCAGCGCGTACACGAACGCCGCCCGTACGACGGCGGGCTCCGCCACGGCGACGATGGAGCCGCAGTCCTGTGCGGGGCGGGTGTCCAGCCAGCCCCCTATCCGCGAGATGAACGCCAGCAGCGGCTCCCCGCCGTGCGGGGCGCTGCGCGGATCGGCCAGCCACGCGTCGACGGCGGCGGGTTCCCTGGCGGTGACCTCGGCGAGCGTGTACCCGCGCCAGCGGCCCATGTCGCAGTCCCGCAGCGCGGGCTGCGCCAGGGGCGCGAAGCCCAGTGCCTCACCGGTCGCCCGGCTGCGCGGGGTGGGCGAGCAGTAGCGCAGCTCGGCCGAGCTGAGCGGTACGAGGGCGTGGGCGGCGATCTGCACTTCGTGCCAGCCCGCCTGGTCGAGCGGCCGCTCGTCGTCGAAGCGCTCGGTGAGCAGCGTGGAGGTGCGCGCGGCTGCGACCAATGTGACCCGGACACTCATGGCGTGATGGTGCTGGCCGACGCCGCACAGGTCAAGGGGTCGCAGACAGCGGAGACCGGTGATTCCGGGCGGTCCGGCGGGGCCCGCGCCCGCCGGTCTCAGTGCGGCGCCTCGCCGTAGGCGGTGCGCAGTCTGCGGACGCCTTCCGTGATCTCCGCCGGGCCCGCGACGCCCGCGAAGCTCAACCGGACGTGCCCGGCGGGAGGTTCGGCGCAGAAGTAGGGGCGGCCGGGTGCCACGGCGACGCCCGCCCGCAGGGCGGCGGCGGCGAGAGCGGTCTCGTCGGCGCCGTCCGGCAGCCGCAGCCACAGGTGGTATCCGCCGGCGGGAATGTGGGGCAGGGCCAGTTCGGGCAGCTCCAGCCGCAGAGCGGCTGTCATGGTGTCGCGGCGGCTCTTGAGCTCGGCGGACACGGTCCGCAGATGGCGGCTCCACGCGGGCGCGCCGACCAGCTCCAGGGCGGCCTCCTGGAGGGGCCGGGGGACGAAGAAGTTGTCGACGACGTGGATGGCGCGGAGCCGTTCGAGCACCGGGCCGCGGGCGGCGAGGAGGCCCACCCGCAGGCTGGGCGAGGTCGCCTTGGTGAGCGAGCTGACGTGCACGACGACGCCGTCGTGGTCGTCCGCCACCAGAGGCGGGAGCAAGGGGCCCGCGCCGGCGTGGACGAGACGGCGGGCGAAGTCGTCCTCCACGACGAAGGCCCCGGCCTCGCGGGCGATCCGCAGCACAGCGGCGCGGCGCTCGGGCCCGAGGACGGCGCCCGTCGGGTTCTGGAAGAGCGGCTGGCAGACGAAGACCCGCGCACCGGTGGCCCGGAACGCCGCCTCCAGCAGCTGTGGCCGTACGCCGTCCGGGTCCACGGGCACCGGCACGGGCCGCAGCCCGGCGGCCCGGGCGATGGCGAGCATGCCCGGGTACGTGGGCGACTCCACGAGGACCGGCGCGCCGGGCGGCGCGAGCGCGCGCAGTGCGGTGGTCAGCGCCGACTGGCCGCCCGCGGTGACCAGCACGTCGGCGGCGGTGACGGTGCCGCCGAGCCCGCGGGCGAACCATTCGCGCAGTTCGGGCAGCCCGTCGATGGGCGGGCGGCCCCAGGCCCCCGGCCGGCGTCCGGCGCGGGCGAGCGCG
Organism: Streptomyces sp. NPDC006294; assembly: GCF_042870895.1. Taxonomy (NCBI): domain Bacteria; kingdom Bacillati; phylum Actinomycetota; class Actinomycetes; order Kitasatosporales; family Streptomycetaceae; genus Streptomyces; species Streptomyces sp. NPDC006294. The sequence continues at coordinate 67,611 of NZ_JBIAHV010000016.1, forward strand.
GCGGCCATGGCGCGTTCCGGCTGGAGGGACGGGTGCAGATAGCCGCTGTTGAACTCGACCACACCCGTCGGCGGCGCGGCGAGGGTGACCAGGACGCCGGCCGCGTCGACCGCTCTCGGCACGATGTCCGCCGCGGCGTCGGCGCTGAGAGCGACCTCCTGCCAGGAGGTGTCGCCGACGGGCGGTGTGTCGGGACGCGGCCCGGCCCGGTAGGCGCCCGCGCCGGGGCGGGTGACGACGAGCCCCTCGGCGACGAGTTGCCCGAGTGCCCGGGAGACGGTCACCGGGGACACCCGGAAGCGCTCGACCAGCGCCCGACTGGACGGCAGCTTTCCACCTTCCGGATAGCGGTCCAGCTCGCTTTTCAGAGAAGACGCGAGGTCAGCCACGCTGCTACGCTCATGCATGACAGCACAGGATAGCGCTACCACCGAGAAGACGATAGCGGTCAGCAGGGGCACGCTGCTCGCCGCGCTGGGCGTCGTCTCGTTCTCCCTGACGTTTCCGTCCACGGTCTGGGGCCTCGAGAGCTTCGGCCCGTGGTCTCTGACCGCGCTGCGCGGCGTGCTCGCCGCGGCGGTCGCGGGCGCGTTCCTGCTGGCGCTGCGCGTGCCGCTGCCGGAGCGCCGCCACTGGGCCGGCCTGGCGACGGTCGCCGCCGGCGTGGTCGTGGGCTTCCCGCTGCTGACGACGCTCGCGCTGCGTACGTCGACCTCCTCGCACGCCGCCGTGGTCGTGGGGCTGTTGCCGCTGACGACCGCGGCGCTCGCCGCGCTGCGCACCGGCGGCCGGCCGTCCCGTACGTTCTGGGCCGCGGCGCTCGCCGGCGCGGCCGTCGTGATCGCGTTCACGGTCCACGAGAGCGGTGGTGCGCTGCACACGAGCGACCTGTATCTGTTCTGCGCGCTGCTGGTGTGCGCCGCCGGCTACACGGAGGGCGGCCGGCTCGCCCGGGAGATGCCGGGCTGGCACGTGATCGGCTGGGCGCTGGTGCTGTGCCTGCCGCTCGCGCTCGCCGGCTCCGCCGTGGCCCTGTCGTACGAGCCGGTCGACCTCGGCGTGCGCGGCGTGACCGGGCTGCTCTGGGTCGCGGCCGGGTCCACGTTCTTCGGTCTGTACGTCTGGTACCGGGGCATGGCCGAGATCGGTGTCGCCAGGGCCAGCCAGCTTCAGCTGGCCCAGCCCCTGCTCACGCTGGTGTGGGCGGTGCTGCTGCTCGGCGAGGACCTCTCGCCCACGGCCCCGCCGGCGGCGGTCGCCGTTCTGGTGTGCATCGCCGCCACCCAGCGGTCCCGCAGCTGAGGGTGCGGCGGGCCTCCCCGGCCGTAGACTCGAAAACGGACCATTCGACACATCGAGCCGCTTCGAGGAGGTCCCTCCCGATGCAAGCGAACGTGGGCGACACACTGCTGGTGCACGGCAGGACCGTGGGACAGCACGACAAGGTCGCCGAAGTCGTCGAGGTGCTGGGCCCTCAGGGCAGTCCGCCGTTCCGCGTCCGCTTCGAGGACGGGCACGAAGCGCTCATGTCCCCCGGGCCCGACACCGTCGTCAGGCACCACGAGAAGACCTGAATCCGCCGCTCCGGCGCCGGCGTCAGGCCGGCGGCCGGACCCTGGACGGGTAGTGGTCGGCCACGACCTCGGACATCGCGCCGATCGGGTCGGCCACGACCTCCGTCGCGGAGAAGTAGCAGTGACCGCCGACCTCCGGATATCTCTTGGCGTACGTGAGGTGCCGGGAGAGTTCCGTCGGGTCCTGCCACGCCTCCGGCTGTCCCGGCGCACCGGCCTTGTAGAGGGCCTCGCCGATGAAGAGGTCCACGCCGGTGCCGCTCGCCACCTCGGCCCACCAGGGCACGAGCGTCTCGTAGTCGGCGGGCGCGAAGCCCATGTGCCAGTAGACCTGGGGTACGACGTAGTCGATCCAGCCCTCCTTGACCCAGCGGCGGGTGTCCGCGTGCAGGTCGTCGTAGGTCTGCACGCCGGCCTCGGTACGCGAACCGAGCGGGTCCGTCGCCGCGTTGCGCCACACGCCGAAGGGGCTGATCCCGAACCGGACGTGCTTCTTCGCGGCCTTGATCCGGGCGGCCGTCTCCCGGACCAGCCGGTCGATGTTGTCCCGGCGCCACGCGGCCTTGTCGGTGAACCCGCCGCCGTACCGGGCGAAGGTCGCGTCGTCGTCGAAGACCAGGTCGGGGACCGGATACGGGTAGAAGTAGTCGTCGAAGTGGACCGCGTCGACGTCGTAGCGGACGACGGCGTCCAGCATCGCGTCCTGGACGAAGCGCCGGACCTCCGGTACGCCCGGGTCGTAGTACAGCTTCCCGCCGTACGCGACGACCCACTCCGGATGGACCCTGGCCGGATGGTTCTCGACCAGGCGCGTCGGGTCGGTGTGCGTGGCCACGCGGTACGGGTTGAACCAGGCGTGCAGCTCCAGGCCGCGCCGGTGCGCCTCGCGCACCGCGGTGCCGAGCGGGTCCCAGCCCGGGTCCTGGCCCTGGACGCCGGTCAGGTACTGGCTCCACGGCTCGTGCGGCGACGGCCACAGGGCGTCGGCGGTGGGCCGCACCTGGAGGACCACGGCGTTCAGCCGGCGCTCCACCGCGGTGTCGAGGTACGACAGCAGTTCGGCGCGCTGCCGGTCGGCCGTGAGGCCCGGCCGCGAGGGCCAGTCCCGGTTCGCGACGGTGGCGAGCCACATCCCGCGGAACTCCGGCTTCGTCTCCCGGCGGCGCTTCTCCCGGGCCCGCGACCGGTCCTCGGACGCGGCACGTCCGGCGGCCGCGTCCCCGGCCGTCGCGAACGCGGCGAGTGCGCCGACCGCCGTCACCACGAACCCTCTTCTACCGAAACGCCCCATTTACCCACCCCTGTCGGACTCGGTGTGCACCGCCGTGTCCGCAGAGCATGCCCGCCCCGGGCGCTCGAGCACCCACACATCCGGAGTAACGTCGTGGGGTCGGGCGGGCGCCGGAACCATACGGGGGACCTGCCGAAGGATCAGCGAAAGGCACGAGGTGACGGACTCAATGGCCGACATTGCACGCGTCGGAGTGGTGGGTTGCGGCCAGATGGGCGCGGGCATCGCGGAGGTGTGCGCCCGCAGCGGCCTCGAGGTGAAGGTGGCCGAGACCACGGGCGAGGCCCTGGAGATCGGACGCACCCGGCTGTTCAACTCCCTCTCGAAGGCCGCCGAGCGCGGCAAGATCAGCGAGGAGGAGCTGAACGCCACCCTGGAGAGGCTGAGCTTCACGACCGACCTCGGGGAGTTCGCCGACCGCGACCTCGTCATCGAGGCCGTCGTGGAGAACGAGCAGGTCAAGACCGAGATCTTCCAGGTGCTGGACCAGGTGGTGACCCGCCAGGACGCGATTCTCGCGTCCAACACCTCCTCCATCCCGCTGGTGAAGCTGGCCGTCGCGACGTCGCGCCCCGACCAGGTCATCGGCATCCACTTCTTCAACCCGGCCCCGGTGCAGAGGCTCGTCGAGCTGATTCCCGCGCTGACCACCTCCGAGGAGACCATCAAGCGGTCGGAGGCCGTGGTGCAGCAGGTGCTGGACAAGCACCCGATCCGCGCCCAGGACCGCTCCGGCTTCGTGGTCAACGCCCTTCTCATCCCGTACCTCCTCTCGGCGATCCGGATGTTCGAGTCGGGCATCGCCTCGCGCGAGGACATCGACAACGGCATGGAGATGGGCTGCGCCCACCCCATGGGACCGCTGAAGCTCTCCGACCTGATCGGCCTCGACACGGTGGCCTCGGTCGCCGACAGCATGTACGCGGAGTTCAAGGAGCCCCTGTACGCCGCTCCCCCGCTGCTGCAGCGGATGGTGGACGCGGGCCGGCTGGGCCGCAAGACGGGCTCCGGCTTCTACACGTACTCCTGAGCCCCGCCACCGGGCCGGCCCGGCCGTCAGCCGAGCCGCAGGTGGTGCAGCATCAGCAGCCCGGCCGCCATACCGGCGGCCGGGACCTCGCCCCGGGCGATCATGTCCGGCACCAGCTTGAGCGGGACCCACTCGCGGCGCGAGGACTCGAAGTCGTCCACGGGGTGACCGGTGTACGTGGCGTCCTCCGCCCAGTAGAGGTGGTGGCGGGCGTCGGTGAGACCGTTGGACGGCTCCACGGTCAGCAGATGCCGGAGAGGGCCGGGCCGCCAGCCGGTTTCCTCCTCCATCTCCCTGGCCGCCGCCGCCCGGACGTCCTCGCCGTCCTCGACGACACCGGCGGCCAGCTCCCACCCCCAGCTGTCGGTGATGAACCGGTGCCGCCAGAGCATCAGCACCTCGTTGGCCTCGTTGACCGCCGTCGCCACGGCGACCGGACGGAGACGGACCAGGAAGTGGTCCAGGTGCCGGCCGTCGGGGAGCTCGACGTCCGCGAGCCTGACCCTGAACCACCGGTTCTCATACACGGTTTGTTCGTTCAAGTTCGTCCACTGCACGTTTCTGCCGCCTTCCGACAAGAGGATGGCAACATGGCAGCAGGAGCGCGGTCAGAGGGGAACGCGCAGCGCCCCTCCGATGAGTTCGGCCGTCTCCTTCGCGCCGGCGCAGCCACTGGCCGCCAGATGCTCGCGCACCGCCCGCAGCCGGTCCCGCAGCCGCTGCGACTCCATCCCCCTGGCCCGCTCCAGCATCTCCGCCGCCGTCCGCGCCGCACGGTCCGGCTCACCCTGCCGCAGCTCGATCTGGCACAGCATCGCGAGCCGGTGCACCCGTCCCCGGTCGTGCGCCGGCGTGCCGACGGCGGCCGCCGCGTGCGCCCTGGCCGCCGTGAGATCGCCCAGACCGAGCAGCGCCTCCGCGACCTGTACGTCGACCAGGCCCGGCTCGACATAGCCGGTCTCGTCGGGCTCGTGCCCCGGACGGATCCGACCGGCCTCCGACTCCGCACGCCGGACGCACGTCAGCGCGCCGGAGGCATCGCCGAGATGGGCGTACGCCTTGGCCTGCATCGCGTACAGGTCGGCGGCGAGGGCCGGGGTGATCCGCCGGCCGGCCGCGCGCAGCGCCGCCTCGGCGAAGGCGACGGCCTGCCGGTGCTCGGACAGGAACAGCGACTGGTTGACCAGCAGCGCGATGACGTACGCGCCGAGCCCCCGGTCGCCGCTCGCCTTCGCCAGGCGCAGCGCCTGGTGGAAGTAGCGCTGGGCAGGGCCCTGCGCGTCCGAGTCGTACGAGCAGATGCCGGCCACCGCCACCAGGCCCCCCGCGGCCCGGTGCAGCCGGCGGCCCAGCGCGTCGCCGTACGAGCCGCGCAGAAGCGGCGCGGTCTCCGCGTTGAGGAAGCCGACGACGCGGGCGCGGGTCGCGACACCGCCCGTCCGCCGGTACATCAGCTCATAGTGCGCGCGGGCGGCGCGGAGCATCTCGACGTCTCCGGCGGCGACCCGGGTACGGCCGTCGCGCGAGACATCCGTGTCCTCCGGCGGGTTCTCCCACTCCCAGACCGGCATCACGGCGGTGGTGCCGGTGACGGCGGGCGCGGCTTCCTGTGAGTCGCCGTACGGGCGTTGCCGCTGCTGGGCCTCGTAGCGCCACTGCGCGGTGGCCCGCTCCACGAACCCGGACAGCGACGAGCCGTGCGGCACGGCGCGGTCCGGCGCGGGTACGCCGAGACCGATGTCGTCGAGGGTGACCGCGCGCCCCAGCCGGCCCGCGAGCACCTCGCAGATCAGGTCGGGGACCTGGCCGCGGGGCCGCTGGCCCTTCAACCACCGTGCGACTGCGGTGTGTTCGTACCGCAGCGCAAGTCCCCTGGCCGCGCCCGCCCGGTTGACACGGGCGGCGAGCCCCGCGTGCGAGAAGCCGGCCTCATCGAGCAGGGCGTCGAGCAGGGTGTTGGGCAGGGCGTTGGGCTGCATGGCACCCTCCCGGTGACTCGAGTCCGCTCAGGGTAGTGGAGAGGCGCGTTCGCACGGGGTGTGAACGCAGTGCGCCTTTCCTTGGCTCGCGTGCGCTGCCGGCGGGTGGGCGGGGGGCTGTTGACTGAACTGCCTCTTCGGGAGGCGACCGGGCCGCCGGCTCCCCCTCGTACAGTGCGGTGGCCCTTCGGCGCCGTTCGTCCTGCTGATCTGCCCGACACTCCGCGGCAGGACGAACGGCGCGCACGCCCCGACCCCGTTGCGGGGGCTTGTCCCCTACCCGCCCCTTCCCGGCCCGGGGGCTCCGCCTCAAACACCGGCGAGGCCGGGTGTGGCGCTCTCGTCGGGGCGCTGCCCCGAACCCCGCGCCTCTCCCCCTACGGGGCTGGATGTGCCGGGTCCGGCGGGGGAAGACTGAGACCACCGCGCGAAGCGCGGTACCAGGCCCGGGCGAAGCCCCGCCCACCCATCGGCACGGGCCCGGGTCCGGGCGGAGCCCGGCATAGCGCCCGGAGGCGGTACGAGGTCCGGGGCCTGCCCCGCCACGCGGCGGAGCGGCACATCCGGTACAGCGAGAAGGGGCCGGCAGGGGGACACGCCCCCGCAGCCGACGTCGCCCACCAACGCGCCCGGCCCCTGGCGCGCATGCGCGCCAGGGGCCGGGTCGGGAGGGACGCAAACGTCACGCGCCCCGCAACACCGCTCCCGTACGGTCGGACGCCAGCACCACCGCCGCGTCCCGCGCGGACGACGCCTCGTCGACCGTCAGCGTGCGGTCCGCCGCGCGGAAGCGCAGCGCGTACGCGAGCGACTTGCGGCCGTCGCCGATCTGCTCGCCGGTGAAGACGTCGAACAGGCGGATGGATTCCAGCAGTTCGCCCGCGCCCTCGCGCAGCGCGGACTCGACGTCCGCCGCGGGCACGTCGTCGGCGACGACGAGCGCGACGTCCTGCGTGGCGACGGGGAACGTGGAGATCCGCGGCGCCTGGACCGCACCGGTCGTCGCCCGCTCCAGCACGTCGAGCTCCAGCTCCGTCGCGCAGGTGCGGTCCGGCAGGTGCAGCGCCTTGACGACGCGCGGGTGCAGTTCGCCCGCGTGGCCGACGAGGGTCTCCTCGCCGTCCACCGTCGCGTACAGCGCGGCGCAGCGGCCCGGGTGCCACGGCGCGTGCTGGTCGGCGCGGACGGTGAGTTCGACGCCCGCCTCGCGGGCGACGAGCCGGCCGGCCTCGATCGCGTCGGCCCAGTCGGCCGGACGGCCCTTGCCCCACCAGCCGTTCTGCTCGCGGGCGCCCGCGAGGACGACGGCGACGCGCCGCGGCTGGCGCGGCAGTGCGGCGTCGAGTCCGGCGATCTCCTCGTCGGTGGGGCGGCGGTCGACGGGGAGGCGTACCGCGGGACGCTCCTCGCCGGTGGGACGGAAGACGAGACCGGTCTCGAAGAGTGCCAGGTCGTGGCTGCCGCGGCCGTCGTTGCGGCGCAGTGCGGCGAGGAGGCCGGGCAGCAGCGTGGTGCGCAGCGCCGGCTCCTCGTCGGAGAGCGGGTTGACGAGCCTGACGACCCGGCGGCGGGCGTCGTCCGCCTCCAGGCCGAGCTGGTCGAGGACCGGTTCGCCGATGAAGGGGTAGTTCGGCGCCTCCACGTAGCCCGCGCCGGCCAGCGCGCGGCCGACCCGTCGGTGCAGCCGCTGGCGGGCGGTGAGCCCACGGCCGGACGGCGGCGTGGGCAGCGTCGAGGGAAGGTTCTCGTAGCCCTCGAGCCGGATGACCTCTTCCGCGAGGTCGTTGGGCTCGGTGAGGTCGGGCCGCCACGAGGGGACGGTGACGACGAGCGCGTCCTGCCCGTAGACGTCGCAGCCCACTTCCTGGAGGCGGCGCACCACGGTCTCGCGGCCGTAGCTGACGCCCGCGACGCGGTCGGGGTGGTCCGCGGGCATGGCGATCGTCCGCGGCGCGCTGGGCGCGACGACCTGGGTGACACCGCCCTCCGCGGTGCCGCCGGCGAGGAGCACCAGCAGGTCGACGGTGCGCTGCGCGGCGGCGGCCGCGGCCTGCGGGTCGACGCCGCGCTCGAAGCGCTTGGACGCCTCGGAGGACAGCTTGTGGCGCCGCGCGGTGCGGGCGATCGCGACCGGGTCGAAGTGCGCGGCCTCGATGACGACCTCGGTGGTGGCACCCGCGGTGTCGTCGTGGTCGGCGATCTCGGTGTTGGCGCCGCCCATGACGCCCGCGAGGCCGATGGGCCCGCGGTCGTCGGTGATGACGAGGTCCTCGGCGTCGAGCACGCGCTTGACCCCGTCGAGAGTGGTGAGCTTCTCGCCGGGCTCGGCGCGGCGCACCCCGATCGGCCCGTCGAGACGGGAGCGGTCGTAGGCGTGCAGCGGCTGGCCGAGTTCGAGCATCACGTAGTTGGTGATGTCGACGGCGAGGGAGATCGGGCGCATCCCGGCCTTCTGCAGCCGGCGCTTGAGCCAGATCGGGGAGCGTGCCTCTGGCTCGAGGCCGACGACGGTGCGCGCGGTGAAGCTGTCGCAGCCGATCGGGTCGGCGACCTTGACGCCGTAGCCGTACGAGTTGGGTCCGGGCACGTCGAGCAGCGCGGGGTCGCGCAGCGGCAGCCCGTAGGCGGTGGCCGCCTCGCGGGCGACGCCGCGCAGCGAGAGGGCGTAGCCGCGGTCGGGTGTGACGGCGATGTCGAGGACCTCGTCGACGAGCTGGAGGAGCTCGATCGCGTCGGTGCCGACCTCGTACTCGGGCGGGAGCACGATGATGCCTCCTCCCCCAGACTCCGTCCGCGGGGATCCCCAGCCGTCGTCGCCCATGCCGAGCTCGTCGCCGGAGCAGATCATGCCGTGGGACGTCTTGCCGTACGTCTTGCGGGCGGCGATCGCGAAGTCGCCGGGCAGCACGGCGCCCGGGAGGACCACGACGACCTTGTCGCCGACGGAGAAGTTGCGGGCGCCGCAGACGATCTCCTGCGGCTCGCCGGTGCCGTTGGCGTGACCGACGTCGACGGTGCAGAAGCGGATCGGCTTCTTGAACTCCGTCAGTTCCTCGATGGTCAGCACCTGGCCGACGACCAGGGGGCCCTTGAGCCCGGCGCCGAGCTGCTCGACGGTCTCGACCTCGAGGCCGGCGGCGATGAGTTTGGCCTGGACGTCACGGCCGGTCTCCGTCGCCGGCAGGTCGACGTACTCCCGCAGCCAGGAAAGCGGGACCCGCATCAGATCTCCATCCCGAACGGCCGGGTGAACCGGACGTCACCCTCGACCATGTCTCGCATGTCTTCGACGTTGTGGCGGAACATCAGCATCCGCTCGATGCCGAACCCGAAGGCGAATCCGCTGTACTTGGCGGGGTCGACGCCGCAGGCGGTGAGCACCTTCGGGTTGACCATCCCGCAGCCGCCGAGCTCGATCCAGCCCTCGCTGGAGCAGGTGCGGCAGGGCCGGTCCGGGTTGCCGACGGACTCGCCGCGGCAGACGTAGCAGACCATGTCCATCTCGGCGGACGGCTCGGTGAAGGGGAAGAAGTTGGGCCGCAGCCGGGTCTTCATGCCCTCGCCGAACAGCGCCTGGACCATGTGGTCGAGGGTGCCCTTGAGGTCGGCCATGGTCAGGCCCTCGTCGACGGCGAGCAGTTCGACCTGGTGGAAGACGGGAGTGTGCGTGGCGTCCAGCTCGTCGGTGCGGTACACCCGGCCGGGGCAGATCACGTAGACCGGCGGCTCCCGGTCGATGAGCGAACGGATCTGCACGGGCGAGGTGTGGGTGCGCAGCACCACGCCGGAGTCCGCGCCGCCCTGTTCGTCCTGGACGAAGAAGGTGTCGTGCTCACCGCGCGCCGGGTGGTCCGGGCCGATGTTGAGCGCGTCGAAGTTGAACCACTCGGCCTCGACCTGCGGGCCCTCCGCGACCTCGTAGCCCATGGCCACGAAGACGTCCTCGATGCGCTCGGAGAGCGTGGTCAGCGGGTGGCGGGCACCGGCGGGGACGCGGTCGTGGGGCAGCGTGACGTCCACGGCCTCCTCGACGAGCACCCGGGCGTCGCGCTCGGCCTCGAGCTCGCTCTGGCGGGCGGCGAACGCCCTGCCGACCTCGGCGCGGGCCTGGCCCACGCGCTTGCCGGCCTCCGCCTTGGCCTGCGGCGGCAGTGCGCCGATCTCGCGGTTGGCGAGGGAGAGCGGCGAGCTGCCGGAGGTGTGCGCGGACTTCGCGTGTGCGAGCGCGTCGAGGGAGTCTGCGGCGGCGAAGGCGGCGAGCGCCTCGTCCCGCATCCGCTCGATCTCTTCCGGTTTCAGTGCCTCGACCTCAACCGGGTCGTACGACTTATTGGGTGCGGACATCTCTTCCCGTACTTCCGATGGTCTGGCTGGGGACCCCGCACGTCAGGGACGACCGAGGACGCAAAGGTGCCAAAAGTCGAGTCTAACGGGGTGTGGAGCGGCGAATGAGCCCGCGGGCCGCCCGGGCCCTCCCGCGGCGACCCTGGAGGGACCGCTAGAGGAGATGCGCCGGGGTGCCGACGGGCAACGTAAATCGGAACTCGGCGCCGCCGGCGGGTCCGCGGCCGACGGTGATCGTCCCGCCGTGCGCCTCGACGATGCCCTTGACGATGTACAGACCGAGGCCGGTGCCGCCGCGTTTGCTCCCCCGCCAGAAGCGGGTGAAGACTCGGCTCATCGACTCCTCCGGAATGCCCGGGCCCTCGTCGGTCACGGTGACGGCGGTGCCGGCACCGTTCTGCTCGGCTCCGCAGTGCGAGGGCGCTATGTCGATGGTGACAGTTCCCTCTCCGTGCCGCACCGCGTTTTCCAGCAGGTTGCCGAGCACCTGGTCGACCTTGTCGGGGTCGGCCCACAGCTCGGGCAGCGGCGCGCTGACCCGGACGCGGAACCGGTCGGGAGCCTGCCCGGCGGCCACGTGCGCGTCGACGTGGCGGCGTACGGCGGCGCCGAGGTCGACGGGCTGGCGGCGCACTTCGAGGCGGCCGGAGTCGATCCGGGAGATGTCGAGGAGCTCCGCGATGAGGCGGGTCACGCGGCCCGCGTCGGCGTCGACGGTCTCCAGCATCAGCCGCTTCTGGTCGTCGGTGAACCGTTCCCACTTGGCGAGGAGCGTGGCGGTGAAGCCCTTGACGGAGGTCAGGGGCGAGCGCAGTTCGTGGGCGACGGTGGCGATCAGCTCGGCGTTGCTGCGTTCGCTGCGGCGGCGGGCCTCCGTGCCGCGCAGGCTGACCACGAGCCGGCGCAGCGGGCCGGTGGGGAAGTCGCGCACGTAGCGGGCCGAGACGAGGACCTCGCGGCCGCCGGGGAGCAGGAGATTGCGCTCGGGCTGACCGACGCGGGTGGCGAGCCCGCCGTACGGGTCGGTCAGGGTCCACCAGCGGCGGCCCTTGAGGTCCTCGAGCGGCAGCACGCGTTCCAGCGGGAGCCCGACGGCGTCGGTCCTGGCGACGGCGGTGATCCGGACGGCGGCCGCGTTGAAGCAGACGACGAGACCCCGCTCGTCGGCGATCACCAGACCGTCGGGGAGGTCGTCGGGGTCGACACAGGACGCCTCGTGGCCCCACAGGGCCGCGTCCTGTGGCTCTGCCGGTCTGCTGGTCCCGACCGTCATCTCCCCGTACCCCACCTCTCCGCCGGCGCAGTGGGCCCCCGAGTGCGTCACCCTACTAGCTCAAAGTGACGTCGCCGACCCCCTGAGCGAGTGGTCCTCAGGTCGCGGGGGCGCCCTTGGCCCCGGCGCGCTGGGCGCGCGCCGAGGCGTAGAGACATACGGCCGCGGCGGTCGCCAGGTTCAGACTCTCGGCCTTTCCGTGGATGGGGACGCGCACGACGGCGTCGGCGAGCGCGCGGGTCTTCTCCGGAAGCCCCCACGCCTCGTTGCCGAAGATCCAGGCGGTGGGGCCGCCCATGGTGCCGGCGTCGAGTTCGTCGTCGAGGTCGTCCTCGCCCGCCCCGTCGGCGGCGAGCACGCGTACGCCCGCGTCGCGCAGCCCCTGGACGGCCTGCTCCACGGGTACGCCGACGGCGACCGGCAGATGGAAGTGGGAGCCGACGGACGCCCGCACCGACTTGGGGTTGTAGAGGTCGACGGAGGCGTCGGTGAGGACGACGGCGTCCGCGCCGGCGGCGTCGGCGCAGCGCAGCACGGTGCCGGCGTTCCCGGGGTCGCGTACGTGGGCGAGCACGGCGACGAGCCGGGGCCGGGCGGCGAGGATGTCCTCGAAGGGCGAGTCGAGGAACCGACAGACGCCGACGAGCCCCTGCGGGGTGACGGTCTGGGAGACCTCCGCGAGCACGGCGTCCGCGGCGTGGTGTACGCGGGCTCCGGCGGCGCGTGCGGCGTCGACGATGTCCGCGTAGCGTTCCGCCGCCTCGACGGTGGTGAACAGCTCGACCAGCGTCGCCTCTCCGTCGGGCCCGCGGTGCGCGACGGCTTCCCGCACGGCCTGCGGCCCCTCGGCGATGAACAGGCGGTCCTTCCCCCGGAAGTTGCGCTTGGCGAGCCGCCGCGCGGCGAGGACTCGGGGGGAGCGGGGGGAGATCAGCTCGGGGGTCGTCATGCGGCTCGACGGCTCTCTCTCACGGGGTGCGGTTGGGGAGGTGTTTCGTGGCGTGCGGCCGGTTCGGGCACCGCCGGGGCCTCGGCACCCGGTCGTGAGCCTCGGCGAGCGCGCCGGTGCGCGCGGGCGCGGCCGGGGCCTTCACGCCGGCCGTGAGCCTACGCGACGGGACCGAACGGGCACCCGGGCTCGGCCCGGGGGGCCTCTGCACCCGGCCGTGCCCCGAGGTGAGCGCGCCGGCGCGTGCAGGCGTTCGGCCAGGGCCATTGCGCTCCGGCCGTGAGCCCCGGCGAGTGAGCAGAAAGGTCGCGCACAGCGCCCCGGAGGCGAACCGAGCCCTTGAAAAGAAACCGGACCCGCAGGCCGAGGCCTGCGGGTCCGGTCGGGCTCTGTGCGGGCGTCAGGCGGCCTTGGGGGCGTTGACGTCGCTCGGCAGCGCCTTCTGCGCGACCTCGACGAGCGCGGCGAACGCGTTGGCGTCGTTCACGGCGAGCTCGGCCAGGATCTTGCGGTCCACCTCGATGTTGGCGGCCTTCAGACCCTGGATGAGGCGGTTGTACGTCATGCCGTTCTGGCGGGCAGCGGCGTTGATGCGCTGGATCCACAGCTGACGGAAGTCGCCCTTGCGCTTCTTGCGGTCGTTGTAGTTGTAGACCAGGGAGTGGGTGACCTGCTCCTTGGCCTTGCGGTACAGGCGCGACCGCTGGCCGCGGTAACCGCTGGCCTGCTCCAGGATCGCCCGGCGCTTCTTGTGGGCGTTGACTGCCCGCTTGACGCGTGCCACTTTTTGACTCCTTGTAGCGGGGCCGTGGGTGTCCTCACACGACCCGAAAACGAATTGGTCCCGGTCTCGGCGTCCCGTCCCCGTCACCGGGGACGTGGGACGTCACTTACCGAGAAGCTTCTTGATCTTCTTGGCGTCGGCCGGAGCCATCTCCGCATTGCCGCTCAGGCGACGCGTCAGCGTGGACGGCTTGTGCTCGAGCAGGTGGCGCTTGCCGGCACGCTCCCGGAGCACCTTGCCGGAGCCGGTGATCTTGAAGCGCTTCTTGGAACCGCTGTGCGTCTTGTTCTTCGGCATCGCGCCGTATCTCCTCATCAGTGGCGCTCCCCCGGTGCGGGCACCGGACTGCGGGAGCGTCAGATCGTGGTTATGGGTTCCGGGGCGGACCGGGGCCGCCGCGCGGGCAGCCCGTCGGTCATGCCTCGGACGTTGTGTCGGTCGGGGCGGCGGCGTCGACGCCTTCGCCCTCTTCCTCGTGCAAGCCCTGGCGCTCGGCCTTGCGTGCGGCCTGGGCCTCACGCGCCTCGGCCATGGCCTCGGTCTTCTTCTTGTGGGGGCCGAGAACCATGATCATGTTCCGGCCGTCCTGCTTCGGGTTCGACTCGATGAAGCCGAGGTCCTCGACGTCCGACGCGAGGCGCTGCAGCAGACGGAAGCCAAGCTCGGGGCGGGACTGCTCACGACCACGGAACATGATCGTGATCTTGACCTTGTCGCCCTGCTTGAGGAACCGGACGACGTGACCCTTTTTGGTGTCGTAGTCGTGCGGGTCGATCTTCGGCCGGAGCTTCATCTCCTTGATGACCGTGTGCGCCTGGTTCTTGCGCGCCTCACGGGCCTTCATGGCCGACTCGTACTTGAACTTCCCGTAGTCCATGAGCTTGCACACGGGCGGACGGGCGTTCGCCGCCACCTCGACGAGGTCGAGGTCGTACTCCTGAGCAAGCTCAAGGGCCTTGGCAAGCGGAACAATCCCGACCTGCTCGCCGCTGGGACCGACAAGTCGCACTTCGGGAACGCGAATCCGGTCGTTGATGCGGGGCTCGGCGCTGATGGATCCTCCTAAGTAGCATCACGCGGATGTCTGGCAGACAGCCGCGCATACGTCTGTTTCAACAGACCAACCGCGCCGAGACGTCAAAAATGCCCCAGACGGGACACAGGCGGCAGCTCCGTCAATACCGGAGCACCGCCGCGGTCGACCGCGGGGCGCACATCGGGCGACTCCATCGTCCGTACGGAACGATGGTGGCCGCCTGACCGGTGACCCGCCGTCCCGAGGGACGGCCAGGTGGGAGATCGGAGCCTCCACTTGTGGGCTGGGCACGGACGTGTCCAGCCGGTCGTCACACAAGGTTAGCAGCTCCCGGGGGCCGGGGCTAACCGGTGGCCGGGGCGGGGGCGCACGCGGCGGGGCATATCGTGTGCCTCATGAGTGACGCGACCTCCCCCGACGAAACGCCCGGATCACCCGAATCGCCCGACTTCGACGCCATGACGCGTGACATCGCCGAGGTCCCGGCCGTCGAGGTGATCGTCACGGTCGCGGTGAACCTGATGAGCGCGGCAGCGGTGAAGCTCGGCCTCACCGAGGACGCCGAGGACCACAAGGACCTGGACGAGGCCCGCAAGCTCGTCCACGCACTGGCCGGCCTGCTGGACGCCAGCACGACGGAGATCAGCTCCTTCCACGCGGCGCCGCTGCGGGACGGTCTGAAGTCGTTGCAGCTCGCCTTCCGTGAGGCGTCGCTGGTGCCGGACGAGCCGGGTCAGGGCCCGGGCGAGAAGTACACCGGCCCGGTCTACGGCTGACCCGGCGCTATCCCGCTTCCTTTACGTAGAAGGGCTCGCCCGGTGCGGCGGCCCCGGCCGGCAGCAGTGCCAGGTCGAGGCCCCGTACCAGGCGGGCCCTCAGTACGTCGTCGGCCGCCAGCGCCTGCGCGACGCGCCGGCCGGCCTCCGCGGGCGCCGTGTCCGCCGCCAGGAGCAGCGCCAGTGTGCCGTCGGAGTCCCGCCCGGGGCCGAGGTGGGCGCGCAGCACCGCGGGCTCGGCGGCGAGGGCCGTGCGCAGGGCATCGGTGACCGCGGGGTCGGCGAGCGGGTCGGTGCTCGTGCGGCCCTCGGCGAGGGCGAGCAGGGCGGGGCCGCTCAGCTGGTACGGCACGGGCCCGGCCAGGTCGAGCACGAGGGTGTCCGCCTTCTCGTGGGCGGCGGCCTGGAGCGCCTGGTGCAGAGGCACGGCGACGGGGCGCGCCTCCGGGTCCCACCGGGCGAGCGACGCGATCGAGGTGAACGCCGGAAGAGCGCGGCGGGAGCCGGCCGTGAGCGTCGGCACGGCCATGTCGCTGCTCTTCTCGCGGCGCAGGCCGGTCTCCGCGTCCTCCTCGACCTCGCCGAGCACGGCGACGACGGGGACCAGGAGCCGGGCGCCGCGCAGCGCGTCGAGCACCGGCTGTTCGGCCGTCCGGTCCTCGGACCAGGCGGCGAGAGCCGCCTCAAGGGCCGGGTCGGCGGTGCCGTCGTCGTCGGAGAAGCCGGGGTCTGGGATGTTCTTGAGCGCCACCCGACGAGCCTAGCGTCCTGCCGGTACGGGCCCGGCGGCCGGTCGGGAGCGGGTCAGGTGCGGCGGGGACGGCCGCCGCGCCACAGGGCGACGGACGTGGCCAGCAGCAGGGCGCCGGCGCCGCCGGCGGCCGCGGCGAGCCAGCCGCCGACCCTGACGGTCTCGTCGGCGGGTGCGGGCCCGGGGCCGAAGTACTCCTTGCTGTAGCCCGCGGTGGCGGCTTTCAGGTCGCCGGGGCGCAGCTTCGCGCCCTCGGTGAGCGCCGCCGCCGGGTCGACCGTGCCGTAGCCCTTGGAGTCGTCGCGGCCGCCCTCGGGGGCGTCGCGTGCGGTGTCCATGAGGAGCCGCTTGACCTGGGCGGGCGTCAGTTCGGGATGCGCGGAGCGGACGAGGGCGACCGCGCCGGATACAAAGGCCGCGGCGGCACTGGTGCCCCACCCCTCGTAGTAGCGGCGGTCGGGGTCGGCGATCACGATATTGACGCCGGGGGCGCTGACGGTGGCGTACCACCGGCGGGTGGAGAACGAGGCGTGGGTGCCCCAGCGGTCGACGGCGGTCACCGCGATGACGCCCGGGTATGCGGCGGGGTAGGAGACGTGGTCGCCCTTCTCGCCGCCGTTGCCGGCGGAGGCGACGACGACCGAGCCCTTGGAAAGGGCGTACTGGACGGCCGCGTCCTCGCCGGCCTCGGGGTGGGCGGACTCGCTGTCGTCGCCGAGCGAGAGGTTGATGACGTCGGCGCCCTGGTCGGCCGCCCAGCGGATGCCCTGCGCCAGGGCGGTGCCGCGGGTCTTGCGGGCCCGGTCGCGGGCCTTGTCGCTGCCTTCGAGGATGACCCGGACCGGGAGGATCTTCGCCTCGGGGGCAATACCGAGCACGCCGGCGTCCCGGCCCGGGCCGTGGCCGTGACCGGCGACGATGCCGGCCATGGCGGTGCCGTGCCGGGCCCACGCGCGGTCGCCGCGGGTGGCGCCGAAGCCGATGAAGTCCTTGCCGGGCAGTACGGAACCGGCCAGGTCGGGATGCTGGTCGTCCACCCCGGTGTCGAGCACCGCGACGGTCACGCCCTCGCCCTTGGTCGTCTGCCACGCCTCGTCCGTGTGCATCGCCTCGAGGCTCCACTGCTGGGCCCGGATGGAGTCGGCGTGCGCGGGTGACGCGGGCAGCACGACGAAGGCGGTGGCGACGAGGCCGGCGACGAGACGGCGGGCGTGGGGATGTCTCATCGGGGATTCTCCGTGGCTTGGCCGGAGGCGGGGCGCGGGGCGCGGTCCCGGTCCGCGTCCGTGGTGCCGCCGTCGGTCCCGCCCTCCTTGCCGCCGCTGTTCTGGCCGACGGCGCGGCGCAGGGCCTCCTGGATGCGCTCCGCGACACCGGCGGCCTCATGACCGAGCCCGGCCTGGGCGGGGTCGCTCGTCGCACCCTTGGCCCGGGCCTCGTCGGCGGGCTGCGGGTCGCTCACGGCACGGCCGTCGGCGAAGCCGGAGACCGCGTAGACGACGACGGGCGCCTCGGTCACGACCTCGACCGTCCAGCTGGCTCGCTGGTCGCTGCCGAACCCGGCGGCGACGGTGCCCTTCGCCGGGAAGGTGCGGGGCATCAGGTCGGTGCGCTCGCCGAGCGACTCGGTCGTGAACCGGTTGTGCAGCGCGAGCATCCCCTGCTGGTCCGCCTCCGTGAAGACGAGCCCGACGGTGGTGACGCTGCTGGCCGTCGCGTCGGTGTACGTGGCGCGCAGCACACGGGTGCAGCCCACCGGCTCGAGCGCCTTGGTGAGCAGCGGGTCCAGCGCGGCCGCGCAGTCGCCGTCGGGCGCGACCGCGATCCGCGTCCACGCCCGGTCGGCGCCGCCGGGGCCGGCGTCGTCACCGGTGAGGGTACGGGGGAACAGGGTGTCGACGGGGACGCTGTGCCAGGCGGCCCGCACCTGGGCGTAGGTGGCGCCCTCCGGGGTGTCCGCGCTCGAGTCGCCGGTCAGCCAGGTGCCGGTGACGGCACCGCCGATCAGCCCGAGGCCCAGCACGACGGAGGCGATGGCCCCGACGGTCCGCGCGGGATGCCGTGCGGGGACGGGCCGCAGCCGCGTGGTCATCTCGGCCGGCGTCTCCGGCGGGATCCACAGCTGCGCGGGCGGCCGCGGCGCGTCGGCCCGCGGCGTCATGTCGACGCTGCCGACGGGACGCGGCGGCCGCGCCGGGGGCGGCGGCGGGGACGGGTGCCGGTCGCCGATGGGGCGCAGCCGGGTGGTGGTCTCGACATCGGGGATCGCGCCGTCGCCACGGTTCGGCGGCGTGCCGCCCGACGACCGACCGGAGTCCCCCGCCGCCTCACGGGTGCCGCCCGCCGCGCCTGCGCCCCGCGCCTCCGGCACGGCGGGCGCGGGCGCACCGGACACCTGGCCGGGCCGGGGCGCCGCCGGACCGGTCGCCCGCTCTGGCGCGCCGGACGCCCGGCCGGGCCCCGCACCGCCGGTACGCGGCACCGGCGGAGCCGGATGGCGCGGCGGGGCAGCCGGACGCTCAGTGGACGACGACGCAGGACGAGGGCCCTGGCCCCCGCCAGGCGCGGCCGGACCGGGTCCGGAAGTGGCCTGGCCGGGCCGGGGAGCCGGCCGGGGGCCAGGAGCCGCGGGACGCTCTGGCGCGCCGGACGCCCGGCCGGGGCGGGAGTCCGCCATACCGCCGGTACGCGGCACCGGCGGAGCCGGGTGACGCTCCGGCGCAGCCGGACGCTCGGCGGAGGACGAGGTGGCACCGGGTCCGTGGGCCACGGGCGCCTGACCCGGACGTGACGGCCCCACGCCGTCGGTGCGCTGCGGCATGGGCGGGGCCGAGGGGCGCCGGGGTGTGGCGCGGGGCGCGTTCTCCGGCGCGGGCGGGACGTCGGCGGTGTCCGGAGGGAGGAGCGCCTCCGAGATGCGGGAGCGGGGCGGGGGCTGCGGGCCGGCAGGGCGCTGCGCCTCCGTGCTCATGCCACCCCCCGTTGCTCACACACATACTGCCGACGGATCACCGTCCGGGGCAGGCCCGTTCATGACTTCGTGCCGTCACTCTAACGGGCAGGGCCGACGACCTCGGCCACGCGCCTGCGGTCCGTGGGGATCTGCCCAGAACATCCCCTACCCCGGGGTAATCGGGTCTGGCAAGCTCTGCCCATGACTCCCCGTGCCGCTGATCGGGCCCGCTACGACAGGGCCACCGCCCACCTCGACGCGCCGCTCGCGATCGTCGATCTCGAGGCGTTCGACGCCAATGCCGTGGATCTGGTGCGCAGAGCGGGCGGCAAGCCGGTCCGGGTCGCCAGCAAGTCGGTGCGCTGCCGGGCGCTGCTGGAACGGGTGCTGGCGACGGACGGGTTCGCGGGGATCATGTCGTTCACGCTGGACGAGTCGATCTGGCTGGCGCGGGCCGGTTTCGACGATGTGCTGCTGGCCTATCCGTCCGCCGACCGCGCGGGTTTCGCGGAGCTCGCGGGTGATCCCGAGCTCGCCGCCGCCGTGACGGTGATGGTCGACGACCCGGCGCAGCTGGAGCTCATCGACCGGGCCCGTGCCGGCGGCGCGGAGGAGATCCGGATCTGTCTCGAAATGGACACCGCGCTGCGTCTGCTCGGCGGCCGCGTCCGGGTCGGCGCGCGGCGCTCTCCGCTGCGGGAGCCCGCCCAGCTCGCCGAGCTGGCACGGTCCGTGACGCGCCGGCCGGGTTTCCGGCTGGTGGGCCTGATGGCGTACGAGGGCCATGTCGCCGGGGTGGGCGACTCGGTCGCGGGGTCGCCGGTGCGTTCGCGCGCCGTGCGGCTGATGCAGCGCGCGGCCCGTAAGGAACTGGCCGCGCGCCGGGCCGCGGTGGTGCGGGCGGTGCGGGCCGTGGCGCCGGAGCTGGAGTTCGTGAACGGTGGCGGCACCGGCAGCGTGCAGCACACGGCCGCGGAGGACTCGGTCACCGAGATCGCGGCCGGGTCCGGGCTGTACGTGCCGCGGCTGTTCGACAACTACACGTCGTTCACGGGGCGTCCGGCCGCGCTGTTCGCCCAGCCCGTGGTGCGCCGCCCGGGCGTGGGCGCGGTGACGGTGCTCGGCGGCGGGTATCCCGCTTCCGGTGCGGCGGGCCGGGACCGGCTGCCCGTGCCGTATCTGCCGGAAGGGCTGCGCTACGACCCCCAGGAGGGGGCCGGTGAGGTGCAGACTCCGCTGCTGGGCGCTGCCGCCGACGATCTGCTGATCGGTGACAAGGTGTGGTTCCGCCACGCCAAGGCCGGTGAACTGTGCGAGCGCTTCGACACGCTGCACCTCGTCGAGGGCGACCGGGTGACGGGCGCCGCGCCGACGTACCGGGGCGAGGGCCGCACCTTCCTGTGACGGCGGGTGTGCGGTACGCGCGGGTCAGCCGGGGCCGATGCTGCTGCCGACGCCGCCTCCGGTGGAGTCGCCGACCGGGCGGATGCCGGCCGCGATCTCGTCCATGACCTCGAGCCCGGGCGCCGAGGGCGTCGCGTCGAAGGCGAAGCGGACGACCATCAGCGCTCCGGTGCCGGCGGGTGAGGGGAAGGCGATCGTCTGGACGTAGCCGCCGGGGCCCTCGCCGGTGACGACCCGCCAGCGCACCAGGTAGCCGGCCTTGCCGGCGACGGCGTAGTTCTGCGACTTGAGGACCGTGTGGGAGCGGATGCCCCCGTGGGGACGCCTGCCGAGCCGGTCCTCGCCGTACACGAACTCCGCGGCCTTGGCGACGTCCTCTTCTGCGAGGGTCTTGGCCGTGGTGTCCGCGGACGGCGCGTTCGCCGCCAGGGACGACACCCGGGCGTGCCGGCAGAGGGAGGAGCCGCCCCCGGGGCAGTCGTAGGTCTCGTCCGTGTAGATCGTCGCCCCCTCTTCGAGGGAGCTGTCCGCCCGTACCCAGCCGTCCGGGATGGCGAGGGTGATGCCGTTGAGCTGATCCTCGAGGACGGTGGCGTCCGCGGAGGCGGTGGGCGACGGGTCGGCGCTGTGCTCCGGTTCCGCCGTGGTCGCGGTGGGCTCGGCGCTGGTGCTCGGGGCGGCCTCGGGGGCGGCCGCGTCGTCGTCCCGGCCGAGGAGTACGGCGCCTCCGGCGACCGCGGCGACGAGCACCACGCCGGCGACGGCCAGCGCGATCAGCCGCCTGCTGCCGCCGTTTCCGGCGCCGGCGCCCGGCTGCCGCATCGGTACGGTGTGCGGCTGCGGAGGCCCGAACGACTGGCCCTGCCCGTACGGCTGGACCGGCGCCTGCGCGCCGGCGGCGCCGGCCCGGGCCGCGCGGGAGTGCGCGGTCCAGGCCGTGCCGTCCCACCAGCGTTCGGTGTGGGGCGCCTGGGGGTCCGGGTACCAGCCGGGAGGGGTCGTCATGCTCATCCCGTCACCTTATGGGCGGCGGGGGGCCGGGCTACAGAGGGGTCACGTACGCCCCGGAGATCCCGCCGTCGACCAGGAAGTCCGTGGCGTTGACGAACGACGCGTCGTCGCTGGCGAGGAAGGCCACGGCGGCGGCGATCTCGTCCGCCTCGGCGAAGCGCCCGGCCGGGATGTGCACCAGACGGCGTGCGGCCCGCTCGGGGTCCTTGGCGAACAGCTCCTGGAGGAGCGGGGTGTTGACCGGCCCCGGGCAGAGCGCGTTGACGCGGATGCCCTCGCGGGCGAACTGGACGCCGAGTTCGCGGGACATGGCGAGCACGCCTCCCTTGGAGGCCGTGTAGGAGATCTGGGAGGTCGCGGCGCCCATGATGGCGACGAACGACGCGGTGTTGATGATGGAACCGCGGCCCTGGCGCTGCATATAGGGGATGGCGGCCTTGCAGCAGAGGTAGACGGAGGTGAGGTTGACCTCCTGGACGCGCCGCCACGCGTCGATGCCGGTGGTGAGGATGGAGTCGTCGTCGGGGGGCGAGATGCCGGCGTTGTTGAAGGCGACATCGACGCTGCCGTAGGTGTCGTACGCCGCCTTGAACAGCGCCTCGACCTGTTCGGCGTCGGTGACGTCGACGCGTACGAAGGTGCCGCCCACCTCGTCGGCCGCGGCCTTGCCCGCCGTCTCGTCGATGTCGCCGCAGACGACGTTCGCTCCTTCGGAGGCGAGCCGGCGCGCGGCTGCCAGGCCGATGCCGCTGCCGGCGCCGGTGATCACTGCGGTGCGGCCTTCGAGGCGGCGGCAGAGCGGGGTCTCGGTCATGGTGTCTCAGGCCTCCGTGCTGATGAAGACGTTCTTGGTCTCGGTGAAAGCGGTGAGGGCGTCGGGGCCCAGTTCACGGCCGAGGCCGGACTGTTTGTAGCCGCCGAAGGGGGTCCAGTAGCGGACGCTGGAGTGGGAGTTGACGGAGAGGTTGCCGGCCCGGACGGCGCTCGAGACGCGCAGCGCGCGGCCGACGTCGCGGGTCCAGAGCGATCCGGACAGGCCGTACTCGGTGGCGTTCGCGAGCCGTACGGCGTCCTCCTCGTCCTCGAAGGGGAGGACCACGGCCACCGGTCCGAAGACCTCTTCGCAGGCGGCGGGGGCGTCGGGCGCGAGATCGGTGAGCACGGTCGGCGGGAACCAGAAGCCCGGCCCGTCTGGCGCGCTGCCCCGGATCGCCTTCGCGTCGTCGGGCACGTAACCGCGCACCCGGTCCAGTTGGGCGCGGGAGATCAGCGGGCCCATCTGCGTCTTCTCGTCGGACGGGTCGCCGACGACGACCGATTCGACGGCGGGGGCGAGCAGGTCGAGGAACCGGTCGTACACCGACGCCTGCACGAGGACGCGGGTGCGCGCGCAGCAGTCCTGGCCGCTGTTGTCGAGGAACGACATGGGGGTGGCGGCCGCGGCGGCGTCCAGGTCGCAGTCGGCGAAGACGATGTTGGGGCTCTTGCCGCCGAGTTCGAGGGTCACCCGCTTCACGCGGTCGGCGCACTTGGCCATGATGCTCTTCCCGACCCGGGTGGAGCCGGTGAAGACGATCTTCGCGACGCCCGGGTGCTCGACGAGCGCGTTCCCCGCCACGTCGCCGGCGCCGGGCAGTACCTGGAAGAGGTGCTCGGGCAGGCCGGCCTCCAGGGCGAGTTCCGCCAGGCGCAGGGCTGTCAGGGGTGTGGTCTCGGCGGGCTTGAGCAGGACGGCGTTCCCGGCGGCGAGGGCGGGCGCGGTGCCCCAGGCGGCGATCGGCATGGGGAAGTTCCACGGCGCGATCACGCCGACGACGCCGAGCGGTTCGAGCAGGGTGATGTTCAGGCCGCCCGGCACGGGGATCTGACGGCCGTTCAGCCGTTCCACTCCCCCGGCCGCGTAGTCGAGCAGGTCGCGGACGTTGCCGGCCTCCCACCGGGCGTTTCCGATGGTGTGGCCGGCTTCCCGGACCTCCAGGCGGGCCAGTTCCTCGAGGTGGCCGTCGACGACGGCGGCGAAGCGGCGCAGCAGCCGGGCCCGGTCCGCCGGGGCGGCGGCGGCCCACTGCCGCTGGGCCTGCGCGGCGCGGGCGACGGCGGCGTCCACCTCGGCCGGCGTGGTCGCCGGGACGGTGCGTACGACTTCTTCGGTGGCGGGGTCGAGTACGTCGTGGTGCGTGTACGCCAAGGGATGCCTCACATGCGTTCGAAGGAGCGGCGGAGCTCCCAGTCGGTCACCGTGGAGTCGAAGGCGTCGAGTTCGACGCGCGCCATGTTGCGGTAGTGGGCGACGACCTCGTCGCCGAAGGCGGCCTTGGCGATCGGGCTGGTCTCCCAGAGCTCGGCGGCCTCGCGCAGGGTGGTGGGGACGTGTTCGTAGTCGCCCGCGTAGGCGTTCCCGGTGCAGGCGTCCGGCAGTTCGAGCCGCTGCTCGATGCCGTGCAGCCCGGCGGCGACGAGGCCGGCGACGGCGAGGTGCGGGTTGACGTCGCCGCCGGGGAGCCGGTTCTCGAAGCGCATGGAGCGTCCGTGGCCGACGACGCGGAGGGCGCAGGTGCGGTTGTCGACGCCCCAGGCGACGGCGGTGGGGGCGAAGGAGCCGGGCCGGAAGCGCTTGTAGGAGTTGACGGTCGGCGCGTACAGCAGCGAGAAGTCGCGCAGTGCGGCGAGCTGGCCCGCGAGGAAGTGGCGCATCACGGGCGACATCCCGCCGGGGCCGTCGCCGGCCATGACGCCCTGGCCGTCGGCGTCCTGGAGGGAGAGGTGGATGTGGCAGGAGTTGCCCTCGCGCTCGTTGTACTTCGCCATGAAGGTGAGCGAGACGCCCTCCTGGGAGGCGATCTCCTTCGCGCCGGTCTTGTAGACGGCGTGCTGGTCGCAGGTGACGAGGGCCTCGTCGTACTTGAAGACGATCTCGTGCTGGCCGGGGTTGCACTCGCCCTTGGCGGACTCGACGGTCAGGCCGGCGCCGGTCATCTCGTTGCGGATGCGGCGCAGCAGCGGCTCGATGCGGCCGGTACCGAGGACGGAGTAGTCGATGTTGTACTGGTTGGCCGGGGTGAGGCCCTGGTAGCCGCTGTCCCAGGCCTGCTCGTACGTGTCCTTGAAGACGATGAACTCGAGCTCGGTGCCGGCGTGCGCCGTGTATCCGTGCTCCGCGAGGCGCTCCAGCTGACGGCGGAGGATCTGGCGGGGGGCTGCGACGACGGGCGAGCCGTCGTTCCACGCCAGGTCGGCGACGATGAGCGCGGTGCCCTCGTTCCAGGGGACGCGGCGCAGCGTGGTGAGATCGGGGTGCATGGCGAAGTCGCCGTAGCCGCGTTCCCAGGAGGACATCTCGTATCCGTCGACCGTGTTCATCTCGGTGTCGACGGCGAGGAGATAGTTGCAGCCCTCGGTGCCGTGCTCGACGACCTCGTCGAGGAAGAAGGGGGCGGCGAACCGTTTGCCCTGGAGGCGTCCCTGCATGTCGGGGAAGGCCAGTACGACGGTGTCGATCTCGCCGCTCGCGACGAGGGCCCGCAGCTCGTCGAGGGCGAGCGGTGGTTGTCGGTCTGCCACGGGATTTTTCCTCCTTGGGTCAGCCGGGAGTCATAAGGTATTGCTGGAGACCATTGCTTGGGAAGGGGAAACGGCGAGGTGACGAAGACAGAGCGGACGACGGACGGGCCGGCGGACCGGCTGACGCCCGTACTGCGCCCCGTGCGCGCGGGCAACGGCTTCGAGGAGGCACTCGAACAGATCCTCCAGCTGCTGCGCCTCGGGCTGGTCCCCGGCGGGGAGCGGCTGCCGGCGGAGCGGGAGCTGGCCGAGCGCATGGGCATCAGCCGGGTCACCCTCCGGGAGGTGCTCAAGGTTCTCACCGACCAGGGCCTGGTGGAGAGCAGGCGCGGCCGCTACGGCGGAACGTTCGTGCTGCACCGCCCCGACAGCCCCGGCGAGGCCGAGCTGCGCCGCCGGGTCGCGGGCGTGGACGTCGAGGACACGCTGCGCTTCCGCGAGGTGCTGGAGGTGGGCGCGGCCGGCCTGTGCGCCGCGCACGGCCTGACGAACGAAGGGGCCGGGCAGTTGCGGACCGCGCTGACCGCGACGCACGACGCCCCGCTGCCGGAGTACCGCAGACAGGACACCCTGCTCCATCTGACGCTGGCCGAACTGTCCGGCTCCGCCTCGCTCACCGCCCAGTACGCGGCGGTGCGGGCCACCCTGAACGATCTGCTCGACTGCATCCCGCTGCTGGTGCGGAACCTGGAGCACTCGCAGCACCAGCACACGGCCCTGGTCGAGGCGGTGCTGGACGGCGACCCGGACGCGGCGCGCGAGGTGATGCGCGAGCACTGCGAGGGGACGGCGGCGCTGCTGCGGGGGTTCCTGCCGTGACGGGTCGGCCCCGGCGCGGCGCCGGGCCGGGGGCAACGCGGCGGCGATCCTTAACACCGGCTTTACGCAGAGGGCTTGCGCTGCCGCCGCACGGCCGCAAAGGTGTCCGCACAAACCTTTGACCTGAGCCAGGAGCGACCATGGCCGACGGCACCACATCGCGCACCCCGTCCCCCGCTCCCCCGTCGTCCGGGCCGGAAGGGCCCGAAGGGGACGCCTATCTGAGCCGGCGCACCCTGCGCAGGGGCAGCGCCGGCTGGCTGCTGCTGACCGGCCTCGGCGTCGCGTACGTCGTCTCCGGCGACTTCTCCGGCTGGAACATCGGACTCTCCAAGGGCGGCTTCGGCGGGCTCGCCGTCGCCACCCTGCTGATGGGCGCGATGTACGCCTGTCTGGTCTTCGCACTCGCCGAACTGTCCGCGATCCTGCCCACCGCGGGCGGCGGCTACGGGTTCGCCCGCCGCGCTCTCGGCCCCTGGGGCGGCTTCCTCACGGGCACCGCCATCCTCATCGAGTACATCCTCGCCCCCGCCGCGATCTCCATCTTCATCGGCGACTACGTCGAATCCCTGGGCCTGTTCGGGCTTGAGTCCGGCTGGCCGGTCTATCTGGCCTGCTTCACGGTCTTCATCGGCATCCACCTCTGGGGCGTCGGCGAGGCGCTGCGCTTCAGCCTGGTGGTGACCGCGATCGCGGTCGCGGCGCTGCTGATGTTCGCGGTGGGCGCGTTCACCGAGTTCAACGGCGGCGGTCTCGACGACATCCCCGTCGACGCGGAGGCGTTCGGCTCGAACTCCTGGCTGCCGTTCGGCCTGCTGGGCATCTGGGCCGCGTTCCCCTTCGGCATGTGGTTCTTCCTCGGCGTCGAGGGCGTGCCGCTCGCGGCGGAGGAGGCCAAGGACCCGGTGCGCTCCATGCCGAAGGCCCTGTCGATCTCCATGGGCATCCTGGTGCTGCTCGCGCTGCTGACCTTCTTCGCGGCGAGCGGCGCCCGTGGTTCCGCCGCGATCCAGGAGGCCGGCAATCCGCTGGTGGTCGCCCTCCAGGGCGACGGCGACCCGACCGCGCTGAGCCGCTTCGTCAACTACGCGGGCCTCGCCGGTCTCGTCGCCTCGTTCTTCTCCCTGATCTACGCGGGCTCCCGGCAGCTCTTCGCGCTCTCCCGCGCCGGATACCTGCCGCGCTTCCTGTCGCTGACCAGCCGCCGCAAGTCCCCCTACCTCGGGCTGCTGATCCCCGGCGCGATCGGCTTCGCACTGGCGGCGGGCACCGGAAACGGCGCGCGGATGCTGAACATCGCCGTCTTCGGCGCCACGATCAGCTACGCGCTGATGGCCCTGTCGCACATCGTCCTGCGCCGCCGCGAGCCGGAGCTGCCGCGCCCTTACCGCACCCCGGGCGGTGTCGCCACCTCGTCGGTCGCCTTGGTGCTGGCGCTGTCGGCGCTGGTCGCCACGTTCCTCGTGGACAAGGACGCGGCGTTCATGGCGCTCGGCGTGTACGCCGTGGCGCTCGCGTACTTCGCGCTCTACAGCCGCCACCATCTGGTGGCACGGGCGCCGGAGGAGGAGTTCGCGGCGCTGGCCGCCGCGGAGGCCGAACTGGACCGGAAGTAGACCGGACGGATACGGAGGTGTGGTGGCGGTGTCGCAGCCACTGATCGGGATCAGTACGTACTGGGAGGCCGCCGCGCGGTGGGGCGTGTGGGAGCTGCCCGCAGCGCTGCTGCCGGCCGGGTATCCCCGCCTCGTCCAGAGCGCGGGCGGCCTCGCGGCGATGCTCCCGCCGGCCGAGCCGTCCCTCGCCGAGTCCGTGGTGGCCCGCCTCGACGGTGTCGTCGTCGCGGGCGGCCCGGACGTGGCCCCGGAGCGGTACGGCGCGGACCGCGATCCCCGCACGGGGCCGCCGGCGCCCGAACGGGACGCCTGGGAACTGGCCCTGATCCACGCGGCCCTCGCGTCCGGCACGCCGCTGCTCGGCATCTGCCGCGGCATGCAGCTCCTGAACGTCGCACTCGGCGGGACGCTGGTCCAGCATCTCGACGGCCACACCGAGAGCGTCGGCGTCTTCGGCGCCCACACGGTCAAGCCGGTGCCCGGCACGCTGTACGCCTCCCTGGTCCCGGAGACGTCCGCCGTCCCTACCTACCACCACCAGTCCGTGGACCGCCTGGGAGACGGCCTCGTCCCGAGCGCGCACGCGGAGGAGGACGGCACGGTGGAGGCGGTCGAGCGGACGGGGGCGGCGGGGTGGGTCCTGGGCGTGCAGTGGCACCCGGAGATGGGAACGGACGAACGGGTGATGTCGGGCCTGGTCCGGGCGGCGGGTGGCGCGTAGCGCTGCGGGCGCGGGGCCGGCCGGTCTTGTCGGGGCTTGCCCCGACCCCCGGCGCCTCAGTCGCCGGGCACATCCAGTCCGGGCAACTCAAGCCCGGCCCGCGAGGCGTCCTGCGGGGCTGGGGTACGCCAGGCCACTCAAGCCCGGCCGGCGTTTGAGGCCACCGCCCGGACGGCGGTACCGGGCCCGGGCGGAGCCCGGTCCGCCGCCCGGAGGGCGGTATGGGGTCCGGGGGCGGTACGGAGGGCAGTACGGCGGTCCGGGTCCGGAGGGCGGTACGCCGTTCGGAGGGCAGTACGGGGTCCGGAGGGCGGCCAGCCCCCGGTTGCGGGAAGGGGCGGGTAGGGGAACACGCCCGCCGCAGGCGCCACCCGCCCCGCCCGCCCCCTACCCCCGCGTCAGCCCCAGCAGGTCCCGCGCCGGCCCCGTCGGCCGTTGCGCGTGCGGCCACACCGCACGCAGGTCGCGTTCGAGGGCCACGCCCTCGACCGGGACCCGCGTCAGGCGGCGGGAGGCGAGTTCCTCCGTCACCGCGAGCTCGCTCAGGACCGCCGGCCCCGCCCCGCTGACGGCCGCCGCCTTCACCGCCGTCGTGGAGGCGAGCTCCATCAGCGGCGCGGAGAGCCCCCCGTACCGGGAGAGCCCCGAGTCGAGCACCTGCCGGGTGCCGGATCCCCGTTCGCGCAGGACCAGGGGCGTGCGGGCCAGCTCCTCGGGGGTCAGCGGGGCCCGGCGCCGCCGGGCCCACGGGTGGCCGGGGGCCACGACGACGAACAGCCGGTCGTGGCCGATGATCGTGCCGTCGAGACCCTCCGGGACCGCGAGGCCCTCGACGAACCCGAGGTCGGCCTCGCCGGACAGCAGCCGCTGCGCCACCGCCGACGAGTTGCCCGCGATCAGCGAGACCGCCGTGTCCGGCCGGTCGGCGCGGAGCGCGATGAGCCAGCCGGGCAGCAGGTACTCGGCGATCGTCATGCTCGCCGCGACCCGCAGCCGCGAGTCGCGCCGCCCCCGCAGCGCCTGCGCGCCCGCGTCGAACGCCTCCGCCGCCTCCACGATCCGCCGGGCCCAGTCGGTGACCAGCGCGCCGGCCTCGGTCAGTTGCGAGCCACGAGGGGAGCGGTCGACGAGGGCGACGCCGAGCTGGCGTTCCATCGAGCGGACGCGGCTGCTCGCGGCGGGCTGGGTGATGCCGACCTCGCGGGCGGCCCGTCCGAGGCTTCCGTGCCGGGCCACCGCGAGCAGCAGTTCCAGCGCCCCCAGGTCCGGTACCCGGTGGTTCAGCGGCACACGCGGCTCGTCGCTCATAAGACCAGCTTATGAGGCGATAGCAACAAGCTCCCTGGTGGGGCCGGGTCGCCTCGGCGAACGTGAGGTCATGGTCACCGCTGTACAGCCCCTCCCGCTCGCTCCACCGCCGGTCAAGGCGGCCGCCGACGCGCCCCGTGTGCGCTCGCTACGGCAGCTCGGCCCGAACTGGTACGCCGCCGTCATGGGGACGGCGATCGTCGCGAGCGCCGGGGCCGCACTGCCGGTGGACGTCCCCGTTCTGCGGGCGGCGTGCACCGGTGTCTGGGCGCTGTCCGCCGTACTGCTGGCCGTCGTGTGCACCGCCCGGGCCGCGCACTGGGTGCGCCACCGGGACCGGGCCCGTGCCGACCTCCTCGATCCCGCCGTGGCCCCGTTCTACGGCTGCCTGTCGATGGCGCTGCTGGCCGTCGGCGCCGGCACGCTCACCCTCGGCGGGGACGTGGTGGGCGAGGGCCCGGCGACCGCGGCCGGGTTCGGCCTGTTCGGGGCCGGGACGCTGCTCGGGCTGGTGATCGCCGTCGCCGTGCCGTATCTGATGATCGCGCGCCACCGGATCACGCCGGGCAGCGCGTCACCGGTGTGGCTGCTGCCGGTCGTCGCACCGATGGTCTCGGCCTCGACGGGGCCGCTGCTGGTGCCGCATCTGCCGCCCGGCCAGTGGCGGGAGACGATGCTGCTGGCCTGCTGCACCCTGTTCGGCCTGAGCCTGCTGGCGACCCTGCTCGTCCTGCCCACGGTGTTCGCGCGGCTCGTGCACCACGGCCCGCTGCCGCTCGCCCTGACCCCGGCGCTGTTCCTCGTCCTCGGCCCGCTCGGCCAGTCGACGACCGCGGCGGACAAGCTGGCGGACGCCGCGCCGGCCGCGGTCGACCCGGCGTACGCGTCCGGGCTCGGCGTCCTGCCCGTCGCGTACGGCGTCCCGGTGATGGGGTTCGCGCTGCTGTGGCTGGCGCTGGCGGCGGCGATGGTGGTCCGGGCGGCCCGTCGCGGCATGCCGTTCACGATGGGCTGGTGGGCGTTCACGTTCCCGGTCGGCACCTGTGTGACCGGCTCGGCCGCGCTCGCGGAGCGTACGGGTCTGGTGGCGTACACGTGGCTGGCCGTCGCGCTCTACGCGTACCTCGTCACGGCGTGGGCGGTCGCCGGGGCGCTCACCGTGCGCGGTCTGCTGCGCCGGGAGCTGCTCGCCGTGCCGCGGTCAGGGCCGCGCCGAGCACCGCGGGGGCGCGGACGAGGGACGGCCCGTACCAGGTGAGGTACCGCCCGTCGACGAGCGCGGCGGGCAGGCCGGGAAAGGCCTCCGGGCCGTCGTCGGCGGTGAACCGGTACGGCTCGTCGGGCAGGACGACGGCCCGGGCGCCGCTCGCCCGCAGCTCGTCGAGCGGGATGCGCGGGTAGCGCTCGGCGTGCCCCGCGTACACGTTGTCGACGCCGAGCCGGGCGAGCACGTCGCCGGCGAAGGTGTCGCGGCCGAGCACCATCCACGGCCGGCGCCACACGGGCACCACGGCCCGCAGCGGCGGCAGCGGTTCGACGGCCGCCCATGCCTCCTCGGCCTCGTCGAGCCAGCGGGGGCGGGCGAGGGAGCAGCCGGTCACGAGCACCCGCTCGAGTTCGCGGAAGGCCTGGTCGAGGCCCCGTATCTCGGTGACGAGCACCTCAGCGCCCGCGTCGCGCAGCGCGGCGAGGTCGGGATCGCGGTTCTCCTCCTCGTTGGCGATCACCAGGTCGGGCCGCAGGCGCAGCACCGCCGCCACGTCCGGGTTCTTCGTGCCGCCGATCCGGGCGGCGCCGAGGTCCGGCGGATGGCTGCACCAGTCGGTGACGCCGACGAGGAGGCCGGGCGCGGTGACGGCGATCGCCTCGGTCAGCGAGGGCACCAGGGAGACGACGCGCACCGGGGCCGCCTCAGCCGCGCGGGTCGCTGGTCGTGGCGATGTACTCGGAGACGGCGACGACGAGGATGCGGGTGTCGGGAGTGGTGGCGCGCCAGCGGTGGCGTACGCCGCCGGAGAGGAAGAGCGCGTCGCCGGGGCCCAGCCGGTGGGCCCGGCCCTCGGCCTCCACCTCGACGGCGCCGTCCGCGACGTACAGCAGTTCGTCGTTGCGGTGCTCGAACTCGCGGCCGGTCTCCTGCTCCCCGGTGAACTCCAGGGCGTTCAGCTGGTGCCGCCCGCGAACCAGGGCGCGGATGCCGTCGGCGGGCCCGGAGGTGCGGGCGTCGTCGCCGGCGCGCACGAGGTTGACGGTGCGTCCCGCGTCGGAGGCGGCGAGGAGCCGCTGTGCGGTGGTGTCGAGGGCGTCGGCGACCCGCT
Organism: Streptomyces sp. NPDC006294; assembly: GCF_042870895.1. Classification (NCBI taxonomy): domain Bacteria; kingdom Bacillati; phylum Actinomycetota; class Actinomycetes; order Kitasatosporales; family Streptomycetaceae; genus Streptomyces; species Streptomyces sp. NPDC006294. The sequence goes on from NZ_JBIAHV010000016.1 coordinate 99,109, forward strand.
GGAGGGAACGCATGCTGGGCCGCGCCCGCTCGTTCTCGATCTGGCTGAGGAAGGGCACGGAGAGTCCGCTGCGGGCGGCGACGGCGGCCAGGGTGAGGCCGAGGTTTCTGCGGCGCTTGCGCACGGCCGCGCCCACCCGGAGAGGTTCTTCTCTCTCCTTGGTGTCCTTCGCGTCCTTCGTGTCCATGGGCCGGGCTCCCCTCCCCTGGGTCCTGTCTCACCTTACGCACCATCGGCCCACCCGTACTCGACAAGCGCTTGAGCAAAGGCCTGTGAGGCCCCGGACCCGGCGCGGACCGGCACCGGAAAGGGGTGGATCCCGCCATGTCGGCGGGATCCACCCCTTCGCATGAGGGCCCGGCGCGGTCTCCGGGCTGAGCCTGAGACGGCTGTCGCGGTGCGATCTCCTCCGCGATGCCCGGATTTCGCTCCGTCCAGGGCTGCACGGCGTCGATCACCGCCGCGGTCGTGCCGTCGGCCCGCAGTTCGTCGCGGTCGGCGCCGCCTTCGGTTTCACCTTCGGGCCGCCGCGCGCAGGGCGACCCGGTGCGCGCCGGGCGCCGGCTCCGGGCGCGTTGTCAGTGGGGTGCGGCATCATCGTGCCCGTGACCCGACGCCTGATGCTCCTCGACACCGCTTCCCTGTACTTCCGGGCCTACTACGGGGTCCCCGACTCGGTCCGGGCCCCCGACGGCACCCCGGTCAACGCGGTGCGGGGCTTCCTCGACTTCGTCGCGCGACTGGTCCAGGACCACCGGCCGGACGACCTGGTCGCCTGCTGGGACAACGACTGGCGCCCCCAGTGGCGCGTCGACCTCATTCCGTCGTACAAGGCCCACCGCGTCGCGGAGGAGCACGACCTCGGGCCGGACGAGGAGGTCGTCCCCGACACCCTCACGCCGCAGGTCCCGCTGATCGAGGCGGCGCTGGCGGCGGTCGGCATCGCCCGCGTCGGCGCCGACGGGTACGAGGCGGACGACATCATCGGCACGCTCACCGCCCGCGCGAGCGGCCCGGTGGACATCGTCACCGGCGACCGCGACCTGTTCCAGCTGGTCGACGACGCGCGCGAGCGGCGCGTGCTGTACCCGCTCAAGGGCGTCGGGACCCTCCAGACCACGGACGAGGCGTGGCTGCGCGACCGGTACGGGGTGGACGGGCCGGGCTACGTCGCTCTGGCGCTGCTCCGCGGCGACCCGAGCGACGGACTGCCCGGCGTGCCCGGCATCGGCGAGAAGACCGCGGCGAAGCTGCTGGACACGTACGGCGACCTGGACGGGATCATGGCCGCGGTCGGCGACCGCACCTCGAAGTTGACGCCCGCGCAGCGCCGCCGGCTGGACGAGGCCCGGGGCTATGTCGCCGTCGCGCCGAAGGTGGTCCGGGTCGCCACGGACGTCGCACTGCCCGACTTCGACCCGGCGCTTCCCGCCGCGCCGCGCGACCCGGTCGCCCTCGGGGAACTGGCGGAACGGTGGGGGCTGGGCGGGGCGGTGGTGCGGCTGCTGAACGCGCTGAAGCGCTGAGACGCCGCGCCCGGACGGGAGGATGTTAACTTAGGTAAGCCTAAGCAACTGACTTCGTCCTTTCTTCCTGGGGAGCACCACTGTGGCAGACCGAGCGGAACGACCGGCCCGCACGTCACCGAAGGTCCACGAGGCCGAGGTGGTCCGCACGGAGCGGCTCACGCCGCACATGGTGCGGGTGGTGCTCGGGGGCGAGGGGCTGGCCGCGTTCGAACTCGGCGGCTACACCGACCACTACGTCAAGCTGGTCTTCCCGGCCGAGGGCGTCAGCTACCCGGAGCCGTTCGACATGGACCGGATCCGCGCGGAGCTGCCGCGCGACAAGTGGCCCGCGAACCGGACGTACACGGTGCGGCACTGGGACGCCGCCCACCGCGAGCTGACGATCGACTTCGTCGTCCACGGCGACGAGGGCCTCGCCGGCCCGTGGGCCGCCCGGGCCCGCGTCGGCGACACGATCCGCCTCCTCGGCCCCGGCGGCGGCTACGCCCCGGACCCGGACGCGGACTGGCATCTCCTCGCCGGCGACGAGAGCGCGCTGCCGGCGATCGCCGCGGCGATGGAGCACATGCCGCCGGGCGCGGTCGTCCACGCCTTCGTCGAGGTCGACGGCCCCGACGACGAGCAGAAGGCCGTCACCCCGGACGGCACGGAGATCACCTGGCTCCACCGCGGCGCCCGCCCGCCCGGCGAGGCCCTTGTCGAGGCGGTGAGGGCGCTGGACTTCCCGGCGGGCAGGGTCTGCGCGTTCGTCCACGGCGAGGCGGCCTGCGTGAAGGACCTCCGCCGCCTGCTGCGGGTGGAGCGCCAGGTCCCCAAGGAGCACCTGTCGATCTCGGGCTACTGGCGCCAGGGCAAGACGGACGAGGCGTGGCGCGCGGTGAAGCGCGAGTGGAACGAGCAGATCGAGCGGGAGCAGGAGCGCGCGTAGGCGCGTGCCGCCTGCGGCGGGCGTGTTCCCCTGCCCGCCCCTTCCCGCTGTGCCGATGTGCGGCTCCGCCGCGTGGCGGGGCAAGCCCCGGCCCCCGTAGCGCGCGCTCCGCGCGGTGGCCTCAAGCTCCCCCTGCGGCCTGGCGGCCGTGGGTGGGGGCACCTCCCACGCCGCCAGGCGCAGGGGGAGCACCCCCGGGCCGGGCTGGATTTCGCTCCGCCACATCAGCCTCGCCGACGATCGAGGCGCAAGGCTCGGGGCGGAGCCCCGACGAGACCGGCCCACCCAGCCCCGCTGGGGGTACCTCCCGCGGCCGCCAGGCGCAGGGGGAGGTTGAGGCGCAGGTCCGGCCGGAGCCCGGTTGCGGGAAGGTGGGGCCCCCGCGGCCGCCAGGCCGCAGGGGGAGGGCAGGGGAAACGGCCCCGCGCAGCGGACCCGGCCCCGCCGTCTACCCCCCGCCCCCGCCGAACGCCCGCGCCGACCCGTCCACCTGCGCCAGCCTCCGCAGCGCCGCCAGCATCGCGTCACCGATGACCGTGCCGACGACCACGCCCTCCACCAGGTCGTCCAGGGCGAGCCGGCGCCCCACATGGGCCAGGTCCGCCGCGGCGACCTGTTCCGCCGCGGCGGCGTAGTCGTCGAGGACCTCGGCGAACGCGCCGTGGCCCACCCGTTCCAGCGCCGCCAGCGCCTCCGCGAGCGCCCGGGCCGCCGGGTGGTCGTCGTCGACCGCCCACCCGCGGCGCGCGATCAGCTCGCGGACCTGTCTCCGGGCGGAGTCCGGTGGCTCGCCGCCCGTCTCGTACCGCGGCACGAGCGGGTCCGTCACCGCGCCCAGCACCTTGTGCACCGACCGGTCCGGGTCGTCGACGGCGAGGAGCACGTCCCTGATCGTGGAGACGGACAGCCCGCCGACCTCCAGCAGCGCGCGGACGAGCCGCAGCCTGCGCTCGTGCGCGTCGGAGTAGCTGGCCTGGTTGGGGCTGGTCAACTCCCCCGTCGGCAGCAGCCCTTCGCGTACGTAGTACTTGATCGTCGGTACCGGCACCCCGGTCCTGCGGCTCAATTCACCGATGCGCACCGCGTGTTCGTCCTTCCGCCCTTGCCATCCCGTGCCCCCATCATAGATAGTACCGCTATCGGATAGTAGCGAGTGCCACTATCCATACTGCCGCTGTCCATAACGCTGTCCCTGGGGGTACTGCCATGTCCTCGTCCTCACCCGCACCCGTATCGCCCCCTCCCTGGGCCTCCTGGCACCGGCCGCTCATGGTGTTCGCCGCCTCGATGGCGGTGCTCGCCGTGGTCACGGCGGTGGGTCTGGCCGTGGACGACCGGACCGTCGCCGGGTCGCCGGTCTGGTTCAAGCCCTTCAAGTTCGCCGTGTCGTTCGCCGCCTACGCGCTCTCGCTCGCGTGGATGCTGTCGCTGCTGCCGCGTTACCGGCGCACCGGCTGGTGGGCGGGCACGGTCGTGGCGGTGACCAGCGGGATCGAGATGGTCCTGATCACCGGCCAGGCGGCACGCGGCAGGCGCAGCCACTTCAACAACGAGACGCCGTTCGACAGTGCGCTGTTCAGCGCGATGGCGGTGACCGTCGTGGCCCTGTGGGCCGGCGCGCTGGTCATCGCGGTGCTGCTGTTCCGCATCCGCCAGACCGACCGCGCCCTGGCCTGGTCGCTGCGGGTCGGCTCGGTGCTCTCGCTGGCAGGAGCCGCGCTCGGGTTCCAGATGGCGCGGCCGACACCGGCGCAGCGCGCCGAGGCGGAGACGGGCGTGCCGGAGGTCCTGGGCGCCCATGGTGTAGGCGTGACGGACGGCAGCGGCCCGTCGATGGCGCTGACCGGGTGGGAGACGACGGGCGGCGACCTGCGGGTGCCGCACTTCGTCGGGCTGCACGCGCTGCAGATCCTCCCGTTCGTGCTGCTCGCGCTGGTGATGCTGGCCCCGCGCTTCGCCCGGCTGCGTGACGAGCGCGTCCGGCTGCGGCTGATCCTCGTCGTCTCGGGGGCGTACAGCGCGTTGTTCGTCCTCGTCACCTGGCAGGCGCTGCGCGGCCAGGCGCTGCTCTCCCCGGACGGGGCGACGCTCGGCGCCGCGGCCGCGATCCTGCTCGCCTCGGCGGCCGGCGTCTGGACCGCGCTGCGGGGGGCGTCCCCGCCGGGAGGCCCGGCGGAACGCACGGACGCGCACGCCGCCACCGACAGGCACAAGGAGCTCTCGGCATGACCGGCTTCCTCTTCGAACTGTCCTTTTGGCTCGCCGCCCCGGTGTGGCTGCTGCTGATCTTCGCGCCCCGATGGCGGCTCACCGAGCGCGTCGCCGCCTCACCGCTGACGGTCGTCCCCGTGCTGCTGGTGTACGTGACGATGGCCGTGCCGGTCGCGCCGGAGCTGTGGTCCGCGGTGACCAGCCCCGACATCGACGTGTTCCGCGAGCTGACCGCCCGCGCGAACGGCGCGGGCGCCGTCTGGGCGCAGGTCATCGCGTGGGACCTGCTGATCGGCCAGTGGATGTACCACGAGGCGCGCCGGCTGGGCGTCCATCCCGCGGTGATGGGCCCGCTGCTGGTCCTGACGATCCTGCTGTCACCGATCGGCCTGCTCGTCTTCCTGGTGCTGCGCGCCGCACGCAAGGCGGCCGGACGCGGGCAGCCGCTGCCGGACGCGGACCGTTCACCGGCGGCCAAGTGACCCGCGCGGACTCGTAGGGTGACGGCACGACAGTCGCCCGTCTCCCGCCCGCCGCCCGCCGCCCGCGCGGTCGGCGCCGTCGCCGGCTCCGCGGTTCCCTCGCGGCGGCGATCGACCCCGGCGGCGATCGACCTCGGTGGCGACACCGACACGGTGGCGGCGGTGACGGGCGCGCTCGCGGGCGCCGCGTACGGGATCAAGGCGGGTCCCCGGCGGTGGACGGAGCCGCTGCACGTACCGCTGCCCGGTTTCGGCGGCCGGGTGCCGGGCCTCGCGGAACTGACCGGTCCGGCCGTCGCACTGCGCCATGGACAGTGCATCCGCCCCGGCGGATGATGGACAGCAACGGGAAATTCACGGACGAAAGGTGTGGATCACCATGTCCGAACACCCTGACTGCGCCCTGGTCCGCCGGGGCTACACCGCATTCGTCGCGGGTGACATGGACACCCTCAGCGAACTGCTCACCGCCGACGCCGTCTTCCACGTCCCCGGTGACCACGTCCTCTCCGGGCACCACAAGGGGCGTGAAGCGATCCTGGGCCTGTTCCGCCGCCTCGGCGAGGAGACCGGCGGCACGATGCAGATCCAGATCGAGTCCGTCCTCGCCGACGGGCGCGGGCACGTCATGTCGTTCCACACCGCACGGGCCGACCGGGGCGACCGCGGTCTGGAGATGCGCGAAGGTCTGTTCTTCACCATCGTGGGCGGAAAGATCACCGACATCGACGAGTGCGTCGAGGACCTCGACGAGCTGAACGCCTTCTGGAAGTGACGGACCGGCACGACGGACACCTGTCCCCGGCAGCAGAACAGGCCCCGGCGCACCGGCCGGGGCCCGTCGGTCGTCCGCCGGCGCGAACGAGGTCAGCCGACCGAGCTGTACGCCACCACACCGCGCAGCAGCCCGTCGACCGCCTTGCGCGCGTTCTTCGCGACGGTGCTGTTCTCCCGGGGCGCGGCCGCGGCGATCTGGCCGAGCACGTCGATGACCTGCTTGCACCAGCGCACGAAGTCGCCCGCGGGCATCCCCGCCTCGCGCAGCACCGCGTCGAGCCCCTTGTCGGAGGCCCACTCGTACGCGGCCCAGGCGAATCCGAGGTCCGGCTCGCGCTGGCCCACACCCTCCGCCTGGTTGATCCTGAACTCCTCCTCCAAGGCGTCCAGCCGGCCCCAGATGCGGACCATCTCGCCGAGGGCGGCCTTCGCCTTCCCTTCGGGCACCTTGGGCGCCAGCGCGTCGTCCGACTGCCGTGCCTCGTACACCAACGCCGAGACGCACGCGGCCAGTTCCGCCGGGTTCAACCCTTCCCAGACTCGCTCGCGCAGGCACTCGCTGGCCAGCAGGTCCAGTTCGCCGTAGAGCCGGGCGAGGCGCTTGCCGTCCTCGGTGACCTCGTTGCCGCGGAGGTAGTCCATCTCGGTCAGCAGGGCGACGATCCGGTCGAAGGTCCGGGCGATGGTGTTCGTACGGCCCTCGATACGGCGCTCCAGCTGCCGGGTGTCGCGCTGGAGCCGGTGGTAGCGCTCCGCCCAGCGGGCGTGGTCCTCGCGCTCGTCGCAGCCGTGGCAGGGGTGGGCCCGCAACTCCGCGCGGAGCCTGCTGATCTCGCGGTCGTCCGCCGCCGGCGACCGGCCCTTGCGGTGCCGCTCCGGTGCGATGTGCCCCGCCTTGGTGCGCAGCGCCGACGCGAGGTCCCGACGCGACTGCGGGGAGCGGGGGTTGAAGGACTTCGGGACACGCATCCGGTCCAGCGCCTCGACCGGCACCGGGAAGTCGATCGACGCCAGGCGCTTGACCTGACGCTCGGCGGTGAGCACCAGCGGGCGCGGCCCGTCGTGGTACTCGAAGCCGCGGTGGCCGCCCGTCCGCCCGGCGGGCAGCCCCGGGTCGAGGACGAGCGCCAGACCGGCGAACTTGCCCGTCGGCACATGGATCACGTCACCCGGTTTGAGCCGCTCCAGCGAAGTGGCGGCCGCCGCCCGGCGCTGCGCGGCGCCCTGCTTGGCGAGCTCGGTCTCCCGGTCCTTGAGGTCGCGGCGCAGCCGCGCGTACTCCTCGAAGTCGCCGAGGTGGCACGTCATTCCCTCGCGGTACCCCTGGAGGCCCTCCTCGTTGCGCTGCACCTGGCGGGAGATGCCCACCACCGACTTGTCGGCCTGGAACTGCGCGAACGACGTCTCCAGCAGCTCGCGCGAGCGGTGCCGCCCGAACTGCTGCACAAGGTTGACCGCCATGTTGTACGACGGCCTGAAGCTGGAGCGCAGCGGGTACGTACGCGTGCCGGCGAGTCCGGCGAGCGCCTCCGGGTCCATGGCCCGCTGCCACAGGACCACCGCGTGGCCCTCGACGTCGATGCCGCGGCGGCCGGCGCGGCCCGTCAACTGGGTGTACTCACCGGGGGTGATGTCGGCGTGCTGCTCGCCGTTCCACTTGACGAGCTTCTCCAGCACCACGGAACGGGCGGGCATGTTGATGCCGAGCGCCAGCGTCTCCGTGGCGAACACGGCCTTCACCAGGCCGCGTACGAACAGCTCCTCGACGACCTCCTTGAAGGTCGGCAGCATGCCGGCGTGGTGCGCGGCGATCCCCCGCTCCAATCCCTCCAGCCATTCGTAGTAGCCGAGGACGTGAAGGTCCTCGCCGGGGATGGAGGCGGTCCGCTCCTCGACGATCCCGCGCACCTTGACGCGCGCGTCCTCGTCGTTGAGCCGCAGGCCCGCGTAGAGGCACTGCTGCACGGCGGCCTCGCAGCCCGCGCGGCTGAAGATGAACGTGATGGCCGGCAGCAGCCCTTCGGCGTCGAGCCGGTCGATGACCTCGGGCCGGCCGGGCGTCCAGATACGGCCGCGCTGCCGCCGCTCGCGCTCACGGTCCGCCTCCCGCACCATCTTGCCGCGGCGGCGGTCGCGCGGGTTGTACGTACGGCTGTTCTCCATCCGGGCCAGCCGCACGAGATCGGGGTTGACCTCGCGGCGGGCGACACCCCGGCCGCCGTGGTCGGTCTCCTCCTCGAAGAGGTCGTACATCCGCCGCCCGGCCATGACGTGCTGCCACAGCGGGACGGGGCGGTGCTCGGAGACGATGACCTCGGTGTCGCCGCGGACGGTGTCGAGCCAGTCGCCGAACTCCTCCGCGTTCGACACGGTCGCCGAGAGCGACACCAGGGTCACCGACTCGGGGAGGTGGATGATCACTTCCTCCCACACGGCGCCGCGGAAGCGGTCGGAGAGGTAGTGCACCTCGTCCATCACGACATAGCCGAGGCCCGTGAGCGCCTGCGAGCCCGCGTACAGCATGTTGCGCAGCACCTCGGTGGTCATGACGACCACCGGCGCCCCGGCGTTGACGCTGTTGTCACCGGTCAGCAGGCCGACCTGCGCGGAGCCGTAGCGCTTGACCAGATCGGTGTACTTCTGGTTCGACAGGGCCTTGATGGGCGTGGTGTAGAAGCACTTGCGGCCCTGTTCGAGGGCGAGATGGACGGCGAACTCGCCGACGATGGTCTTGCCCGAGCCGGTGGGCGCGGCGACGAGCACGCCTTTGCCCGCCTCCAGGGCCTGGCATGCCTCGATCTGGAAGGGATCGAGATCGAAGTCGTACATCGCGCGGAAGGGGGCCAGCGCTGTGGCCTCTTCGACGGCGCGGACGCGGGCGGCGGCATAGCGCTCTGCGGGAGAGAGATCCTCGGTCATCTTGTTCACGAGCCTACCCGCCGCCTCTGACAGTCAGCCGATCTTTAATCGGACGAGAGCACCTACCGCCGGGGGTACCCGTGGGGGTGGCGCCGATACATGCGGAAGCGGGGCCCCGCCGCCTCGGCGTGCCCCGCTTCGCGTCCTGAAGGCGGTGCCTCAGGTGATGTCGTCGTAGCTGCCCCGCGGGTGCGAGCGGCCGCCGTCGGCCTCGCCGGTGGCCTGCTCGGGCAGGGCGCCGGCGGTGGTGGCGAGCGGTTCCACCTCGCCGAGGGCGGCGGGCGTGAGGTCGAGGTCGGAGGCCTCGTCGTCGCTCAGCTCGGGGCCCTCGGCACGCCGCTTGCGGCGGTCGTTCAGCAGCGAGAAGCCGACCGCGCCCAGGTAGAGGGCCGTCATGGGCACGGCGAGGGCGATCATGGACAGCGGGTCGGTGGGCGTCACCAGGGCGGAGAACACGGCGATCGCCATCACCATGCCGCGCCACCAGCCGAGCATCCGCTCGCCGCTGATCACGCCGCTGACGTTGAGCAGCGCGAGCATCAGCGGAAGCTGGAAGGCCAGTCCGAAGGCGAGCACCAGCTTGATCGACATGCCGATCATGTCGTCGACCGTGATGTAGTTGACCGAGCCCTCGACGCTGAAGCCGATCAGCACCGGAACGGCGAGCGGCAGGATCCAGTAGGCGAGGTAGGCGCCGAGCAGGAACAGCGGAGTGCCGACCGCCACGATCGAGACGGCGTACTTCTTCTCGTTCTTGTGCAGACCCGGGGCGACGAAGGCCCAGAGCTGGTAGAGCCACACCGGGGCCGCGCCCACGAGGGCGGCCATCACGGCCACCTTGACGTAGGTGGTGAACGGCGACGTGATGCCGATCTGGGAGAGCACGGCGCACTTGCCGGCCTGCGCCGCCGGGTCCTGCTCACTGGTGCACCGCGGCACCGGCGCGCTCAGGAACTCGGCGATGTCCTTGGCGAAGAACAGCGCCACGATCATCAGCGGCACGACGGCCACCAAAGCCTTGAGCAGCCGGTTGCGCAGCTCGCGCAGGTGCTCGACCAGGGGCATGCGCCCCTCGGGGTCCCTGGCCTTCTTTTGGGCAGACTTGAGCAACCCAGGTCCTCATCTCGGGGAGCAGCCGGCCACCATGACGACCGCCCGGTGCCTGTGTGATCCGGTGGGCGTCAGCCCTGGGTGGTGTGCTTCGTCTCGTCGACGGGGCGGGACGTGGAGACGTCACCGGGAGCAGCCTGGATGGTCTTGGGCGAGCTCTGTGCGGCGGCGGTCCCGGCGTCCTTCTGGGCGTCGTCCGTCGCGGGGCCGTCGTTCTTCATCGCGGCGGCCTCGCTCTTGAGGATGCGCGCGGACTTGCCCAGCGAGCGTGCCATCTCGGGGAGCTTCTTGGCGCCGAAGAGCAGCACGACGATCCCCAGGATGATGGCCAGTTGCCAGACACCGACCTGACCCATGATTGCCTACCTTCTGACCGAGGTCACATGATTAGCGGACGCTGTGGAGCAGGACTGCGTGAAGGCCCGCACGAGAAGTCATCGTAACCCTGGTGAGTGAACGCATAGCAATGCCTGCGTATCTTCCTTCCGTCCGGCCGGACCCCGCCGGCCGTCCGGCCACGGGTCCCTTCCGGTCAGCGCAGGGTCTCGCCGGAGCGGGCGAGTCCGGTGGCGGCGCGTTCCAGATCCTCGGCGGCGCGGTTGATGCGTTCCGCGGTGCGGGCGACCTCCCGGCCCAGGCGCTGTGCCTCGATGAAGACCTTGATGCCGAGGACCCCGAGGACCGCGATCCCCAGGAAGCCGAGTGCGATGGCGAGCATGGGCCAGAACATGCGCAGAGCCTAGACCGTTCCCGTAGCGGTTCCTGGACGTGACGTCACACGGCGGAGTGCAGGCGCAGGGTCCGCACCCCGCCGTCCGTGAGCAGTTCCACGATCCGTTCACCGGCCGGCTTGCGGACCGCGGAGCCGCACTCCGGGCAGGTGAAGGAGTAGAACGTGGTGCGGCGGCTGCCGCCGATGGCGAGGCGCAGCGCTCCCGCGGACAGCTCGAAGCGCGCCCGGCAGTCGGGGCAGGCCGCCTTGAACAGCACCGGCCCGACACGGGCGGGGACCGGCGACATCGCGGGGACGCGCGGTGTCACGGTCATGATGCGCCGACTCCCTGCGGTTCGGGTTCCTGCCGTTCGTGGCCCTCGTACGCGGCCAGCGCGTCCCGCGCCGCCGTGCGGGCGCTGTCCGCGAGGTCCTGCGGCGACACGATCCGGCCGTCCCTGCCGAGGCGCAGCGCGAGCCGGCGCAGCGAAGCGGGCGAGGGCGTACGCAGCGTGATGCGCAGACCACCGCCGGGCAGTTCCTCGGCCCGGTCGTGCGGGTAGTACTCGGCGACCCAGCGGCCGCCGGGGGCCACCTCGACGACGACCTCCGGGTCGTCGGCGGACGGCTGCACCAGGCCCTCTGACAGGTCGCGCAGTTCGATCTCGGGCGGCGCGGCCGGCTCGTCGAGCAGCCGGATCTCCGCGACCCGGTCGAGCCGGAAGGTGCGGCGCGCCTCGGAGAGGCGGCACCATGCCTCCATGTACGTGTGGCCGACGGCGAACAGCCGGATCGGGTCCACCTCGCGCTCGGTGAGCTCGTCGCGCGCGGGCGAGTAGTAGCGCAGCCAGAGCCGCCGGCGCTCCGAGATCGCCCGGTCGACGTCGGCGAACACCCCGCCCTCCGCCTCGAAGGTCACCGAGAGCCGGGAGCTGGCGCCGGCCGCCTCCCCGGCCGCGCCCTCGACCTTGGCGGTGGCCCGCAGCAGCGCCTCGCGGTCGCCCTCCCGCAGCCCGGGGAGCGTCGCGACGGCACGGGCGGCGACGAGCAGGGCGGTCGCCTCGTCGGCGGCCAGCCGCAGCGGCTCCGCGGTGGACTCGCCGGACGCGTCCGGGTTGCGCCACCAGATCCGCTCGCCGTCGGTGTCGATGTCCAGCAGGTCGCCGCCGCGGAAGCTGGTCCCGCACATGGGCAGCACGTCGAGGTCGGAGATCAGCTCGTCCTCGGTGATGCCGAAGGCGCGGGCGACGTCCGCGAGGTGCGCACCGGGGCGCTCCCGCAGATAGGTCACCAGCGACAGCATCCGCCGGGTCTGGTCGATGGCATTGGCCGCCATGGTCCGCGACTCCCCCTCAGCCCTTGGCCACGGCACGCAGCCGGTCGACCACGTCCGCCCGCAGGTCCGCGGGCTCCAGCACGACGACGTCCGGCCCGAACTCGACGAGCCAGGCGTCCAGACCGTGTCCGTACGGAATCTCCAACTCGTCCCACCCGTCGCCGAGTTCCCGTACCGCGGTGGCCCGGGAACGCAGCGGGTAGCCGCAGCCGGCCCGGAGCCGGATCAGCGCCGAGCGGGTCGCCGTCTCACCGGCCCAGCTCTCGACGGTCTCCCGGACGGTGACGACGTCGGGCACGGGCACGGTGAACGCCCCCGAGCGGGACGAGCGGACCTTGCCGGAGATGCGCGAGAGGCGGAAGACCCGTTCGGCGCCCCGGCTGCGGTCGAAGCCCGCCAGGTACCAGTGGCCGCGCCAGCATTCGAGCGTCCACGGTTCGACATGGCGCTGCTCCGGGCTGGCCGAGTTGGCCTTGCGGTAGTCGAAGAGGACCGGCCGGCGGTCACGGCAGGCGAGCATCAGCGGCTCGAAGGCCGCCTCGTGGACGGGGATGCGCGGTTCGAGGGCGCTGTGGTGCAGCTCGTACGCGTCCTCGGTCTCCGGCATCCCGGCGGCCCGCAGCTTCTGCAGGGCGCCGCTGGCGGCCCCGGCGAGCCGCGCCTGCTGCCACACCTTGGCGGCCAGGCCCAGCGCGGCGGCCTCCTCGGCGTCCAGGGTGATGGGCGGCAGCCGGTTGCTGTCCCGGCGCGCCAGATAGCCGATGTCCCCGTCGAGGGACTCCACCGTCTCGATCACCAGGCCGAGTTCCCGCAGGTCGTCCTTGTCGCGCTCGAACATCCGGTTGAACGAGTCGTCGGTACCCGCTTCCAGGTAGGCCTCGATGGACCCGCGCAGCTCGCGCTTGCTGAGCGGGCGCCTCGTCCCGAGCAGGCACAGCGCCAGATTCATCAGCCGCTCGGCCTTGGCAATCGCCATCGACGCCCTTCACCTCTTTTTATGAAGTCCCTTACGCCTGTCGACCGTACCGCCCCGGGGTGTCCGGACAAAAGCGAGGGCCCGTGCCTGCGGCACGGGCCCTCGCGTCGTCACCGGTCGACCGGGCTCAGACCCCGACCAGGTCGCAGACGAAGATCAGCGTCTCACCGGGGGCGATCGCGCCGCCGCCGGCGCCGCGGTCCCCGTAGGCGAGGTGCGGGGGAATGGTCAGCTGGCGGCGCCCGCCGACCTTCATGCCCTGCACGCCCTGGTCCCAGCCGGAGATGACCTGGCCGGCGCCCAGCTGGAACTGCAGCGGGGTGCCGCGGTTCCAGGAGGCGTCGAACTCCTCACCGGTGGAGAAGGCCACGCCCACATAGTGGACGGAGACGGCGTCGCCCGCCTTCGCCACCGGGCCGTCGCCCTCCCAGATGTCCTTGATCTCCAGTTCGGCCGGCGGTTCGCCGCCCGGGAAGTCGACCTCGGGCTTCTCGATGCTCACGGATGTTGCTCCTTGCGTTCTTGAGCGATCAACCGGGACAGTCTCGCAGAATGTCCCGGCCCGCCTACTGAACGGCCAGGATGTCGACCGTGAAGACCAGGGTGGACTTGGCCGGGATGCCCTGCTGCTCCTGGTCGCCGTAGCCCATGTCCGGCGGGACGACGAGCAGCACGCGGCTGCCGGCCTTCTTGCCCTCGAGGCCCTTCTGCCAGCCCGGGATGACCTGCGCGAGCGGGAAGCTCACCGGCGCGTTGCCCCTGGCGTAGCTGCTGTCGAACTCCTTGCCGTCCTTCCACAGGACGCCCTGGTACTTCACGGACAGCGTGTCCGTGGCCTTGACCGCCGGGCCCTTGCCCTCGATCACGTAGTTCGACACGAGCTTCGCCGGAGCGTCCTTCTTGGGGACGGTGAGCGACGGCTTCTCGCCGTCCGTGTTCGTGCCGACCTTGGGCAGGTCGATGTTGTCCTGGGCGACCTCGCTGCCCTCCGCGGAGACCGGGAGCGTGGTGCCCTTGACGATGTCCATGACGAACACCAGCGTGGAATTGGCCGGGATGCTGCCCTGCTCCTGGGCGCCGTAGCCCAGGTCCGGCGGGATCGACACCTCGAGGCGGCTGCCGACCTTCTGGCCGTCGAGCGCCTTCTGCCACCCCTCGATGACACCGCCGCCGCCGAGCGTCACGGTGAACGGCTCGCCGCGGTCGAAGCTGTTGTCGAACGGCTCCTCGCCGTCCCACACCTGACCCAGGTAGTCGACCTGGGCGACGTCACCCTTCTTGAGGGTCTGTCCCTTGCCCTCGCTGACGACATTGACCTTCAGGTCCTTCGGGGGCTCGCCCTCACCCTTGGCGAGGGTCGGCTTCTCGCCGAACTTCTCACCCTTGGTGATCGCGGGCAAGCCCTTCGTCGTCTGGGTGGAAGCGGAATCGGAGCCCTTGTCGTCGCCGCACGCCGCTGTCGTCAACAGCAGCAGGGGTACGACGAGCAGGCCGGCAAGTCGGCGCACGTGGTCCTCAGATCTCTAACGGCTCGGTGGATGCGGGACACTCTAAGCCGTGCCGAGGGCCCCGCACGAGAAACGTACGGGGCCCGGGTGACGTTCCGACACACGCGTGCGACACGCCCGGAAAGCGGCGGTCGGCGGCGAGATCACCTACCGTCGGCCGGCTCACATGCCGGCGATGAGCTTCTCCACCCTGTCGTCGACCGACCGGAACGGGTCCTTGCACAACACGGTGCGCTGCGCCTGGTCGTTGAGCTTGAGGTGCACCCAGTCGACGGTGAAGTCCCGCCGCTGCTCCTGCGCCCGCCGGATGAAGTCGCCCCGCAGCCGCGCCCTGGTGGTCTGCGGGGGTACCGACTTGCCCTCGAAGATCTTCAGGTCGTTGCAGATCCGGGCGGCCTGGCCCTTCTTCTCCAGCAGGTAGTACAGCCCGCGACGGCGGTGGATGTCGTGGTAGGCGAGGTCTATCTGCGCGACCCTCGGGTGCGACATCGACATGTTGTGCTTGGCCCGGTACCGCTCCAGGAGCTTGTACTTCATGACCCAGTCGATCTCGGTGCCGATCCGGTCGAGGTCCTCCTCCTCGATCGCGTCCAGCGCGCGGCCCCACAGCTCCAGGACCTGCTCGACCGTGCCCGTGCGGATGCCGCGCCGGTCGACGAAGTCGACCGCCTTCTCGTAGTACTCGCGCTGCACCTCGAGCGCCGAGGCCTCCCGGCCGCTGGCGAGGCGCACCTTGCGCTGGCCCGTGATGTCGTGACTGACCTCGCGGATGGCCCGGATCGGGTTCTCCAGGGTGAGGTCGCGCATGACCGTGCCCGCCTCGATCATCCGCAGCACCAGGTCGGTCGCGCCGACCTTCAGCAGCATCGTCGTCTCCGACATGTTGGAGTCGCCGACGATGACATGGAGCCTGCGGTACCGCTCGGCGTCCGCGTGCGGTTCGTCACGGGTGTTGATGATCGGGCGCGAGCGGGTGGTGGCGGAGCTGACGCCCTCCCAGATGTGCTCCGCGCGCTGGCTGACGCAGTAGACCGCGCCGCGGGGCGTCTGCAGCACCTTTCCCGCGCCGCAGATCAGCTGCCGGGTGACCAGGAACGGAATGAGGATGTCGGCCAGCCGCGAGAACTCGCCGTGGCGCGCGACGAGATAGTTCTCGTGGCAGCCGTAGGAGTTTCCCGCCGAGTCGGTGTTGTTCTTGAAGAGATAGACGTCGCCCGCGATTCCCTCCTCGTGCAGGCGGCGTTCGGCGTCGACGAGAAGGCCTTCGAGAATGCGCTCGCCGGCCTTGTCGTGCGTGACCAGCTCGGTCACATTGTCGCATTCGGGTGTTGCGTATTCCGGATGCGAACCCACGTCGAGGTACAGGCGGGCGCCGTTCCGCAGAAAGACATTGCTGCTGCGGCCCCATGACACGACACGGCGGAAGAGGTAGCGCGCCACTTCGTCAGGTGACAGTCGGCGCTGTCCCCTGAACGTGCACGTGACGCCGTACTCGTTCTCCAGCCCGAAAATGCGGCGGTCCATGTCTGAACATTACGCCTCAGGGCCTGAGCTGAAACCGGGTTGAGCGGCACCGTTTCGATCATTTTCCGAAGTGCGGGTGACGGCATGGGGTCCGGACCCGGCGATGTCCTCGCTCCGGCCAGGAACCGCGAGTACCCGCTGAGTGGTCGTCAGAACCAGCAGTGCGGCGATTCCTCCGGCCCCGGCGACCGCGAAACTCCACGCCGTGCCGCCGATCTCGACCGCCGGGCCCGCGACGGCCGTGCCGGCGGCCGCGCCCACGCCGAACGTGGTCACCAGCCAGGAGAACGCCTCGGTGACCGTGCCGCGCGGCGCGTGCCGGTCGACGACGATGAAGGCGCAGGCGATCGCGGGGGCGAGGAACACGCCGGCGAGCGCCGACAGCGCCGTCATCGCCACCACGCCGGGGGTGAGCGCCAGCGGGAGGTAGCCGAGGGCCAGCAGCGCCACGATGATCCGCAGGCGCCGCTCCGGGGCCCCGGCCCACTGGCGCGCCCCGTACGCGGTGCCGCCGATGAGCGCGCCGAGTCCCAGCGCGGCCATCAGCCAGCCGTACACGGACTCGCGCCCGTGGTCGTCGGCGTAGGCCACGCCGGCGACCGTGATGGACCCGAGGGCGAGACCGACGAAGAAGAACGCGCCGAGCAGCGCGAGCAGTCCGGGTGAGCGCAGCGCGCCCAGCCAGTGCGCCTCGCGCGGCGCGGAGCGCCAGGCGCGAGACGGCTCGGACAGGACGACCGACAGGGCCCCCAGGACCCCTATGGCGTTGATCACCAGCAGCGCGGCGGCGGGCGACCAGAGCGAGACGAGCAGCGTCACCATCAGCGGACCGACGGTGAACATGATCTCCTGGGCCACCGCGTCCATGGCGTAGGCCCGGTGCACCCGCTCCTCCTGGCCCAGCACGCTGGGCCACAGGGCGCGCAGCCCTCCCTCGAGCGGCGGGGTGAACAGCCCGGCGACGGTCACGGCGGTGTACGCGACGAGCAGCGATCCGGTGCCGGACGCGGCCAGCAGGAACATGCCGAGCGCCGAGACGACGGCGGCCGGGAGCTGCACCCGGGGCTGCCCGTACAGGTCCACGGCCCGGCCCAGCAGCGGCTGGCCGACGGCCGTGGCCAGGCCGTACACGGCGGCGAGGGCGCCCGCGAGGGTGTAGCTGCCGCCCTCCGCGCGGGTGAAGAGCACGATGGCGATGTGGGCCGTCGCGTTGGGCAGCCGGCCGACGAGGGTGCCGGTGAGCAGCCGTGCGGCGTGCGGCTGCTTGAGGAGGTCTGCGTAACCGGCGGCCATGGCCGTCCCTTCTGCCCCGTCTCCGCGGCGGCGGCCGCGGCGAGGTTTTACGTATAACGTGAGCTCCATACGTACCATGTCGACAGTCCGCGGGTCCACAGCGCCGCCGCCCCGGACACCCGCGACACCACCGACGGGCGGCCGAGGGCGGGGAGCAGATGGCACACCGGGCCCAGCAGGACCGTCCCCCGGCCGCCGCAGCGGACGCGGGCCGTCCCACCAGCCGGGACGTCGCCCGTGCCGCCGGCGTCTCCCAGGCCACCGTCTCCCTCGTCCTCGGCGACAAATGGCGCGGCCGGGTCTCCGAACGGACCGCCGCCGTGGTCCGCGAAGCCGCCGAGGAACTGGGCTACCGGCCCAACCTGGCCGCCCGCAGCCTGCGCCTCGGCCGCACCAGGACCGTGCTCCTCGTCGTCCCGGCCCTCACCAACGACTTCTTCGCCCGCGTCTACACCGGGGCCGCCGCCGTCGCCGCCCGGCACGGCTTCGGCGTCGTCCTGTACCCCTCGCCGGAAGGCGTCGGACCCGCCAGGGACCCCTTCGCCTCCGCGCGCGCCGCCCTCGACGGCGTCATCGCCTCGTCGATGGCCGCCCAGGCGCTCACCGCCATCCGCGGCACCGACCTGCCCCTGGTCATGCTCGACAGCGACCCCGCCGACACCGGCGCCGCCGCCCACGTCAACCTCGACATCGCCGACGGGATGCGCCAGGTCGCCGACCACCTGCTCGCGCTCGGCCACCGGCGGATCGTGCACCTCGCCTCCGCCGTCGCCTCCTGGACCTTCGACGTACGCGCCGCCGCACTGCACACCGCGACCGGCGCCGTCGCCGGCGCCCACGTGGACACGGTCACCGCTCCGCTCGACGTGGACAGCGGGCGACAGGCCGCCGTGCGGGCGCTCACCGCCCCGGGGCCCCGCCCCACGGCCCTCGTCTGCGACGACGACATCCTCGCCGCCGGCGCGTGCAAGGCCGCCCGGAGGCTCGGGCTGCGGGTGCCGGAGGACGTCACGGTCACCGGGTTCGACGACCTCGCCCTCGCCACCGCCGTCGAACCGGAGCTCACCACCGTCCGGCTGCCCGCGGAACAGGTCGGAGAACGCGGCATGACGGCGCTCCTCGACGTCCTCGACGGCCGGCGGCCCGAGGAGGGCAGCCTGCCCGTCGAGCTCGTCGTTCGGGGCTCCTCCGCCCCGCCGGCGGCCTGACGCGCCCCCGGACATGACCGCGCCCCGGACCGCACGGGGGGCGGTCCGGGGCGCGGCCGTCGGTCAGCCGGACTGGTCCGGGCTGTCCGGGGTGCTGGTGCCGGGAGTGCTGGGGCCCGGCCCGGCGGCGCCGGGAGTGCCCGTGCCGGACGTGCCCTCGGTCTCGTCCGTCTCCTCGTCCGACGGCGCGTCGGTCGGCGTGGAAGCCGCGCCGTCGGCCTCCAGCAGCCGGGCCAGCTGCCGGCCCACGATCCGCTTGAACTTCCGCTGCTGGGGCCGCGTACGGTCCAGGACCGCCACCTCCAGGCGCTCCGCCGGGATCTCGCGGTCATTGCCGTTCGACTGACTGGAAAGCGCCTGCACGGCCAGCTTCAGCGCCTCCGCGAGCGACATGCCGTCGCGGTGCCGCTGGTCCAGGAAGCCGCTGATCTGCTCCGCGTTGCCGCCGACCGCGACCGAGCCGTGCTCGTCCACGATCGAACCGTCGTGCGGCAGCCGGTAGATCTGGTCGCCCTCCGGGGAGGCGCCGACCTCGGCGACCACCAGCTCCACTTCGTACGGCTTCTCACCGGCGCTCGAGAAGATGGTGCCGAGAGTCTGCGCGTACACGTTCGCCAGGCCGCGGGCCGTGACGTCGTCACGGTCGTAGGTGTAACCGCGCAGGTCCGCGTAGCGCACGCCGCCGATGCGGAGATTCTCGTACTCGTTGTACTTGCCGGCTGCGGCGAAGCCGATCCGGTCGTAGATCTCGCTGAACTTGTGCAGGGCACGGGACGGGTTCTCGCCGACGAAGACGATGCCGTCGGCGTACTGCAGCACGACCAGGCTGCGGCCGCGGGCGATGCCCTTGCGGGCGTACTCCGCCCGGTCGGCCATGGCCTGCTGGGGTGAGACATAGAACGGCGTCGACACCGGCTATCCGTCCCTTTCTGTCAGAGGCGAGTACATCGGAGCCGTCACCGTCACAGCAGCGCGGCGCGCGGACCGTCGGGCTGGGTGAGGCGGCCCTCGAGGATGGAACGCGCGATCTCGGAGCTCTCCGTGTCGGTGAGCCGGCGGAAACCCTCCTCCGTGATCACGGTGACGATCGGATAGATGCGCCGGGCCACATCCGGCCCGCCCGTCGCCGAGTCGTCGTCCGCCGCGTCGTACAGCGCCTGAATCACCAAAGTGGTGGCCTGCTGCTCGGTCAGGTCCTCGCGGTAGAGCTTCTTCATCGATCCGCGGGCGAAGATCGAACCCGAGCCGGTCGCCGCGAAGCCCTGCTCCTCGGAGCGGCCGCCCGTCACGTCGTACGAGAAGATGCGGCCCCTCTCGCGGTCGATGTCGTAACCGGCGAAGAGCGGGACGACGGCGAGGCCCTGCATGGCCATGCCGAGGTTGCTGCGGATCATCGTGGAGAGGCGGTTCGCCTTGCCCTCCAGGGAGAGCTGGACGCCCTCGACCTTCTCGAAGTGCTCCAGCTCCAACTGGAACAGTTTCACCATCTCCACGGCGAGGCCCGCGGTGCCCGCGATGCCCACCGCCGAGTACTCGTCGGCCGGGAAGACCTTCTCGATGTCGCGCTGCGCGATCATGTTCCCCATCGTCGCCCGCCGGTCACCGGCGAGCACCACACCACCGGGGAAGGTGGTGGCGACGATCGTCGTCCCGTGCGGCGCCTCGATGGCCCCCTGCAGGGGCGGCAGGACACGCTTGCCGGGCAGCAGGTCGGGCGAGTGGTCCCCCAGGAAGTCCATGAATGACGACGAACCAGGCGTCAGGAAGGCAGCCGGTAGACGCCCGGTGCTACGAGGGTTGGCTTCCACGCGTTTCCTTCCGGATTGGCGGCGGCCCGCCGCTTGACGCGCGGGCCGATCTTTCAAGCTGTGCACGGACATTACCCGCGCCGACGGCGGTCATCCGCCCCGGTGCCATCGGCTTTCGCCGCCGGCACCGGGGGGAGACCAGGGCTACTGACCGCCCTTTTGTACGAATGACCGAACGAAGTCCTCGGCATTCTCCTCGAGGACGTCGTCGATCTCGTCGAGAACCGAGTCGACATCGTCCGAGAGCTTCTCCTGGCGCTCCTGGAGGTCTTCCGCGGCCTGCGCCTCCTGCGCCTGCTCCTCGACCTCCTCGGTGGAGCGCGTCGCCTTCTGCTGTCCGCCGCCGGTGTCCTTGGTCGCCATGCACCTCACCCCGCTCGGTTCGACGTATCTGATCAGACCCTACTCGCGGGGTCCGACATCGGCCCCGCACTTCCTCCAACGTCCGGGGCCCACCTTCATGATTCCCGGTCGGAGGCCATTTCAGCCCCCGGCGAGCACCCGGAGCAGGTCTTCCGCGGTACGGCAGCGGTCCAGCAGTTCCTTGACGTGGTTGCGGGTGCCGCGCAGGGGCTCCAGGGTGGGGACCCGTTGCAGCGAGTCACGGCCCGGCAGGTCGAAGATGACCGAGTCCCAGGAGGCCGCGGCCACGTCGTCCGCGTACTGGTCGAGGCAGCGGCCGCGGAAGTAGGCCCTGGTGTCCTCAGGAGGCTTCGTCCGCGCCCGCTCGACCGCGCCCTCGTCCAAGAGGCGCTTCATCCTGCCGCGGGCCGCCAGGCGGTTGTAGAGGCCCTTGTCGGGGCGTACGTCCGCGTACTGGAGGTCGACCAGGTGCAGCCTGGCGGCGTCCCACTCCAGCTGGTCGCGCCGGCGGTAGCCCTCCATGAGCTCACGCTTGGCGACCCAGTCCAGCTCGCCGGCCAGACTCATCGGGTCGGTCTCCAGCCTGCCGAGGGTGTCCTCCCAGCGGGCCAGGACGTCCTTGGTCTGGTCGTCCGCGTCGGCGCCGAAACGGTTCTCGACGTACTTGCGGGCGAGCTCGAAGTACTCCATCTGGAGTTGCACGGCGGTGAGTGTGCGGCCGCTGCGGAGCGTGATCAGCTGCTTGAGGCCCGGGTCGTGCGAGACCTGGTGCAGCGTGCGCACCGGCTGCTCGACGGCGAGGTCGACCGCGATGAAGCCGTCCTCGATCATCGAGAGCACCAGGGCCGTGGTGCCCAGTTTGAGGTACGTCGAGATCTCGGAGAGGTTCGCGTCGCCGATGATCACGTGGAGGCGGCGGTACTTCTCTGCGTCGGAGTGGGGCTCGTCGCGGGTGTTGATGATGGGGCGCTTGAGCGTGGTCTCGAGGCCGACCTCGACCTCGAAATAGTCCGCGCGCTGGCTGAGCTGGAACCCGTGCTCGTGGCCGTCCTGGCCGATGCCGACCCGGCCCGCGCCGGTGACGACCTGCCGGGAGACGAAGAACGGCGTGAGGTGGCGCACGATGTCCGAGAAGGGGGTCTCCCGCTTCATCAGGTAGTTCTCGTGCGTGCCGTAGGAGGCGCCCTTGTTGTCGGTGTTGTTCTTGTAGAGGTGGATCGGCTGGGCGCCGGGAAGCTGCGCGGCCCGCTCGGCCGCCTCCGCCATGATCCGCTCCCCCGCCTTGTCCCAGAGGACTGCGTCGAGCGGGTTCGTCACCTCGGGCGAGCTGTACTCGGGGTGGGCGTGGTCGACGTAGAGCCTGGCGCCGTTGGTGAGGATGACATTGGCCAGGCCGATGTCCTCGTCGGTGAGCTGGCTGGAGTCTGCGGCCTCGCGGGCGAGGTCGAAGCCGCGGGCGTCCCGCAGCGGATTCTCCTCCTCGAAGTCCCAGCGGGCGCGGCGCGCCCGGTGCATCGCCGCCGCGTAGGCGTTGACGATCTGGGACGAGGTGAGCATGGCATTGGCGTTCGGGTGGCCGGGGACGGAGATCCCGTACTCCGTCTCGATGCCCATTACTCGCCGTACGGTCATGCGGCCCTCCTTGCCCGGCGGCGTTCCCCTCCGGGAACGACGCTCAAGTACCGCGGGTGCTCCGGTGCGTGCGCGGTGCCCGTCCCCGCACTGCGCGACCCGGCGGTACGAAAGAGCCTAGAACGCCGCTGCGTGGCTGGGGAGATCAATTCCGTCATTGGTGCGGTGTGGCCGGACCCTGTCCGGAAAGCAGCCGGCTGCGGATGCGCCGCCCCCTGCCTCAGGCGGGGGGCCGGCGGCATCCGCAGCCGGTGTGCCCTTACAGGTACTGACCGGTGTTCGCCACCGTGTCGATGGACCGGCCGGTGTCCGCGCCCTGCTTTCCGGTGACGAGGGTGCGGATGAAGACGATCCGCTCGCCCTTCTTGCCGGAGATGCGGGCCCAGTCGTCGGGGTTGGTGGTGTTGGGCAGGTCCTCGTTCTCCTTGAACTCGTCCACGCATGCCTGGAGGAGGTGGGAGACCCGAAGGCCCTTCTGGTTGTGGTCGAGGAAGGCCTTGATGGCCATCTTCTTGGCCCGGTCGACGATGTTCTGGATCATCGCGCCGGAGTTGAAGTCCTTGAAGTAGAGGACTTCCTTGTCGCCGTTGGCGTACGTGACCTCGAGGAAGCGGTTCTCCTCGGATTCCGCGTACATCTGCTCCACGACCGACTGGATCATGGCGTGGGCCGCGGCCTCCCTCGATCCGCTGTGCTCGCCGAGGTCGTCCGCGTGCAGCGGGAGGGAGGGGGTCAGGTACTTGGCGAAGATGTCCTTGGCGGCCTCCGCGTCCGGACGCTCGATCTTGATCTTGACGTCGAGCCGGCCGGGCCGCAGGATCGCGGGATCGATCATGTCCTCGCGGTTGGAGGCGCCGATGACGATCACGTTCTCCAGGCCCTCGACACCGTCGATCTCGGCGAGGAGCTGCGGGACGATGGTGTTCTCCACGTCCGAGCTGACGCCGGATCCGCGGGTGCGGAAGAGGGACTCCATCTCGTCGAAGAAGACGATGACGGGGGTGCCCTCGCTGGCCTTCTCGCGGGCACGCTGGAAGACCAGGCGGATGTGCCGCTCGGTCTCACCGACGTACTTGTTGAGGAGCTCGGGGCCCTTGATGTTGAGGAAGTAGCTCTTCCCCGCGGGCCGGCCGGTCACCTCGGCGACCTTCTTGGCAAGGGAGTTGGCGACGGCCTTCGCGATCAGCGTCTTGCCGCAGCCGGGCGGGCCGTAGAGCAGGATGCCCTTCGGCGGCCGCAGTTCGTGCTCCTTGAACAGGTCCGGGTGCAGATACGGGAGCTCGACCGCGTCGCGGATCATCTCGATCTGGCCGCCGAGACCGCCGATCTTGGTGTAGTCGACGTCGGGGACCTCCTCGAGGACCAGCTCCTCGACCTCGCTCTTGGGGATCACCTCGTACACGTAACCCGAGCGGGGTTCGAGCAGCAGGGCGTCTCCGGGGCGGATGCTCATGTCCAGCAGCGGCTCGGCGAGCCGGACCACCCGCTCCTCGTCGGTGTGGCCGATCACCAGGGCGCGCTCGCCGTCCTCGAGGATCTCCTTGAGGGTGACGATGTCCCCGGCGCGCTCGAACTCCATGGCCTCGACCACATTGAGCGCTTCGTTGAGCATGACCTCCTGGCCGCGCCGGAGCTCTTCGAGCTCGACGCTGGGGCTGACATTCACCCGGAGCTTGCGGCCCCCGGTGAAGATGTCGCAGGTGCCGTCCTCATTGGCCTGCAGGAAGACACCGAAGCCGGCCGGCGGCTGAGCGAGCCGGTCGACCTCCTCCTTGAGGGCCACGATCTGGTCGCGGGCCTCACGGAGCGTGTTGGCGAGCCGCTCGTTCTGAGCGGACACGCCGGCCAGGTTTGTCTGCAACTCGACGATCCGCTCTTCGAGAATCCTCGTGTGTCGCGGAGAGTCGGCGAGCTTGCGGCGCAGGACGGCGATTTCCTGCTCGAGATAGGCGACCTGGCCGGCTGGGTCTTCAGACCCCCGCCCCGGCCGGATGCCGCGGTTGATGTCGTCGTCGTGGGCTGCCACGGTCCTCACCTCCTCCAAGGGGAGCTGGACGCTTCCTGACCCTACCTGTGTGGGTGATGATTGAAACCCCTAGATCACAAAGACGTAAGGGGTGTGTCCGATCTTCACCCTTGCGCTCTTCACCTCTGCGAGGGGAATACCCACGGGATACCCACCCAGCAACATCGGGAAGCGGGCGGTTGTATCGTCGAAGCGTTCAACACCCGTCAGGGGTGGCACGACTTGCATCACAGAGCTACACCCGACGAAGGAAACGGCAGGAGATATGACCGTGCAGCACGAGGTTCCCACCGAAGGCGCCGCGGAGGCGCTCGAGGTCTGGATCGACCAGGACCTGTGCACGGGGGACGGGATCTGCGCGCAGTACGCGCCCGAGGTCTTCGAGCTCGACATCGACGGACTGGCGTACGTGAAGTCCGGCGAGGACGAGCTGCTCCAGAACCCGGGCGCCACAACGCCGGTGCCGCTGCCGCTGCTGACCGATGTCGTGGACTCGGCGAAGGAGTGCCCCGGCGACTGCATCCACGTGCGACGGGTTTCGGACAAGGTGGAGGTCTACGGCCCCGACGCTCAGTGACGGGTCACACACTCCGCGCCTCTGGCCGGGCGTCCTGGACGAACTTGCCGCCCTGCCACCGCCACTTGACCTGTTCCCGTACGTCGGGGCAGCAGCCGGGCACGGCCGCCGACGAGTAACCGAGCAGGGTGGCCGTGATCGTGGCGTCACGTATCGCGAGCGCGCCGACGCTCTGCTTCCGGGCGGGCTCGACGAGGGTGGCGACCACCCTGGGGCCCGCGTCCCGCGCGTTCGCGAGCACGTAGACGCCGCTGGGGGGCGTGCCGGAGCCGGCGTCGCACCGCGCGGCCACCACGGTCTCCGGCGTACCGTCGCCGTCGAGGTCGCCCGTCGCCTTCTTGACGACCACGTTGCCGAGGCCGCCGCATTCGAGGGGCAGCCGGACGGCCGCCGGGTCGGGTCCGGGGACGGGGGCAGCCGCCGTGGCGGTCTCCGGGCCGCCGCCGGGCTGGGAGGCCGTGGCGGGGTCGGGCTGCACCAGTCCGGCGGCCGCGACGACCGCGGCCATCGCCGCCGCGGTGGCCAGCCAGTGCACCGGGCGGGCGTGGGTGTGCGCGAGGTCCGGGACGGCTGCCGAGTTCTGCACGCGAGGGGTCTCCTGGGAGGGCTGTGCCGGCGGGGGTGGCCAGCATCGTGCCATACGTCACACGGGACCGGAACAGCGGGGTCCGTAAGGCCCGGGTAAAGGCACAAGGGGCGCTCCCGGCCCAACACGAGGAAGCCGCCGCCCAGTTCCGTGCGGAGCACGGGAACTGGGCGGCGGCCTCGGTGCGTTGATTCCGGTGCGGCCCCAGGCCCTCTCGGGCGCGGCCTCGGTCAGCCCTTGTTGGGGCCCTCGTAGTCGTCGCCGTAGGCGCCCTTGGCGGGCCGGCGGCGGCGCATCGGGGGCTCGACGCCGTCGGCGAGGCGGCGGGCGGTCACCAGGAAGCCGGTGTGGCCGATCATCCGGTGGTCGGGGCGCACGGCCAGGCCCTCGACGTGCCAGTTGCGGATCATCGACTCCCACGGCTGCGGTTCGGCGAAGCAGCCGATCTCGCGGATGGACTCGACGGTGCGCGCCAGCTGGGTGGTGGTGGCCACGTAGCAGCAGAGGATGCCGCCGGGGACGAGAGCCTTGGAGACGGCCTCGAGGCACTCCCAGGGGGCGAGCATGTCCAGGATGACCCGGTCGACGTCGGCGTCGGCCAGGTTGTCCTGGAGGTCGCCGACGGTGAGCTGCCAGGCGGGGTGGGGGCCGCCGAAGTAGCGCTCGACGTTCGCCTGGGCGATCTCGGCGAAGTCGGCGCGACGCTCGTAGGAGTGCAGCATGCCGTGGTCGCCGATGGCGCGCAGGAGGAAGCTGCTGAGCGAGCCGGAGCCGACCCCGGCCTCCACGACGCGGGCGCCGGGGAAGATGTCGGCGAAGGCCAGGATCTGCCCCGCGTCCTTGGGGTAGACCACGGCGGCGCCGCGGGGCATGGACAGGACGTAGTCGGGGAGCAGGGGGCGCAGCGCGAGGTAGGCGACGTTTCCCGTGGTACGGACAACACTGCCCTCGGGAGCGCCGATCAGCTCGTCGTGGGGGAAAGAACCCTTGTGGGTGTGGAAGTTCTTTCCGGCCTCGAGCGTGAACGTGTAGTGGCGTCCCTTGGGGTCGGTGAGCTGGACCTGGTCCCCGACCTTGAAGGGCCCGCGTCGGCGGGCGGCACCGGTCGGTTCGGACATGTGACCAGTGTATGGGCTTCAGGAACCGGGACGTGCCATGGCTGCGACGAAGGCCCGTTCGACGTCAGCGGCGGACAGGACGCCGTAGATCTCGCCGGTCTCCTCGACGACGAGGTACTCGCTGGCGGGTGCGGTCCGCAGGGTGTCGAGCAGCGCTTCGCCGGCGAGTTCGGCGGGGACCTTCATGCCCTCGGTGAGGTCCTGGGAGAGGCCGCCGACCGCGACCCAGGGGCGGCGGTGCTCGGGGACGCCGACGATGGCGGCCTCGCGGACGAGTCCGGTCGGGTCGCCCTGGCCGTCCACGACGACGAGGGCACGGGCGCCGGCCTCGTTGGCCCGGCGCAGGGCCTCGGACAGGGGGGTGTCGGACTCGACGGGCACGGCGCGGCGGGTCAGGGCGCGGGCGGCGAGCTCGGGCAGGTGTTCGCGCAGACGGGCCATCCGCAGGCTGTTGCCGGCTCCGGTCCAGATGATGGCGGCGAGGATGGCGGCGAGCAGGGCGTCGGTGACGGTCTCCATGCCGCCGATGTCCTCGGTGGCGTTCCCGAGGGCGCCGGTGTGGGTGAGCAGCGGCAGTCCGATGAGGACGGCGACGGCCAGGGCGCGGCCGACCCAGGCGGCGGCGACGGTGCCGGCCATGGGCCTGCCGGTGATCTTCCAGATGACGGCCCGCAGCATCCGGCCGCCGTCGAGCGGAAGGCCGGGCAGCAGGTTGAAGGCGGCCACGATCAGGTTGGAGATCATCAGACCGGCGAGGAGCACGCCGGGCACGGTGTCCGGCTCCACCGCGTACAGACCGAGGTAGAAGACGCCGCCGAGGGCGAGGGAGAGCAGCGGCCCGACGAACGCGAGCCAGAATTCACGGCCCGGGGTCTCCGTCTCCTTCTCGATCTCCGAGACGCCGCCGAAGAACTGGAGCTGGATGCGGCGCACCGGGAGTTTGAAGCGGAGGGCCGCGACGGTGTGGGCCAGTTCATGGACGAGCACGGAGGCGTAGAAGGCGACGGCGAAGAACAGGGACACCAGGTAGCGTGCGTTGCCCAGCTCGGGCAGCACGCGCTCGAGCTGTCCGCCGAAGACCCAGGTGATCAGTGCGGCGACGACGAACCAGCTGGGGGCGACGTAGACGGGTACGCCGAAGGGGCGGCCCATGAGGATGCCGCCGCCGGGCCCGGCGGGGCGCCGGGACGCGCCGGTGCCGGACGGCTTGTCCGGTCCGGCACCCGTCCGCTCGCGCTCGCCGCTCGTGTCGTCCTCTTTCACGGGTTCCCTTCGTTGCGGACGGCTCTGTCGTGCGTCGTCCGCTCGAAATGATGCAGTGCTCGGGTTCTGCCGTCGATGGTATGCCGCTCGCTGTCAGTGGCGGGCCGTAGGGTCTGGGTCATGAGTACGAGCCAGCAGCCCGCGGAGCCGGTCGCGTCCGGTGGAGCTTCCGTGCCGGTCCCCTCCGGCGAACCGCCGGTGGCGGTGACCACCGCGCCCGTCGCGGAGGACGTCGCCGCGCCCGTCGCGGAGGACTGCGCCTCGGTGCCGCACGCGCGGGCGGAGACCACCGCCGCGGAGGAGTCCCCCCGCGTCGCGCGGCCCGCGTCGCTCTCGCCGTCCCGCGCGAGCGATTTCATGCAGTGCCCGCTGCTCTACCGGTTCCGGGTGATCGACAGGCTGCCCGAGAAGCCGAGCGAGGCGGCGACGCGCGGGACGCTGGTGCACGCGGTGCTGGAGCGGCTCTTCGACGATCCGGCGGCCGAGCGGACGGCGCCGCGCGCGAAGGCGATGATTCCCGGCCAGTGGGACCGGTTGCTCGAGTCGCGGCCCGAGCTGGGCGAGCTCTTCGCCGAGGACGCGGGCGGCGAGCAGGTGTCGCGCTGGCTCGGCGAGGCGGAGCGGCTGGTGGAGCGGTGGTTCACGCTGGAGGACCCGACACGGCTGGAGCCGGCCGAGCGGGAGATGTTCGTGGAGACGGAGCTGGATTCCGGGCTGCGGCTGCGCGGTGTGATCGACCGGGTGGACATCGCGCCGACGGGCGAGGTGCGGATCGTCGACTACAAGACGGGCAAGGCCCCGCGTCCGGAGTACAGCGAGGGCGCGCTGTTCCAGATGAAGTTCTACGCGCTGGTGATCTGGCGTCTGAAGCAGGTGATGCCGCGCCGGCTGCAGCTGGTGTATCTGGGCAGCGGCGATGTGCTGACGTACGACCCGGTGCCCGCCGATCTGGAGCGCATGGAGCGCAAGTTGCTGGCCCTGTGGGAGGCGATCCGGCAGGCGACGGAGACGGGTGACTGGCGGCCGCGGCCGACGAAGCTGTGCGGCTGGTGCGATCACCGGTCGGTGTGTCCGGAATTCGGCGGCACTCCCCCGGTTTATCCGCTGAGTGTTTCCCCGCCCGCGTCGGCCGAGGATGGTCAGGGCAGAATGGGCCCGGTCTAAAGAAGGAGTACCTGTGGCTATCCGCGTCCTACTGGTCGACGACCAACCGCTGCTGCGGACCGGTTTCCGGATGATCCTCGAGGCGGAGCAGGACATCGCGGTGGTCGGCGAGGCCGGGGACGGCCTCCAGGCACTCGACCAGGTCCGGGCGCTCCAGCCCGACGTGGTGCTGATGGACATCCGGATGCCCCGGATGGACGGCGTGGAGGCGACCCGGCAGATCACCGGTCCCGGCCGGGACGGCCCGGCGAAGGTCCTGGTGCTGACGACCTTCGATCTCGACGAGTACGTGGTGGAGGCGCTGCGGGCCGGTGCGAGCGGTTTCCTGCTGAAGGACGCGCCCGCGGGCGAACTGGTCCAGGCGATCCGGGTGGTCGCAGCGGGCGAGGCCATGCTGGCGCCCAGCGTCACCCGCCGGCTCCTCGACAAGTACGCCGACCATCTGCCGTCGGGCGAGGACCCGGTTCCGGACGCGCTGCACACGCTGACCGACCGTGAGGTCGAGGTGCTCAAGCTGGTCGCCCGCGGACTGTCCAACGCGGAGATCGCGGCCGACCTCTTCGTCAGCGAGACGACCGTCAAGACGCACGTCGGCCATGTGCTGACGAAGCTGAGCCTGCGCGACCGGGTCCAGGCGGCGGTGTACGCGTACGAGAGCGGTCTGGTGCGCCCCGGCGCCCAGTAGGACCCCCGACCCCCGCGTTGACGTTCCGTCCGCGCCATGGAACGGCCGGCCTCCGGCAGCTGCTCGAAGCAGCTCCCGGAGGCCGGCCGTCGGTGTCATCGGGCCGCGCGGATCAGACGCCGCCGCCCTTGGAGAGCTCCCACAGCTGGAGGTCGGAGCTCGCGTTCAGCACCGACTCGACGCCGATGACGCCCTCGCGGGCCGCGACGTACTGCTTGCCCTGCCACAGCGGCAGCACGGGGACGTCGTTGGCCACGATGTCCTGGATCTGCTTGAACGCCGGGGCGGCCGCCGTACGGTCGGCCTCGCGCCGCGACTGCGGGATGAGTTCGCGGGCCTTCTCGCTCACGTAGGGCGAGTTGAGGAAGTTGCCCTCGCCGAGGAACGGCGCGGTGTAGTTGTCCGGGTCCGGGAAGTCGGGGAACCAGCCGAGGCCGTAGACCGCGTAGTCACCGCGCTTCTGGGCGGGCCGGAACTTGGACCACTCGGTGCCCCGGATCTTGACGTCGAAGAGCTTGCTGGCGTTCAGCTGGTCGCGCAGCGCCTCGAACTCCTTGGCCGTGCCCTCGCCGTACTTGTCGGTGGTGTAGTGCAGCGTCAGCTCGACCGGGGTGTTGATGCCGGCCCGGTTCAGCAGTGCGGCGGCCTTCTTGCGGCTGGGCTCGCCGTACTTGTTGAAGAACGAGTTGGTGTGCGCGGAGATGCTCTTCGGGATGAGCGAGTAGAGCGGCTCCGCAGTGGCGCCGTACACCTCGCCGGCGATCTGACCACGGTCGACGAGCGAGGCCATGGCCTGCCGGACGGCCTTGTCCTTGACCACCGGGTCGTTGGTGTCGAAGGCGAGGTAGCGGATCTCCAGGCCGGGCATCTCGGTGAGCTCGATGCCCTCCTTGGGCTTCTCCAGCATGCCCTTGATCTGCTCCGGGGACATGGTGCGGGTCATCAGGTCGATGTCGCCGGACTCGAGGGCCTTGCCCATCGAGTCGGCGTCCTCGAAGGAGCGCAGGACGACCTTGTCGTTCTTGAGCCGCAGATCGCCCTTGTAGTCCGGGTTCTTGGTGAAGACGACCCTGGAGATCCGGTCGCCGTCGGTCTCGGTCTTCATCGTGTACGGACCGGAGCCGTCGACCTGGAAGCCCTCGCGCAGCTTCTTCGCGTCGTACTTCTCCTTGCTGACGATGCCGGCGGCCGGCGTCGAGAGCTTGTAAGGGAACGTGGAGTCCGGCGTGGCGAGATGGAAGATGATCTCGTTGTCGCCCTTGGTCTCGATGGTGTCGATGTTCGAGAGCAGGGCCGCGGTGCCGTTGTCGGAGTCGATGGCGAGCACGCGCTCGATGGAGAACTTGACGTCCTCCGCGGTCACCGGGGTGCCGTCGGCGAACTGGAGGCCGCTGCGCAGCTTGCAGCGGTAGCTCTCGCTCACGGTGTCGGTGAAGAGGCAGGACTCCGCCGCGTCCGGGACGGGCTCGCCGCCGCCGCGGGGGGTGTGCATCAGGGTCTGCAGGGTCTGCCGCAGGACGTTCCAGGCGCCGGTGTCGTAGGCGTAGGCCGGGTCCAGGGGTGCCGGGGCGTCCTCGCCGGCGACGAACTGGTCCGTGGTGCCCACGACTATGGCGTCACCGCCGCCGGACCCGCCGTCCGTGCTGCCGCAGGCGACGAGCACGGGCGCGAGCAGGCCGACCACGGCCGGCAGCACCAAAGTCTTACGGTTCATCCTGGACGTTCTCCCTCATGCATCCGGCACTGTGATACAGCGATGTGTGCGCAAGACACTCCGCCGCCTCCGCCCGGTCCGGGCGGCGCGATCGGGTCGGGATACAGACGATCGGTCCTGTGTTTCCGACGGCTGGGTGGCCGACGGGGACACCACGGTGATGCAGCGAAGCTCTCGCGACGAGATTAGTCGGCAACGCCAGGAAAGCGTGAACGGGCCCGAGTTGAGCCGTATTCACTGAGTGATCGTCAATACCTGTGAGTGGATGGCCCTGCCACGGAAGATCGGTCGACTTACTGACCAATCAGGACACATGACATCGCGCGACATCCGCCCGAACGGTGCGTCAGGCGCAAATCACCCAGGATGGGCCAGCACGCACAGTGACAAAGGTCACGCCCCGAACAAGACAGTGACCGGCCTCGGCAATGGCCAGGCCGGTCACGGAAAAGATATGTGCCGCTGCCCTGGGTTCCCGTCCCATTCGAAAACACGGACAGTGCGCGAATCACTGCTTGGTGCTGATCAGCGTCCGCAGAAAAGGCAGGTCGACTTCTTCGAGCGAGGCCACTACGGCCCGCCCGTCGGCCGGCTGGATCGGGGCCACCGACGGGACCGCCACCACCCGGCAGCCGGCGGCCTCCGCGGCGGCCACGCCGGTCGCCGTGTCCTCCACGACGGCGCATCTCGCCGGTTCCGCGCCGACCCCCTCGGCCGCGAGCAGATAGGGGTCCGGGTGCGGCTTGGTGCGCGGCACCTCGTCCCCGGCGACCGAGAGCATGAAGCGGTGGGGGCCGAGGGAGGCGAGGACGCGGTCGATGATGCGCCGGTGCGAGGCGGAGACCAGCGCGGTCGGCACGTTGTGTGCGGCCAGTTCGGCGAGCAGCCGCTCGGCGCCCGGCATCAGGGGCACGCCGCGGCCGATCCGTTCCTCGAACGTGTCGTTCAGCAGCACGGTCAGTTCCGGGAGGGTGATGTCGGCGCCGGTGGCCTCGATGAGATAGCCGGCGCTGCGGGTCATGGGGCCGCCGACGACCACGTCCCGCCATGCCTCGTCCAGCCGGTGGCCGAGGCCGGCGAAGACCTTCACCTCCGCGTCCCACCAGAAGCCCTCGGTGTCGACGAGCGTGCCGTCCATGTCGAGAAAAACGGCCTGCAGTGCGGCCACTTCCGCCGAACGGGTCAGCGACGCGGGGACCGTGCTGGTCATGGGCACACCTCCGGGAGGGACGAGAAGGCCGGCCACCTGGTCCCAGCGGCTTTCCCGCGGGGACAGGCGACCGGCCTGCACTGGACCGACCAGTGTACGACTCGCCCGTTCAGCGTGCGTTGAAATACTTCGCCTCGGGGTGGTGGATCACGATCGCGTCGGTGGACTGTTCGGGGTGGAGCTGGAACTCCTCCGAGAGCTTGACACCGATCCGCTCCGGCTCCAGCAGCTCCGCGATCTTGGCACGGTCCTCGAGGTCGGGACACGCGCCGTAGCCGAGCGAGAACCGCGCGCCGCGGTACTTCAGCGAGAACATGTCCTCCACCTCGGCCGGGTCCTCGCCCGCGAAGCCGAGCTCGGCGCGGACGCGGGCGTGCCAGTACTCGGCGAGGGCCTCGGCGAGCTGGACGGACAAGCCGTGGAGTTCGAGGTACTCACGGTAGGCGTTGGCCTCGAAGAGTTTGGCGGTCTCCTCACCGATCCGTGAGCCGACGGTGACGACCTGGAGGCCGACGACATCGGTCTCGCCGGACTCCTCCGGGCGGAAGAAGTCGGCCAGGCACAGCCGGCGGCCGCGGCGCTGGCGCGGGAAGGTGAAACGGGTCCGCTCCGCGCCGTCCTCGCCCAGCAGGATCAGGTCGTCGCCCTTGGACACGCACGGGAAGTAGCCGTGGACGACCGCCGCCTCGAGGAGGTTGTCGGTCTGCAGACGGTCCAGCAGCCCGCGCAGCCGGGGCCGGCCCTCGGTCTCCACCAGCTCCTCGTACGAGGGCCCGTCGCCCGCCCGCGACTGCTTGAGTCCCCACTGGCCCTTGAAGAGGGCGCCCTCGTCGAGCCAGGAGGCGTAGTCCTTGAGCGGGATGCCCTTGGCGACGCGGGTGCCCCAGAACGGCGGGGTGGGCACCGGGTTGTCGGTCGCGACGTCCGAACGGCCGCCGGGCTCCTCCGGACGCTCCTCGACGACCGCGGCGCCGGCCTTGACCCTGCGCTGCCTCAGCTCCGGCAGGGCGGCGCCGGGGACGCCGCGCTTGATCCCGATGAGGGCGTCCATCAGGCGCAGCCCCTCGAACGCGTCCCGCGCGTAGCGGACCTCGCCCTGGTAGATCTCGTGGAGGTCCTGCTCCACGTACGCGCGGGTGAGGGCCGCGCCGCCGAGGATGACGGGGTAGTCGGCGGCCATCTTGCGCTGGTTGAGCTCCTCCAGGTTCTCCTTCATGATCACCGTGGACTTGACCAGCAGTCCGGACATGCCGATCACGTCCGCGCGGTGCTCCTCGGCCGCCTCCAGGATCGCCGAGACCGGCTGCTTGATACCGAGGTTGACGACGTTGTAGCCGTTGTTGGACAGGATGATGTCGACCAGGTTCTTGCCGATGTCGTGGACGTCGCCGCGGACCGTGGCGAGCACGATGGTGCCCTTGCCCTCCGCGTCCGACTTCTCCATGTGCGGCTCCAGATGCGCGACCGCGATCTTCATGACCTCGGCCGACTGCAGCACGAACGGGAGCTGCATCTGCCCGGAGCCGAACAGCTCACCGACGACCTTCATCCCCGCCAGCAGGGTGTCGTTGACGATGTCCAGCGCGGGCCGGGTCTGCAGCGCCTCGTCGAGGTCCGCCTCGAGACCGTTCTTCTCGCCGTCGATGATGCGCCGCTGCAGCCGCTCGTCCAGCGGCAGCGCGGCCAGCTCCTCGGCCTTGCCGGCCCTCAGCGACGTGGTCGTGGCGCCCTCGAAGAGCTGCATGAGCTTCTGCAGCGGGTCGTAGCCCTCACGGCGCCGGTCGTAGATCAGGTCCAGGGCCGTGGTCACCTGCTCCTCGTCGAACCTGGCGATCGGCAGGATCTTGCTCGCGTGCACGATCGCCGAGTCCAGACCGGCCTTCACGCACTCGTCCAGGAAGACGGAGTTGAGCAGGATCCGCGCGGCCGGGTTGAGACCGAAGGAGATGTTCGACAGTCCGAGCGTGGTCTGCACGTCCGGGTGACGCTTCTTCAGCTCCCGGATCGCCTCGATGGTGTTGAGCCCGTCCTTGCGGGACTCCTCCTGCCCCGTGCAGATGGTGAAGGTGAGCGTGTCGATGAGGATGTCCGACTCGTGGATGCCCCAGTTGCCGGTCAGATCGTCGATGATCCGCTCGGCGATGGCCACCTTGTGCTCGGCCGAACGCGCCTGGCCCTCCTCGTCGATCGTCAGCGCGATCAGCGCCGCGCCGTGCTCCTTGGCCAGCGCGGTCACCTTCGCGAAACGCGACTCGGGTCCGTCGCCGTCCTCGTAGTTCACCGAGTTGATGACCGCACGGCCGCCCAGCCTCTCCAGACCGGCCTGGATGACCGGGACCTCGGTCGAGTCCAGCACGATCGGCAGGGTCGACGCGGTCGCGAAACGGCCCGCCAGCTCCGCCATGTCGGCGACGCCGTCGCGCCCGACGTAGTCGACACACAGGTCGAGCATGTGGGCGCCCTCACGGATCTGGTCGCGGGCCATCTCCACACAGTCGTCCCAGCGGCCCGCGAGCATCGCCTCGCGGAACTTCTTCGACCCGTTCGCGTTCGTCCGCTCGCCGATCGCCATGTACGCGGTGTCCTGACGGAACGGCACCGTCTGGTACAGCGAGGCCGCGCCCGGCTCCGGACGCGGCCGGCGCTCCGCCGGCTCGACGCCCCGCACCCGCTCCACGAGCCGGCGCAGGTGCTCCGGCGTCGTACCGCAGCAGCCGCCGACCAGCGAGAGCCCGTAGTCACCCACGAACTGTTCCTGCGCGTCGGCGAGGCCCTCCGGGCCGAGCGGAAAGTGCGCGCCGTCCTTCGTGAGCACCGGCAGACCCGCGTTGGGCATGCAGAGCAGCGGGATGCGCGAGTGGCGGGTGAGGTAGCGCAGATGCTCGCTCATCTCGGCGGGACCGGTGGAGCAGTTCAGGCCGATCATGTCGACACCGAGCGGCTCCAGCGCGGTCAGCGCCGCGCCGATCTCGGAACCCAGCAGCATCGTGCCGGTCGTCTCGAAGGCCAGCGAACAGAGCAGCGGGAGGTCGACGCCGGCCGCCTTCATGGCACGGCGCGCACCCAGGATCGCGGCCTTCGTCTGGAGCAGGTCCTGCGTCGTCTCCACCAGCAGCGCGTCCGCACCGCCGGCGATCAGGCCCTCGGCATTCTGCTGGAAACCGTCCCGGAGCACCGTGTAAGGGGCGTGCCCCAGGGTCGGAAGCTTGGTGCCGGGGCCCATGGAGCCCAGCACCCAGCGCTGCTGCCCGGTCGACGCGGTGAACTCGTCCGCGACCTCACGGGCGATCCGCGCCCCGGACTCGGACAGCTCGAAGACACGCTCGGGGATGTCGTACTCACCCATGGCGGAGTGGTTGGCGCCGAAGGTGTTCGTCTCCACGCAGTCGACGCCGACCTCGAGGTAGGCGGCGTGCACGGAGCGGACGATGTCGGGGCGGGTCGCATTGAGGACCTCGTTGCAGCCCTCGAGGTTCTGGAAGTCCTCGAGCGTCGGATCCTGCTCCTGCAGCATCGTGCCCATCGCACCGTCGGCCACCACCACCCGGGTGGCGAGCGCTTCGCGCAGTGCGTCGATTCGGGTCCGGCTGTCAGCGGCGGGGGTCGGCAACGAGGCCATGGATGCAGCTCCCTGAGGTGCGACGGCTGTCGGCTTTGCGCCCTTCGGTGGGGGCGCACCAAGCCAGACTAACCGGGTGGGCCTGTCAGGGGTCGAGGTGTCCCACGGGGCGGACTACGGCATGTCCCGCGGCTTTTTCCCGGGGCCCGGGACGCGAGATACTCGGTCCGCCGTGACCCAGGTCGACATCGACCGATAGTGTTCAGCATTGTCGAACCGTGTTGGAGAAGGGCCGATCCGATGGCGAAGAACATCCAGTCACTGGAGCGGGCAGCCGCCATGCTGCGCCTGCTCGCGGGCGGCGAGCGCCGGCTGGGCCTCTCCGACATCGCGTCCTCGCTGGACCTGGCCAAGGGTACGGCCCACGGCATCCTGCGGACCCTGCAGGCGGAGGGTTTCGTCGAGCAGGACGCCGCCTCCGGCCGCTACCAGCTGGGCGCGGAGCTCCTGCGGCTCGGCAACAGCTATCTGGACGTGCACGAGCTGCGGGCGCGCGCCCTCGTCTGGACCGACGACCTGGCCCGCTCCAGCGGCGAGAGCGTCCATCTGGGCGTCCTGCACCAGCACGGCGTGCTGATCGTGCACCACGTCTTCCGGCCCGACGACAGCCGCCAGGTCCTCGAGGTGGGCGCGATGCACCCGCTGCACTCGTCGGCCCTGGGCAAGGTGCTCGCCGCCAACGACCCCGTGGCTCACACCGAGGCGCTCGAGGTCGACCGCAAGGCGTTCACGCCGCGGACCGTGACCGGGCTCGAGGAGTTCGAGGCGGTGCTCGACCATGCCCGGGCGCGCGGCTGGGCGGCCGATGTGGAGGAGACCTGGCACGGCGTCGCCGCCGTCGCCGCGCCGATCCACGACCGGCGCCGGATGCCCGTGGGCGCGGTCGCCATCACGGGCGCCGTGGAACGGATCTGCGAGGCCGGAGAACTGCGCTCCGAGCTGGTCGCGGCGGTGCGGGACTGCGCCCGCGCGGTCTCGCGCGACCTCGGCGCCGGGCGGTTCTGACCGCCCTGGCGCATCATCGGTAACGATCCGGTTTTCGCCGGACACAACCCTTGACGTGTGTTAACCGGAGGACAAAACTGCCGTTCACCGGTCGGCAATGCCGAACAGCTAACGGCAATACGCGCTAGAGTGTGGCAACGCCAGGCCGGGAGCACGCCCTCTGCTGAGGGCGCGAACCACCGGAGGGACCCGGGGTTCGCCTTCCCCCTGGACGAAGGACAAAGGAGTCGCGGGTGTCCAACTCCGACATCTTCATCGGCGAGATCATCGGTACCGCCGTTCTCATCCTGCTCGGTGGTGGCGTGGTCGCCGCCGTGGTACTCAAGCGCTCCAAGGCGCAGAACGCGGGCTGGCTGGCCATCACCTTCGGGTGGGGCTTCGCGGTCCTGACGGCCGTCTACATGACAGGCGCCCTCTCCGGCGCCCATCTCAACCCGGCCGTCACCCTCGGCATCGCGATCAAGGACAACGACTGGGGCACCGTCCCGGTCTACTTCGCCGGCCAGCTGCTCGGCGCCATGATCGGCGCGACCCTGGTCTGGCTCGCCTACTACGGCCAGTTCCACGCGCACCTCACCGACCCCGAGGTCATCGGCGAGCCGGTCGACGAGAAGGCCATCGAGGGCCCGCACGCGGAGCCGGCGTCCCAGGCCGGCCCGGTCCTCGGCGTCTTCTCCACCGGCCCGGAGATCCGCAACGTCTGGCAGAACCTGGCCACCGAGATCATCGGCACCCTGGTGCTGGTCCTCGCGGTGCTCACCCAGGGCCTCAACGAGAGCGGCAAGGGCCTCGGCCCGATCGGCGGTCTGATGGTCGCCCTCGTCGTCGTCGCCATCGGCCTCTCCCTCGGCGGTCCGACCGGTTACGCCATCAACCCCGCCCGTGACCTGGGTCCGCGCATCGTGCACGCCCTGCTTCCGCTGCCGAACAAGGGCGGCTCCGACTGGAGCTACTCGTGGATCCCGATCGCCGGTCCGCTGATCGGTGCGGCCATCGCGGCGGGTATCTACAACGTCGCGTTCGCGTGAGCCGAATCAGCAGCACGAGCCGTATTCAACGAGACCCGAGCAGGAGCAGACCGTGACCGACGCACACACCACCGGCCCGTTCATCGCCGCCATCGACCAGGGCACCACCTCCAGCCGCTGCATCGTCTTCGACACGGACGGCCGGATCGTCTCCGTCGACCAGAAGGAGCACGAGCAGATCTTCCCGAAGCCGGGCTGGGTGGAGCACGACGCCGCCGAGATCTGGACCAACGTCCAGGAGGTCGTGGCCGGCGCGATCGAGAAGGCCGGCATCACCTCCGCCGACGTCAAGGCCATCGGCATCACCAACCAGCGCGAGACGACGCTGCTGTGGGACAAGAACACCGGCGAGCCCGTCCACAACGCCATCGTCTGGCAGGACACCCGCACCGACGCCCTCTGCAAGGAGCTCGGCCGCAACGTCGGCCAGGACCGCTTCCGCCGTGAGACCGGCCTGCCGCTGGCCTCGTACTTCGCCGGACCCAAGGCCCGCTGGCTGCTCGACAACGTCGAGGGCCTGCGGGAGCGCGCCGAGCGCGGCGAGATCCTCTTCGGCACCATGGACTCCTGGGTCATCTGGAACCTGACCGGCGGAGTCGAGGGCGGCGTCCACGTCACCGACGTCACCAACGCCTCCCGCACCATGCTGATGAACCTGCACACCATGGAGTGGGACGACAAGATCCTCCAGTCCATGGAGGTGCCGGCGGCGATCCTGCCGGAGATCCGGTCCTCCGCCGAGGTCTACGGCCTCGCCAAGGGCGGCGCGCTGGACGGCATCCCGGTCGCCTCCGCGCTCGGCGACCAGCAGGCGGCCCTGTTCGGCCAGACCTGCTACTCGAAGGGCGAGGCCAAGTCCACGTACGGCACCGGCACCTTCATGCTGATGAACACCGGTGACGAGCCCGTCAACTCCTACAACGGTCTGCTGACCACCGTCGGCTACCGCATCGGCGACCAGAAGCCGGTGTACGCGCTCGAGGGCTCGATCGCCGTCACCGGTTCGCTGGTGCAGTGGATGCGCGACCAGATGGGCCTGATCAACTCGGCCGCGGAGATCGAGACCCTCGCCTCCTCGGTCGACGACAACGGCGGCGCCTACTTCGTCCCGGCCTTCTCCGGGCTGTTCGCCCCGTACTGGCGCTCCGACGCCCGCGGTGTGATCGCCGGTCTCACCCGGTACGTCACCAAGGCGCACATCGCGCGCGCCGTGCTCGAGGCCACCGCCTGGCAGACCCGCGAGATCACCGACGCCATGACCAAGGACTCGGGCGTCGAACTGACCGCGCTCAAGGTCGACGGCGGCATGACCTCCAACAACCTGCTGATGCAGACCCTCTCGGACTTCCTGGACGCGCCGGTCGTGCGTCCGATGGTCGCCGAGACGACCTGCCTCGGCGCCGCCTACGCCGCCGGCCTTGCCGTCGGCTTCTGGCCGGACACCGACGCGCTGCGCGCCAACTGGCGCAGGGCCGCCGAGTGGACCCCCCGCATGGACGCTGACAAGCGTGACAGCGAGTACAAGAGCTGGCTCAAGGCCGTGGAGCGGACCATGGGCTGGCTCGACGAGGAAAACTGACGAGGAGCAAGAATGACCACCCTGCAGAGCGTCCCCTCCCCCGGGACGCACCCGGCCTCCGGCTCGGCTGTGTCTTCTCTCAAAGCAGCGGGCCGCGCCGAAACTCGGGAGCAGCTTTCCAAGGCGACGTACGACCTCCTGGTGATCGGCGGCGGCATCCTGGGCATCTCGACCGCCTGGCATGCGGCGCAGTCCGGGCTGCGGGTGGCCCTCGTGGACGCCGGTGACTTCGCCGGCGCCACCTCCTCCGCCTCCTCCAAGCTGCTCCACGGCGGACTGCGCTACCTGCAGACCGGCGCGGTGAAGCTGGTCGCGGAGAACCACTTCGAGCGGCGCGCGGTCTCCCGCCAGGTGGCCCCCCACCTGGCCAACCCGCTCAAGTTCTACCTGCCCGTCTACAAGGGCGGCCCGCACGGCGCGGCCAAGCTCGGCGCGGGCGTCTTCGCCTACTCGGCGCTCTCCGCCTTCGGTGACGGCGTCGGCCACGTCATATCGGCGGCGAAGGCACAGCGGGACGTGCCGGAGCTGCGGACCGACAACCTCAAGGCGGTCGCCGTCTACGGCGACGACCAGATGAACGACTCCCGCATGGCACTGATGACGGTCCGCGCCGCCGCCCAGTCGGGCGCGACCGTCCTCAACCACGCCGAGGTCACCGGCCTGCGCTTCACCAAGGGCCGGGTCACCGGCGCCGAGCTCAAGGACCGCACGGACGGCACCGAGTTCGGTGTCACCGCGCGCCTCGTGCTCAACGCCACCGGCCCGTGGGTCGATCACCTGCGCCGGATGGAGGACCCGGACGCGGCCCCCTCCATCCGCCTCTCCAAGGGCGCACACCTGGTGCTCAAGCGCACCGCCCCCTGGCGTGCCGCGCTCGCCACTCCGATCGACAAGTACCGCATCACGTTCGCGCTGCCCTGGGAGGACATGCTGCTGCTCGGTACGACCGACGAGGAGTACGAGGGCGACCCGGGCGACGTCGCCGTCAACGACAAGGACACCGCGCAGATCCTGGACGAGGCCGCGTTCTCCATCCGCGACCAGCAGCTGTCCAGGGACCTGATCACGTACTCCTTCGCCG
Source organism: Streptomyces sp. NPDC006294 (assembly GCF_042870895.1). Classification (NCBI taxonomy): domain Bacteria; kingdom Bacillati; phylum Actinomycetota; class Actinomycetes; order Kitasatosporales; family Streptomycetaceae; genus Streptomyces; species Streptomyces sp. NPDC006294. Next base: position 140,080 of record NZ_JBIAHV010000016.1, read on the forward strand.
GTCTTCGGGTGCTGCCCGGCGGCCCCGGCGACACGTCCAAGGCCAAGCGGGAGACGGTGGTCACCGAGGGGCGCGGCGGGATGCTGTCCGTGGCCGGCGGCAAGTGGACCACGTTCCGCCACATCGGCCGCACGGTGATGAACAAGCTGGCGACCCTGCCGGGGCGTCCGCTCGCCGAGGACATGGAGCCCCTCGCCCACCTGCCGAAGAAGCTGCCGCTGCCCGGCATCGCCAACCCGAACGCGGTCGCCCACCGGCTGCTGGTGGACGGCGGCACTCCGGGACCGCGGATGGCGGCGGACACGGCCCGGCACCTCGCCACCCACTACGGCTCGCTGTCGTTCGACATCGCCCGTCTGGCGGACGAGGACCCGGCGCTCGCCGAGCGCATCCACCCGGACGCGCCGGAGATCTGGGCGCAGGTCGTGTACGCCCGCGACAACGAGTGGGCCGAGACGGCGGACGACGTGCTGCGCCGCCGCACGACGCTGACGATCCGGGGGCTGGCGACGGACGAGATCCGCGGCCGGGTCGAGGACGTGCTGCGCGCACGGTAGTACGCGCGACGAGGGCGGCCCCCGGGGGCCGCCCTCGTTGTACGCTCACCCCTCCGATGTCTGCTGGAATGGTGCGAACGACGGGGGCGACGTCATGGCCGTGACCGACGAGGCCATCGAGAAGATCAAGGCGATGATCGTCTCCGGCGCCCTGCGGCCCGGCGACCGCCTCCCCAAGGAGAGCGAGCTCGCGGCCGAGCTGGGCCTGTCCCGCAACTCCCTGCGCGAAGCGGTACGGGCGCTGTCGCTGATCCGCATCCTCGACGTACGGCAGGGCGACGGCACATATGTGACCAGCCTGGACCCGCAGCTCCTGCTGGAGGCGCTGAGCTTCGTCGTCGACTTCCACCGCGACGACACGGTGCTGGAGTTCCTCGCGGTACGCCGCATCCTGGAGCCGGCCGCCACGGCGATGGCCGCGAGCCGGATCACGGCCTCCGAACTCGACGCGCTGAGCGCCCAGCTGGACGCGCTCGGCACGGAGCCGTCGGTCGAGGATCTGGTGGCGGCGGACCTGGACTTCCACCGGGGCATCGTGCGGGCCTCGGGCAACTCGGTGCTCTGCTCCCTCCTCGACGGCCTCTCGGGCCCGACGACCCGCGCCCGCGTCTGGCGCGGCCTCACCCAGGAGGACGCGGTGCCCCGCACCCTCCGCGAGCACCGCGCGATCCTGGCGGCGCTGCGGGAGGGGGACGGGGAGGCGGCGAGGGCGTGGGCGACGGTGCATGTGGCGAGCGTGGAGCAGTGGCTCCGGGCAACGCTGTAACGCCTGCGGGGGGCGTGGGGAACACCCTCCGCACAGCGGGAGTCGCAGCGGAGTCACCGCGCCGGGCGCAGGCGCACCCCCTGGAGGCCGCCGTCGACCGCCAGCGCCGTACCCGTGACCGCCGCCGCCGCGGGGCTCGCCAGGTACCCGACCGCCGCCGCGACCTCGTCCGCCGTGACGAGCCGGCCCCCCGGCTGGCGGGCCGCGAGCGCCGCGCGCTCCGCCGCCGGGTCGTCGGCTCGGGCGAGCAGGCGGCCGACCCACGGCGTGTCCGCCGTACCCGGGTTGACGCAGTTCACGCGGATGCCCTCGCGTACGTGGTCCGCCGCCATGGCCAGCGTCAGCGACAGCACCGCGCCCTTGCTCGCGCTGTAGAGGGCGCGCTGTTCGAGCCCGGCCGTGGCTGCCACGGAGCAGGTGTGGGTGACGGAGACCGCTCCGGGCCGGGCCGCGGTCGCGCGCCGCAGGTGCGGCAGGGCGTGGCGGGCGACCCGGACCATGCCGAGCACGTTGACGTCGAGGACGCGCCGCCATTCGTCGTCGTCGTTGTCGGCGACCGTCCCGACCGCGCCCACACCGGCGTTGGAGACGACGGTGTGCAGCGCCCCGAACTCGGCGACGGCGGCGTCCACCGCCCGGCGCAGGCCGCCGTCGTCGGTGACATCGGCCTCGAGGGCGAGGCACCCTTCGGGCGCGCCGCGGGTGTCGCGGTCGAGTACGGCGACGCGCGCCCCGCGCGCCTGCAGCAGCGCGGCGACGGCCGCCCCGATGCCGGAGGCCCCGCCGGTGACGAGGGCGGACATGCCCGCGAAGTCCTGTGCGCCGGTCACTGGTGGTCCTTCGACGCGGTGCGGCGGGCCTGCCAGACGGGCCCGTCCGGATAGCTGTGGGCGGTGACGGAGCCGGGGAGCATCCGGGCGGAGAAGCCGGGCGCCCGGGGTGCGGCATAGCGTCCGCCGACGATGACGGCCGGGTCGGCGAAGTGCTCGTGGAGATGGTCCACGTATTCGATGACGCGGTCGTCCCAGCTGCCGGAGACGGCGACGAAGTCGAACATGGCCAGGTGCTGGACGAGTTCGCACAGTCCGACGCCGCCGGCGTGCGGGCAGACGGGCACGCCGTACTTGGCGGCCAGCAGCAGGATCGCGATGTTCTCGTTGACCCCAGAGACTCGTGCGGCGTCGATCTGGACGAAGTCGACGGCCCCCGCCTGGAGCAGCTGCTTGAAGACGACGCGGTTGGCGGCGTGTTCGCCGGTGGCGACCTTGACGGGCTGGCCGGCCCGTACGGCGGCATGGCCGAGGATGTCGTCGGGGCTGGTGGGTTCCTCGATCCAGTACGGCTCGTAGGGCGCGAGCGCGGTCATCCGGCGCACGGCCTCCGCGACGTCCCAGCGCTGGTTGGCGTCGACGGCGATGCGTACGGAGGGCCCGACGGCCGCCCTGGCGACCTTCAGCCGCCGGACGTCGTCCTCCAGATCGCCGCCCACCTTGAGCTTGATCTGGCCGAAGCCGGCGGCGACCGCTTCCTTGGCCAGCCGGACCAGCTTCTCGTCGGAGTAGCCCAGCCAGCCCGGTGAGGTGGTGTACGCGGGATAGCCGCGCTCGCGGAGCAGCGCCGCGCGCGCGGCTCTGCCCGGTTCCGCGGCGCGCAGGACGGCAAGGGCTTCGTCCCTGGTCAGTGCGTCCGTCAGATAGCGGAAGTCGACCAGGGACACGAGTTCCTCCGGGCTCATCGCGGAGAGGAACTCCCATACGGGCAGGCCCGCCCGGGCGGCCGCCAGGTCCCAGGCCGCGTTGACGACGGCGCCGGCGGCCATGTGGATGACGCCCTTCTCGGGGCCGAGCCAGCGGAGTTGGGAGTCGTGGGTCAGGTCGTGGTGGAGTGCCGCCAGGTCCGCGGCGCCGGCGGGGGCGGGGCGGCCGACGACATGGGGGCGCAGCGCCTCGACGGCGGCGGCGGTGACGTCGTTGCCGCGGCCGATGGTGAAGCAGAAGCCGTGGCCCTCGCTGCCGTCGCCGGTGCGCAGCACGAGGTAGGCGGCGGAGTAGTCGGGGTCCGGGTTCATGGCGTCGGAGCCGTCGAGCTGTTCGGAGGTGGGGAAGCGGATGTCGTGGACCTCGAACTCCTCGACGGTCTGATTCATGCACGCCCCCGGTGACGATGGACATCGGACCTCTGCTGGACATCCGATGTATAGCGCCGAATTGCGGCGCAGGTCCAGGGATTCGCCGAATCCGTCCCGCACAGCTCGGATGTATCCGGCCGCCTTAGCGGGTCGCGTTCGGACGTTTGCCCGACCCCCGCCGAGTTCACCCGGCCGTGCAAGGGCGCTGCGGCGGCACGCGTGGAAAGCCGTAAGGTTGGGGTGTGGACAAGGGAACTTCGGAAGGAGGCACTGGGTGATCGAGCTCGAGGGGGTGCCCGAGCTGATCGACCCGGTCATGGTGGCCGCGTTCGAGGGCTGGAACGACGCCGGCGACGCCGCCTCCACCGCGGTCGCTCATCTGGACCGGGAATGGAAGGGCGAGGTGTTCGCGGCGCTCGACGCCGAGGACTACTACGACTTCCAGGTCAACCGGCCCACGGTGTGGCTGGACGGCGGGGTACGGAAGATCACCTGGCCGACCACCCGGCTCTCCGTGGTCCGCATCGGGGGCGACAAGCCGCGCGATCTCGTCCTGGTCCGCGGTATCGAACCGTCCATGCGCTGGCGCTCGTTCTGCAACGAGATCCTGGGCTTCGCGCATGAGCTGGGCGTGGAGATGGTGGTGATCCTGGGCGCGCTGCTCGGCGACACCCCGCACACCCGGCCCGTTCCCGTCAGCGGGATCACCTCCGACGCGGATCTGGCCAGGACCATGGATCTCGAGGAGACCCGGTACGAGGGGCCGACCGGCATCGTCGGCATCCTCCAGGAGGCGTGCACCCATGCGGGCGTGCCCGCCGTCAGCCTGTGGGCGGCCGTGCCGCACTACGTCTCGCAGCCGCCCAACCCCAAGGCGACGCTCGCCCTGCTCAACCGGCTGGAGGACCTCATCGGCCTCCGGATTCCGCTCGGCGAACTGGCCGAGGACGCACGGGCCTGGCAGCTCGGGGTGGACCAACTGGCCGCGGAGGACAGCGAGGTCGCGGAGTACGTCCAGACGCTGGAGGAGGCGCGCGACACGGCCGAGCTGCCGGAAGCGTCCGGGGAGGCCATCGCCCGCGAGTTCGAGCGGTATCTGCGCCGGCGTGACGGCGGGCCCGGCGGTCACGCGACGGACGGCGGCGAGGGCAGCTCGTATCTGCGCGACCCGGCCGGCCGGACCAAGCCCCCGAGGCCGCCGCGGCCGGAGGCGGAGACCGGCTCGCCGGAGGGCGCCGGCACCGAGCCGGAGGCGCGGGACGACGACGAGGGCGACGGCCCCGAGGGCCCGTCCAAGGACTGAGCGGTGCGGGAGGGGCCGGCGCCGATGGCGCCGGCCCCTCCCGTGTGCAGCCGTTCAGCCGGTGGTCAGCCGGTCACCTGGTCGACGGCGACGACGTCGTACTCCGTGTCGGGCGTCGGCGGTACGTCGAATCGCGCGTTGGGCAGATAGATCCGGTCGCCCCAGGCCGCGGCCGTGGTCGGGATACGGAAGCGCGGGTCGGTGATACGGGCGACGGGCCTGCCCCTGGTGCCCGCCGCGTTCAGGCGGACCACGTCCACCTGGTTCAACCGCTGCTGGACGATGTAGAGGTGACGGCCGATCAGCAGCAGGCCGTCACCGAACGGGATGGCGAGGTCCGCCAGATCGACCCGCCGGGCGATGCCGTCGCGCGGATCGACACGCATCAGCGAGCCGCCCTCCACCACGGTGTTCACCACCAGCAGGGCGCTGCCGTCGGGCGTGCGGGCGATGCCGTTGGCGGTGAAGTCCGTGCCCTGCTCCCATGCGCCGCCCAGCGGCAGGGTCGCCACCTCGTGCGCGGGCTCCCCGCGCCGGTCCAGCGCCAACCGGTAGAGCTGCGGCCGGAACGAGTCGGTGAACCAGGCCGCGCCGGGGGTGAGGACCACGTCGTTGACCATCGTGCCCTCGGCGCCGACGGTGAAGAGCCTGACCATCTCCCCGGAGCGCGCGTCGGCGACCCTGATCTCGCGGCTGAATCCGCCCGAGAGGAACAGCCGCCGCTCCTGGCGGTCGATCTTCAGGCCGATGACGGATCGCCCCGCGCCCAGTCCCTCGACGACGATCCGGCCGCGGCCGGTGGCCAGGCTCGCCCGGTAGACGTCGCCGTCGGCGATGGAGCCGCACCAGGCGTACGGGCTGCGGCCGATGGCGATGCCCTCGGGCTGGAAGCCGTTCGGAAGAGGGAAGCGGGTCGGCCACGACCCCGGTGACGCGGCACGGGCGGCCCCGGCGGCGGGCCCGAGAAGCGCGGCCGAGCCGATGGCGGCGGCCGCGCCGAGAACCTCTCTGCGTGCGAAGGAACGTTCCACTGTGCGTCCTTCCGGCAACTGTGACATGCCCCTGAGGGCCGGTTGCCGTCAGCTCACCACACGCGGGGGTTCCGCACCGCTGGAACCTTCAAGTGGAGGAACGTCCTCCTGGGGACGCGGTTCTTCCCGCGTCCCCAGGAAGGGGGGACTTCTTCACAGCGCCACGCCGAGCAGCGCGTCGACCGTGCGGGACACGAGCCCCGGGGCGCCCTCGTCCGTGCCGCCCCCGGACTGCTGGAGCGCGGCCCAGCGGTCCACGGCGGCGAGTGCCGACGGCGCGTCGAGGTCGTCGGCGAGGGCCTCGCGGACCTCCTCGACCAGGGCGTCGGCGGACGGCCCGTCGGGCCGCGAGACGGCCGCGCGCCACCGCGCGAGACGCTCCACCGCGTCGCTGAGCACCGTGTCGGTCCACTCCCAGTCGGCCCGGTAGTGGTGCGAGAGGAGTGCGAGCCGTATGGCGACGGGGTCCACGCCGTCGCGGCGGAGCTTGGAGACGAAGACGAGATTGCCCTTGGACTTGGACATCTTCTCGCCGTCGAGGGCCACCATGCCCGCGTGGACGTACGCCTGCGCGAACGGGTGCTCGCCGGTGAGGGCCTGGGCGTGCGAGGCGCCCATCTCGTGGTGCGGGAAGGCGAGGTCGGAGCCGCCGCCCTGAATGTCGAAGCCCATGCCGAGGTGGTCGAGCGCGATGGCGACGCACTCGATGTGCCAGCCGGGCCGGCCGCGGCCGAGCGAAGCGCCGTCCCAGTCCGGCTGCCCCTCGCGGGCGGCCATCCACAGCATCGGGTCGAGCGGGTTCTTCTTGCCCGGTCGTTCGGGGTCGCCGCCGCGTTCCGCGGACAGCAGGCGCATCGCCTCCGCGTCGAGCCGGGACACCTCCCCGAAGTGCGGGTCGGACTCGACCGAGAAGTAGACGTCGCCCTCCAACTCGTAGGCGGCGCCCGCGTCGCGGAGCCGTTCCACCAGCGGGACGATGCCGGGGATGGCCTCGACCGCTCCGATGTAGTGGCGCGGCGGCAGCATCCGCAGTGCGGTCATGTCCTCGCGGAACAGGGCGGTCTCGCGTTCCGCGAGCTCCGCCCAGTCGTGCCCGTCGCGGGTCGCGCGCTCGAGCAGTGGGTCGTCCACATCCGTGACGTTCTGGACGTAGTGAACCTGCCGCTTGGTGTCGAGCCACACGCGCTGCACGAGGTCGAACGCGTTGTAGGTCGCCGCGTGACCCATGTGGGTCGCGTCGTACGGTGTGATGCCGCAGACGTAGATACGGGCGACGGGACCGGGGTCGAGGGTCACCAGACCGTCGGTCGCGGTGTCGTGGATCCGGAGGTCGCGGCCCTTGCCGGGCAGGGCGGGGACCTCAGAAGCGGGCCAGGCATGCATGACATGAGCGTAACCGGATGCTGCTTCCGCATACGAACCGGATCACTGCTGATGGCCGGTCGGGCACTCTTGCGATCCGGCCGTCGGTGTGCAGCGGGTGGCTAAACGGGTGGCCAGGGGATCGCGGGCCACTCACCCGAGGGCACCGGGTGCGTGCCGGAGCCGAGCAGCGCCGCCACCCTGCCGCGCACGGCGGCCACCTCCGCCGCGGTGAGCAGTTGCGCCAGACGGGTGGCGAGCGGACCGCCGTCGCCGAGAGCGGCCGCCACGGCGGTCAGGGTGGCCGTGGCCTCGGGCGGCAGCGGTTCCCCCGCCCATCCCCACAGCAGCGTGCGCAGCTTGTCCTCGACATTGAAGGTGACGCCGTGGTCGATCGCGTAAAGGCTTCCGTCGGCGGTGGGCAGCAGATGGCCGCCCTTGCGGTCGCCGTTGTTGATCACCGCGTCGAGCACGGCGAGCCGGCGCAGCCGTACGTCGTCCGCGTGGACGAGCAGTGCCGTACGGCCCTCGCCGACGTCGGCGAAACCGACCGCTTTCCAGCCGTCCTCCGGCTCCTCGTCCTCGACGAGGGCCAGCAGGGAGGCCTCCGGGTCCGCCTCGATCCACAGCTGGACCATACCCTCGCCGTACGGGCCGTCGCGCAGGACGGTGGGCGGCACCAGCCCCCAGCCGGTCGCCTCGGAGAGCGCGTAGGCCGCCACCTCGCGCTGCGCGAGCGTGCCGTCCGGGAAGTCCCACAGCGGGCGCTCGCCCGCGACGGGCTTGTAGACGCAGCGGGCTTCCTCGCCGTCGAGCGAGACCGTGCAGTACAGCACCGCGTTGGACGCCTCGCGCACCCTGCCGCGCACGGTCAGCTCGCCCTCGGCCAGCAGCGTGAGCGCGTCGGGCGCGCTCACTCGCCCCGTCGGTATCCGTTCTGGCGCGGGCATACGTGTCCTTCCGGATCCAGGGGCAGGCTGCACAGCGGGCACGGGGGACGGCCGGCGTTCACCACCTCCAGCGCGCGCTTGGCGAACGCCCTGGCCTGCGCGCCGGTGAGCCGGACCCGCAGCATCGGGGGACCGTTCTCCTCGTCCTGCAGCAGCCGCTCCTCGGCCTCCGCGAGGTCCTCCTCCGACTCGGCCTCGAGTTCGACGAGTGCCTGCGCCTCCACGATCATGCGCTGTTCCTCGCCGTCCCACGCCAGCGCCATGGTGCCGACGCGGAACTCCTCCTCGACCGGATTGTCGAGCGGCGCGGTGTCGGCGACGTCGGCCGGGGCGACGGCGGGCACCGGCGCGTTGCCGCCGGTGCGGCGCACCACCTCGTCCAGCAGTTCGTCGATGCGCTCCGCGAGGGCGGCCACCTGGGTCTTCTCCAGGGCCACGCTGGTCACGCGCCCTGCGGCGGAAGCCTGCAGGAAGAACGTACGGCGGCCAGGCAGCCCGACCGTGCCGGCCACGAAACGGTCCGGCGGGTCGTAGAGGAACACCTGACGGGACACGTTCTGTCTCCCTTTGGATCGTCGGGGCGGTCGGGTTTCCGAGCGAGTCGTACGAGAGTGGCGGGATGAGGCGGAAGTCAGCTTTTCGGCGCGTCCACCCTACTGCGCGAAGCGATCACGGTGCGCCCGCGCCGCCGCCGACGACCGCGTCGTCGCTGCCGGTCTTTTCCCGTGGTCCCTGCGCCGGGGGCACCAGGGCTCCCAACTCGCCGGTGTCGCCGAGTCGCAGCAGGAACGGCCGGCTGCGGGTGTAGCGGACGGCGGTGACGGAGCACGGTTCGACGTGGATGCGCTGGAACAGGTCGAGATGCAGGCCCAGAGCGTCCGCCACCAGGGACTTGATGATGTCCCCGTGCGAGCACATCAGAAACGCGGCGTCCTCGCCGTACTCCTGGTCGACGCGCGCGTTCCAGTCGCGGACGGCGTCGACCGCGCGTGCCTGCATGGCCCGCATGGACTCGCCCCCTGGGAAGACCACCGCCGACGGATGGTGCTGGACGACCTCCATCAGCGGGTCCTGGGCGAGCTCCTTCAGCTTGCGGCCGGACCAGTCGCCGTAGTGGCACTCCCCGATGCGCTCGTCGCTCTGCAGGGTCAGCGCGGGCCGCGCCGCCAAGAGAGGCGCGAGGGTCTCGCGGCAGCGCTCCAGCGGGCTGGAGACCACCGCCGCGAGCGGCACATCGGCCAGTCTCGCCGGCAGCCCGGCCGCCTGTGCGGCACCGCGCTCGTCGAGGCGGACACCGGGTGTCCAGCCGGCGAGCACCCCCTCGGTGTTGGCGGTGGAGCGTCCGTGGCGTACGAGGATCAGCGTGGCCATGGGGGCCAGCCTACGGTCCCGGCAGGTGTGGCGGGCCGCGGGTGTGCCGGGGCGCCGGTCAGGGAAGAATGCGCGCCGTGATCGTGGACTGCGCCATCTACCGCGACGGACGCCGCACCGAGGGCCCGTCGGACTTCTCGGACGCCCTGGACGAGGCGCGGGCCGCCGGTGACGCGTTCCTGTGGATCGGCCTGCACGAGCCCACGGAGGACGAGTTCGACCATGTCGCGGACGAGTTCTCGCTGCACCCGCTCGCCGTGGAGGACGCCCTCAAGGCGCATCAGCGGCCCAAGCTCGAGGTGTACGACGACTCCCTCTTCGTGGTCCTCAAGCCCGTGGTGTACGAGCCGGAGAGCGATTCGGTGACCACCGGCGAGCTGATGGTCTTCATAGGCGACTCGTTCGTGGTGACGGTCCGGCACGGCGAGGGCGCGCCGCTGGGCGCCGTCCGCGAGCGGCTGGAGGCCGAGCCGGCGGTGCTCCGGCACGGGCCGACGGCAGTGCTCTACGCGGTCAGCGACGCCATCGTCGACCACTACATCGATGTCGCGGCCGAGCTCCAGGTGGACCTGGAGGAGATGGAGACCGCGGTCTTCGAACCGGGCCGCAGGGACACCAAGAACACGGCGGCGAGGATCTACACCTTCAAACGGCAGGTTCTCGAGTTCCGCCGTGCGGCCGGGCCGCTGGCGGCTCCGATGGCCCGGCTGGCGGGCGCGGGCGTGCCGTTCGTCCATGAGCACTCGCAGCCGTTCTTCCGGGACGTCAGCGACCACCTGACCCGGGCGAACGAGCAGGTGGAGGGGTTGGACCGGCTGCTGTCCGACATTCTCTCCGCGCACCTGGCGCAGATGGGCGTGCGGCAGAACGACGACATGCGCAAGATCTCGGCCTGGGCGGCCATGGCCGCGGTGCCGACCATGGTCGCGGGGATCTACGGCATGAACTTCGAGCACATGCCGGAGCTGAAGGTCGTCTGGGCCTATCCCGCCACGGTGCTGCTGATGGCGGGCGCGGTGTACGGGCTGTTCCGCCTCTTCAAGCGGCGCGGCTGGCTCTGAGCCGGGCCGGCAGCGCTCCGTTCGGCCGGGGGCGCTCCGTCCGGTCAGGGACGTGTCGCGGGACCCAGATAGGCGCGGAGGTCTGGGCGGGCGCGCAGCCCGGGCAGGTGGACGGGCCGCCAGTCGCGGGCGAACGCCGGCGGCCGGCTCCCCGCCGCCCCGATGTAGGCCACCGGCTGCTCGGCCGCGAGTGCGCCGAGCCCGGGCCCGGTGATGCTGCCGTCGTGCCCGCCGACCTGACGCGAGGCACAGCCGGCCTCGAAGGCGATCCGGGGCGCTTCTGTGCCACTGATCACGCAGGGCGGGCGGACGCCGTGGCGGTGCAGTTCGGCGGTGATCCGTTCGAAGGACCGGCGGTTGTCCCGGCTGCGCTCGATCGCGCCGTCGAGCACGACGTACTGGACGGCCAGGTGGCAGGCGAGGGCGGCTGCGACGACCGCTACGGCGGTGCGCGGCCGCCCCCGCCCGGCGACGGCGGCCAGGCACACCGCGACCGGCAGGGCGAGCAGCGCGTAGGCGGGGAGCAGGAACCGCGGCGCGGCGTAGCCGACCAGCAGCAGGTACGGCAGGGCCATGGACACCCCCGCCAGCGTCGCCACCGGCACGACGCCGAACCGGCCCGCGACCGGCAGCGCGGTGACGGTGCGACGGTTGCGCGCGGCCACCAGGACGCCTCCCGCGACCAGCACCGGCAGCACGAAGAACCAGACCGCGGTGACCGGCTGCCGCCACGGGATGTCGCAGGGGCGGCACAGCGCCCGGCCGTTGAGCGCGCGCACATGGTCGTCGACGGCGAAGTGCGGCCCCAGGTGCCCCTGGATCTCGCCGGCCCGCCGCAGCCGGGCGAACAGCCCGTCGTACGCGACGTACGCCTCGACGATCCAGGGAGCGCAGCCGACGGCGGCGCCCGCGAGGAGCGCGACCACCAGGCCGGGCCGCCGGGCCGCGCGCGACAGCAGGGCGACGGCGGCGAGCGGTACGAGGAGCCAGAAGGCGTCGGTCGGTCGCATGAGGGCGATGAAGGCCGTGCCCGCGCCGACGCCGAGAACCGCTGCCCGGCCGGCCCTCTCGCGGGCGGCTCGCAGGAAGCAGCCGACCGTGAAGAGCGCGCCGAGGGCGACCCAGAGGTTCGGCATGACCTGCGGACCGTAGAAAACCGTGATCCACAGGCCGGCGAAGAGCCCTCCGGCGAGGGCGAGCACACGTTGGGGCAGCAGCCCGCGCCACACCGCCAGGGACACGAAGAGGCCGGCGCCCGACAGCACCGCCAGATAGCTCCGGAGCACCTCGACGGACGAGGTCAGTGCCGTCACGGGCGCGACGAGGAAGGTGATGCCGCGGGCACGGGGAGCGCTGAAGAAGGCGGCTTCCGAGCCGGGCGTGACCTGGCTGACGTACACCGTCTCGTCCCAGCCGAGGCTGGTCCCCCCGACGGCGAGCGCCAGTTGGACAATTGTGTAGAGGACGGAGACGGCGGCGATCCACCGCAGCCCGCTGTCCGCCGGGCGCTCTTCGCCGGGCCACAGGGGGGCGCGGCGGCGGACGGGCGCCAGGGCCGGGAGGCAAGCCACGGTCAGTGGGCGGGGGCGGGAGCGGCGGTGACCGGACCGTCGAGGGCGCCGGGGCGGACCGGCGTCCTCAGGTCCACCATGCGACGCCAGCCGTGGACCCGTTCGTACCCGTACGTCGCGTGGATGCCGACGGCGAGAAGCGCGGACTTGGTCCGGGGCCAGCGCAGCAGCCGCGCCATGCGGGCCATGACGGCGAGGCTGACGTCGCGGTGGACGCGGATCTCGGCCAGCGCGCTCTCACGCAGCAGCCTCCGGACGGTGCGGGCGTGCCCGGCGGCGGAGAGGCGGAGCAGTTCCTCGTGGCAGTAGGCCAGGTGGTTGTCCTCGTCGTCGCTGATCATCCGGATCGCCCGGCCGATGCCGGGATGGTCGCCGAAGTACTTCACCAGAAGCTCCATCTGCTCGGCCGCACGCTGCTCGGTGACCCGGCTGTGCGCGAGGTAGACGACGATGTCGTGCTCGGTCAGCCGGTCCTCGCGGCGCAGCTTCTCGTGGGAGAGGCCGATGCCCCGCCGCTCCAGCAGCATGGTGTAGTCGGTCTCCGGCGGCACCGGTACGGGTTCCAGCCGCCGCTTCCTGAGAAGGGCGTGGAACAGGCGGCCGTGTTTGTCCTCGTCGGCCCCGTGCCGGGCGATCCTCGGGGCCAGGTCGCGCAGGGTCTCGGGGACGAGGGCGGCGATGCGGCCGTTCTCCCAGCCTCCCTGGGCCTCGCCGCCGGCCGCGATGGAGCAGAACAGCCGAAACGACTCGTCGTCGTCGACGATCTCCTGGAAGAGACTCCGGGCCGAGAGCATGTCTGCAACCTCCGTCGGGCCTTCGGGACATCCGCAAAGAACGAGTCAAATGGGATACAGCTGCCCAGGCAAGGGCTCACTAGGACAAATCGACCGAACGGACCAGAGCATGCGGCGAAAGGCCGTACGCACGGCAGTAACCGCCGCGGCCGTCGCGCGTTGTACCGCGTGACGGCCGTGGCGGGGAAGACCCCCGAGCCCCCACCACGGCCGCAGGCTTGCCCCGGAGGGTTCAGGCGAGGCCGGCGCGCTCCAGGGCCTCGGTGCCGGCGCGCAGCGCGGTGATCCGCTCGTCGAGAGTGAAACCGGCGGGCGAGAGGGTCAGCGTGGTGACACCGGCCGACGCGTACGCCTGCATCCGGTCGGCGATCCGCTCCACCGGGCCGAGCAGCGCGGTCTGGTCGATCAGCGTGTGCGGGACGGCGGCCGCCGCGCCGGCCTTGTCGCCGTCGAGGTACTTGTCCTGGATCTCGGCGGCCTCCTTCTCGTAACCCATGCGCTGCGCGAGCTGGTTGTAGAAGTTCTGCTTCCGGCTGCCCATGCCGCCGACGTAGAGCGCCGTGTACGGCCGGAACATGTCGGCGAGGCCGGCGACGTCGTCGCCGACCGCGAGCGGCAGGGTCGGGCAGACGTCGAAGCCGTCCATCGTCCTGCCGGCCTTCTCGCGGCCCGCGCGGATGTGGCGCAGCGCGGTGTCCTCGATGTGCTCGGCGGACGGGAAGATCAGCAGGGCGCCGTCGGCGATCTCACCGGTCTGCTCGAGGTTCTTGGGGCCGATCGCCGCGATGTAGAGCGGGATGTGCTCGCGCTCCGGGTGCACGGTGAGCTTGATCGGCTTGCCCGGACCGCCGGGCAGTGGCAGCGTCCAGTGCTCGCCCTCGTAAGAGAGGCGCTCGCGGGACATCGCCTTGCGCACGATCTCGACGTACTCGCGGGTGCGGGCGAGCGGCTTGTCGAACTTGACGCCGTACCAGCCCTCGGAGACCTGCGGCCCCGAGACGCCGAGCCCGAGCCGGAACCGGCCGCCCGAGAGCGAGTCCAGCGTGGCCGCCGTCATCGCCGTCATGGCGGGCTGTCGGGCCGGGATCTGCAGGATCGCGGAACCGACGTCGATCCGCTCGGTCTGGGCGGCGACCCAGCTGAGCACGGTCGGGGCGTCGGAGCCGTACGCCTCCGCGGCCCAGCAGACGTCGTAGCCGAGCCGGTCGGCCTCCTGTGCGACGGCGAGGTTGTCGCCGTCGATGCCCGCGCCCCAGTAGCCGAGGTTGATGCCGAGCCGCATAACCGCTCCCTCTTACTGATCAGTAACGTGCCTGTGCCGGGACTCTAGCGCGGGGGCGCCGCTTCCGGGGAGGGGCGCGTTGTCCACAGGCTCTCTCAGGGTGCGCCTCTGGCCAGTAATCTCAGCGCCCATGGAGCAGAGGCATCTCGGCCGCACCGGCCTGCGCGTGTCCCGGATCGGGCTCGGCACCCTGACCTGGGGCCGGGACACCGACGAGCACGACGCCGCCGACCAGTTGAAGGTCTTCTGGGAGGCCGGCGGGACGCTGGTCGACACCGCCGATGTGTACGGCGGCGGGGAGGCCGAGTACCTGCTGGGCCAGTCGGTCGAACGGCTGGTGCCCCGCGCGGACCTGGTGATCGCCACGAAGGCCGGCAGCGTGCCGGACCCGGACCGGCGCTTCGACGGCTCACGCGGCCATCTGCTCGCCGCGCTCGACGCGTCGCTGGCGCGGCTCGGCACGGACTACGTGGACCTGTGGCAGATCCACGCCTTCGACCCCGGCACGCCGCTCGAGGAGACGCTCCAGGCCCTCGACATCGCGGTCAGCAGCGGCCGGGCGCGGTACGCGGGCGTGTCGAACTTCAGCGGCTGGCAGCTGGCGAAGGCGGCGACCTGGCAGCTCGCCTCACCGGGCACGCGCACCCGGCTGGCGAGCACCCAGATGGAGTACTCGCTCCTCCAGCGAGGCGTGGAGCGGGAGGTGCTGCCGGCGGCGCTCGACCTGGGGGTGGGCCTGCTGCCGTCGTCACCGCTGGGCCGCGGCGTGCTCACCGGCAAATACCGGACCGCCACACCGTCCGACTCGCGGGGCGCCTCCGAACAGATGGCGGCCTTCGTGGAGCCGTACCTCGACGAGGCGGCGAGCAGCATCGTCGACGCGGTCGCGACGGCGGCGGACGGACTGGCGGCGACACCCCTTGAAGTGGCGCTCGCGTGGGTCCGCGACCGGCCGGGCGTGGTGGCGCCGATCGTCGGCGCGCGCAATTCCCAGCAGCTGAGCGCGGCGTTGTCAGTGGAGGCGCTTACTCTTCCTGACGAGATCTGCCAGGCGCTCGACGATGTGTCGGCGCCCGTGCACCGCTATCCCGACCAGGACTGGAGCACGCTGTGACTGCGCGTCCCCGGGGGACCTCCCCCGGTCCCCCCGCCGACTCCACCCCTCCCCCGGCGGACCCCGCGGAGGGTCTGGACGACGCCGTGGGCGACTCCGGGCCCGCCGCGCCCGCTGAAGCGTCGGACGCGTCGGACACCGAAGGCGTCGCGGGCGGGACCGTCGAGGCAGGCGCGGACCCGGCCGCCGGATCAGACGCGGCCACCAGCGTCGACGAAGCCGCCGTCGCCGTCGCCGGCGCGACAGGCGCTGACGAGGCAGCGGGCTCGGCCCAGGAAGCAGCTGCGGCACTGGAGCACACCGGCGATACGGGAACGGCCGGGGACGGGGCTGGGGCGGTGGAGGACGCCGACGCGGCGGGCACCGGGCGCGACGCGGCGCACGTGGCCGGCAACACCGCCACGGCGGACGCCGAAGGCGTCGCGGGTCGCGCGGGATCCGGGCTGAGTGAGGTCGAGACCGAGATCGCCGCGCAGCGGGAGTTGCGGGAGCGGATCGCGCAGCGGAAGGCGGAGCGGGAGGGGCCCATCGCCAGCGGGACGAAGCTCAGCGGGAAGGCCGCCGATCTGCTCGCCGCCGTACGGGCCGTGGAGAGCGGCGAGAAGCCGGACCCGGCCTCCTTCGGGTCCGTCGCGCCCGAGCCGCCGCGGCGGGCCGCTCCCGCACCGGCGCCCGCCGCGCGGCCGGTGCGGCAGGCGCAGCCCGAGCCGGATCCGGACGCCGTCGCCGCCGTGCGCGGCCTGCTCGTGAAGGGCGGCGCGCCCGAGGGGCTCGCGGGGCAGGCCGCCGAGGTCCTGGGCGAGGCGGCCGGTGACGTTCTCGCCGAGGACCCCTGGCAGCTGCTCTCCGTGCCGGGGGTGCGGCCTGAACAGGCGGACGGGTTCGCCCGTGCGCTGCTCGGCCCCGGGGCCGGGCCCGGCGACGAGCGCCGGACCTCGGCGCTCGTCACGTGGCTGCTGGAGCGCGCCGCGCTCCTGGGGCACACGGCCCTCGACGCACCGGCCGTCCGGGCCGCGCTCGCGGAGCGGTCGGTGCCCGATCCGGACGGAGCCGTGCAGCAGGCCGTCGAGGACGGCACCGTCCTGGTCTTTCAGGACGGAATCGACGAGGACGAGGGCGAGGAGAACGAGGAGGGCGACGCCCCGCCCGTGCCCGTGCTGCTGGGGCTCGACCGGTACGCGATGGCGGAGGAGAGCCTCGCGGACGGCCTGGCCAGGCTGGTCAGGACCGGGCCGGCCGACGTCTGGGAGGGACCGGAGCTCGTACGGGCCGCGGGGGCGCACGGTCTGGTCGTGCACACCGGCGGTGAGGCCGCCCGCGCCGAGCCCGTGGCGCTCGCGAAGGCTGCCGGCCGCCTCGGTCTGCGGGCCGTCGTGGCCGTGCACGCGGAGAACGGCGTGCGCAGGCTGGGGCCGGACACCGGCGCCGTGACCGTCGCCGCCCTGCTGGACGGCTCCGCGGGGCCCGGCCGCGACGCGGACGGCGCGTTCGCACTCGACCTGCTCGTCGTGCTGGACGCCCCGCAGCTGGACGTGGAGGCCGCCGCGATGCTGGTGGAGTCCATGCCGGACGGCGGCCGGCTGGTGCTCAGCGGCGATCCGGGGGTGCTCGCCGGCGCGGGCGCGGGCCGGGTGTTCCAGGACCTGCTGGCCGCCCGGGTGTGCCCGCAGATCGCGTCGCGTACGCCCGACCCCGGGCCGCTCGGCGAGCTGGTGTCCGGCATCGGCATCGGCGAGCTGAACCAGGTCGCGACCCCGGGCAAGGAGGTCGTGATCGTCCCGGTGCGGGACGCGGGCGAGGCCGTGCACCGTACGGTCCAGCTGGTCGCCGACTCGGTGCCGCGGGCCATCGGAGTGCCTGCCGAGCAGACCCAGGTCGTCACGGTGGGGCACGGCGGCTCCGCGGGCACCCGCGAACTCAACGCGGCGCTCAAGCAGCGTCTCAACCCCGGCGGCGGACGCTTCGGCGGCTTCGACCCCGGCGACCGGGTCGCCTACTCGCAGGCGCCCGGCCGGACGCTCACCGGCACCGTCGTCTCGGCGGACGCGTCCGGGCTGCACCTGGACTGCGACGGCGTCAGGACGGTCGTGCCGAGGGAGCGGGTCGAGTCGGCGCTGCGCCACGGCTGGGCGCTCACCGCGCACCAGGCCGCCGGCATGCGCTGGCCGGCCGTTGTCGCCGTGCTGCCGGGAGACGCGGCGCAGGCTCTGAGCAGGCCGTGGGTGTACACGGCGTTCGGCCGGGCCGAGCGGCATCTGTCGGTGGTGCACGGCGTGGACCAGGCGCTCCCGCAGGCGGTGGCCGAACGCCCGGGCCCGCAGCGCACCACACGGCTGAGGACCCTGCTGGAGGGCCTGCTCGCCGAGCCGGCGACTCAGCCTCAGCCACGAGGACAGGGACAGCCGCAGGAACCGGCACAGCAGCCCCGGTGAACGGCCCCGGCCCGGGACTACCCCGTACGGGTCGTCCCGGGCCGGAAACCGCGAACAGTGAACGGCACAGGCCGGTCACGACTCGTCGTCGGACTCCACCAACTCCTCGCGCAGCTCGTCCTCGTCGAAGACGGAGCTGACGTCGAACCGGCAGACGACCCGCTCGGGGTCCGCCTGGTCGAAGGGCACGCTCAGCCACTCCCCCGGCTCCGGCAGCTCGTCCGCGGCGGCCACCCACAGCGTGGAGTCGCCCTCCTCGAGACCGAACTCCTTGTGCCGTGAGGCGATTTCGTCCGGTTCGAACTCGCCGAAGAGCACCCCGAGGGCCGCGTGCACGCTGGTGCCGACGACCGGCGCGGTCAGCACGCTCTCGTCCCCGTCCCGGTCGAGGTCCGCGATGCGCTGCGCCTGCGCCAGCAGCCGCTTGGGCTCCACCACGGCGTAGTCCCGGCGGATCAGGACGCTCAGCGCATTCGGCTCCTCGGGTCCCGCGTACGGCGGCAGGGAATCGTCCGCGCCGGGGATCTCGAAGGGGGTCACCTCGTCATAGCGGTCGTAGAGCCGCTCGTCGTACGCCTCGGCGGCCGCGGCGAGCTCGTTGAAGGCTTCGTAGACGGCCGGGTCGTCGTCTCCGGTGCGGTTCTCGACCGCCTCGAGGTGACGGTCCAGTGCGGCTTTGACCGCCTCGGCGGCGGCACGTACCTCGGCAGCGGTGGGCTGCGCAGCATCAGACATAGTGCAGACGCTATCCGTACCGGGGCGCTGCACGCACAATAGATGCGATGCCGGAATACGAATTTGTCGACGTGTACGTGGCGCGCGGGGTCTCCCGCAAGGAAGCGACCCGTCTGCTGACCGACCATGCCGAGTACGGACACTGGGAGTTGGACCGACTGACCTTGCACCGCGACGGCAGCCGCAGAGTGCGGCTGCGCCGGCGCATCATCCGCCAGGTGCGAGCCACCTGGTGATCAGGGCCGGTGCCCAGGCACGGAGGGAGCGGGCCCCGCGACGCGGGGTCCGCTCCTCGGTGAACGACACGGCCGGGCCCATGACCGGGCCGGGTCCGGGGCGCGCCTACGCGGCGGTGCGGGACCGGCGGTAGAGCAGCGCTCCCGCGAGCAGCAGGCCCACGCCTGCCGGCGCCGCGACGTCGAGCGCGTCCATGCCGGTCGCCGCGAGTTCACCGCCGCCGCCACCGGGCGTCACGGTCTGGGCGCCCGGAGTGTTCGGCTTGCCCGGGGTCTCCGGGGTCTCCGGGGTCTCCGGGGTCTCCGGGGTCTCCGGGGTCTCCGGGGTGTTGGGCTCGGTGGGCTTGCCGGGCTCCTCCGGACCGCCGGGCGGGGTGCCACCCGAGTCGTTCGTGCAGTCGTTGCCGAACGAGGGGTTGAGCAGACCGCCGACTGTGATGCTGTTGCCGCAGGCGTTGACCGGTACGTCGACCGGCGCCTGGACGTTGTTGCCGGAGCCGACGCCGGGTGAGTTGCTCGTCGTGCCGTCCGCCCCGGAGCCACCGCCGCCGCCCGGGCCTGACCCGGAGACGTTGGCGCACTCGTTGCCGAACGTCGGGTTGAGGAGCCCGACGACGTCCACGGTGTTGCCGCAGACGTTGACCGGAACGTGCACCGGCGCCTGGACCGAGTTGCCGGACGCTACGCCCGGCGAGTTCGAGGCGTCTCCGTGCGCCCCGGCGTCCGCCTGCGCGTAGCCGCCGCCGAGGGCGAGTACGCCGCCTGCGGCGGCCACGGTGATCAGGCCTTTACGCGTGACCTGTCGCATGTCTTGATGCCCTGCCTTCCAGCTTCACGAATCCCCTGGGCCCATGCCCGGGGGTTGGAAGAAACGGGCGGCTCCGGAGTGCATGGCGCGCACTCCGGAGCCGCCCGGATTCACTGCCGGCCCGCTGTGGGCCGGGCCGCAACGTCAGGCGTTGACGCAGGTGTTGCCGAAGGCGGGGTTCAGCAGGCCGATGACGTTGACCGTGTTGCCACAGACGTTCACGGGCACGTGGACCGGCACCTGAAGCAGGTTGCCCGACAGAACGCCGGGGGAGCCCACAGCGGCACCGTGAGCGCCCGCGTCGGCCATGGCCATGCCCGCACCGGCGAGCAGCAGACCGCTGGTGGCAGCCGCAGTCGCGACGACCTTCTTGATCATTATTCCTCCTGTTGGCAAATGCGGTCCCAGCCGCGGACCGCAACACCTGTAACGAGGAGGAGCCACCGGGGCTACGAGTCGCCACCCCCATTCACTCTTTCAAGTCATCTACGTACGTGCTGGCGATTATCGGAGCGTCATCCGAACAGGCCCCGGCACGGCCTCCGCGGCCCCCTCGGCACCGGCCACACCCCCGTACAGGAGGTCAGCACTGATCGATGAACCGGTCGAGGACCCGCACGCCGAACTTCAGGCCGTCCACCGGCACCCGCTCGTCCACGCCGTGGAACATCCCGGCGAAGTCCAGCTCCGGCGGCAGCTTGAGCGGCGCGAAACCGAAGCAGCGGATGCCGAGATCGTCGAAGGACTTGGCGTCGGTGCCGCCTGAGAGCATGTACGGCACGGCCCTCGCGATCGGGTCCTCCGCCTTCAGCGCCACCTGCATGGCGTCCACCAGCGCCCCGTCGAAGCTGGTCTCCAGCGCCTTGTCGCCGTGCACGTCCTCGCGCCTGACCCGGGGGCCGAGCAGCCGGTCCAGCTCGGTGAGGAACTCCTCCTCGTAGCCCGGCAGGAAACGGCCGTCCACGTGCGCGGTCGCCTGGCCGGGGATGACGTTCACCTTGTAGCCTGCGCCGAGCATGGTGGGGGCCGCGGAGTTGCGCAGGGTGGCGCCGACCATCTTGGCGATACCGCCGAGCTTGGCGAGGGTCGCGTCCATGTCCTCGGGGTCGAGCGGGGTGCCGAGGGCGTCGGACAGCTCGTCCAGGAAGGACCGCACGGTCTTGGTGACCCGCACCGGCCAGGTGTGGCGGCCGAGCCGGCCGACGGCCTCGCACAGCTCGGTGATGGCGTTGTCGTTGTTGGTCATCGAGCCGTGGCCGGCGGTGCCGTCCACGGTCAGGCGCATCCAGTGCATGCCCTTCTGGGCCGTCTCCACGAGATACAGCCGCAGGTTCTCGTTGACGGTGAAGGAGAAGCCGCCGACCTCGCCGATCGCCTCGGTGACGCCCTCGAAGAGGGCCGGGTGCTTGTCGACCAGATACCGGGCGCCGTAGGTGCCGCCGGCCTCCTCGTCGGCGAGGAAGGCGAGGACGATGTCGCGCGGGGGCTTGCGGCCGCTGCGCAGCCTGTCCCGTACGACCGCGAGCGTCATCGCGTCCATGTCCTTCATGTCGACCGCGCCCCGGCCCCACACGCAGTCCTCGGCGATCTCGCCGGAGAACGGGTGGTGGGTCCAGTCGTCCGCGTTCGCGGGGACCACGTCGAGGTGGCCGTGGATGAGCAGCGCGGGCCGGGACGGGTCCTCGCCCTCGATGCGGGCCACGGTGGAGGCGCGCCCCTTGTGGGACTCGAGGATCCGCGGCTCCAGCCCGACCTCGGCGAGCATCGAAGCGACGTACTCGGCCGCGGCGCGCTCACCGGGCCCGGAGTGGTCGCCGTAGTTGCTGGTGTCGATCCTGATCAGCTCACGGCAGAGATCGACGACCTCGTCCTCGCCCGTGACCGCCCGGGCTGTGTTCGACTCGCTCACGCTGATTCCTCCCGCTGTCGCTGCTGGTGGTTAGGGCTCATCCTCTCGCCATCGTGCCTCGCGGCCCAAGGGCGGCCACCGGCCTCTGCCCGGCGGGCGGCGGGTGCGGGGGCGTGATCGAGCGGTGTCGAATGTTTGCTATGGTTTTCCACGTCGGGAACGGCCCAGGGCCGCGAGACAGACACCTTGTCCGGGTGGCGGAATGGCAGACGCGCTAGCTTGAGGTGCTAGTGCCCTTTATCGGGCGTGGGGGTTCAAGTCCCCCCTCGGACACCGGCAAGGACCCCAGTTCACCTGGGGTCTTTTGCATTTGTGGGCGGTGGCGTGACCAACCATGTGACCAACGGCACAGCGAACCCCCAGGTCAGACCAGGGACGACATCGAACATCCACCGGTCGGTTCCCGACAGCGGCAGCGCGTAGTCGCCCTGGGTGACGTCCAGGACGCGGATGTCCTCCCCGGCCTGGATGTTGCCGGGGATACGTACCCGGTCGGCGGCTGCCGCACGATCCGTACGCGCTTGACGCCCTCCGGCCTCACCCCGGCAAGGCCCCGCAGGGCCCGCAGGGTCTTCGTGCGATGCGCGATCGATTCGACCGTCCGGACGGTCGGCCGGTGGATCGGGCGAGAGACAGGCGGAACAGTGCGCGATCGACTCCTCGACGCCGTGGAGCGGCTGCTGGTCAAGGGCGGTGTGGACGCGGTCCGGCTGGACGCCGTCGCCGCGGAGGCGGGCGTGAGCAAGGGCGGTCTGCTCCACCACTTCCCGAGCAAGCGCGCTCTCGTCTCGGGTGTGGTGCAGCGGCTGGTCGACAGGTTCGAGGCGGGGCTGCCGGGCCCGAGGTGCGTACAAGGACTTCGACGACCCGGTGATGAGCGACTGGGGCTACTCGTTCCTGCCGCTGGACGTGGCCGCCGGCGCGACCGGGCTCGCGGCCCTGTATCTGCTGCGCGCCAAGGGCGCCGGACGCTTCGCCCGCCACCGGTCCGCGTGGCGGGCGCTGATGTAGGTGTCACTGACGCTGAGGAGCACCGCGGGCCCGCAGGCCGTGGTGTTCTGGGCGCTGCGCGGGGACTGGTCGGTCACCTGGTGGGTGCCCAAGCTCTTCCTGCTGCTGTTCCCGTCCCCCCGATCGTGCTGCTGATGCGGCAGGAGACCGGCCGCGACGGCCGGGACCGGGCCCGGACGCCCGGTTCGGTGGGCCTACAGTCTCATCGGTGAGACGCAGAAACCGGGCGGCCGTCCCCGCCCCGCTCCCCCAGCGCGACGGCATCGACCCTGTGCGGCTGCGGCTGCCGGAGGACCCCGGCGGCCGCTGGCCCACCGTGCGCGACCATCTGCTGGACCGGTACGGGGCAGCCGTCGGCCCCGCCCGGGTGGAGTCGATGCTGCGGGACGGACGCTTCGTCGGCACGGACGGCCCGGTCGCCGGGGACGAGCCGTACACGGCGGGACGCCTTCTCTGGTTCCACCGGGACTTCCCCGCGGAGCGGCCGGTGCCCTTCGGGATCGGGATCGTGCACCGCGACGAGCACATCGTGATCGCCGACAAGCCGCACTTCCTCGCCACCACGCCGCGCGGCGGCCATGTGAAGGAGACGGCCGTGGCCCGGCTGCGCCGCGATCTGGGGCTGCCGGCGCTGCAGCCCGCGCACCGGCTGGACCGGCTGACGGCGGGCCTGGTGCTCTTCGTGGACCGGGGCGCGTACCAGACGATGTTCCGCGACCGGCGGGTGCGCAAGGAGTACGAGGCGCTCGCGCCCCACGACCCTGCGGTGGCGCTGCCCCGGACCGTGCGGAGCCGGATCGTCAAGGAGCGCGGGGTGCTCGCGGCACGGGAGGTGCCCGGCGAGCCGAACAGCGAGACCCGGATCGAGCTGCTCGGCGCGGACGGCGGGACCGGCCGGTACCGGCTGCTGCCGGCCACCGGCCGTACCCATCAGCTGCGGGTCCATATGAACGGTCTGGGGCTGCCGATCCTGAACGACCCGCTGTTCCCGGTCGTACTGCCCGAGGCGCCGGAGGACTTCTGCCGTCCGCTGCAACTGCTGGCGAGGGCCCTGGAGTTCACCGATCCGGTCACCGGGGAGCGGCGGCGGTTCGAGAGCCGGCTGAGGCTGGCTCAGTGGCCCCGGCGCACCCACTCCTGAAGGTGCGGCGCCTCGGCGCCGATGGTGGTGGTGCCGCCGTGGCCGGTGCGGACGACGGTGTCCGGCGGCAGGGTGAGGAGCCGGTCGCGGATGGAGTCGATGATGGTCGGGAAGTGGGAGAACGACCGCCCGGTCGCGCCCGGACCGCCCTGGAACAGCGTGTCGCCGCTGAACACGGTGGCGAGGCCGGGGGCGTGGAGGCAGACGGCGCCGGGGGCGTGACCGGGAGTGTGCAGCACGGTCAGGGCGGTGCCGGCGACCGTGATCACCATGCCGTCGGTGAGGTCCCCGTCGGGGGCGCGTTCCGGGTGGGTCTGCTTCCACAGGGGCAGGTCGTCCGGGTGGAGCAGGATCGGCGCGCCGGTGGCGGCGGCGAGCGCCGGGGCCACGTCGATGTGGTCGTTGTGCGCATGGGTGCAGACGACGGCGCGCAGCGTACGGCCGCCGAGCGCCGCGAGGATGGCCTCCGCGTCGTGGGCGGCGTCGACGACGATCGCCTCGGTGTCATCGCCGACGATCCAGACGTTGTTGTCGACGTCCCAGGTGCCGCCGTCGAGCGAGAAGGTGCCGGAGGTGACCAGGTGGTCGATACGGGCCGCCATCAGAGCCGCACCACCGATCGCAGCACGTCGCCCTCGTGCATCCGGGCGAACGCCTTCTCGACGTCCCCGAGCCCGATGGTCTCCGTGACGAACGCGCCGAGGTCGATACGGCCCTGCTGGTGCAGGTCGATCAGCATCGGGAAGTCACGGGAGGGCAGGCAGTCGCCGTACCAGGACGACTTGAGCGCCCCGCCGCGGCCGAAGACGTCCAGGAGCGGCAGTTCGAGCTTCATGTCCGGGGTCGGGACGCCGACCAGGACGACGGTGCCGGCCAGGTCGCGGGCGTAGAAGGCCTGTTCGTACGTCTCCGGGCGGCCGACGGCCTCGATGACGACGTCCGCGCCGAAGCCGCCGGTGAGTTCGCGGATCGCCTCGACGGCGTCGCCGGTACGGGAGTTGACGGTGTGGGTGGCGCCCATCCGCTTCGCGGTCGCCAGCTTGCGGTCGTCGATGTCGACGGCGATGATCGTCGCCGCTCCGGCGAGCCGGGCGCCGACGACGGCCGCGTCCCCGACGCCGCCGCAGCCGATCACGGCCACCGAGTCGCCGCGGCCGACCTGGCCGGTGTTGATGGCGGCGCCGATGCCGGCCATCACCCCGCAGCCGAGCAGGCCGGCCACGGCCGGGGAGACCGCCGGGTCGACCTTGGTGCACTGGCCGGCGGCGACCAGGGTCTTCTCGGCGAATGCGCCGATGCCGAGGGCGGGCGACAGTTCGGCGCCCGACTCGGCGAGGGTCATCTTCTGCTTCGCGTTGTGGGTGTCGAAGCAGTACCAGGGCCGGCCGCGCAGACACGCCCGGCACCGGCCGCACACCGCGCGCCAGTTGAGGATCACGAAGTCCCCGGGCGCGACCTCGGTGACGCCGTCGCCGACCGACTCCACGACGCCCGCGGCCTCGTGGCCCAGGAGGAACGGGAACTCGTCGTTGATCCCGCCCTGCTTGTAGTGCAGGTCGGTGTGGCAGACACCGCAGGCCTGCACCTTGACCACGGCCTCGCCCGGGCCCGGGTCGGGGATCGTGATCGTCTCCACCCGCACCGGTTCGTTCCTTCCGGGTGCGATCACACCTTGCACCTGCTGCGGCATCGCAGTACCTGCCCCTTCTCGCGCAGTTGACGTCGTCACCCACTATGACCCGTGAAGTCACGGCGCGAGGACGTCGAGCTCCTGAAGGGCGCCCACGGCGATCTCCCGGGTGAGCCGCTCGGCCCGTTCGGCGTCGCCCTCGCGGACGGCCTCGGCGACCTGCACATGCAGGGTGACCGCCGCCGGGTCGGGGTCGTCGAACATCACATGGTGGTGGGTGCGGCCGGCGAGTACCTCGGCGACGACGTCACCGAGCCGGGCGAACATCTCGTTGCCGGAGGCGTTGAGCACCACCCGGTGGAAGGCGATGTCGTGTTTCAGATACCCCTCGAGCTGCTGGCCCCGGGAGGTCGCGACCATGCCGAGGGCCTCCTCGGTCAGCGCCGCGCACTGCTCGGGGGTCGCGTTCACGGCGGCGAGGCCGGCCGCGACCGGTTCGACCGCGGAGCGCAGCACGGTGAGCGAGCGCAGCTGACGTGGGCGGTCGCGGCCGGCGAGCCGCCAGCGGATGACGCGGGGGTCGAAGACGTTCCACTCCTCGGTGGGGCGCACCGTGACGCCGACGCGGCGCCGTGACTCCACGAGGTGCATGGACTCCAGGACGCGTACGACTTCCCGGACGACGGTGCGCGACACGTCGAAGCGCTGGGCCACCTCGTCGGTGCGCACCACGCTGCCCTGCGGATACTCGCCCGCGGTGATCGCCAGACCGAGGGTGTCGAGCACGTGCGTGTGGAGCCCTCGGCCTTCTGTGGTCATGGACAAAGGGTACGGCGCGTGATCACCACCGAACGCCCTGGAAACAAAAAGTATGACGTTTACATCTCACCCCCTTGAATATGTCGTACCTAATAGGTTTCAGTAGCGCGACGGACCGACGTCGATGTCGACGAGGACAGCGAGGAACGTAATGAGCACCCCCCACGTCATCGTGGTGATGGGCGTGGCAGGAACCGGCAAGACCACGATCGGGCCCCTGCTCGCCGCCACTCTGGGCGTCCCCTACGCCGAGGGCGACGACTTCCACCCGCCGGCGAACATCGCCAAGATGTCGGCCGGCGTCCCGCTGGACGACGAGGACCGCCGGCCGTGGCTCGACGCCATCGGCGCGTGGGCCCACGGCAGGGCGGGGCTCGGCGGAGTGGTCTCCAGCTCCGCGCTCAAGCGTGAGTACCGTGACCGGCTGCGGGCGGCAGCGCCCGACGCCGCGTTCCTCCACCTCACCGGCAGCCGCGAGCTCATCGAGCGGCGGATGGCGGAGCGCAAGGGGCACTTCATGCCCACCGCGCTGCTCGACTCCCAGTTCGCCGCCCTTCAGCCGCTGGAGGACGACGAGGCGGGCGTCGCCGTCGATGTGTCCGGAAGTCCCGAAGAAATCACCGAACGGGCCGTCGCCGCGCTGCGCAGGCTCGAAGACTAAGGAATCACCGTGACCAGTCTCAGCGTCGAGTCGCTGGCAGCGGACACCGTCGAACCGATCACCTCGGCGGGTAACGCACAGCTCGGCATCGCCGTCCTCGCGGGCATCGCCGCCATCGTGCTGCTCATCACCCGGTTCAAGCTGCACCCCTTCCTCGCCCTGACCATCGGGTCGCTCGCGCTCGGCGCGCTCGCCGGGGCGCCGCTGGACGCGGCCCTCGTCTCCTTCACCACCGGTCTCGGCTCGACCGTCGCGGGCGTCGGCGTACTGATCGCCCTCGGCGCGATACTCGGCAAGCTGCTCGCCGACTCCGGCGGCGGCGACCAGATCGTCGACACGATCCTCGCCAGGGCGAGCGGGCGCTCCATGCCGTGGGCGATGGTGCTGATCGCCTCCATCATCGGACTTCCGCTCTTCTTCGAGGTCGGCATCGTCCTGCTGATCCCGGTCGTGCTGATGGTCGCCAAGCGCGGCAACTACTCGCTGATGCGGATCGGCATCCCGGCGCTGGCCGGACTCTCCGTGATGCACGGCCTCATCCCGCCGCACCCCGGCCCGCTCGTGGCCATCGACGCCATCGGCGCCAACCTCGGCGTGACGCTGGCGCTCGGCCTCGTCGTCGCCGTGCCGACGGTGATCGTCGCCGGTCCGGTGTTCTCCAAGTACGCCGCGCGCTGGGTCGACATCCCCGCACCCGAGAAGATGCTGCCGCAGCGTCCGTCGGAGGACCTGGAGAAGCGTCCCGGCTTCGGCGCGACCGTGGCCACGGTCCTGCTGCCCGTCGTCCTGATGATGGCGAAGGCCCTGGTCGACATCGTCGTGGACGACCCCGAGCACACCGTCCAGCGGGTCACCGACGTCATCGGCTCGCCGCTGATCGCGCTCCTGGCCGCCGTGATCGCCGGCCTGTTCACCCTGGGGCGCGCCGCCGGATTCGCCAGGGACCGCCTCGCGTCGACCGTCGAGAAGTCGCTCGCCCCGATCGCCGGCGTGCTGCTCATCGTCGGCGCCGGCGGCGGCTTCAAGCAGACGCTGATCGACATCGGCGTCGGCCGGATGATCCTGGACTTCTCCGAGAACTGGGCCATCCCGACGCTGCTGCTCGCCTGGCTGATCGCCGTGGCGATCCGGCTGGCGACCGGCTCCGCGACCGTGGCGACGATCTCCGCGGCCGGCCTGGTCGCCCCGCTCGCCGCCGACATGTCG
The DNA here is from genome assembly GCF_042870895.1 of Streptomyces sp. NPDC006294. Lineage (NCBI taxonomy): Bacteria > Bacillati > Actinomycetota > Actinomycetes > Kitasatosporales > Streptomycetaceae > Streptomyces > Streptomyces sp. NPDC006294. The sequence continues at coordinate 167,958 of NZ_JBIAHV010000016.1, forward strand.
ACCTCCCACGCCGCCCTGCTGGTCCTGGCGATCGGCGCGGGCTCGCTCTTCTTCAGCCACGTCAACGACGCCGGCTTCTGGCTGGTGAAGGAGTACTTCGGCATGAGCGTCGGCCAGACGATCAAGACCTGGTCGGTGATGGAGACGATCATCTCGGTCGTCGGCATCGTCTTCGTGCTGCTGCTGTCACTCGTCCTCTAGCCACCGCGGGTGACGCTCCCGCGACCATCGGCGCTCGACCGACCCGGTGCGCATGCCACGGCGTGCCTCCGGGTCGGCGAGCGCCATCGCGATGTGTCCGGCGATCGCGATCCCGACCGCGAGCGACAGCCAGTCGTGCACGAACGTCGCGCTCGTACGCCATACCAGCGGCGTGAGTCCGGTGAACCACATCAGCAGTCCGGTCCCGAGCATGACCAGCACCGCGCCGGCGATCCAGGCGGCGTAGATCTTCTGCCCGGCGTTGAACTTGCCCGCCGGGCGCGCGTCCGGGCCGTACCGGCGGCGGCGTACAGCACGCAGCCACTCCCGGTCGTGCGGCGCGAAGCGGTTCAGCCGGCGCAGGTCCGCGCGGAACGGACGGGAGGCCAGTCCGAGCAGGAACGGCGCCGGCAGCAGCAGCCCCGACCACTCGTGGACGGTCACCACGAGGTGGCGGCGGCCGACGAGTTCCGCGAGCTGGGGTACGTAGAGCACGGCGGCGGTCGCGACGCAGATCAGCAGCAGGGCGGCGGTTGCGCGGTGCACCCAGCGCTCGCCGCGGCTGAACCGGCGTCTGCGGCCGGTCCGTTCAGACGGTGGGCGTGTCGCTGCGGCCGTTGGACCGGCCGACCCAGGCGTCGACGTCATAGCCCCGCTCCTCCCAGTAGCCGGGGCGGACGGCGTCGGTGACCGTGATCCCGGAGAGCCATTTCGCCGACTTGTAGAAGTACATCGGCGCCACATAGAGCCGGACCGGGCCGCCGTGCGAATGGCTCACCGGCTTGTCCTGCATCCGCAGCGCGACGAGGACGTCGTCACGGCGCGCCTGCGTGAGCGTCAGGCTCTCGCTGTACGTGCCGTCGAAGCAGGTGAAGCGGATCGCGCGGGCGGCCGGCCGCACGCCGGCGACGTCCAGCAGGTCGGAGAGCCGTACGCCCTCGAACGGCGTGTCCGGCACCCGCCACCCGGTGACGCACTGCACGTCCCGCACGACGCGGGTCTGCGGCATGGCCCGGAGGTCGGCGAGGGTGTACGTGGCCGGGTTCCGGACCAGGCCGTCGACGGTGAGGCGGTAGTCCTCGGCGTTCTTACGGGGGACGGACGAGGCGACGGAGTAGTAGCGGAAGCCGCCGCCGTTCGGGAGCAGGCCGGTGAGCCCGGTCGGGTCCTTGTCCGCGGCGGCGCCGAGGAAACTCTCCAGCCCGCGCTGCAGCGACGGCGCGGCGACGACTCCGGCGGCGCCGAGGCCGAGCATGCCGAGGACGAGGCGGCGGCCGAGCGGTTTTCCGGCGTGGTCGGCGTCCTCGGACGGGTCCGGGGCGGGGCCGGCGGGGCGGTCTGTGGTCACGCTTCGATTCGAGCACCCGGCCGCCGGCGGGTCCAGGGCCCGGCGTGGTCCGTCAGACTTCCGTCACACTCCGGCGAGCAGCGAGAACGTCCCCGGTGACGGCGCGCCCGCCACCCCGGAGCAGTGTGTTCCGTTTCTCTGTCGAAGATCTCGTGCACATGCCAACCCTTTGGTACGTTCCCGTCCGCCTCCCCCACCACGGATCGGGCAATGCTCCGGACAGGACGTCGCGCCCGCCCTTCGGCGCGCCTCCGGCCTGGTGCGGAGCTCCTACCCCACCGCGGCCGCCGCCGCCCGCCCCGCCGCACGCCCGGAGAAGAGGCAGCCGCCCAGGAACGTTCCCTCCAGCGACCGGTAGCCGTGGACGCCGCCGCCGCCGAAGCCCGCCGCCTCGCCCGCGGCGTACAGGCCGGTCAGCGGGGTGCCGGACGCGTCGAGGACGCGCGAGGACAGGTCCGTCTCGAGGCCGCCGAGCGACTTGCGGGTGAGGATGTTGAGGCGGACGGCGATCAGCGGGCCCGCCTTCGGGTCCAGCAGGCGGTGCGGCGCGGCCGTGCGGATCAACTTGTCGCCGAGGTACTTGCGGGCACCCCGGATCGCCGTGACCTGGAGGTCCTTGGTGAACGGGTTGGCGATCTCCCGGTCCCGCGCGGTGATCTCGTGCCGCAGCTCCGCCTCGTCGATCAGATCGTCGCCGGTGAGCCGGTTCATGCCGCGCACCAGCGCGCCGAGGTCCTTCTCCACGACGAAGTCGACGCCCTTGTCCATGAACGCCTTCACCGGCGCCGGCACGTCCGCCCTGGCCCGTACGAAGACGTCCCGGACGGACTTGCCCGTCAGGTCCGGGTTCTGCTCGGAGCCCGACAGCGCGAACTCCTTGCCGATGATCTTCTGGTCGAGGACGAACCAGGTGTAGCCGTGGCCGGTGCGCATGATGTGGTCGAGCGTGCCGAGGGTGTCGAAGCCGGGGAACAGCGGCACCGGCAGCCGCTTGCCGCGTGCGTCCAGCCAGAGGCTGGACGGGCCGGGCAGGATCCGGATGCCGTGCCTGGCCCAGATCGGGTTCCAGTTCTCGATGCCCTCGGTGTAGTGCCACATCCGGTCGCGGTTGATGTGGCTGGCGCCGGCGCCCTCCGCGATGCCGAGCATCAGGCCGTCGACGTGCGCGGGAACGCCGGAGAGCAGTTTCTCCGGCGGGGTGCCCAGCCGCTCCGGCCACTGGGCGCGCACGAGGTCGTGGTTGCCGCCGATCCCCCCGGACGTGACGACGACCGCCTGCGCCGTGAGCTCGAAGGCCCCGGTCACCTCACGGCTGCTCGCCGCGCCCCGCTCCGCGTCGGACGGCCGGAGGATCTCGCCGGTGACGGTGTCGATGCCGCCCGCGCTGCTGCCGAGGCCGGTGACCCGGTGCCGGAACCTGAGCTGTACGAGGCCCTTCGCGACACCCTCGCGGACCCGGCGCTCGAACGGGGCGACCAGACCGGGGCCGGTGCCCCAGGTGATGTGGAAGCGCGGCACCGAGTTGCCGTGCCCGTTCGCGTCGTAGCCGCCGCGCTCCGCCCAGCCGACGACGGGGAAGAACCGCACGCCCCGGCCGTGCAGCCAGGCCCGCTTCTCACCGGCCGCGAAGTCGACGTACGCCTCGGCCCACCGGCGCGGCCAGTGGTCCTCCTCCCGGTCGAAACCGGCGGTGCCCAGCCAGTCCTGGAGGGCCAGGGCGTGGCTGTCCTTGATGCGCATCCGGCGCTGCTCGGGCGAGTCGACGAAGAACAGCCCGCCGAAGGACCAGTGGGCCTGCCCGCCGATGGACTGCTCGGGCTCCTGGTCCAGCAGGATGACCTTCCGTCCGGCGTCGACGAGCTCGGCGGTGGCCACGAGGCCGGCGAGTCCCGCCCCGATCACGATCACGTCAGCGTCGTACGCCATGGTCTTCCATTCGTCGGTCGGGCCGGTGGGACCCGATCTTCCTTACGGGCGAGTAACTCGTCAATGGCGGCGTACCCCGGTGCTTGGATGGGCGCATGACTGAGATGCGGTCCGCGGAAGAGATCCTCGACATCGTCGACGAGCACGACCGGGTGGTCGGGCAGGCGGCGCGCGGCGACGCGTACGCCCGCGGGCTGCGCCACCGGTGCGCGTTCATCCTCGCCAGGGACGCGGCCGGGCGGATCTTCGTGCACCGGCGCACCGCCACGAAGCTGGTCTTCCCGTCGATGTACGACATGTTCGTGGGCGGGGTGGTGGGCGCCGGCGAGAGCTATGACGAGGCCGCGCTGCGGGAGGCGGAGGAGGAGCTCGGGGTGCGCGGGCTCCCGCGGCCGGTGCCGCTGTTCAAGTTCCTGTACGAGGGCGAGAGCCGGACGGACGGCGGCCCAGGGCCGGCGTGGTGGTCACAGGTCTACGAGGTGCGCTGCGAGCTGCCCGTGGACCCGCAGCGGGAGGAGGTCGCCTGGCACGGGTTCCTCACGGACGCCGAGCTCGAGGCGCGGCTGGGCGAGTGGGACTGGACGCCGGACGGGCTGGCCGCCTACGAGCGGCTCAGGGCGCACCGGGCTTCCTAATGTTGTTGTCAAGCGGTCGCCGTCACCGGCGGTGTCACTTCGTAGCGTCGTCGGTCACGGATCAGAGCCCATATGACGTTG
>NZ_JBIAHV010000017.1:0-171727 GCF_042870895.1 Streptomyces sp. NPDC006294
TCCGCGGACGAGGGGCTGGAGCTGTTCGACGCCGCGTGCGCGGCGGGCGAGCCGCACCTGCTGCCGATCCGGCTCGACGTGGCGGCGCTGCGGCGTTCCCTCGGCGCGGAGGAGCCCGTGCCGGCGTTGCTGCGCGGGCTGGTACGCCGCCAGGTGCGCCGCGCCGCCGCCCGGGCGGAAGCCGAACCGCAGAGCCGGTCTCTGGTCGCCCGGCTGGGCGAGTTGGAGCCGACCGAGCGGATGGCGTCGATGCTCGGCCTGGTGCGGGAGCACACCGCCGGGATCCTGGGGTACGCGGGCGCCGGGGGTGTCGAGGCCGAACTCAGCTTCAAGGACCTCGGGTTCGACTCGCTGACGGGCATCGAGCTGCGCAACCGGCTGGCCTCGGCCACCGGGCTACGGCTGCCGGCCACGCTGGTGTTCGACCATCCGAGCCCGGTCGAACTGGCCCGGTATCTGGTCCCCGAGGCCCTCGGTGACGAGCCCGGCACCGCGGCCGGCCCGGCTCGGCGCAGCGAACTGGACCCCGACGAGGACGCGGTGGCCGTCGTGGCCATGGCCTGCCGTTATCCGGGCGGGGTGCGCACTCCGGAGGACCTGTGGCGGCTGGTGCGCTCCGGCGGCGACGCGATCTCCGGGTTCCCCGCCGACCGCGGCTGGGACACGGAGGCGCTGTACCACCCGGACCCGGACCACCCCCGCACGACGTACGCGGTGGAAGGCGGATTCCTGTACGACGCCGCCGACTTCGACCCGGCGTTCTTCGGCATCTCGCCCCGTGAGGCGCTCGCCATGGACCCCCAGCAGCGCCTGCTCCTGGAGACCTCCTGGGAGGCCGTGGAACGGGCCGGCATCGACCCGCGGACCCTGCGGGGCAGCCGTACGGGCGTCTTCGCCGGCGTCATGTACCACGACTACGGCACGCAGGTCACCGAGGTGCCGGAGGGGCTGGAGGCGTTCCTCGGCAACGGCAGTTCCGGCAGCATCGTCTCTGGCCGGGTGGCGTACCACCTGGGTCTGGAAGGCCCGGCCATCACGGTCGACACGGCCTGTTCCTCGTCGCTGGTGGCCCTGCATCTGGCCGCGCAGTCGCTGCGCAACGGCGAGTGCTCGCTGGCGCTCGCGGGCGGCGTGACCGTGATGACCACGCCCGGCACGTTCATCGGGTTCAGCCGGCAGCGGGGGCTGGCCCGCGACGGGCGGTGCAAGGCGTTCGCGGACTCCGCGGACGGCACGGGCTGGGGCGAGGGCGCGGGCGTCGTGCTGCTGGAGCGGCTGTCGGACGCGCGCCTCAACGGCCACCCCGTGCTGGCGGTGGTGCGGGGCAGCGCGGTGAACCAGGACGGCGCGAGCAACGGCCTCACCGCCCCGAACGGGCCCGCGCAGCAGCGGGTGATCCGCCAGGCCCTGTCCAGTGCGAGGCTGACCGGCGCGGACGTCGACGCGGTGGAGGCCCACGGCACCGGCACGATCCTCGGCGACCCCATCGAAGCGCAGGCGCTGCTGGCGACGTACGGGCAGGAGCACACCGCCGAACAGCCGCTGTGGCTGGGGTCGTTGAAGTCCAACATCGGCCACACCCAGGCCGCCGCCGGCGTCGGCGGCGTCATCAAGATGGTCATGGCCATGGCCCACGGCCTGCTCCCCCGGACGCTGCACGTCGACACTCCCTCCACCCATGTGAACTGGGACTCCGGCGCCGTCTCGCTGCTGGCGGAGACCACCGAGTGGCCGGAGACCGGCCGTGCCCGGCGGGCGGCCGTGTCGTCATTCGGGATCAGCGGGACCAACGCCCATGTCGTCCTGGAGCATGCCGCGCCGGACGAGGCCGGGGCCGAGGAGGGCGAGCCGGGCGGGGTCGTCGCCCTGCCGTGGGTGCTGTCCGGCAGGAGTCCGGAGGCCCTGCGCGCCCAGGCGGCGCGGCTGCGGAACTTCGTACAGGCGCGGCCGGAGCTGACTGCCGCGCAGGTCGGGCTGTCGCTGGCCACGACCCGGTCCGCGTTCGCGTACCGGGGTGCGGTTCTCGGTGAGGACCCGACGGAGCGGCTCGCCGCGCTCGAGGCGCTGGCCCGTGGCGAGGGTTCGCCGTCCGTGGTGACGGGTGCCGCCGCGGGCGGTCACAAGGTCGCCTTTCTGTTCTCGGGGCAGGGCACCCAGCGGCCCGGGATGTGCCGGGAGCTGTACGCCTCGTCCGAGGTGTTCGCGGCGGCGTTCGACGAGGTCTGCGCGCAGTTCGGGCCGCTGCTGGAACGGCCCCTGGTGAAGGTGGTGTTCGCGGAGTCCGGCACCCCGGAGGCAGAGCTGCTGGACCGCACCGATTACGCCCAGCCCGCGCTGTTCGCCGTCGAGGTGGCGCTGTTCCGGCTGCTTGAGGCGTGGGGGCTGCGGCCGGAGCTGCTGGCGGGGCACTCGATCGGTGAGCTGGCGGCGGCCCATGTCGCCGGGGTCTTCGACCTGCCCGACGCGGCGCGCCTCGTGGCGGCCCGTGGCCGGCTGATGCAGTCGCTGCCCGCCGACGGGGCCATGGCCTCGCTGCAGGCGGCCGAGGACGAGGTGCTGCCGCTGCTGGCCGGGCGGACGCACGAGGTGGGGGTGGCCGCGGTCAACGGGCCGTCGGCCGTGGTCGTGTCGGGCCGCGAGGGCGCGGTCGAGGAGATCACCGCGCACTTCAGGGCTCTGGGCCGCAGGACCCGTCGGCTGCGGGTCAGTCACGCCTTCCACTCGCCGCTGCTGGATCCGGTACTCGACGAGTTCGCGGCGGTCGCGCGCGAGGTGTCGTACCGGGCGCCGCGTATCCCCGTCGTCTCCGACGTCACCGGGGAGACCGCGTCGGACGGGCTGTTCCAGGACCCCGGCTACTGGGTGCGGCACGCGCGGGAGGCGGTGCGTTTCGCCGATCAGCTGACGCGTCTGGAAAAGGAGGGCGTGACCGCGTACGTCGAGGTCGGCCCGGACGCGGTGCTGGCCGCGATGGCCCGGGAATGCCTCGGCGGTCAGGCGCTGGTGGTACCCGTCCAGCGGCGCGACCGCACCGATGCCCGGGCGCTGGCCACGGCCGTCGCCGAACTGTACGTCCATGGCGTGTCCCCGGACTGGGCGGCGGTGTTCGCCCCGACCGGCGCCCGTACGGTCGAGCTGCCGACGTACGCCTTCCAGCGCACAGCGTACTGGCTGCCGTCCGGGCCGCAGCAGACGCCGGCCGGCGGCGGCGACCTGGAGCGGCGGTTCTGGCGCGCTGTCGGCAGCCGGGACGTCGGCGCTCTGGCCGCGCTGCTCGACGTCGACTCTGCCCGTGAGGCCGACTCCCTGAACGCGGTGCTGTCGCTGCTGTCGGCCTGGGACCACAGCCGCGCCACCACCGCCATGGACGCGCCGGAGGACGCCCAGCCGTCCGAGGACGACGGGCACCTGGCGCGGGCCCTGGCCGACGCGCCGGAGGACGAGCTGCCGGCGCTGCTGCTGGAGGCCGTGCGGTCGGCCGCTTCCGCGGTGCTCGGGCACGCCGACCCGCACGCGCTGCCGGCCGGACAGGACTTCCTGGACGCCGGGTTCGCCTCGCTGACGGCCGTCGAGCTGAGCGGCCGGCTCACCAAGGTGACGGGCCTCGACCTGCCGCCCACGCTGATCTACGACCACCCCACGCCGGCAGAGCTCGCCGCGCACCTGCACGAGGAAATGAAGAGGACCGCGTCATGACCCCCACACGTACCGCACCCATCGAGAGCCCCTGGATCCGCCGCTACCAGCCGGCGCCCGCCGACGGTGTCACCCTGGTGTGCTTCCCGCACGCCGGCGGCTCGGCCACGTCCTTCCACGCACTGTCCCGGGCGCTCGCCGGGCGGCTGGACGTGGTGGCCGTGCAGTATCCCGGCCGTCAGGACCGGCATCGGGAGCCCGCCTTCGAGGACCTGCACGAGCTGGCCGACGCCGCGTTCGACGCGGTCGTCGAGGCCGTCGGCACCGACCGCCCGCTCGCCCTGTTCGGGCACAGCATGGGCGCGTCCGTCGCCTTCGAGGTGGCCGCGCGGCTGGAGCAGCGGGCGGGCGTGACGCCCGTGTCCCTGTTCGTGTCGGGGCGCCGGGCCCCTTCCCGGCACCGCAGCGAGGACCTGCACCGCAAGGGCGACGACGCGCTGCTGCGGGAGATCCGCGCCTTGGACGGCACCGCGCAGGCGGCGCTGGACGACGAGGACATCGTCCGGATGTTCCTGCCGTCCCTGCGGGCCGACTACAAGGCGATCGAGCGCTACCGCAGCGCGCCGGGCGCGGCCGTCGGCTGCTCCGTCGTCGCGCTGACCGGCGACAACGACCCGAAGACCACCGTGGAGGAGGCCCGGGCCTGGCAGGAGCACACCACCGGCCCGTTCGACCTGCGGGTCTTCGGCGGCGGTCACTTCTACGTCTCGGAGCAGACCGACGCGGTCGCCGAGGTGCTGGCCACGCGGCTGGGGGTCGCAGGGGTCGGCTAGGGGTTATCCGAGCCAGGAGGCGAAGTTAGCGTGACCGCGCATTCTCCGTATTCCACGGACGCGAATTCACCGTCCCCGAACACGAATCCACTGTCCTCGGACGTGCATTCACCGTTCTCCACGAACGCGAGTTCACCGTTTTCCACCGAACCGAACGCAGTGTTTTCCACAGACCATGGGGGATCCCGAACCATGACCGATCCGCAGACGTGGCGGGTTCTCGGCAACGCGGACGCGCACGAGCTCGTGCTCGCCGTGGACTTCGACGCCACCGGCCGGGCCGAGGGCCGCTTCACCGATCTGGCCTCGGGTCTGGGTGACCTGCTGCCCTGCTCGATCTGGGAGACGATTCCCCAGGAGGCCGGGACCGGTGCCGGCGATGCCGACCCCGTCGAGCGGTGGCTGGAGGAGGTGGCGGCCGACGGCCGCCCGGTCCGTGCGGTGTTCGGCTTCTGTGTCGGCGGCGTCTACGCGGGCGCGATCGCGCAGCGCCTCGCCGCCCGGCAGGAACAGGCGCCCGCGCTGGTGCTGTTCGACCCCGAGCAGTCCGGCCCGCTGACCCTGTACTCGCAGTTCTACAAGGTCCTCGACTCCATGTCCGCCCTGCTGAGTGCCGAGGAGACCGCGCAGGCGGCGGACGAGGCGCGGCGGGCGCACGAGCAGCACACGACGATGGCCGCGCTGGGCGCCGAACTCCTCGACGTGTACCGGCGTACCGCCAAGCCCGCCTTCGACCGGCTGGAGCTGGACGCCAAGCGGACGGAGGAGATCACCGCGGTCTTCGCGTCGTTCGTCGGCTATCTGATCGCGGCCGCGGACATCGACCCTCTGCCCGCGTGGCGGGAGGCCGTCGCCGTCACGTCCTCGTCGCCCACGAGCGGTCTGAACGGCTCCCGCGCGGCCGGCCAGGACATCGCCGTGGGCCGGGAACTGCGCGTCGACGTCCCGCACGTCGACCTACTGCGCGACCCCGGTGTCACCTGCACGGTGACCGAGCTGCTCGGCGCGGACAGGCCCGCCTGAGAAGTCACCTACGCGCAAGTCCCGTACGCGCGAATCCCGTACGTACGCCCCACCGCGAATTCCCGCGAACCCACGGAACGGTTGGAATGCCAGAAGCAACGGAAGTCCGGTCCCGCCCGGCCGACAGCAAGGAGCACGCCCTCTGGCTCCTGGACGAGCTGGTGCCCGTCAAGGGGGTCAACAACCTCTCCGTCGCCCTTCAGGCCGACGGGCCGCTGCTCGGCCCGGCACTCCAGGGCACGGTCGATCTGCTGCTGCGCCGGCACGAGGCGCTGCGCACGGTGTTCCGGCAGGAGCAGGCGGGCCTCGTCAAGGAGGTGCTCGACCCCGCTGCTCTGCGGATCGAGGCCGAGCAGCTGGCGGCGGAGCCGGGGGAGGTCGCCGCTGTCGTCGGGGAGTTCATCGCGCGTCCCTTCGACATCGACGGGCGGCCGCTGGTGCGGGCCGCGCGGGTGAGGTGCGCGGACGGCGACGCGTTCTGTCTCGCCGTCCACCACCTGGTCTTCGACACGGTCTCCGGCGCGGTCCTGCTGGAGGAGTTCACCGCCGGGTACACGGCGCTCGCGGCCGGTGCCGCGCCACCCGCGGAGCTGCTGGCCGCGCAGCCGCCGTACCGGGAGCCCGCTCCCCGCGCGGCTGCCGTGGAGTACTGGCGCGGGCAGCTGGCCGGGGCTGACGCCGCGGGCCTCGCCCTGTGGTGCGGCAGCGAGGATCTTCCCGAGCCGACCCTCACCGGTGACCAGATCACGGCCGACCTGTCCCCGCGGGCGACCGAGGTACTGCGCCGGCTGCAGAAGAAGCTGCGCGCGCCGGAGGCGGTGGTGCTGCTGGCTGCGTACGGCCTGCTGCTGGCCCGGCACGGCGCGGGTCCCGACCTGGTGGTGGGCACCCCGGTCAACGTCCGGGCGCGCGAGGCGTCCAGGGCCGTCGGCTACCACGTCAACACCCTGCCGCTGCGCATACCCGTCGACCTCGGCGGCGGCTTCCGCGACCTGGTGCGGACCGCCCGCGACGCGTTCCTCGGGGCGGTCGCCCACGCCGATGTGCCGGTCGACGTCCTGCTGCCGGAACTGCGCAGGGACGGCGGCGCCTCCTGGCGCAACACCGTCTTCCGCCATCTGTTCAACTACGTTCCGGACGACGGCCGTACGAGCTTCCCCCTCGGCGACACCACGGCCCGCAGGCTCCCGGTGGAGAACGGCTTCAGCAAGTTCGACCTGGAGTTCTTCTTCCTGTCCTCGGCGGACAAGGTGACCGTCCGGGCCGCGTACTACACGCAGGTGCTGGACCGGGCCGACGTACAGGGGCTGCTCGAACGCTTCGAGGCGCTGCTGCTCGCGGCCGCGGAGGGGCCGGACCGGCCGATGGGCGAACTGCCGCTGGCCGGGCCCTCCGACCTCGCCGTGCTGGCCGCGAGCAACGACACCGCGCGCCCGGTGGATCCGCCCAGCGTGCTCGCGGCGGTGCGGGAGCGGGTGGCGCTGACGCCGTCCGCGCCGGCCGTCGTGGGCGACGGTCGCAGCACGACGTACGCCGAGCTGTGGCGGGCCGCCGAGCACACCCGGGACGTCCTGGCGGACGCCGGGGTGAGGGCCGGTGACATCGTCGCGCTCGCCGCGCCCCGGGGTCCCGAACTCGCGGCCGCGGCCCTCGGGGTGTGGCTGGCCGGAGCGGTGTATCTGCCCGTCGATCCGGAGCACCCCGTGCAGCGCCTGGCGTACGTCCTGGAGGACTCCGGCGCGCAGGCAGTGCTCACGGCGCCGGACGTGGAGCTGCCCGAGGGGGTCCGGGCGCGGGTCGTTCCGCTGGAGCCGCTCGCGCGGGACGGCTCCGGCCCGCCGCCGGACCCCGGTGCCGGCGGCCCCGATCCGGATTGCTGCGCCTACCTGATCTACACGTCCGGCTCGACGGGGAAGCCGAAGGGCACCCTGGTCGGCCACCGCAGCCTCGCCAACGTGGTCCAGCACTTCGCCGAGGAGCTGAAGGTCACCGCGGACGACGCCGTGCTGTGGCTGACGACCTTCGCCTTCGACATCTCCGCCCTGGAGCTGTTCCTGCCGCTGGTGTGCGGCGGACGGCTGGTCGTGGCCTCCGACGAGGCCCGCACCGACGGCCGCGCCCTGCTCGCCGAGGTCGTCGCGCACGACGTCGGCATCGTGCAGGCCACCCCGACGACCTGGCGGGTCGTCGCCGACGCGGCGGACGGGCAGCTCGCCGGCCGGCGCCTGGTCTGCGGCGGGGAGCCGCTGCCGCCGACGCTGGCCCGCACGCTGGCCGCCTCGGGCGACTCACTGCTCAATGTGTACGGCCCCTCCGAGACGACCATCTGGTCCACCTCGGGGCCGGTGCCGGACGAGGTGGTCCGCGCGGACGTGGGCCGTCCGATCGCCAACACCCAGGTGTTCGTCGTCGACCCGGACGGCCGGGAGCTGCCGGTCGGTGTGCAGGGCGAGCTGTGCATCGCCGGAGCGGGCATCGCGCTGGGCTATCACAACCGCCCCGAGCTGACGGCGGACCGCTTCCGCGACCATCCCGCGTACGGGCGCCACTATCGCACCTGCGACCTGGCCCGGCTGCGGCCCGACGGCAGCGTCGAGCTGCTGGGCCGGACCGACCGCCAGATCAAGCTGCGCGGCCATCGGATCGAACTGGGCGAGGTGGAGGCGGTGCTGCTCGACCGTCCGGACGTACGGGACGTCGCCGTCGTCGTGGTGGGGCGCGGCGGGCCGGACGCCGCCCTGGTCGCGTTCGTGGAACCGGCGCAAGGAGCGGAGGGAGGGGACGGCGTGGCCGAGGTGGACACCGCCGGGCTGACGGCCCATGCCCGGTCCCTGCTGCCCTCCGCCGCCGTACCCCAGGAGATCGTCGTGCTGGAGTCGCTGCCGACCACCGCCAACGAGAAGCGGGACCATCTCGCGCTGACCCGCCTCGCCGAGCAGCGCCGCTCCGAGCGCAGTGCGGCCGCGGGGGCGGAAGCGGCCTCGCCCGAGGCGCAGTCGGGGACGGCCGGGCGGCTGCTCGCCCTGTGGCAGAGCACGCTCGGCCGGACCGACCTCGGCCCGCACGCCAACTTCTTCGACAGCGGCGGGCATTCGCTGCTCGGCGCGCAGCTCGTGCAGCGCATCGAGAAGACGCTGAGTATGCCTGTGCGCCTGGCCGACCTGTTCGCCCATCCCACCCCGCTCGCCATGGCCGAGCATCTCGATCCGGACGCCGCCGCACCGTCGGCCCCGGGCAACTGAGGAAGACGGAGCCCGAGAAAGACATGGAGACCGTGAACGAGAAGCACGCCACCGCCCCGGCCGCCGCGACCGCGCCGCCGTCGTGGAAGGTCCTGTGGCAGGACACGTTCGAGGGCCCGGCCGGGTCCCCACCCGACCCCGCCCTGTGGCAGGTCGTCACCGGGCAGCCGTTCGGCGCCGGCATCGAGTTCCACACGGACGACCCCGCGAACGTCGGCCTCGACGGCGCCGGGCACCTGCGGATCACCGCCACGCACGAGGACGGGGAGTACCGGGCGGCGTGGCTGGAGACCCGGCGCGAGGACTTCGTGCCGCGGCCCGGCGGCGCGCTGCGCCTGGACGCCCGGGTGAAGACCGCTGCGGGTCCGGGCCTGGACTGCGCGCTGTGGGCCTGGGGCACACAGTTGCGGCACCGGGGTGACGAGGACCCGGTGCAGGCGTGGTACCGGGCCGGGGAGATCGACGTCCTGGAGGCGCTCGGCTCCGAGCCGGACTCGGTGTGGGGTGCCGTCCACTCCCCCGAGTGCCACCAGATCCCGTCCCTGGGCATGGGCGCCCGTACGACCACTGAGGACGGCAGCCCGCTCAGCGCGGACTTCCACACCTACTCGGCGGTCTGGCGGCGCGGCCCCGACTCGATCACCTGGTACCTGGACGGCCGCGAGTACCTGAAGCTGACCCCGCAGGACACCACTCCGAAGGGCTGGCTGTTCGACCAGCCCGTGTACTTCTGTCTGGCGATCATCATCGGCAGCCCCGGCGGCCCGGTCCTGCCGGGCGACCCCGACCCGGCGACGCTGCCGTCGTCGCTGCTCGTCGACAGCATCACCGTCTCCGAGGAGCTCCCCGCGTGAGCGCGCCCACGGACGTGGACCTCGACAGGCTCGTCGCCGAGCTTGTCGAGCGGGTGCTGGACGACCCGACCGGCGCGCTGGGTCCCTCGGTGTACGAGACGGCCCGGCTGGTGTCGCTGGCCCCGTGGCTGGACGGGGACGCCGCCCGGGTCCGGTATCTCCTCGACGAGCAGCGGTCCGACGACAGTTGGGGCGGCCCCGGCGGGTACGCCCTCGTGCCGACGCTGAGCGCGACGGAGGCGCTGCTGGCCGTGCTGGGCCGGGAGGGCGGCGAGTTGCCGCTGCCGCCCGCGGCGCTCGTCGAGGCCGCGCGGCGGGGGCTCGCGGCGGCGGCCGCGCTGGTGGCGCGCAGCGCCGAGGAGCCGGTGCCGTCGACGGTCGTGTTCTTCATGGTCATCCCCGCTCTGGTGGAGGGGATCAACGCCCGGCTCGCCGTCCTCGGGGACGGACCGGTGCAGCCGCTGGCGCTGCCGCACGGGCTGACCGACGGGGCGCTGCGTGGGCTGCGCGGGGGTGCCTGGCGCAACCCGCTCGCCGGTCACTACCTGGAGATCGTGGGCCCGGCGGCCGTCGGCGCCGCCGAGATGGAGCCGGTCGACGGGGTCGTCGGCTGTTCCGCTGCCGCGACCGCCGCCTGGCTCGGCCCGCAGGAGCCGGCCGACCCCCCGCACCCCTCGGTGCGCTTCCTGCGGCAGGCCCAGGAGCGGGGATCCGGCGCGGTCCCCGCGATGACCTCGATCGTGTACTACGAGCGGGCGTGGATCGCCGGAAACCTGGCGACGGCTGGGGTGGAGCGTGAGGTGCTCGCTCCGCTGCTGAAGGAGCTGCCGGGTGACGTCGGCCGGTCCGGGGCGCCGACCGCGCCGGGGTTCGCGTACGAGGCGGAGACCAGCGCGATCGTCCTGACGGCCCTGGCCCGCCTGGGGGCGCCGCAGGAGCCGGAGTACCTGTGGCAGTACGACGCGGGCAGCCACTTCATGTCCACCATCCCGGAGCACGAGCCGTCCACGACCACCAACGCGCACATCCTGGAGGCGTTGGGCTGCCACCTGGCCGACGGTCCTCCTGCTGAGGGGGACCGGTACCGGGACGCCGTCGCCCGGATCGCGTCGTGGCTGCGCGACCGCCAGGGGCCGGACGGCAGCTGGTCCGACAAGTGGCACGCCTCGCCCTACTTCGCGACGATGCGCTGCGCCCTGGCCCTGCACCGGTACGCCGGCCCGGCGTCGGCCGAAGCCCTCGGCAGGTCCGTCGACTGGCTCCTGCACCGGCAGCACGAGGACGGCTCCTGGGGCCGCTGGGACGGCACACCGGAGGAGACGGCCTACGCGGTACGCACCCTGCTGGAACTCACCGCCGACGGAGACGCCCGCTCCGAGGAGACGACCCAGGCCGTACACCGAGGCTGCGCCTTCCTCCTGAAGCACGGCCTGGACGCCGAACACCACCCCCCACTGTGGATCGGCAAGGAGCTGTACGCCCCCGGCCATCTGGTCCACGCGGCGGTGCTGGGCGCACTGATCGCGGCCAGGCGGTAACGGGCCACCGAAGCGCTGCCGGCGGCCGGCGGTCACCAGCCGCCGGCTGCGCCGGCACCGCTGGTCCCACCCGGCGATGCCCGGCCGCTCGAAGCACTAGGCACGCCCGGCGACAACCGGCCGCTCGGAACGTGACCGCGACCCGGCGGCAGCAGACCCCCGGCAACTCCGGCCGCGGCCCGGTCGACACCGGCCGCGCGGAGCGCTGGTCGCGCCCAGCCGTACGCGCCCGCTCGGAGCACTGCGCGTAGGCCGTCGGTATCCGGCCAGCAATAACACAACTCAGCCAGTCTATTAACCGGGTTCAGTTATGCTGGGACCCGGAATTCGCCGTCCGGCCTCGTCGGGCGGCGCGCAAGGCCGTCACTTCGGAAAGGTCGATCGATGACGTCACACGTCCAGGACACGTACGGCACCCAGGAGGCCGTCGGACTCGACGACGAGCTGGCCCTGGGGCGTGCGTACGTCGCGGTGTGCCGCGAGGCGATGACCCGGCAGGTGGACGATGCCCAGTACCAGGTCGTCGCGGGCGAGGACGTGTCGGGTGACGGCGCGAGTGCCGAGGCGCTCGGCCGCTACCTGCGCACCCGCGCACAGCAGATGGCGGAGGAGCCCGACAGCCCGCTGTTCTTCGGCCGGCTCGACTTCGAGGACGCCGAGGAGGCAGGGGACCACCGGCGGCAGCGGTACTACATCGGCCGCAGGCGGATCTCGGAACACCCGGCCGCACCGCCCCTGGTGATCGACTGGCGTGCGCCGGTCTCCCGCACCTACTACCAGGCGAGCGCCCTGGAGCCGCACGGCGTCGCGGTACGGCGGCGCTTCGGGTGGGCGCCGTGGAGCCACGGCGCTCCCGAGGACCTCACCGGACTTGAGGACGAGCACCTCGACCACGCCCGCGGCGACGACGGCGCCGACGCGGCGAGCGCGATCGTCGCCGCCGAGATCGAGCGGCCTCGCCTCGGCCCGATGCGCGACATCGTCGCCACCATCCAGCCGGAACAGGACAACCTGGTCCGCAGCGAGCTGAACGAGTCGGTCTGTGTGCAGGGCGCCCCGGGCAGCGGCAAGACCGCCGTCGGCCTGCACCGCGCCGCGTATCTCCTCTACACGTTCCCCGAGCGGCTGCAGCGCAGCGGTCTGCTGATCATCGGCCCGAACCGCACCTTCCTGCGCTACATCTCCGAGGTGCTGCCGTCGCTGGGCGAGATCGACATCGCCCAGCTGACGGTGGAGGACGTCGTCGCACGGCACCCGGTGCGGCGGGCGGAATCCGAGGACGTCAGCGCCCTGAAGCACAGCGACCGTATGGCCACCGTCCTTGAGCGCGCGCTGTACGCCCGGGTGAGGCACTCGGAGGAGTCCATCGCGGTCACCGACGGCTCGTACCGCTGGCGGGTGGACTCGTACGACCTGGCCCGGGTCATCGACGAGGTGCGGGGCATGGGGGTGCCGTACGGGATCGGCCGCGAGCATGTGCGTTCGCGGGTGGTCACGCTGATCCAGCAGCAGGCCGAGCGGCGGGCCGGCCCGAAGAGCGTGACCTGGGCGCGCAAGATCGGCCGTTCGAAGCCGGTCGCCGCGCTGCTGGAGGCAGCGTGGCCGGTGGCGCGGCCGGAGGAGGTCGTGGCCACGCTGCTGAGCGATCCGGCGGTGATGGAGGCCGCGGCGGACGGGGTGTTCGACGCCGCCGAGCAGCGGGCCCTGCTGTGGGCGAAGCCTCCGCGGTCGGAGAAGAGCGCCACCTGGTCGGTCGAGGACATGCTGCTGCTCGACGAGGTCGCGGGGCTCATCGAACGCCCCGAGGGCTACGGCCATGTGGTCGTGGACGAGGCCCAGGACCTGTCGCCGATGCAGTGCCGGGCGATCGCCCGGCGCAGCGCGTTCGGCTCCATCACGGTGCTGGGCGACCTGGCCCAGGCGACGGCGCCGTGGTCGGCGCGGACCTGGCAGGAGCAGCTGACGCACCTGGGCAAGGCGCAGGCCACGGTCGTCCCGCTGACCACCGGCTTCCGTGTGCCCGCCGCGGTGATGGAGCTGGCCAACCGGCTGGTGGGCGCCCTGGGCGTGGACGTGCCGCCGGCCCGCTCGCTGCGCCATGACGGCGAGTTGACGGTCAGCGCCGTCGACGACCTGGCGTCCGCCACCGTGTCCGCCGTCCGCGCGGCCCTCGACCGCGAGGGGTCGGTCGCCGTCATCGCCGCCGACGACGCGGTCGCCGCCACCTCGGCGGCGCTGCGCCGGGCGGGCATCGAGACGGCGACGGCCGAGCAGGTCGGCACGGCCGCCCGGGTGACCGTGCTGCCCGCGACGGTCGTCAAGGGCCTGGAGTACGACCATGTCGTCGTGGTGGAGCCGGCCGCGATCGTCGAGTCCGAGCCGCGCGGACTGCACCGGCTGTACGTCGTGGTGACGCGTGCGGTGTCCCGTCTCGACGTCCTGCACGCCCGGCCGCTGCCGGAGCCGCTCGCCGCCTGAGGCGCGGACCGTCCGAGAACGGTCGAGACCTGTCCGAGAGGTGCGGCCCGGGGATTCCCCCGGGCCGCATTTTCTTTACGCCTCTTTGAAGAACCCCAAGGCGGAAAATTGCCCTGGCTTTCGGAGTTGGCCGAATTGCCGTTGTCGACGGTGACACTTGCGCCAAATCCCTGTGGCGATGATCACTGAAGATCCCGCGGACTGTCTGAAGTTGCAGGATGGCTGAAGACATACCGAAGCCTCGGCACCTTAGGAGCACCTGCGGATGTCCATCGTCGGACGGGACATACAACTCACCCGATTGCATGACCTGCTGACCGCACGCGACCGCGGAGCGGGTCCGATCGCCCTGGTCAGTGGCCCTGCGGGGATCGGCAAGACCGCCCTCCTCCACGAATTCACCCAGAGCGCGGCGAAGTCCGGTTCCCTCGTCCTGAGAGCGGCCTGCTCCCCGAGGGAGCGCGCCAACTCCTGGGGCGTGGTCCATCAACTCCTGTGGCGCACAGGGCGATTCAAAGGAGCTTCACAGCGTACGAGTGACACGCTCGCAGCCGTCGGCCGCAGCCTTGCGGCGGTCACCCGGGCACCGGAAGGTGAACGCGAGAAGGCCATGGATGAATTCTGCGCGGCCGTCATGGAATTGGCCGACGACCACTCCCTCGTCCTCGCCGTCGACGACATCCACGAGGCCGACCCCGAGTCGCTGGGCTGCCTCGGGCACCTCGCCCGCCGCATGGTCGCCTCCCGGGTCCTGGCGGTGTTCACCGACCGGCCGCAGGCCCTGCCCCCGTACGCCGCCGCGCGGGCCGAGTTCGCCCGGCAGCCCGGATTCCATCAGCTGCGGGTCGGCCCGCTGACCGCCGGCGACATCCGGCTGCTGCTCACCGAGCGGCTGGACATGCCCGCCGACGAGGCCGGCGCCGCGGAGTTGCACGCGGCGAGCGGGGGCAGCCCGCTGCTGACGCGGGCGCTGGTCGAGGACACCTGCAACGCCCTGCAGGGCACGTACACGGGCGCGGCCGCGTTACGGCCTGTCGCCGGGGAGATGTTCGACTCCGCGGTGGTCGACTGCGCCCACCGGGTCAGCGCGCCCGCGGCCGATCTCGCCCGGCACCTGGCGGTG
Source organism: Streptomyces sp. NPDC006294 (assembly GCF_042870895.1). Taxonomy (NCBI): domain Bacteria; kingdom Bacillati; phylum Actinomycetota; class Actinomycetes; order Kitasatosporales; family Streptomycetaceae; genus Streptomyces; species Streptomyces sp. NPDC006294. Next base: position 14,728 of record NZ_JBIAHV010000017.1, read on the forward strand.
CTGGGGCCGGACGCGCTGTCGGTGCTGCTCGACCGCAACAGCACGAACCCGCCCACCCGGCACCTTCAGGAGCTGACCCAGGCCGGCCTGCTGGCGGGGCCGGGCTTCCGCCACCCGAGGATGCACACCGTGCTGGGAGGCGAGGTCTCCGCCGAGGAGCGGGCGCGGCTGCACGGGCGGGCCGCCGTACTGCTGCACGACAACGGCGCACATCCGGCCACGGTGGCCGAGCACATCGTGGCGGCGGGAGGCATAGCGGAATCCTGGGCGCCGCCACTGCTCCGGGAAGCCGCGGCCGACGCGATCGCCCAGGACGAGTTCCCCAAGGCGATGCGGCTGTTCGACCTGGCCCACGCCATCTGCCCGGACGGGCCGCTGCGGGCGTCCATCCTGTTCCAGCGCACGCTGTCTGCCTGGCAGGTCGACCCGGCCAAGGCGATGCGGCGGCTCCCGGAACTGAAGGAGGCGCTCCAGGCCGGGCATCTCACGGCCACGTCGGGCGCGATGTCCCTGATCAAGAACCTGGTCTGGCACGGCTATGTGGACGAGGCCGCGGAGGTGCTGGAGCTGGTCGACCGGCAGCTGGCCGACGACCCGGGCGAGGAGGGCGTGGCCGAGGTGCGGGCGCTGCAGCGGTGGCTGTCCGTGCTGTGCCCGCCGTTCCACCGGCGCATGTTCGGCGAGGTGTCCGTCGACGTCACGCACGAGATCGCCCCCGCGGCGATTGCCGAGCAGCCGCGGCTGCACGCGGCCACCGCCCTGTCCGTCGTCCTGCGGGGCGGCGAACCCGGGCCGGCCGTGGTCGGCGCCGCCCATGTGCTGGAGATGTCCAGTCTGACGCCGACGCTTGAGACCATCCCGCTGGCGCTGATGACGCTGTTCTACGCCGACCGCACCGAGCAGGTCGACGCCTGGTGCACCACGCTGCTGGAGGCGGCCCGCGAGCGCAACATCCCCACCCGGGACGCGCTGCTGTCCTCGCTGCGGGCGGCGAACCTCATCCGGCAGGGCCGGCTGCTGGAGGCCGAGCGGCACAGCGACCTGGCCCTGTCGCGGATGTCGTCCCGGGGCTGGGGGATCAGCATCGGCCTGCCGCTGGCGAGTTCGGTGTACGCGCTGACTGCGATGGGCCGCTACGACGAGGCGCGGGCCCGGCTCGGCCGGCCGGTGCCCGAGGCGGTCTTCCAGACCCTCTTCGGCCAGCACTACCTGTACGCCCGGGGCCAGTTCCACCTGGCCACCGGGAGACTTCAGGCCGCGCTCGGCGACTTCCTGGCGTGCGGCAAGGCCCTGGAGAGCTGGGGGGTGGCCGACACCACGCTCATCCCGTGGCGCTCCGGGGTGGCCGAGGCCCGGCTGCGCCTGGGCGAGCCGGACCAGGCCGTGACGTATCTGCGGGAGGAACTGGCCCGGCACAAGGGCCACCCCCGGGTGCACGGCAACGCCCTGCGTCTGATGGCTTCGACGATGGAGCCCCAGCAGCGGCTGCGGGCGCTGCGGGAGGCCGTGGACGAACTCCAGGACTCCGGGTGCGATCTGCTGCTGGCGCACGCGCTGGGCGATCTGGGCCGTGTCTACCATCTGCTGGGCAAGTCCAACCGGGCCCGGGTGATCGTACGCCGCGCCTACCGGATGGCGAAGAAGTGCCATGCGCAGCCGCTCAGCCAGAGCCTGCTGCCGGACGCGGAGCGGTCGGCCGACGGCCGGGTGTGCGCCGCCGGGCACGAGGCCTCCGAGCAGGTCCACGACGTGCTGTCCGAGGCCGAACTGCGGGTCGCCGCCCTGGCGGCGGAGGGGCACACCAACCGGGAAATCGCCCGGCGGCTGTTCATCACGGTCAGCACGGTCGAGCAGCACATGACGCGTGTGCTGCGCAAGCTCAGCCTGTCCCGCCGTGACGAACTGCCGCAGAGCCTGGACACTATGGGCGGTTCAGCCGCACCGGCAGTGAGTGGAGCCCGCGGATGAGCGTGCTGGTGCGCCACCGCACGTCCTCGGGGTCGACCGCGAGCCGCATGGCGGGGAAGGTGTCCAGCAGCGCGCCGAAGGCGATCTGCGCCTCCATCCTCGCCAGGGGCGCCCCGAGGCAGTAGTGGATGCCGTGCCCGAAGGCGACATGGCCGCCGGTGGGCCTGCGGACGTCCAGCGTGTGCGGATCGCCGAAGCGCTCCGGATCCCGGTTGGCGGAGGCCAGTGCCAGCAGCACGAAGTCGCCGGCCGGGATCTCGGTGTCGCCGATGCGCAGGTCCTCCGTGGCGCACCGGAAGGTGGCGTGCTTCAGCGGGCTCTCCAGCCGCAGGAACTCCTCCACGGCGCCGGGCAGCAGGGAGCGGTCCTGGCGCAGCGCCTCCCACTGGTCCAGGTTGCGCATCAGGTGCAGCGTGCCGTTGCCGAGGGTGTTGACGGTGGTCTCGTGGCCGCCGATGAACAACAGGAAGGCCATCGAGACCAGTTCGGTCTCGGTGAGCCGGTCGTCGACGTCACGCGCCGAGACCAGCGCGGCGAGCACGTCGTCGGTGGGCGTACGGCGCTTGCGCTCGATGAGGTCGCCGAGGTACTCGATCATCGCGGTCGACGCGGCGGCGGTCGCCGCAGGCGAGTCGCCGGAGACGAGCGCCTTGGACCAGGACTTGAAGTTCTCCTGCTCCTCCAGCGGCACGCCCAGCAGCAGGCAGATCACCCGGATCGGCAGCGGGAACGCGAACGCGTCCAGCAGGTCCACCGGGTCCTCGTCCGGCAGGGCGGCGAGCAGTTCGCCGGTGATCTGCTCGATCTCCGGCCGGAGCTTTTCGATGGCCCGGCTGGTGAACGCCTTGTTCACCAGCTTGCGCAGCCGGGTGTGGTCCGGCGGGTCGGAGTGCAGCATGTGGGTGGCGAGGGCGGAGGAGAACGCGCCGCGCTTGTTGCGGTCGGGCTCGTTCTGCGCGAACAGCCGGTCCGTCCTGTTGAGGTCGGTGCTCAGCCGGGGGTCCGCGAGCGCCGAGCGCACCTCCTCGTATCCGGTGATCAGCCACACCGGCAGTCCGCCGCACACGGGGACCCCGGGAGGCATCATCACCCGGTGCGCCGAGCCTTCGGCGTTGAGCCGGGTGTACACGGAGTGGGGGTCCTGCATGAATGCGTCGTCGAGTTCCAGAGGGGCTGAATCCTGAAGCATGGGCACATCCTCGAAAATGACGGCTCCGGGCCGTTCGCGGGTCGCGCTGAGCCTATGTACGCCCTTGGCGGGCCGAAGCCGATCCACGGCGAGAAGAGGGGGTCTAGGGGCCTAATAGGGGCCGCCCGCCGGTTGGTTGTGTGAGCCCCGGCGGGCGGCCGGAGCAGCCACCAGGCCGGGGGAGGTCACCCGGCGACTGCTGGTCCGGTGGGGGCACGGTCAGTTGCTGGACGCCAGGTCGCCTTCCGTGGCACGCGCCTGCTCCGGGGGAGCCTGGGCGGGCTTGCGCAGGTCGATGGTGATCAGCAGGCCGGCGAGTACGGCGGCGAGGGCGGTGATGCCCGCGGCCCACAGGCTCGCGACGGCGTAGCCGTGGACGGTCGCCTCGGTCACGGCCCGTTCACCACGGCCGCCGCCCGCAATCCGGTCGGCGGTCACGCTGGTGGCGATGGCGTTGAGCAGGGCCGTGCCGATGGAGCCGCCCAGCTGCTGGGAGGTGGAGACGAAGGCCGACACCACGCCCACCTCCTGCGGCGGCACGCGGTAGGTGGCGGCGCTGATGCACGGCGAGATCACCAGTCCGACACCGATGCCGAGCAAGATCTGGGTGGGCATCAGCGTCGAGGCGTAGGAGCTGTCGGGGGTGAGCCGGCCGAGGTTGAGCAGGCCCAGCATGGCGATGAACAGGCCCGGCACGACCAGCAGGCGCAGCGGGACGCGGGGCACCAGCCGGGCGGCGATCTGGGTGGAGGTGAGCACCGTCGCCACGGTCGCCGGCAGGATCGCCAGCCCCGTGCGCAGCGGCGAGAAGTCCATCACCACCTGCAACTGGTAGGTGAGGATCAGGAACAGGCCGAACAGGCTGACCATGGCCAGGGCGATGGTCAGGCTCGCTCCCGCCCGGTTGCGGTCGGCGACCAGCCGCAGCGGGAGCAGCGGAGCCGGCCCCCTGGCCTGGGTGAGGCCGAACGCGGCGAGCAGGACCACGGCGGCCGCGAGGCAGCCGAGGACGCGGGGCGAGGTCCAGCTGTGGGTCGCCGCCTGGTCGAAGGCGTAGACGAGGGCGAGCATGCCGCAGGCGGAGAGCACCGCGCCGGGGACGTCCACGCGCTGGCGGTTGGCGGGCATCGCCGGCAGCAACAGCAAGGCCCCGGCCACCACGGCCACGCCGATCGGCACGTTGACGTAGAAGCACCAGCGCCAGTCGAGGTACTCGGTGATCACGCCGCCGCCCAGCAGGCCGATGGCGCCACCGGCGCTGGCGACCGAGCTGAAGACACCGAACGCCTTGGCGCGTTCGCGCGGTTCGGTGAAGGTGGTGGCGAGCATGGCCAGGGTCGAGGGCACGAGCAGCGCGGCGAACACGCCCTGCGCCGCGCGGGCGCCGACGAGCACCTCGGCGTTCGGCGCGGCGCCGCCCGCCACCGAGGCGACGGCGAAGCCGACGGCGCCGGCCACGAAGGCGCGCCTGCGCCCCACGAGATCGCCGACCCGTCCGCCGAGCAGCAGCAGGGCACCGAAGGCGAGGGTGTAGGCGGTGACCACCCACTGCCGGCTCGCGTCCGACATCCCGGTGTCCTGCTGGGCCCACGGGAGGGCGATGTTCACGATGGTCATGTCCAGCATGACCATCAGCTGAGCCAGGGCGATCACCCCCAGCCCCCACCACCGGTAGCGCACCGACCTCTCGGTGGAGGCCGCTGTTGCCTGTGCCATGTCCTGATGTCCTTCCCTCACAGCGGGCGGCGCTCGGTCCGGCCCGTCCGTCTTCCGCTGGCGGACACTAGAGCAGATTACTTAACCGAGTCAATTCACGGACTCGGTCACCTGATTGCCCGGGTAAGGGGATGTGCTAGGGTGGCCTGGTGAATGCGCCGATGGGCTTGCGGGAGCGCAAGAAACAGCGAACGCGAGAGACGATCTCCGACACGGCGATCACGCTCTTCCTTGAACACGGGTTCGACCAGGTCTCAGTCGTCGACATCGCGGCCGTCGCCGAGGTCTCCAAACCCACACTGTTCAAGTACTTCCCCACCAAGGAAGACCTGGTCGTCCACCGCTTCGCCGACCACCAGACGGTGAGCAGCACCGTCGTCGCGGAGCGGCCGCCCGGGGTGTCCGCGATCGACGCCCTGCACCAGCACTTCCTGGACGGGCTGGCGGCCCGGGACCCCATCACGGGGCTCAACGACGACGAGGACGTCCTCGCCTTCCACCACCTCGTGTACTCCACGCCCAGCCTGGTGGCACGCGTCAGCCAGTACCTGGCCCAGGCCGAGGAGGCGCTCGCCCAGGCCCTGGTCGACGCGCTGGACTCCGACCGCGAGATCACGGCCGCCCTGCTGGCCGGCCAGGTCATCGCCACCGAGCGCATCCTGGCGTCGGTGAACTGGCAGCGCATCGTCGCCGGCCGGTCCGCTGACGAGGTCTACCCCGAGGCGGTGGCCGACGCCGACCACGCCTACGCCCTGCTGCGCCAGGGCCTGGCGGGGGCAGCCGCCCAGAAGTGAAACCGACGACGACGGCGCCGCCTCCGAAGAGGCGGCGCCGTCGTCGTTCTGCCGACGTACGCCGGATCAGCCGGCCGCGTCCGCCGGCTGATCCGGGCCATGCCCGGGCTCCTGCCTGGGCAGGTTGTTGTGCCGCTCGATGGAGTCGGCCAGCCGGTCCATGCTGTCCGTGCCGCGCTCCCGGAAGGCCCGTGCCTGGGAGGCCATGTCGGCCGGGGACTTGTTCTGGGCGAGCTTGTACACGCCGTCGATGCGCCCGATCGGGATCTCGAACCCCTCGATGAGCCGCAGGTACTCGTCGAACAGCGCGCTCGCCCGGCGCGGCAGCGACCAGGGCCGCTTCGGCGCGAGCCAGCTCTCCTGGTCCTCGATCAGGTCGTCCAGCTGGCGCATGGTGCGCACCTCGTCCAGCCGCGGCCGGCCCGTGACGTGCACGGCCGCGTACGCCCAGGTCGGGAAGTGCGGCTGGGAGGCGTAGTGGTCGGGCGAGATGTAGGCGCTGGGGCCCAGGAACGCCACCACCACCTCGACGTTGCAGGCCAGCGCCTCACAGATCGGGTTGCCCCGCGAGAGATGCCCGCGCAGCTTGCCGTAGGGCCAGGCGTGCCGGTCGAGCACGAACGGGATGTGGACGGCGGCGGGCCTGCCCTCCACCGACAGCGCCATCAGGCCCAGCGGGTGCTCCTCGATGAGGTCCCACTGCGTCCCCAGGTCCGGCGGCCGGAAGTAGTCGGGGCGGTAGACGATCTGCACTCTCCTTTCCATGGGGCCTGATCAGGCGGTGGTGGCGGACACCGCGCCGCCGAGCAACGAACCGAGGTAGCCGAGCACCGCCGCTCCGTCCCCCGCCGGCGCGGTGAGCCCGATGTGGCCGTCCGGGCGGACGAGGACCAGCGTGTCGGCGCGCAGTCCGTAGGCCGCCGGTCGTTCGCCGAGCAGGCAGGTCCTGAGGTCGTCCGGGCCGGCGGACGCCACCTCGAGCAGGGCCGCCTCGCAGTCGGCGCCGAAACCGAGCAGCGTGAAGTGCGGGCCGCGGAACACGTCGAACAGCCGGAGGAGCCGGGTGGCCATGTCCAGGCACACCGAGTCCGGGGCGCGGTCGCCGGCCTCGGCGCCGCCGGTGCCGCCGGTCATCTCCTCGAACACGGCCCTGGTGCTGGCCACGCTGGTGTCCAGCGTCCAGCGCGCCACCGGGAGCCGCTCCTCCTGGCAGGTGTCGAGCAGCTCCGGTGCCGCCCCGGCGAGGACCAGCGCGAGCTTCCAGCCGAGGTTGTAGGCGTCCTGCACGCCGGCGTTGGCGCCCAACGCCCCGAGCACGGGGTGGACGTGCGCGGCGTCCCCGGCCAGGAACACCCGGCCCACCCGCAGCCGGTCGGCCATGCGTACGTTGATCCGCGAGGTCGACAGCCATGTCGCGTCATGGCCCCGGATCGGCATGCCCGCGGCCCGGTCGACGGCCCGCTGGAGGGCCTCCACCGACGGCTCCATGGGCCGGCCGTCCGCGTCGACGGGGGGCGAGGCCTGGATCTGCCAGGAGCGCGTGCCGCTGAGCGGGCACAGCATGACCACACCGAGGTCGAGGTCCAGCCACTGGTACCAGGCGTCGGGCGCGAGTCCGCCGATCTCGACGTCCCCGACGATCAGTTGCTTCTCCGTCTCGGTGAACCCCTCGAAGGAGATGCCGAGTCGCTTGCGCACCAGGCTGCGGCCCCCGTCGCAACCGACGAGGTAGGCGGCCGACACCTGCTCGGTGCCCTGCGCGGTTGCCAGGGTGGCGGTCACCTGGTCCGGGTCAAGCGCATCCGCTGGGAAGCCGCCATGGAAGAAGCCCGCGTCCAGTACGCCGAGGCGTACCGCTTCAGACACTTCGAAGCGCAGGAAGCGGCATGGCGCCACGCCACCCGACTGACCACATACATGAGCGCGGTACGCACGCGAGTCGAGGCCATGCTGCCGAGCCAGGCCAGGACCGAAGCCGAAGCATGGATCAGCCGGACGTCAGCCACCGTGGAGCACCTCGACCTCCTGAGCACGCCGCCCCGGCTGCCCGACATCCCCGAACCACGAGCCGACGACCTGAAGCCATTCCTCGGGCACTGGAGCCCCTACAGCCCACGACACGCCGCCCGACTGAGGCTCCACCCAGCGTCACGGAACGTCAGCATCGAGAGGCGCGAGGGCGAGGTCAGCCGACGGCTCGGCGGCCGTCCCCCCGCCCCCTCCGGGGCCCATTAACCACCGGCTGCGAGCTTCGCTGGCAGCCACCAAACTGTGCGTGACGACCCGTCAGAAGTCGCGCCGTTCGTGCGTCAAACGTGCCGTTCGTGCGTCAAACGTGCGTCAATATATCGCCCGTAACGCACGTAACGCCCATAACGCACACTCAGCGAAACCGCACGTCAGCGGCCCTTTTCGGCAGGCTCGAGAATCGCCACGCACTCCACATGATGGGTCACAAGAAACAGGTCTATACAAAACAGGTATAAGAAAGCCGCAGGTCACCGACCCACTCAGCATAAAGCGGACTCAAGATCAATGTGCATTACGTGCACCATGGGCGCTAAGTGCGCTTCCTGACGCACACTCGAAGGGCGTCCGAGGCTCTCCGACGCCGCCTACTTCCAGGTCGAGGCCGTCAAGCAGAACTGGGACCTGAACTGGGCCCCGCTCGGGGTCACCCTTCCCTCACAGCTGACCGCTCTGCTCTCCGGTCCGTTCATGCCCGACGGCAACAACTTCGCCCACATCAGGAACACGGCCTACGACCGCCTGACGGCGAAGGCCGCCACCCTTCCGGTTGAGACTGGCTGCCCGCTGTGGAACAAGGCGGAGACTGCCTCGTTCGAGAACGCCGACCTGATCCCGGTCGTGGACAAGACTCAGACTGTGGCCGCCTACAGTGCCACCTTCCGGATCTCCTCGGGGATGTTCGCACCCACCACGATCCGCATGACGGGAGGCTCCAGATGAGCCCACGGGTGCGGCGGGCTGCCGTCGAAGTCGGGGCGCCCGCCCACCGTCGCGCCGGGAGGGGTGGTTCAGCCGGGTCGACGGTGCGGGCGGGCTGCGTGGCGCCATGGAGGCTTTGCGGGTGTAAGGGCTCCTGCTCTCACGCGGTGCGGTGGTTCCACTGTGCCGGAGTGGAAGTCCCCGGCGTTCGTCCCCGAGGCTGAATCCCACAGGGCCGTTCCGTCGCAAGCGACGAGGTGCAGCAAAGCTCCCTGGGCGTGATGCGCTCAGGGAGCTTGCGGGAGGGGCGGCTGTCCTGTGCAGAGGCTAGAGCGCGATCCACTCGGTGGAGGTGGTGACCTCCTTGAGAACGTCCGGGAGCGGCTCGATGCCGAGGCCCGGCCCCGTCGGGACATCGAGGTGGCCATCGGTGAGGACGAACGGCTCGGTGATGTCCGTGGCGAAGTAGCGGTGCGAGCCGGAGGTGTCGCCGGGGAGGGTGAAGCCGGGGAGGGCGGCGAGGGCGACGTTGGCGGCGCGGCCGATGCCGGTCTCCAGCATGCCGCCGCACCAGACGGGGACGCCGTGGGCGCGGGCGATGTCGTGGATGCGGCGGGCTTCGAGGTAGCCGCCGACGCGGGCCGGCTTGATGTTGATGATCGAGCAGGCGCCCAGCGAGATGGCTGCGGCGGCATCGGCCGCGGACTCGATGGACTCGTCCAGGCAGATCGGGGTGCGCAGCAGCTTGGCGAGCTGGGCGTGCTGGACCATGTCGTCGTTGGCGAGGGGCTGTTCGATGAGGAGGAGTCCGAAGTCGTCAAGCTTCGCGAGCTGTTGAGCGTCGACCAGTGTGTAGGCAGCGTTGGCGTCGACCTGGAGGAGCAGGTCGACGCCGAAGCGCTCGCGGACGGCGCGGACGGGTTCGACGTCCCAGCCGGGTTCGATCTTCAGCTTGATCCGGACATAGCCCTCGGCGACGTAGCCCTCCACCGCGTCGAGGAGCTCAGGTATGGAGTCCATGATTCCGACGGAGACGCCGCAGGGGACGCGGTCGCGTGACGCACCCAGGTAGGAGCCGAAGGACTCTCCCGCAAGGCGGAGTTGGGCATCGAGCACCGCCGTCTCCAGGACCGACTTCGCCATGTGGTGACCGGTGAACGGTTCCAGGGCGCGGCCGCCGGTTGCCGCGTCCACGCCCTTCTTCGGCAGAGCCGGGACGAGGAAGCGGCGCAGGACGTCCTGGGCGCCGTCGACGAACTCGGAGCAGTAGCGCGGCTCGGACATGGCCGCGCACTCCGCCCAGCCTTCCGTTCCGTCGGAGGTGACGACGCGGACGAGCAGGACGTCGCGGCTGGTCTCGATGCCGAAGGAGGTACGGAAGGGGGCGACGAGCGGCATCGCGATGCGGCGCAGTTCGACGCCGGAGATCGTGGTCTTCATTTTGCGGTGGCTCCTGGTGGGGTGTTCAGGGGTGTTCAGGTCGTGCGGTGGACGACGTAGCTGCGGCGATCGTGGAAGCCGACCACGCGGGCTCCCTCAGCGAGCAGGCCCCCGAGGGTGTGCCGGACGGCCAGCCGCCATTCCCGGGCTGCGCCCGGGTCCGTACGGCGGAGGGACTCGATGTCGTCGGGAAGGTCGATGAGGACGGTGGCGGCGTCGGTCGGGCCGATCACGGGGCGGCCGTCGTCGTTGCGGACGCCGCGGGTGACGTCGGCGGGCAGGTCGAAGGTGTACGGCCCTGCGGGCGCGGTCAGGTACCAGGCGGTCAGGACGCGGTCGGACTCGTCGCCGCCGTTGATGGCGTCGTCCATGGCGCCGTAGAAGGACGTCAGGTACTCCTCGGGGCGCGCGCCGAGTTTCACGAGGTTGAAGTACGCGTTGCGGCGGATCAACGGGTCGTAGGTCCAGGTGATGCGGTTGATTCCGCGGGCGAGGGCCCACTGGCGCTGGTGGAGCTTGAGGGCGAGGCCGATGCCGCGCCCCACGGCGGTGCCGGTGATGTGGGAGTGCAGGGTGGTGCCGATGGGATCGCCGTAGAAGGCGACGGACGCGCCGACCAGGCGGCCGTTCTCGTACGCGCCGGCCACGTAGTTGCCCGCGTGGGACAGGGCGCGCATCACCTCGGCGGATACGGGCGGGCTGTCGGCGTCCGTGCCCCATATGTCGGCGTAAAGTCGGCCGACGGTGTCGAGGTCCTCCATCGTGTGGAGTTCTCTCAGGTCGAGTGCGGTCACTGCAGCGCTCCGACGAGGTGGGCCAGCAGCCGGGCTCGGTCCGGCATGGTGGCGGTGACGACGTGTTCATGGTCGGCGTGGGCGCCGTCGCCGACGGCGCCGAGGCCGTCGAGGGTGGGGCAGCCGACTCCGGCGGTGTAGTTGCCGTCGGAGGCGCCGCCGACGGACGCCTGCCGGAGCGGGTCGAGGCCGAGCCGTGAGGCGATGCCGTCGGCCAGGGCGAAGAGCTTGTGGGAGGCGTCCGGGTCCAGCAGCGGGCGGTTGGGGCCGCCGGAGATGTGCAGGCGCGCGCCGGGGAGTTCCGGTCGCAGGCTCCTGACCAGCTGGTCGACCGCTTCCTGGGCCGCAGTGCTCGGGACGCGTACGTCCACGCTGAGGTCGGCGCGGGCGGGCACGGTGTTGCTCGCGGTGCCGGCCGACACCAGCGTCGGAGTCACCGTCGTCCCGGGTCCGGTCTGGGCGCTGACCATGTCGGCGACCCGGCTCAGGGCCAGGAGCTGGTGTGCCAGTTCGGTCGCCGCGTTGACGCCCTTCTCGGGTTCGAGCCCGGAATGAGCGGCGCGGCCGTGGACGGTGACGTCGTAGAGGGAGACCCCCTTGCGACCGGTCTTGAGCGCTCCGCCCGGGGCGGAGGGCTCAAGCACGAGGGTGGCCGCGCACTGACGTGCCAGGTCCTCGATGAGGTGGCGGGAGGTGTCCGAGCCGACCTCCTCGTCGCCGGTGACCAGGACGCAGACGCCGTCGAGGGAGGGCAGGGAGGCCAGGGCGTGGAACATCTGGACCAGGCCGGCCTTCATGTCGAAGACGCCCGGGCCGCGGGCGATGCCCTGCTCCACCGACCACGGGTGGGTGGCGAGCGAGCCGATCGGCCAGACGGTGTCGTGGTGGCCCAGGAGCAGGACGCGCGGGGTGCCGAAGGTCCACTGGACGTGGGCGACGCCGTCGACGACCAGCGTCTGCGGGCGGGCGCCGAGCAGGCGGCTGCCCTGGTCGGCGACCACCTGTGCGCTGCGGGCGACGGCGGCGTGGTCGGCGGAGTACGACTCGCAGGTGACGAGTTCTTCGAGGTCGGCGAGCATGGCGCCAAGGTCGAACGTGGGGGCGGGCGCGGCGTCCGCTCGCGGGGGGCTGGGTTCTTGGTCAACCGGCACGGTGGGTCCTCCAGGTTGGGATGACCGCCACGCTAGGCAGGCTGGTCGCGGCCCGGTTGGTGCCGTGGTGACAAGCTGGACGTCCGGTTCGTACTGCGGACCCAACGCCCGCCGGAACGGCCGGTGCCCGGCCGGTCGTCCGACCGGCCGGGCACCGTTCCAGGTGCCAAGCCCAGGTCAGCCCATGTGCTTGGCCATGAGCTGCCGCATGTTCCCGCCGAGGATCTTGAGGATGTCGGCCTCCGGCAGACCTCTGTGGAGCAGCGCCGCGGTCACCAGTGGCATGCCCACGGGGCCCTCGAGCCCGGGGAAGCCGAACATGGGGTCCTCGTCGTCGAGGCTCTCGCAGCAGGGTGGCGTGACGTCGTGCATGACCTCGCGTACGAAGTCGGAGCCGAGGCCGACGTGGTCGATCCCGGCGACGGAGACGATGTGCTCGATGTGGTCGACGATCCGGTCGGTGCTCACCTTGGCCTGGTCGTCGGTGAGGAAGTCCGGTACGAAGTTCACGCACACCACTCCACCGGTGGCGGCGACGCCGCGGATCTGGTCGTCGGTGAGGTTGCGGTGGTGGTCGCGCAGGGTGCGGGCGCACGAGTGGGTGGCGATGAGCGGCCGGGTGGCCAGTTCCAGGACATGTGCGACGCCGCTCGCCCCCAGGTGGGAGATGTCGAAGAGCATCCCGAGGCGTTCCATCTCGCGCAGCGCCTCGACGCCGGGCACGGTGAGCCGGCTGCCGGTGGCGTCCTCGCGGCTGCCGTCGGCGAGCGGGGTGCGGCCCCAGTGGGCGATCGAGGCGATCCGTACGCCCAGCCGGAAGAGGGTGGGAAAGAGTTCGACGGAGGCGTCGATGCCGGGGGCACTCTCCAAGGCGAGGACGAGGGCGATCTTCCCCTCAGCGAGGGCAGCGTCGATGTCGGCCCCGTTCAGGCACAGTGCGACCCGGTCGGCATTGGCCTCGGCGAGGACGTGGGCGCACTCGATCATGCGGAGGGTCTGCCGGAGCGCGCCCTCGGGCCGGTACTGGTCGTCGATGAACACGGGCAGGACCTGGATGTCGATGCCGCCCTCGCTCAGTTGCGGCAGCCAGCGTTCTCGAAAGAAGGAGCCCCAGCGCTTCGGGGGGCGTGCGGCGACGGCCATGAGGAGGTCGTTGTGCGCGTCGGCGACGACGGCACGGTGGTGGAGGTCGTGGGACACGGCGGTCCTTTCGGGCGGTGAGGAGGCGTCCGGCGGCCCTGGAAGGGGGTGTGGGGCCACCGGACGCTCGGGAGGAGGAGCGAGTGGCTCAGGCGCGGGCCAGGCGTGGGACCGCATCCAGCAGGGTGCGGGTGTACATGTGCCGGGGCGCGCCGATCACGTCCTCGACGGGGCCGGATTCCACGAGCCGGCCGTGGTGCATGACGGCGACGGCATCGCAGACGTACCGCACGACGGCGAGGTTGTGCGAGATGAAAAGCATGGTCAGGCCGAGTTCGCCGCGCAGGTCGCGCAGGAGGTTGAGGACGGCGCCCTGGACGGAGACGTCGAGGGCGGAGGTGATCTCGTCGGCGATGAGGAGTTCCGGCTCGGCCGCGAGGGCGCGGGCGACGGCGACGCGCTGGCGCTGGCCGCCGGAGAGCTCGCGCGGGTACTTGCCCGCGTACGTGGGCGGGAGGGAGACCAGTTCGAGGAGCCGTCCGACTTCCGCCGGCCGCTGGGCGCGGGGGACGCGGGTGCCCTCGGCGATGGCGTCGCCGATGCTCATGCGCGGGTTGAGCGAGGAGTACGGGTCCTGGAAGACCATCTGGACGCGGCCGCGTGCGACCCCGGAGACGGTTCCGCTGTACGGGGTCAGGCCGACCACGGCGCGGGCGAGGGTGGACTTCCCGGAGCCGGACTCCCCCACGAGCCCGGTGACGGAGCCCTTCGGAACGTCCAGGCTGACGCGATCGACGGCGGTGAAGGAGCCGAAGCGGACGGTAAGTTCGCTGATGTTCACAGGACCTCCCAGCAAGCCACGGAGTGTGTGTCCGTGCGGGCGAGCAGCTTGGGGCGGATGGCGCAGCGGGCGGTGGCGAAGGCGCACCGGTCGGCGAAGGCGCAGCCGTCGCCGACGTCGCCGGGCGCGGGTTGACGGCCGGGGATGGTGGTGAGGGGGCCGGACCGGTCGGTGTCCATGTCGGGGAGAGAGCCGACGAGGGCGCGAGTGTAGGGGTGGCGGGCGTAGTGGAGGGCGTCGGCGGGGAGTTCCTCGACGATGCGACCCGCGTACATGACGGCGATCCGGTCGCACAGTTCGCTGACGACGGCGATGTCGTGGGAGATGAACAGGGCGCCCGCCTGCGTGTCGTCGACGGCTTCGCGCAGGACCCGCAGGACCTCGCGCTGGACTGTGACGTCGAGGGCGGTGGTGGGCTCGTCCGCGATGATCAAACGGGGCGTGTTCATCAGCCCCATGGCGATGACGGCGCGCTGGCGCATGCCGCCGGACAGTTCGTGCGGATACCGCTTGGCGACGTCGGCCGGCTGCTTGATCCGGACCCGGTCGAGTCGTTCGACGGCTCGGGCCCGAGCCTCGGTGCGGGTGGCGCCGTCGTGCAGGGTGGCCACTTCGGCGAGCTGGCCGCCGACCCGCAGGGCCGGGTTGAGGGAGGCGGTGGGGTCCTGGAAGACCATCGCGAGCGACGACCCGAGCAGCTTGCGGCGTTCGGAGTCGGTCAGGCCGTCGAGGTCGACCCCACCGAGCCGCAGGCGGGCGCTGCCGACGAGGCCGGGGTAGGGCACGATCCGGCCGATGGCGGCGGCCGTCATGCTCTTGCCGCTGCCCGACTCGCCGACCAGGCCGACGATTTCGCCGGCGCGGACGGTCAGCGACACCTGCCGTACGGGGGTGATGCCGCCGGGGAAGGCGACGGTCAGGTCCCGTACCTCCAGGACGGCGTCCGCCGCGGGCTCGTCCCGGGCGGGGGCCACGACGGGAGCGACGGACTTTCCGGTCGTTTCACGGGTGTGGGCGGCGGCCTTGGCGAAGGTGTCGCCGAGCAACATGAAGCCGAGGCCGGAGAGGCTGACCGCGAGGGCGGGGGCGACGACGACGGACGGGGTGACGTAGACGTGCCCGAAGGCTTCGTTGAGCAGCCGGCCCCAGTCGTACGACGGCGCCTGGACGCCCATGCCGAGGAAGGACATCGCGGACAGGCCGAGCAGGGCGCCGCCCATGGCCTGGGCGGTGTTGAGGATGAGCGGTTCGGCGATGTTGGGGAGGATGTGGCGGGTGAGGATGCGGTGGCGGGGCACGCGCAGCATGCGGGCCGCGGCGATGTAGTCGGATCCGGCGACGGACGCGGTCATGGTGTGGGTGAGCCGGGCGAAGGTCGGTGCGAGGGCGACGCCGATGCCGAGGACGGCGCCCTGTGCGCCGAGGCCGGCGACGACGGCGGTGAACATGGCGAGCAGCAGGGCGGGGAAGGCCACCAGCAGGTCGACCGCGGCGATCACCGCGCGGCCCGCGCGCCGGGGCAGGATCTGCGGCAGGGTGCCGAGCAGGATGCCGGTGACCGTACCGATCAGAGTGGCCAGGAAGGCGAGGCTCAGGGTCAGCCGGGTGGCGACCAGGGTCCGGGCGAGCAGGTCACGGCCGAGGGCATCGGTGCCGAGCAGGTGCGAGGCGGAGGCTCCCTGGCTGATCTCCTTCGGGTTCATCCGGGTGGCGGCGTCCTCCCAGATCGGCGGGCCGACGATGGCGAGGAGAACCATGAGGGCGACGATCACGGCGCCCAGCAGACCGGCGGGGTTTCTCAGCAGACGGCTCATCAGCCCTCCCTGCGGGTGGAGGCGGACAGGGACGACTTGGGGTCGAGGATCCCGAGCAGGATGTCGACGAGGAAGTTGACGACGAGGACGAGCGCGCCGTAGACGAGGATCATCGCCTGCGCCACGGGGTAGTCCTTCTGGGTGATGGCCTCGACGGTGCGCAGGCCGAGTCCGGGCCAGGCGAACACGTTCTCGACCAGCACGCTGCCGGTGATCAGCCCGCTGAGCAACAGGCCGCCCATGGTCAGGGTCGCGGTCAGGGTGTTGGGCAGCAGGTGGACGGCGTACAGCCGCCAGGCGGGCAGCCGCTTGGCGTGGGCCAGGCGCATGTAGTCGGTGTCGAGTTCGCGCAGGGTCTCGACGCGCGCCAGGCGGGCGATCATCGCCGCCGGGGCGATGGCGAGAGCCGTCACCGGCAGCACGAAGGAGGCGGGCCCGGTGAGACCGGCCGGCGGGAACAGGCCGAGCCCGAGAGCGAGGACGAGCAGCAACGCCAGACCGTACAGGTACTCGGGGATGGCGACGGCGGCACCGGTGAGGGTGGTGAACGCGCTCTCGGAACCCCGTCGGCGTCCGTTGTGGGTGCGGACGGCGGCCCACAGTCCCAGCGGTACGGCAACGGCGAGGGCGACGAGGGTGGCGAGGAACGCCAGGGCCAGGGTGTTCGGGAGCCCTTGGCCGATGATGTCGGCCACCGGCTGGGAGCTGAAGAAGGAGGTGCCGAGATCGCCGGAGAAGAGTTGCCGGACGTAATCGGCGAACTGGGTGAGCAACGGCTGGTCGAGCCCGAGTTCGCTTCTGCGCTGGTCGACGAGTTCCTTCGGCGCGGTCGGGCCGAGCATCTGGCGCAGCGGGTCGCCGGGGATGAGGTGGATCATCGCGAACGAGGCGACGACGAGCACGGCGAGGGAACCGGCGAGGCGGAGCAGGTGCCGGGCGAAGAAGCGCGTGGTCAGCCGCCGGGAGCGGCGCGGCGATGCGGCAGGGGCGGCGGGCCCTTCGTGCGGGGTGAGCACGTCGGGCGGGGTGGCGGGGGTGGTCACTTCTGTCCTCCCGTCATCCGGATCGACGTCGGGTCGAAAAGGCCCGACGTGATGCGGAAGGTGGCGTTGTGGGCCGCGATCGTGACGGTCTTGTCGACGACGGGAACGATGTCCGCACTGTCGAGGAGCGCGTGCTCCGACCTCTCCCACAGGGCGCAGCCGGCGGCGCCGGGGAGCCTGCTCGCCTCGGCGGTGAGCCGCTCGTAGGTCTTGTTGGTGAGGTGGGCGAAGTTACCGCCGTCGGGGGTGAAGGGGCCGGAAAGCGCGCCGAGCAGCTGGGTGGGGAGGGTGACTCCGAGCGGGGCCCAGTTCACGTCCCAGTCCTGGGTGACCGCCTCGACCTCGCCGTACGCGGCGTCGGACACGGCCCGCAGCCGGACGTCGACGCCGACCTTCTTCCATGACTCGGCCAGGTACTCGGCCGCGGCGGCCATCGTCTCGCCCGACGACGTGCCGTAGATCATGCGCAGAGTGAGCCGCTTCCCTTCCTTCATGCGGAAGCCGTCGGGACCGCGACGCCACCCTGCGGCATGGAGCGCCGATCCGGCCGCGTACGGGTCGAAGTCGGGCAGGTGGCCGGTGACGGTGTCGCCGGGGCAGGGCTTCGGTTCCATGACCAGGCCGGTGGGGGCACGGCCGGTCCCGCCGGTGGCGATCGCTCCGAGGGAGTCGAAGTCGACGGCTTGGAGCAGGGCCTTGCGGACGGCAGGGTCGCTGCCGGGGTGGCCCTCGCCCTGGTGGAAGAAGAACTCCTGCGTGCCGTTGGCCTGGTCGGTCGTGGTCACCCCGGGGATGTTGGTGACGCGGGCGCGGTCGGGGCCGGCGAGCTGTGCGCCGTTCAGCTGGTGGGAGAGCAGGAGGTTGGCGGTCGTCGCCTCGCTGCCGACGACCTTGAGCACGACGGAACCGGGCGTGGCGGGATCGGCGGTGGTCGCCCCGTCCGGTCCCCAGGTGTAGTCGTCACGCTTGGCGAAGGCGTAGCTCTGGTTGGGCTCGGCGGAGGTGAGCCGGAAGGGGCCCGACCCGGAGGTGCCGGTCCGGAGCAGATCGCGGTCCTTGAGGCCGGCTCCGCAGACGATGAAGAGGTAGCGGGTGCTCTGCAGGGTGAAGGCGAACGGCTCCGGCGTGGAGAGCGTCACGGTGCGGGCGGTGTCGTCCGCCGTGGCGGTGATGCCCTCGGGGACCACGACGCCGTATGCGGGCGACTTGGTGGCCGGGTCGGTGATGTGGGCGACGTTGGCGGCGACGGTGCTCGCGGTCACGGGGCTGCCGTCGGCGCAGGTGACGCCCCGGCGCAGGGTGAAGATGACGGAGGCGGGCTTGACCTCCCACTTCTCGGCGAGTCCGGAGACTATCCGGCCGTCGGGCCCGGCGTGCACCAGGGTGTCGTAGGCCAGCGACAGCGCGGTGTACGTGGTGGTGTTCTGGACCTGGGCGGGGTCGAGCAGTCCGGGGTCGCTCTTGATCGCGAAGCTGAAGGCGTCACCGCCGGACGATCCGGCCTGGGCGCCGCTGCCGCAGCCGGCCGCCAGCAGTGACACCGCCAGACAGGCGGCGATCGCCTTGGCTCTCTTCATCGAGGGCATCGGGGGCTTCATAGGGAGACTCCTTGGGGCGGGAGAGTTGCCCCACAGTCGCGGCTGATGGCCGGAAATGATTCAGTCGGGGCGACGAAAGCCGCCGAGCCTGTTGGGTGGTGGATCCCAAGCCGGGCGACGGCCTCGAAGACACGACAGCCCCGGACCGCGAGGGAAGCGGTCCGGGTGTGGCATGTCCGCACGGAGGGGCGGACGGCACGGGTGGCTCGTTCACGTCCGGGTGCGGAGATGGTCGACGGCGATCCTGGCGGCGCGGCCGATCGCACGGTCCGCAAGGGGCTGCCGGGTGGCCGCGGTCGAGGTCCGCAGGAAGACGCCCACGGCGTACCGCTTGCCATCGGGGTACGAGATCACGCCGGCCTCGTTGCGTACGGCGAAATCCGTGCCGGTCTTGCCCGCGAGCCGCACGCGCGGTTCGGGGAAGCCGGAGACCAGACGGTGCTGCCACACCTGCCGGCTCATGATGTCCCGGACCTCGGCGCAGGCGTCGGCCTGGCCGGCTTCGTCACGCCAGATGGCGGCGAGGAGCGCGGTCACCTCGCGGGGTGTGCTCGACGGGCTGCTGCCGGGGGCGCAGGCGCCGAGAGCCAGGAGCCGTTCGTCGGGGACGCCGGCCAACTGGTCGTCGAGGGACAGGTCCGGCGTGAGCCCGAGTTCCCGGCGGATGTCGTCGTCCAGGGCCGCGCAGGAGGAGAAGCCGAAGCCGGGGAACCCCAGGTCGTCGAGCGTCGCGCGGACCCGGTCGGGGCCGACGACGTCCAGGAGGAGGTCGGTCGCGGCGTTGTCGCTGATCGTCATCATCATGAAGGCCAGGTCGCGGGCGCTCATCTCGACGTCGTACGCGCAGCCGTCCGTACCGCTGCCGCCGGCCCGATAGGCGGCCGTGACCGTGTGGCGCCGGGCCGGGTCGAGCTCCCCCGCCGCCACCTGCCGGGCGTACTCGAGGACGATGGGGATCTTGAAGACGGAGGCGAGCACGACCTGCATGTCGGCGCCGTGGCCGAACTCCGCACCCGTGTCCAGGTCGCGGGCGTGGACGAAGCCGTCGACCCGCGCCTGGGTGAAGGTCTGCGAGAGCAGGGTGCGGGTCTGTTCGGCACCGGCCGACCGCGCTGCGGCTGTGGTCATGTCGTCTCCTCGGGTGTGGTGGCGGCTGGTGCCCGGCGCAGGTGGTCGACGGCGGTCCGTGCGGCACGGCCGATCGCGGCGTCGGCGGCCGGGTTGCGGCCGCCGAGGGCGGGGGTGCGCAGGAAGACCGCGACGGCGTAGCGGCCGCCGTCGGGGTACTCGACGACGGCGGCTTCGTTGAGGACGCCCCACAGAGAGCCGTTCTTGGCCGCGACGCGGACGTCGTCGTCGAAGCCCGCGATGAGGCGGTGGGTGGACAGCTGGTGGCTCATGAGCTCGCGGACCTCGGCGCAGGCGTCGGCGGGACCGGCCCGGTCGCGCCAGATGGCCGTGAGCAGGGAGGTGATCTCCCTCGGGGTGCTGGAGGCCGAGCGGGTGGGGTCGAGCATGGCGAGGCCCCTGATCCGGTCCTCGCTCACCCGGTCCAGCTGGGCGTCGATGTCGCCGTCCGGGTCGAGGCCGAGCTCCGCCCAGACCGGATCCCACAGGTCGCGGTAGCGCCCGACCGGTAGGTTCGGGCAGCCGAGTTCGGCGGCCACGGCGCGTACCCGGTCCGTGCCGAGGATCTCCATGAGCTTGTCGGTGGCCGCGTTGTCGCTCATGGAGAGCATGAAGAAGGCGAGGTCGCGGGTGCTCATGGTGACGTCGTGCCGGCAGCTGTCGGTGCCGATGCCGCCACCTTCGCGGTTGGCGGCGGTGATGGTGTGGCGGGCGGCCCGGTCGAGGGCTCCGGCCGCCGCCTCGCGGGCGTAGGCGACCGCGACGGCGATCTTGCGGAGGGAGGCGACGATTACAGGGGCGTCGGCTCGGAAGGCTACCTCGCGGGCGTCGCTGTCACAGTCGATGTCGCGGGCGTGGACGAAGCCCTCGACTCCGGCTTCGTCGAAGACCACCTGGAGGGCTGCGGTGGCCTCGTCAGCGGCGGAGGGTGGTGCCATGGGGGGTTCCAATCGCGCGTGGGTCAGCTGGTCTTCGGTGTGGCGCGGCCGCTGTAGTGGAGGTACGAGGGGCCGTCGGGGCGCTGCTCGAACACCACCGCGTCCCAGATCGAGTCCCCTTCGTCGCGGCCGACGAAGGTGGTCGCGTCGACGGCGACGAGGTCGAGGGTGCGGGAGCGGGCGAGGCCGACGAGGATGCCGGTCGGCTCGGTGCGCAGGCGCAGCCCTGCCTCGTGCGCGGTCACGTGGATCCTGCTGCCGGCGCGCTCGTACACGCCGGTGAAGGGGGCGGCGTCGACGGGGACGGGCTGCTCGGGCGGGGCGATGGGGGCGGGGACGTCGATCGCGTGGAGCTCCTGGAGCAGCTCGCTGGCGAGCCGGTGCTGGAACTCGACGCTCCGGCCGCCGTTGATCAGCGCTGCGACGACGGTCCCGAGTTCGGGCAGCACCCAGAGGGCGGCATGCTGGCCGATGGTGTCGCCGGTGTGGGAGACGACCTGGTGGCCGTCCCATTCGTCCAGGCTCCAGCCGATGCCCCACTGGCGCCCGCCGGCATGCGGATTGGGCAGGTCGACCTGCGCCTGTCGCAGCGCGGCGGGGTCGGTGAGGAGAGCCCCCGGGGTGAGGTGGGCGCGGCCGAAGGCGACCACGTCGGCGGCCCGCGCGCAGATCAGCCCGGCGGGACCGACGGACCGGGGCAGTCCCCACTGCGGCACCACGGCGCCCTGCTCGTCGTGGCCGACGGCGGCGCCGAAGCGCAGGACGTCCTCGGGCAGCGTCCAGGTGTGGGTCAGTCCCAGCGGCTCGCAGATCTGCTCCCGCAGGGCCTGGTCCCAGACCGTGTCAGTGAGCCGCTCGACGACCCGGCCGGCGATGACGAAGCCGGAGTTGCAGTACGAGTGGGAGTCCCCGACGGGGAAGGTCTGCTCCAGGTCGGCGCACGCCTCGACGTAGCGCCGCAGGCAGTCGTCGCCGCGTCCGGTGTCCAGGAACAGGTCGCCGTCGATGCCCGAGGTGTGGGTGAGCAGGTGGCGCAGGGTGATGGCGGCCGTTGCTTCCCGGTCCAGTACTCGGAATTCCGGCAGGATCTCCGCGACGGGGGTGTCCAGGGTGACGCGGCCGTCTTCGACCAGGAGCATCAACTGGGTCGCGGTCCACACCTTGGTGACCGAACCGATCTGGAACAGCGAGTCGGTGCGTACGGGCGCCCCGGTTGCGGTGTTCAGGACGCCGGTGGCGCACTCGTACACCTCACCGTCGTACCAGAACGCGACGCTCGCGCCGGGGACCTCGGAGTCGGCGGCCAGCGCCGCCAGGCGACGCGCCCAGTGCTCGATGTCGGCCTTCACGCACGTCCTCCGGGTGGCTCGATGCGGCTCCTTGAACTTGGCGGGAATCGTACGTGCGGAGCACCCCTGAACGGTTCGTCCTCAGATACGAAGATGCAGGTCGGAGCTTGGCCCTGCGGACGACTCCGGGGGCGGTGGGCCTTCCTAGGGTGGCGAGCACCCGACATACGAGGATATGAGGAGACGAGACGACGATGCCTCTGATCGACCGCGACGACTGCGCCCTGGTGATCATCGACGTGCAGACCGATTTCTACCCGCCCACGCGGCTCGACGTGGACCGGCAGCGGCTCCACGACATGGTGCGGCGCATCGCCTGGATCACGTCCGTCGCCGACCGCCTGGGCATCCCGGTCGTCGTGACCGAGGAGGACCCCGACACCAGCGGCCACACCGTGCCGGAGATCCTCGAGGTGCTGCCGGCCAAGGCGGTCACCCTGCCGAAGAACGCCTTCGCCGTGTGGGACAACCCCGACATCGCCGCCGCGATCGAGGCCACCGGCCGCACGAGCATGATCCTCGTCGGCATCGAGACCGACATCTGCGTGGCCCACTCGGCAATTCAGCTGCACCACGCCGGCAAGCGCGTGGTGGTCGTGGACGACGCGGCCTACTCCCCCGGCCAGGCCCACGAGCGCGGCCTGCGGCGCCTAGCGGGCCGGGGCATCGAGACGCTGTCCACCAAGGAGCTGTTCTACGACTGGGTGCGCACCATCCAGGACGCGGACGCCTTCCACGACACCCACAAGGACCTGACGGTCCCGCCGGGCGTGCGGCTCTGACCGAGGCAGCCCTCAGTCGAGCCTGGCGGCGGGGCCCGTTTCGGTCTCGCCGCCGTTCTGCGTCTGCCCCGGGCCCAGCAGGCGCAGCTGCAGCATCGCGGCGAACCTCGCCGCCGGATCCTGAAGGTCGATCTCGCCCACCTCGGACACCCTGCGGATCCGGTAGCGGAAGGTGTTGGGGTGGACGAACACGCTCGCGGAGGCGGTGATCACGTCGCCGAAGGCGTCCAGCCACGCCCGCAGGGTCTCGACCAGGTGGGCATTGTGCTTGGCGTCGTACGCCATGAGGCGAGCGAGTGGCCCCGAGAGCTCGTCGCGGTTGGCGACGGCCAGATCCCGCATCTCGATCAGCAGGGCGTCGACGTACACATCGGCGATCGAGGCGGCACGCTTCCCCGTCTGTCCGGTGAACAGCACGCGCAGCGCCCGGTCAGCATTGGCGCGTGAACGCGGAAGCGCGGCGGGCTCCTCGGCGACCGAGCCGATCCCGATGACGGCGCCGGGCCGTTCGCCCGTGCGGGCCAGGAAGTTCGAGGCCACCTGCAGGGCACGCTCGCGGGCGTGGGCGGTGTCGCCCGTGACTGGGAAGAGCGCGTACGCCACGTCGCCGAGCAGGGCCACGGCGGAACGCGGCTGTACGGCGGTGAGGTGGACGGCCAGGGCGGAGGCCAGGCGCTGGCGCTCGGCCGTGACGTGGGCGTGGTCCTCGCCGCGCTCGGGAGCGAGGCCCATGGCCATGACCAGGGTCGGTTCGTCGACAAGCCCGAGCCGGCCGAGCGCCTCCACCGCCCCGGCCCCGCCGTCCAGCGCGGTCGTGACGAGGTCGGCGCGCAGCCGGTTCTCGGCGTCAGTACCTGCCCGGAAGCGAAGCATGTGGAGGGCCACGAGCTTCGCCGCCTCCAGGAACGCCTGCTCCCGCTCCGGGGTGAGGGGCTTGCGCAGCGCCGCCCAGACGGAGCCAAGGAACTCGTCCCCGGCTCGGACCGCCACCGCCACCCGCGGCAGCGCCACCTCCTCGCCGAGGGTCGGCGGGGGGACGTGCACGAGGCCCTCGCTGCGGTACAGCTCCTTGAAGACGCCGTGCTCCTCGTGGTGGCGCAGATAGCGCTCGGGCACCTGGCGGGCCAGGATGCTCTCCACCCGGGGGGCGTCCGCCTCGTCCTGTCGGCCGGAAAAGGCGAGGATGCGCGAGCGGCGGTCCTCAATGGTGATCGGTGCGTCAAGGAGGGTGGCGATGGCGTTGGCCAGGGCGAAGAGGTCCCCGGACGGCACTCCACCCAGGGTCTGCTCCTCGCCCTCGCGAGCGTCGCCCACGTCTCCCTCGGCGAGTTGGGTGCGCAGCATCGCCGCCAGCTGCGACCAGGAGGCGCCCCGGGTCAGGGCTAGCAGCGCGACACCGGTCTGGTTCACGACCGGTTCCAGCTCGTCGGCGTCGTCGACCGGGCCGCGCACGACCAAGGCGGTGGCCCCGAGCGCGGCGAGGTACCGGAGCAGCTGGCCGGTTTCGTCCGCGCCGTGGACACCGACGCCGAGCACGATGGCGTGTTCCGGATAGTGCTGCTCGTCGTACGGATCGTGGATGCCGACGCCGCCGATCTCACCGGCCGCGTCGGGGTCGCCGTACACCAGATCCAGGAGCGTGTGGCCGAAGTCCTCCAGCACCCGACTGAGGCTCCGGGCGGGGTGCGTCGACATGTGCCTGATCATCTCCGCAGGTTAGGACGTGCGCAGCCCTGCGATGTGGTGCGTACGAACGAGGGTACGTCACCCTGTTCGTACCCCGGTACGAACGGCATCGGCGGGCAGCCACAGGCGGGCGACGGCGGCTTCGGCGAGGGCGTCGGTCGAGTCGACGAGCGGGAGCAGGCGAGCGGCCGCCTCGCTGATCAGCGGGATCTCCGTACAGGCGGCGATCGCCGCCTGAGCGCCCTGTTCCTTGAGGCTCTCGGCGGCCGTGGCGATCCAGCGCTCGGGCTCGGCGGGGTCCGCACCTCCCTTGACCGCGTGGATGGCGGCGTCGACGTACTGCCCCTGGACGGGGGCGGGGACCTGCACCACGTCGAGCCCGAGCGGGGCGCCGGCCCGCTCGTACAGCCCGGTCAACCGCGTCCCCCGGGTCGCCAGGACTCCCACCCGCTCCAGCCCCGGTGTGCGGCGTGCCGCCGCCTCCAGCGCGACCCTGATCATGTCGAGGACCTCGACACCGGTCGCCCTGGACAGCTGCTCGACATAGGCGTGCGCGGTGTTGCACGGAACGGCGATGCAAGTCGCGCCCGCGCGCTGCAGCCAGCGGGCGCCCTCCACAAGGGCGGGGACAGGGGACGGCCCCTGCCCTAGCAACGCCGCCGTCCGGTCGGGGACGGCGGGATCGGCCCACATCACGACGGGCAGATGCGCCTGGTCGGAGCCGGCCGGGGTGCGCTCGACGACCCGACGGTAGAAATCTGCCGTGGCGAGCGGCCCCATCCCACCGAGGATGCCGAGGATCGGGCGGGTGACGTGACGCATGCGGGGCGGCCTTTCGATCGTTCCCGCCGTCGTCCGCGGGGCCTCCCGTGATCGTGGCCCGCCGGGATGCGCCGGGTGTCGTCGCGGGCTCCACAAACCCCCGTCCGTTTTGGTACGGAGAACCGGACGGCTCCTCCCTGGCAGGAGCATTTGGCCGCGCGGACGAAGTGGGCACGTCAGAGCTGTGGTGGCGACCGAACTCCTTGACACGGGCGCTGGGTTTCACTGACCACCGGCCCCGTCATGGCCTGCCGATCGTCAACGCAAAGGTCCACCATGCACACGTACGACCCTGCCCTCACCGACCTCGTCGTCGCCTCGCTGCGCGACCGCCTCCTGAACCAGCCCGGGCTCAACCACCCGGGCGAGGCGGACAAGCTCGACCGGGTCCTGGCAGGGCTGATCGGGCCGGAGGGCAACGATCCGGGGGAGGTCCTGCGGCTGTGGACCGAGCAGTTGGCGCCCACCGTGATCGCGGTCGACAGCCCCCGCTTCCTGTCGTTCGTCCCCGCCGCCCCCACACAGGCCGCCGTCCTCTTCGACATGCTCGTCTCGTGCTCGTCGATCCAGGGCGTCTCGTGGCTGCTCGCCTCCGGGCCCATCGCCGCCGAGAACCAGGTCCTGCGCCTGCTCGCGGACCTCGCCGGAATGCCCGCCGAGGTCGGCGGCTGCTTCGTCTCCGGCGGCTCGGCCGGGAACCTCTCCGCCCTCGTCACCGCCCGCGACACGGCCCGGCGTCTCCGTGGCCTCGGCCCGTACGAACGCCTCCGGTTCGCCGTGTCGGACCAGGCCCACTCGTCCATCGGCAATGTCCTGCGCATCATCGGCGTCGAACCCTTCGTGGTGCCGACCGTGGACCACCGCCTGACCAGCCCCGCCCTGCGCGCCGCCCTTCTCGCCGATGCCGACCCGTCGGACGTCATCGGGGTGGCGGCCACGGCCGGCACGACCAACGCCGGAATCATCGACGACCTCGCCGGAATCGCCTCCGTGACCCGGGACTTCAACCTGTGGTTCCACGTCGACGGCGCGTACGGAGGCGCCGGCCTCCTCGCCCCGAGCGTGCGGGACCGCTACCGGGGCATCGAGCACGCCGACTCCCTCGTCATCGACCCCCACAAGTGGCTCTTCGCCCCCTTCGACTGCGCCGCCCTCCTCTACCGTGACCCGCACCTGGCCAGAGCGGCCCACACCCAGGACGCCTCCTACCTCGACGCCCTGCACACCGACGACGACACCCAGTGGAACCCGAGCGACTACGCCCACCACCTCAGCCGCCGCGCCCGCGGCCTCCCGCTGTGGTTCTCCCTCGCCGTCCACGGCACCCATGCCTACAGCGAGGCCATCGAGAAGGCCCTCACCCTGGCTCGAGACACGGCCGCACTCATCCGAAGCACCCCGTACCTCGAACTCATCCGCGAACCCGAGCTCTCCGCCGTCCTCTTCCGCCGCACCGGCTGGAACACCGAGGACTACACGGAATGGTCAACCCGCCTCCTCGCCGGCCAGACAGCGTTCGTGGCCCCGACGGGCTGGGAGGGCGAGACCGTCGCCCGATTCGCGTTCTTGCATCCGGAGACGACCATGGAAATCGTCGAGGAAATCGTAGGGACCATGGTTTGAGCCACGGACCTGCAAGCCGACAGTCTCCGGCCAGCTCTCGGGTTCTGGGGCCCGTACGGCACTTGGCACGACAGGTGCCAACCGGTCTCATCGGTGTCCGGTTTTCCCCGGACCCTGCCCACCGCCGATGGGCCGCGAGTGAAACGGCAGCCCGTAAGCCCGTGCATCAATCTAGCCGAAATATGCATTGAGTGCAGAAATTGCGCGCTCGGTGACACTGGAGACAGTTCCTGTGCCGGAAATGGTGACCAGGCGCCGCTCGGAGCCATATTTCTTCACGACGCGCTCCGACTGGACATTCCATGCGTCCCATCGACTGGCGATTACGTTTCGACTGTCGTCCTCACGCAAGTAGAGAGGTCCGCCACAGATGTCGCAGATCCCATCCTTTTGAGGGGCGGCATACATGATGTGCGCAACGTGGGAGCTGTCGTTCTTACATATCCGTCGACCGACAAGACGCCGAAAAGATTCATCGCGCCCCACTTCGAAGTTCAGCGCGGCGTCGATCTTCTCTGAGGTCCTCGCTAGCAGCTTATCTACTGCCTCCGCTTGACCGAGCGTCCTGGGGATGCCATCCAGAATGAAGCCGTGTTGGGTGTCACGGTCTTGGAGTCGGACTTCTAGCATCCCCAGGGTTACTTCGTCGGGCACGAGTTCTCCGCGTTCCATGTGCCGACGGGCCTTACGTCCGAGTCGTGTACCGCCTCTGATGTTGTCCCGAAACAGCTCCCCAAGGTGCAGGACGGGAACTTCCAGCAGCTTACTCAGGAATGGGGACTGGGTCCCCTTTCCGCTGCCAGGGGGGCCGACCAGGGCGATCCGGCAATGCTCCCGAAGTTTCAGTTGTGCGGCCACGTGGACTGTTCCTCGTTCGGTGGCGTCAAGGAGCATCTGTGTTGCTGATGCTGTCATCTCGTCCGCCTGAATTCGCGCATTCTCGATGATTGACTCTGCCTGAGCCTGCGCATTCTTGACGATGACTTCTGCTTCGAGGTGGGCTGCGGACAGAACTCCCTGACCCCCTCCCGGGAGTGGCTGATCGGGCGCTCCCTCGATCCGGCTTCGAGTCCCAGACCGCTTTCTGTGGGCGCCGGACTGTCGCTGGTGGAGCTTGACTCGCTTCCACCGCTCGCGCCACTGGTCCAGTACGCCTTGATCAGTTTTCGCCAGCTGTCGAACCAGCTCAAGGGTGAAGTCCAGCGATGGCAGGCGCTTGCCGCTGATGGCTTCAGAGATTGCGGACGAGGACAGAGACACACGACCCGCAGCTCGTGCCGCTGTGGCGATCTCTCGGTACGACGGTGATCCGCAGTCGACGTGCAGAACGTGCAGGGCGTCCGCGAAGGCAGTCAGTTCTCGGGCATACGCGTCGACGGCTTGGTGCTGGTCATCGGTCTGATCGGCCACTCGTCCCCTCCCTCGGCGGACTTCCAGCCTAGAAGCCCATCTGCGAACTTCGCCGACCATTGCCGAATACCGCCGAACGATGGCCTGTTCGGCGCGGTCCTGCGCCGTACGCTCGAACGAAGTCTTCTGCCAGTGCTGTCCGGGCTTTTCCGGGTCTGGTCGCTTGACTCGCAGGACCCTGTTGTCGGCGAGTCTCATTGGTGCCACGCACTCGACTGTTCCGATCACCGGGACCTGAACCTTGGAGACCGCACCAGCAATGGCGTTCATCCAACAGATGGATCTTGCTTCTGTACCTGCCTACGTCCTACTTGCCGCTCTGGCGGTCATGGTCATGCTGTTCACGGTGGTCGCGATCATCGCCCGTGCTGTGGTGGCGAAGGCCCGCCCTGAGGACCTGCCGCACATCCTTCCTGGCCTGGGCCAAGTGCTGGCGGCGCTGGCCCTTTTCCTACCCTGGGGACGGGGGAAGCGATATCCGGCCGCGGCGCTCGCACCCGTCCGGCCTGAGCGAGGGGGAGCCCGTCAACCACGGCCCTGAGCAGACTCAGGCGTGGGGGCCGGCCCTACGGGCAATGCCTCGACGAGTATCTTCGACGGGTTCAAGTGCGGCGAGGCGCCAGCCAGGATGCCCTTCCTGAGACACGGGAGGCCCCACAGTCCCGAAAACGGCATCCGCCCGACACTCGCCCCGGCATCACGGAACGTCACGGCCGAGAAGCGAGGAAGTGGGGCCGGCCAACCACTCAGCAGCCGGTCTCACCATCCCACCCCGTGGGCCATCCCCACGTGGGCGAGCGCCCCCGCATGGCAGGCCTAAACCACGCATGACGACCCATCAGACAACGCGCCATTCGTGCGCCAAACGTGCGTCACGTGCGTCAGATATGCGTCAAGATATCGCCCGTAACGCACGTAATGCACACTCGACGAAGCCGCAGGTCAGCGGCCCTTTTCGGCAGGCTCAAGGATCGCGACGCACTCCACGTGGTGGGTCATCGGGAACAGGTCGAACGCACGCAGCGTCCGCGGCTTGTAGCCGCCGTCGCGGAAGTACGCCAGGTCGCGGGCCAGTGCCGCCGGGTCGCAGGCGACGTAGGCGATGCGGCGGGCGCCGAGGGAGGCGAGGTGCTTGACGGTCTGCTTGCCGGCGCCGGCGCGGGGCGGGTCGAGGACGATCAGGTCGACGTCCTCGATGCCGGTGCGCGGGAGTACGGAATCGACCTTGCCCTGCTCGATGCGGACCCGGTCGAAGCCCTGGAGGTTGTGCCGGGCGTCCTCCACCGCGCGCTTGCCGGACTCGATGCCCAGCACCGCGCCCTTCTCCCCCACCCGGTCGGCGAGGGCGCCCGCGAAGAGGCCCACGCCGCAGTAGAGGTCGAGCGCCATGTCGCCCTTGCGCGGCATCAGGCCCTGCATCACGGCCTTGACCAGCAGGTCGGCCGCCTGCGGGTGGACCTGCCAGAAGCCGCCCATGCCGACGCGGTACGTGCGGTCGTCGGCGCGCTCGCGGACGAAGGCGCGGCCGTGGACGCGGTGCACTCCGCCGTCGCGCTCCTCGACCCGCAGCACCGAGACGGGCTTGTCGAGCTCGACGAGCGGGAGCCGGCCGCCGGGGCGCGGGGTGAGGACGACCTGGCGGTCGTTCGAGCCGGTCGCCGCGATCGCCTCGACCGTCTCCATCTGCGGCCAGTCCTGCTTCTCGATGCCCAGCTCGCTGACGCCGGGCGCGGCGATCAGGCAGTGGTCGATCGGCTGCACGTCGTGCGAGCGGTGCTTGCGCAGTCCGACCCGGCCGTCCTCGTCGATCGCGTACTGGACGCGGGTGCGCCAGCCGGGCACCTCGCCCGCGGGAAGCTTGTCGCCCGGGGCGGGCATGACGGTGCCGTCCCAGCCGGCCTCTTCCGGGGTGAGGCCCGCGAGGCGCTGCAGCTGTTCCGCGATCACCTCGCCCTTGAAGCGGCGCTGGGCGCCCGGCTTGGCGTGCTGCCAGTCGCAGCCGCCGCACATACCGGGGCCGGCGTACGGACAGGGGGCCTCGACCCGGTCCTTGGAGGGCTCCAGGATCCGCACCGCGTCGGCGCGCAGGAAGCGGGAGTCCTCCTCGCCCTCGGTGACCCTGGCCACGATCTTCTCGCCGGGCAGGGTGTGCCGTACGAACAGCACCCGCCCGTCCTCGGTGCGTGCGACGCAGTGGCCGCCGTGGGCGACCGGGCCGACCTCGACCTCGTACTCCTGCCCGACCAGCGAGGACTCAGGTGCGTTCTGCATGGTGGGGTGACTCCAGAGATCAAGGGGTGTGCGGGACTCGGCGAGCGGCCGGAAGCAGGTGTGCTCCCGGCGGCCGCGTCACACGGGACAACGACCGACCAGTCTACGTCCGCCGCGAAGCGTCTCACGCCTTCCCGGTCGGCTCCTTCGGCCGGTCGTCCACCAGGCCGCGCCGCACCGACCCGGGGGCGTTCCAGTCCTGGCGCTTCTTGGCCCGCTCCTTGGCGGCCTCGGAGGACTCCAGCTGGTACGGCACCGAGGTCACCATCACGCCGGGCGTGAACAGCAGCCGGCCCTTCAGCCGCAGGGCGCTCTGGTTGTGCAGGAGCTGCTCGTACCAGTGACCCACCACGTACTCGGGGATCACCACGGTGACCACGTCGCGCGGGCTCTCGCGGCGCAGGCCCTTCACGTACTCGATGACGGGGCGGGTGATCTCGCGGTACGGGGAGTCCAGGATCTTCAGCGGGACGTTGATGCCGCGCCGGGCCCATTCCTGCTGGAGCGCCCTGGTTTCGGGCGGGTCGACGTTGATGCTGATGGCCTCGAGCCGGTCGAAGCGCATCGCCTTGGCGTAGGCGACGGCGCGCAGCGTCGGCCGGTGGACCTTCGAGACGAGCACGATCGCGTGGACGCGCGACGGCCGGACGCTGTCCTCGCCGGGCTCGTCGGGCGCCGCGATCTCCTCGGCGACCCGGTCGTAGTGCTTGCGGATCGCGCTCATCGTCCCGTAGAAGATCACCATGCCCAGCAGGGCCACCCACGCGCCGTGCGTGAACTTGGTGGCGAGCACGACGACCAGCACCAGGCCGGTGAAGAAGGCGCCGAAGGTGTTGATCGCCCGGGAGCGGTACATGTGGCGGCGCCTGGCCTTGTCCCGCTCGGTCCTCAGGTGCCGGTTCCAGTGCCGGACCATGCCGATCTGGCTGAGGGTGAACGAGACGAAGACGCCGACGATGTACAGCTGGATGAGCTTGGTGGAGTCCGCCCCGTAGACCCACACCAGCAGGATCGCGGCGCCGGCCAGCAGCACGATGCCGTTGGAGAAGGCGAGCCGGTCGCCGCGGGTGTGCAGCTGGCGCGGCAGGTAGCGGTCCTGCGCGAGGATCGAGCCGAGCAGCGGGAAACCGTTGTACGCGGTGTTCGCGGCCAGGAACAGCACCAGGGCGGTGGCGGCGGCGAGCAGGACGAAGAAGAACGTTCCGTCGCCGAAGACGGCGGCCGCGACTTGCGAGATCACCGGGTTCTGGACGTAGTCGGGGCCGACGGGGGCGCCGTTCGCGATCAGGTCCTTCGCCGGGAACTCGGCCATCTTGACGTCGGTGGCCAGGGCCAGGCCGATGATGCCGCAGAACATGGTGACGGCCAGGGCGCCCATCATCAGCAGGGTCGTCGCGGCGTTCCGGCTCTTCGGCTTGCGGAAGGCGGGGACGCCGTTGCTGATGGCCTCGACGCCGGTCAGCGCGGCACAGCCGGAGGAGAACGCGCGCAGCAACAGGAAGAGCAGCGCGAAACCGGCGAGGCCCTCGTGCTCCGCCTTGATCTCGAAGTCGGCGGTCGGGGCGCGCATGGTGTCCTCGAGGACGATCCCCTTGAACGCGCCCCAGATGATCATGATGAAGACGCCGGTGACGAAGACGTAGGTCGGGATCGCGAAGAGCTTCCCCGACTCCTTCACGCCCCGCAGATTCATCAGGGTGAGCAGAACGATGATCGCGATGGCGGAGAACACCTTGTGCTCCACGACGAACGGGATCGCCGAGCCGAGGTTCTCCACGCCGGACGAGATCGACACCGCCACCGTGAGGACGTAGTCGACCAGCAGGGCGCTGGCGACGGTCAGTCCGGCCTTCGGGCCGAGGTTGGTGTTGGCGACCTCGTAGTCGCCGCCGCCGCTCGGATACGCGCGCACGTTCTGCCGGTACGAGGCCACGACGGTGAACATGAGTACGACGACAGCGGCCGCGATCCACGGGCTGAAGTGGTACGCCGACGCACCCGCGAGGGACAGGACCAGCAGCACTTCGCCCGGCGCGTATGCCACGGAGGACAGGGGGTCGGAAGCGAAGACGGGGAGAGCGATGCGTTTCGGGAGAAGCGTCTCTCCCAGCTTTTCACTGCGCAGCGCCCGGCCGATCAGGATCCGTTTGGGAACGTCGGTCAGTTTGGACACGCTGAGGATCGTAAGCGCTCGATATGAGCCAGGCACAACCAGCGGGGCAGAACCTGCGGGATCTTAACGCGGGTGCCTCGCCGGGCCCTCTTGACGAGCCGTGCGTACCCTGTCCGGGCCGTGGTCTGAGACCCTGTGGTGCACAGCGTGCACTGGCACGCGCACTCGCGGTGCCTCAGGCCGGTACCGCAGAAGACATAGCCGGAAGGACGGTCGTGCACATCGTCATCATGGGATGCGGGCGAGTGGGAGCCGCTCTCGCGCAGACCCTGGAGCAACAGGGGCACACGGTCGCCGTGGTCGACCGCGACCCCACCGCCTTCCGCCGTCTGGGATCCGGATTCGGCGGCCGCCGCGTCACCGGGGTCGGCTTCGACCAGGACACGCTGCGGGAGGCGGGCATCGAGGACGCGGGCGCGTTCGCCGCCGTCAGCAGCGGCGACAACTCCAACATCATCGCGGCCCGGGTGGCCCGCGAGATGTTCGGCATCGAGAACGTCGCCGCCCGTATCTACGACCCCAAGCGGGCCGAGGTCTATCAGCGTCTCGGCATCCCGACGGTCGCCACCGTCCGCTGGACCGCCGACCAGATGCTGCGGCGGCTGCTGCCGTCCGGCGCGGAGCCGCTGTGGCGCGATCCGAGCGGCGGCGTGCAGCTGGCCGAGGTCCACACCTCACCGGCCTGGATCGGCCACAAGATCAGCCGGTTGCAGGACGAGACGGGCGTACGGGTCGCCTTCCTGACCCGGCTGGGCGAGGCGGTCCTGCCGACCTCCCAGACCGTGCTGCAAGAAGGTGATCTCGTGCATGTGATGATGCGCACGGACGAGATCGCGAAGGTCGAGGAGGCCTTCGCGGAGGGTCCAGAGGAGGGCGGTCACTGATGCGTGTCGCTATCGCGGGCGCCGGTGCGGTGGGCCGTTCCATCGCCGGAGAGCTGCTGGAGAACGGGCACGAGGTCCTCCTCATCGACAAGACCCCCACCGCGATCTCGGTGGAGCGCGTGCCGCAGGCGGAGTGGCTGCTCGCCGACGCCTGCGAGATCACGTCCCTGGACGAGGCGGCGCTGCAGCGCTGCAGCGTGGTGATCGCCGCCACCGGCGACGACAAGGTGAACCTGGTCGTGTCGCTGCTCGCCAAGACGGAGTACGGGGTGCCGCGGGTCGTCGCGCGCGTCAACAACCCGAAGAACGAGTGGCTCTTCAACGAGTCCTGGGGCGTCGACGTCGCCGTCTCCACGCCGCGCCTCATGTCGGCGCTGGTGGAGGAGGCGGTGAGCGTCGGCGACCTCGTCCGCCTGCTGCGCTTCAGCCACGGCGACGCGAACCTCGTCGAGCTGACGCTGCCGCCGGAGTCGGCACTAGCGGGCACGCTGATCGGCGACGTCGCCTGGCCCGAGGACACCTCACTGGTCACGATCATCCGCGGCTCCCGCGTGCTGACGCCGAGCCCTGAGCAGACGCTCGAAGCGGGCGACGAGCTCCTGTTCGTGGCGGCGCAGGCACGCGAGGAACAACTGGAGGACCTCCTCTCGGTCCGCCGCGAGGGCCCGCCGGAAGCGGGCTGAGTCCCGCCGCGGGCCACGCCGTCACGGTCGTGGCCCGCGCCCCTGCCGGGGGCGTGCTCTCGGGTCCCCGTTGCCGGGTGCGTCGTCCCGGAGGCCGACCGCTGACGCGAGGGCGTCGTCCCGGCGGTGCGGCCGGGTCGGCACCTCGGCCGGGGGCAGGCCGGGCCTCCCCAGGGGCCCCGGCGGCGCGTCCTGTACGGGTGTGAGCAAGCCTCAAGAGGCATACGGCCCTGAGGCGTGCCGCGCCCCGAGCGTACGGCCCGGCCCGCCGGGCAGGCCGGGGCTCCGCCCCGGGGGTCCGGGGCGGAGCCCCGGCCTGCAGCACCATGCAACCCGCCGGAGCCGCCGGGAGCGGCAAACCCCCTGGCCGGCAGAGGGTCCGGGGCGGAGCTCCGGGTTCGGGGAGGGGCGGGGTGGGGGCAGGCCCCCGCCCGTCAGCCGGACTTCTCGGCCTCGCGCCGCTCCTCCTCCGCCTCCATCTCCGCGAAGACGTCGATCGGCGGCGGAGCCTTCGCCAGGAAGACCCACGTCAGATAGACCGCCAGCAGGAACGGCGGGATCTTCAGCGCCACCAGCACCCAGCCGAGCTGCGTCGTGTCGGCCCACCAGTACAGCGGGAAGAGGATCGCGCACTTGCCGAGCAGGATCAGGCCCCACGCCCAGCTCGCCTTGGTGTACGCCTTCTTGCGGCCGGGGTTGCGCGTCCGCCAGGAGAGGTTCTCCTTGAAGACCGGGCCGAGGATCAGGCCGATCAGCGGTACGCCCGCGATCGCCGTGATGATGTACGCCAGGGCCAGGCCCAGCGTGTACACCATGCCCGGCAGGTAGAAGTCCTTCGCGTTGCCGGTCATCATCGCGAACACGACACCGAAGGCCACGCCGAAGACGCCGCTGAACGCGTGCTTGACGGTGTCCTTGCGGACGAGCCGGACCGCGACCATCACCAGGGCGACGCCCAGGGCCGCGATCGCCGAGAGGTGCAGGTCCTTGTTGACGGTGTAGATCGAGACGAAGAGCAGCCCCGGCAGGACCGTCTCCACCATGCCGCGGACGCCGCCGAAGGCCTCGAACAGAGCCGCCTCCGTGACCGTCTTCACATCGTCGGACGCGGAAGCGACCCCGGAAGCGGCGTCGGGACCGGCGCCGGAGCCAAGGGAAGGCTCCTGCGCGTCGCTGGTCGTGGTAGTGGGGGTCGGCTTGTCGACAGACGGCACCGGCTACTCCTGTCCGAGTGGTCGGAGTTCGTATTTGGGATTGAACAGCACCCGGCGGCCCTGACTCATCGAGACCCGGCCGGAGGCGATCAGTCTGCGGCCGGGCTCTATGCCGACGATGGAACGCCGGCCGAGCCAGACCACGTCCAGCGGGGCCGTACCGTCGAAGAGCTCCGCCTCCAGCGCGGGCACGCCGGCCACCGGACGCAGGGTGACCGTGCGCAACGTACCAGCGACTCTGACGATCTGACGGTCACCGCAGTCGCAGATCCGGGTGCACCCCGACGCCTGTGCGTCCTCCTGGAGCTCCTCGGACTCGAGGTCCTGCTGGGAGCTGGAGAGCCGGTCCAGCATGCGCCGGAAGCGGCCGGCCGTTCTGGCCACCGAATCCTCCTTCGCCGCCTTCGCGGAACGGGGTCGAGCACTCATACAGCCAGCCTACCGGCCGCCACCAGCACCGGATCAACGTTCGAAGCGGTATCCCATACCGGGTTCGGTGACGAAATGCCGGGGATGCGACGGGTCGGCCTCGAGCTTGCGGCGGAGCTGCGCCATGTAGACCCGCAGATAGTTCGTCTCGGTGCCGTACGAGGGCCCCCACACCTCCTGGAGCAGTTGCTTCTGGCTCACCAGGCGCCCGGTGTTGCGCACCAGGACCTCCAGCAGATGCCACTCGGTCGGGGTGAGCCGCACGTCACGGCCGTCGCGGTGCACCTTCTTGGCGACCAGGTCGACGGTGAAACCGTCGGTCTCGAGCACGCTCACCTCCTGCTCGCCGCCGACGGGCTCCGCCCTGCGGACCGCGGCACGCAGCCGGGCGAGGAGCTCGTCCATGCCGAACGGCTTGGTGACGTAGTCGTCGGCGCCGGCGTCCAGCGCCTCGACCTTCTCGTCGGAGGAGTGACGGGCGGACAGGACGAGGATGGGGACGCGCGTCCAGCCGCGGAGCCCCTTGATCACCTCGACGCCGTCCATGTCCGGCAGTCCGAGGTCGAGCACGACCACGTCGGGGTGGCGGGCCGCGGCGAGTTCGAGTGCGGTGGCGCCGTCGGAGGCCGAGTCCACCTCGTACTTGCGCGCCTTCAGGTTGATCACGAGGGCGCGAACTATCTGCGGCTCGTCGTCGACCACGAGCACCCGGGTCATGAGCTGCCCGCCTTTCCGCCCGTGCGGGCCGCTGCTGGGAGTGTTCCGGTGGGGCCGGGGGCGGCCGCGAGGGTGAGCACCATCGTCATGCCGCCGCCGGGGGTGTCCTCGGCGGTGAGCGTGCCGCCCATCGCCTCCATGAATCCGCGGGCGACGGCGAGGCCGAGGCCGACGCCCGCGCCGCGCGGGGCGTCGCCGTGGCGCTGGAAGGGCTCGAAGATCCGTTCCTTCGCGTCGTCGGGCACACCCGTGCCGCGGTCCACGACGCGCAGTTCGACGCGCGAGCCGAGGGCGCTGGCCGCGACGGTGACGGGGATGTCGTCGGGGCCGTACTTGACGGCGTTCTCGACGATGTTGGCCACGGCCCGCTCCAGGAGTCCGCGGTCCACGGCCACCATCGGCAGCGTCTCGGGGACCTCGAGTTCGACGCTCTCGGCCGGGACGCCGGCGAGCGCGAGGGGGATCACCTCGTCGAGACCGGTCTCGCGGATCATGGGGGTGACGGTCCCCGTCTGCAGCCGGGACATGTCGAGCAGATTGCCCACCAGGTGGTCGAGGCGGTCGGCGCCCTCCTCGATGCCGGCCAGCAGTTCGGCCTCGTCCGCCTCCGACCAGGCGACGTCGTCGGAGCGCAGCGAGGTGACGGCCGCCTTGATGCCGGCCAGCGGGGTGCGCAGGTCATGGCTGACGGCGGCGAGCAGGGCGGTGCGTATCCGGTTGCCCTCGGCGAGTTCCCTGGCCTGCGCCGCCTCGCCGACCAGGCGCTGCCGGTCCACGACGACGGCGGCCTGGGTGGCGAACGCCGCGAGGACCCGCCGGTCCTCCGCGGGCAGGACGCGGCCGGAGAGCGCCATCGCCATGTGGTCCCCGACGGGCATGTCCACGTCCGCGTCGTCGGGGCGGGTGGCGGGGCGGGGGCCGACGCTCGCCGTGCAGGTCCACGGGTCGACGTCGCTGTCGCGTTCGAGCAGTGCGACGGACTCCATGGCGAAGGTCTCGCGCACCCGCTCCAGCAGGGCGTCCAGCGCCGTGTGGCCGCGCAGGACGCTGCCGGCGAGGAACGAGAGGATCTCGGACTCGGCCTTCAGCCGGGCCGCCTGCTGGGTGCGGCGCGCGGCGAGGTCCACCACGGAGGCCACGGCCACGCCGACCGCGAAGAAGATCACGATGGCGACGAGGTTCCTCGGCTCGGCGATGGTGAGGGTGCGGGTGGGCGAGGTGAAGTAGTAGTTCAGCAGCAGCGAGCCGACGGCGGCGGAGGCCAGCGCGGGCAGCAGGCCGCCCAGCAGGGCCGCGACCACGGTCAGGAAGAGGAAGAGCAGCACGTTGTTGGCGAGCCCCGGCCCGTGGTGGTGGATGCTGGTGAGCAGCAGCGCGAGCAGTACGGGTCCGGCGACGCCGACGAGCCATCCTCCGGCGATCCGGGCGCGGCCGAGCCGGGCGCCCCGTGCGCCGGGCAGGCCCCTGCCCCGGCCGGCCTCGGCGTGGGTGACGATGTGGACGTCGAGGTCGGGCCCGGAGTCGCGGGCGACGGTCGCGCCGACGCCGGGCCCGAAGAGGTACTGCCAGGTCTTGCGGCGGCTGGAGCCGAGCACGACCTGGCTGGCGTTGACGCCGCGGGCGAACTCCAGCAGTGCGGAGGGCACGTCGTCGCCGATGACGTGGTGGAAGGTGCCGCCGAGGTCCTCGACGAGGGTGCGCTGGACGGCGAGTTCCTTGGGCGAGGCCGAGGTCAGTCCGTCGCTGCGGGCGATGTAGACGGCGAGGACCTCGCCGCCGGCGCCCTTCTCCGCGAGCCGGGACGCGCGCCGGATGAGGGTGCGGCCCTCGGGTCCGCCGGTGAGGCCGACGACGATGCGTTCGCGGGCCTGCCAGGTGGAGCGGATGCCGTGCTCGCCGCGGTACTCCTGGAGGTACTCGTCCACCCGGTCGGCGAGCCAGAGGAGGGCGAGCTCGCGCAGGGCGGTGAGGTTGCCGGGGCGGAAGTAGTTGGAGAGCGCCGCGTCGACCTTGTCGGGCTGGTAGATGTTGCCGTGGGCCATGCGGCGGCGCAGCGCCTGGGGCGCCATGTCGACCAGCTCGATCTGGTCCGCGCGGCGGACCACCTCGTCGGGGATCGTCTCGTGCTGGGGGACGCCGGTGATCGTCTCCACGACGTCGCCCAGGGACTCCAGATGCTGGATGTTGACGGTGGATATGACGTCCGTGCCCGCGGCGAGGAGTTCCTCGACGTCCTGCCACCGCTTGCCGTTGCGCGAGCCGGGCACGTTGGTGTGCGCGAGTTCGTCGACGAGGGCGACGGCGGGGCGGCGTGCCAGCACGGCGTCGACGTCCATCTCGGTGAGGACGGCGCCGAGGTGGACCGTCTCCCGCCGAGGAACCTGGTCGAGACCGTGCAGCAGCCCGGCGGTCCGGGGGCGGCCGTACGTCTCCACGAAGGCCACCACGCAGTCGGTCCCGCGTTCCGCGCGGCGGTGCGCCTCGGAGAGCATGGCGTACGTCTTGCCGACGCCCGGCGCCGCGCCGAGATAGATCCTTAGCTTGCCGCGTCCCATGGCCTCATTGTCTTCTTCTGTGCACCTCGTCCTCCGTGCACCGCTTCGCGCAGCGTCGACCCTACGCCGAACGAAGCAGGCGAGTCGGACAGGCCGGGACCCCGCGGTGCGTTTTGACGCGACTCTGATGCGGGCCCGGGTCGGGACGCGTCCCCGGTCCGGGAACGCACCCCCGGTGGTCCGGCCGCCGGCCGGTACGGCTCCCCACCTGCGGGAGCGGACCCGCCGGTCCGGGGCCAGGGGGACGCGCGGAGGTCGTGTCCGGGACGTGGGGCGTCGTGCGGCAGGGCGCGGCGAGGACGGGAAAGCGGTCCCGGCCACGGCCCCGGAGCGGCACCAGGAGGCCGGGACACGAACCGGGTGCACGCCCGCAAGCGCCCGGG
The DNA here is from genome assembly GCF_042870895.1 of Streptomyces sp. NPDC006294. Classification (NCBI taxonomy): domain Bacteria; kingdom Bacillati; phylum Actinomycetota; class Actinomycetes; order Kitasatosporales; family Streptomycetaceae; genus Streptomyces; species Streptomyces sp. NPDC006294. The sequence continues at coordinate 54,212 of NZ_JBIAHV010000017.1, forward strand.
AACCGGGCCACGCCCGAGACGCCGCCCTCCCCCATAGCCCTTCGGGCAGGGCAGGTGCCCCCGGGGGCCCGTCACTGCTCGACGATCTCGCCGTCGCGCAGTTCCAGTACACGGTCCGCGAGGCCCAGGAGCTGGGGGTCGTGCGTGGCGACGAGTGCGGTGACGCCCTCCCTGCGTACGACCGCGCGCAGCAGCTCCATCACGGCCAGGCCGGTCTCCGCGTCGAGCTGGCCGGTCGGCTCGTCCGCGATGAGCAGCTTGGGGCGGTTGGCGAGCGCGCGCGCGATGGCGACGCGCTGCTGCTGGCCGCCGGAGAGCTCACCGGGGCGCTGGGCGGCGTGGTCCGCGAGGCCGACCAGGGCGAGCAGCAGCGCGACGCGCTCCTCCCGCTCCCGGGGGTCCGCCCTGCGCAGCCGCAGCGGCACACCCACGTTCTCCGCGGCGCTCAGGATGGGGATCAGCCCGAAGGACTGGAAGATGAAACCGAGCCGGTCGCGCCGCAGCTCCAGCAGCCCGTCCTCGCCCAGTCCGGAGAGCTCGACGCCGTCGACGCCGATACGTCCCCGGTCCGGGGAGTCCAGGCCGCCGACGAGGTTGAGGAGTGTGGTCTTGCCGGAGCCCGAGCGGCCCTTGAGCGCGACCAGCTCGCCCCGCGGGATGTCGAAGGAGACGCCGCGCAGCGCGTGGACGGCCGCCGCGCCCGTGCCGAACGAGCGGTGCAGATTCTCGACGCGCACCATGGGCGCGCCGGCCGGATCGTCGACGACGGCCGTACCGGACTGCGCGCCGCTGCTCTCGCTCATCTGAGTCCCCCCGCTGTGGATCGTGTAGCGCTCAGTATGTGCAGGGGCACGCGGACGGGCAACGGTCACGCGACGAGCTGGGGAAACAGGCGGACCGCGCTCCCCCGAGGGGAACGCGGCCCATCGCCCGGTCGCCCGGACGGCGCCTCAGCGGACCTCGGTGATCTCCGGTCCGCGCTGGAGCTGGCCCATGCCGCCGGAGAAGCGGGAGCCTTCCTGCTCCTCCTGCTGGACACCCTCGGGCACCATCTGCGCGTCCTCGGGCAGCTTGAGGACGATCGGGTCGCGCGGGGCCATCGGGCCGTCGCCGCGCACCACGACGGTGTCCTTGAAGATCTGCTCGAGCAGACCGGCCGCCTGCGGCTGCACCGCACCCTGCCCGGAGATCACGCCGCGCAGGAACCAGCGCGGGCCGTCGACGCCGACGAAGCGCACCAGCTGCACGCCGCCCGTGCCGTCGGGCAGCTGTACGGGCACCTGGGCCCGCAGCTCCCAGCCGAGCGGGCCCTCGACCTCGTCGATGATGCCGCCCTGCTGAGTGATGCCCGAGGCGATCTCCTCACGGACCTCGCCCCAGATGCCCTCCTTCTTGGGGGCCGCGAACGCCTGGAGCTGCACGGCGCTGTCACGCAGCACCACGGTGGCCGCGACGATCGCGTCGCCGGCGACCTCGACACGGAGTTCCATGCCCTCGACCCCGGGCACGAAGATGCCGCCGAGGTCGACGCGGCCCTCGCCGGGCCTGGAGACCTCCGACACGTCCCAGGGGCCGTCGGGCCGGGGCGCCGGCGGGAGGTTCACCCTGCGGGTTTCGCTCTCCTCGGCGTCGGTACCGAGCTCGTCGACCTGCTCGGCCTCGCCCGTTGCGTCCGCCGCGTCCTCGGCGGAACCACTCTTCTTGCGACGTCCGAACACGTCACTGTCCTTCCCGGTCGGATACGACCGAAGCGTATCGATTCCCACCCGTAGAGCCGTCCACGGCGGCATGGCCGCCGGTGGACCCGAAGCCCCCCTCGGCCCGCGCCGAGCCGGGAAGCTCCGCGACCTCGTGGAAGCGCACCTTCTCGACCTGCTGGACGACAAGTTGGGCAATCCGGTCGAACTTTTCGAACCGCACGCTCTCGCGTGGATCGAGGTTGACCACGATCACCTTGATTTCCCCACGGTACCCGGCATCAATCGTCCCTGGGGCATTCACCAGGGCGACTCCGCAGCGGGCCGCGAGCCCCGACCGGGGGTGCACGAAGGCCGCGTAGCCGTCGGGGAGGGCGATGGAGACCCCGGTGGGCAGCACCGCGCGTTCCCCCGGGGCGAGTTCGGCCGCCTCACAGGTCACCAGATCGGCTCCCGCGTCGCCGGGATGCCCGTACGCGGGCAGCGGCACCTCCGGGTCCACGCGGCGGAGCAGTACGTCGACGGGTTCACGCATCACGGGTTCACCTCGAAGGCGCGGGCGCGCCTGAGCTGGTCGGGGTCGGCCATCGCGGCCTGGATCTCGGCGGGGCGGCCGTTCTCGATGAAGTGGTCGACCTTGACCTCGATGAACAGGGCCGCCGCCCGCACGGCCACCGGGCCGTCGGGGCCGCCGATCCGGCCGGTCGCGGTCGAGTAGATCTTGCGTCCGGCGACCGCGGTGACCTCGGCGTCGAGGTGCAGCACGGTGTCGACGGGCACGGGGCGCACGAAGTCGGTCTCGAGCTTGCCGGTGACGGCGATGACGCGCAGCAGCCAGTTCAGCGAGCCGAGCGTCTCGTCCAGTGCGGAGGCGAGGACGCCGCCGTGCGCGAGACCGGGGGCGCCCTGGTGCGCGGCCTTGACGGTGAACGCGGCGGTGACGCGGACGCCGTCCTCGGCCCGTGCCGCGAGGTGCAGGCCGTGCGGCTGCTGTCCTCCGCAGCCGAAGCAGTGCCCGTAGTGGGCGCCGAGCAGTTCACCCGGGGCGGGCGCGTCGGGGTGCCGCACCGGCGCCGTGGCGTCGGCCGGCGGAGTCAGCGCCGAGGAACCGGCGGGGGGTCCGGGGGTCGCCGCCCGGGAGTTCGCGTTACTCACAGCCGCAGACCTTACCCGCGCGGCTACCCGCGGGTCGCACCGTGCCAAGCTTGGATTCATGCAGCCTTCCGCCCCGCAGTACGCAGAACGTCTGACCGCGCCGCGCTCGTGGTGGGCCGTCACCGCACTCGTCGCCCTCTCCGGCGGTCTGATCATGCTGCCGCTGGGTCTCCTGCCGATGCTCGGCGGCGTGATCGCCGCGGGCGCACTGGCGTCGGCGCTGGTCAGCTCGTACGGGTCGGCCCGCATCCGGGTGGTGGCCGGGTCGCTGGTCGCGGGCGACGCGAGGATTCCGGTCTCGGCGCTGGGCGAGGCGGAGGTGCTGGACGCGGAGCAGGCGCGGGACTGGCGTCTCCACAAGGCGGATCCCCGGGCGTTCATGCTGCTGCGCAGCTACGTGCCGACCGCCGTACGGATCGAGGTCAGCGACCCGGACGATCCGACGCCGTACGTCTACCTGTCGACCCGGAACCCCGAGGCGCTGGCCGCGGCGCTGACGGCCGTCCGTACTGCCTGAGCCGGCCTTCGTCGCCTTCGTCGCCTTCGTCGACCGGGCGCTCGATCGGGCCCGGTCAGGCGTCCTGCCCGGGCGGGAGCCCGCGGGGCTCCAGCGGGTTCTTTGGCTGCTCCAGCGGGGGAAGCGCGGGAAGGGCGTCCCAGGGGACCTGCCTGCGCCGCAGATCGGCGCGGATGCGTTCGGCGAGCTTCCTGGTGTCACGGTGGTTCATCACGGCGCCGACGGCCGCTCCGACCATGAACGGCAGCAGGTTGGGCAGGTTGCGCACCATGCGCTTCATGATCTGCTGACGCAGCTGGCGCTTGAGCTGGCCGCTCATCGAGGCGTTGAAGGTCGAGGGCTTGGTGAACTCGATCCCGCGCTCCTGCGACCAGGAGTTCAGACAGGCGGTGCTGCGGTCCTTGAGGCCGCCGGGCGGCCGCACCCCGTAGACCTCGTGCAGTTCGGCGATGAGTTTCAGCTCGATCGCGGCCACGCCCGCGATCTCCGCCGCGAGCTCGGTAGGCATCGCCGGCGGCACGGGCATCATCGCGGCGGCGCCGATGCCGGCCCCGACGGTGGACGTGGCGTTCGCCGCACCCGCGACCAGCTTGTCGGCAAGCTGCTCGGGGGGCAGGCCGGGAAACTGGCGGCGCAGTTTCTCCAGGTCGCGCACCGGGATCCGCGGTGCGTTGTCGATCAGGGCGTCGGCGAGGTGGGCCAGTGCGGTCCTGGCGCTCTCCTTGCTCCTCACGAGCCCCGTACGGGCGCCGTGGCCGCCTCTGGCGAGGCCCGCCCGTGCGCTCCGGCCGCCCGCGACGACGCCCCTTCTGACAGCTGCCAGGCGACGGGCCCTGGTCGGAGGCCCGGCCTGGCCGGCCGTCTCGAGCGAGGCCGCGAGGCCTCGCTCCATACCCTCGATCGCGTCGTGCGGCAGTAGAGCGGCCCGGTCCTCGGCGGACGCCGTGGCGTCCGGTCCGTGGTCCGTACCGCCGTGGTGCGCCTCCGGCGGTTCACTGCGCCGGAAGCGCCGCTTCCCGGACGGTGTCCCGCCTGCCACTGCCGACTCCTCAGTCGCAGTCGCGGCAGATGGGCTGACCGTTCTTCTCGCGCGCCAGCTGACTGCGGTGGTGCACGAGGAAGCAGCTCATGCACGTGAACTCGTCGGCCTGCTTGGGCAGGACCCGGACGGCGAGCTCCTCGTTGGACAGGTCGGCTCCCGGGAGCTCCATGCCCTCGGCAGCCTCGAACTCGTCGACGTCGACGGTCGAGGTGGACTTGTCGTTCCGGCGGGCCTTCAGCTCTTCAAGGCTGTCCGAATCGACGTCGTCATCGGTCTTGCGTGGGGTGTCGTAGTCCGTTGCCATGTCGCTCTCCCCCTCTGGGTGGTTTCGGTGTCTCCAGCGCACGTAACGCGTGAGAGGCCGGACTTGTGCCCGACCTGAGGCGGAGATTTTGCCTCACATCAAGGTCTGTTACTCAATCGACACCCAACCGGAGCCCTCGAGAGTGATCGGGTTGGATGGCGATGGGGACCGTACACGGTCCGCGGAGGCGCTTCGCGAGCGCCACCCCGTGTACTTCCCGTGATGCAACCCCTGGGAAACCCGGGCTTTTCCCGACTTTCCACCGGATTATCGATCACGGAGCGTAGAGGCACCCGAGGTGACCCATGTGATCGATCGCACATGGATTCGCCGGATGCCGTTTCCGAAAATTCCGCTTAAAGCGAACAGTGATTCCGGGCCTCACACCGGGAGAGTGACGCGCGTCACGAGGCCGCCGCCCTCCCGGGGCACTGCCGAGATACGGCCGCCGTGTGCCCGGGCCACGGACCGGGCGATGGAGAGCCCGAGGCCGACGCCCTTGTCACTGCCCGTCCGCTCCTGCCTGAGCCGTCTGAACGGCTCGAAGAGGTTGTCGATCTCGTAGGCCGGGACGACCGGCCCGGTGTTGGAGACCAGCAGGACCGCCTGACCGTGTTCGACCGACGTGGTGACCTCCACCCATCCCTGCTCCGGCACGTTGTACCGGACCGCGTTCTGCACCAGATTAAGGGCAATCCGCTCGAGCAGGACGCCATTGCCCTGCACGACGACCGGCTCGCGCCGGCCCCGCACCTCCACGCCCTTCGCCTCGGCCTCCGTACGGGTCTGGTCAATGGCGCGTGAGGCCACCTCCGCCAGGTCGACGGGCTTGCGCTCGACGATCTGGTTGTCGCTGCGGGCGAGCAGCAGCAGGCCCTCCACGAGCTGCTCGCTCCGCTCGTTGGTGGCCAGCAGCGTCTTGCCCAGCTGATGAAGCTCCACGGGGGCTCCGGGATCGGACAGGTGGACCTCCAGCAACGTGCGGTTGATCGCCAGCGGGGTGCGCAGCTCGTGGGAGGCGTTCGCCACGAACCGCTGCTGGGCCGTGAAGGCCCGCTCCAGGCGGTCCAGCATCTCGTCGAAGGTGTCGGCCAGCTCCTTGAGCTCGTCGTCCGGTCCGTCGAGCTCGATCCGGCGCGACAGGTCCGACCCGGCGACGCGGCGCGCGGTCCGGGTGATCCGGCCGAGCGGCGACAGGACCCGGCCGGCCATCGCGTAACCGAAGGCGAAGGCGATGATGCTCAGGCCCAGCAGGGCGAAGAGCGACCGGCGCAGCAGGTCGTCCAGGGCCAGCTCGCGCTGGTACTGGAGACAGGTGGAGACGGCCTGGCTGAACTGCTCGCCCGAGCCCTCCTCGGGGAGCGTGCACCAGTCCGTGGTGGGCTGGACCTTGCCCTCGACGATCTTGAAGGGCAGCTCCGTGACGCCGACGTTCAGCGCCTGCGCGGAGAACAGGTAGATGATCGAGAGCAGCAGGATGCCCGCGATCAGGAACATCCCGCCGTACAGCAGGGTGAGCCGTATCCGGATGGTCGGGCGCAGCCACGGGCGGACGGGGTCCCGGGGGTCCCAGGTGGGCTTGGGCGGCGCCTCTGGCGGCACGGGGACGGTGGCCACGCGATCAGATCCGGTAGCCGGAACCGGGCACCGTGACGATCACGGGCGGTTCGCCGAGCTTGCGGCGCAGCGTCATCACGGTCACCCGCACGACGTTCGTGAACGGGTCCGTGTTCTCGTCCCACGCCTTCTCCAGCAGCTGCTCGGCCGAGACGACCGCGCCCTCGCTGCGCATCAGCACCTCCAGCACCGCGAACTCCTTGGGGGCGAGCTGGACCTCCTTGCCGTCCCTGAAGACCTCACGACGGTTCGGGTCGAGCTTGATGCCCGCGCGCTCCAGGACGGGCGGCAGCGGCACCGTCGTACGACGCCCCAGGGCGCGCACCCGTGCGGTGAGCTCGGTGAACGCGAACGGCTTGGGCAGATAGTCGTCGGCGCCGAGCTCCAGGCCCTCCACGCGGTCGCTGACGTCCCCCGAGGCCGTCAGCATCAGCACCCGGGTGGGCATGCCCAGCTCGACGATCCGGCGGCACACGTCGTCCCCGTGGACCAGCGGCAGGTCCCGGTCGAGCACCACCACGTCGTAGTCGTTCACCCCGATGCGCTCCAGGGCGGCGGCGCCGTCGTACACGACGTCGACCGCCATGGCCTCCCGGCGCAGTCCGGTGGCCACCGCATCGGCGAGCAGCTGCTCGTCCTCGACGACGAGTACGCGCACGTCGCTGTTCCTCTCTCACGAGCCCCGGTGATGTGACAGGGCAGGTCTGTGCACTGACTGTGCGGATCCATCCTGCCCGTTACGCGCGTAAACCGGCGGTAAGTCGAAAGGGCTACGGGCGGGGGCCGGGAGGGGCGCCGCGGAATAAGACGGATTCGCGTGTGGGTTGAGGTTTCCACGCGGGTAGGTGGGGGGAGGACGACTGCACATCCCGATCACGCCCTGTATGTGGCACACCACGACCTGTTCCAGGGTTGATCAACCCACCGTCGGCACACCCCCGTGCCACCGACCCACGACGAGGGGGCGCACCATGGACGCTTTCACCGCCGGACTGCTTCAGCGCATAAAGGCCGCCGAGACCGACCTCACGATCGCCCGGGAGACGGGTGACGACTTCCTCGCGGACGTCGAGCAGGCGGAACTGGACGATCTCCACCGTCTGGCCGCCGAGCATGGGGTGAACCTCACGGCTGCGTGAGGCTGGGCGCGTGCGCTTGCGCGCGCGCCGCCGGAGGCCCGGCACCGCTTGAGCGACGCTTACGCGGTGCCGGGCCTCCGGCTGTGGCGGCGCGGAGCCGCTGCGCACGCCGAAACCGGGCTCCGCCCGGACCCGCGCCTCAATCTCCCCCTACGGCCTGGCGGCCGTGGGAGGTGCCCCCAGGCGGGGCTGGGTCGGCCGGTCCGGTCGGGGCTCATCTCCGAACCCCGCGCCTCAAACGCCGGCGGGGCTGGATGTGCCCGGCAACTCAAGCGCGGCCGGCGGTTGAGACCACCGCGCGCAGCGCGGTACCGGACCCGGGCGAAGCCCGGCCCGCCGGCCCAGCGGCACGCAGCCTCGGGCGGAGCCCCCAACTGCCGCCCAGAGGGCGGTACCGGACCCGGGGCCTGCCACGGTTCGCACGCCCGCCGCGCCCCCGCGCGTCACCGCTCAGTCGTGCCACGCCCCCAGTTCCTCCAGCAGCCCCTGCAGCGGCTCGAAGACCCCTGGCGTCGCCGCGACGGTCAGGTCGCCCGACGGCGGGTCCCCGGGGCGGCCGCCGGTCAGGGCGCCGGCCTCGCGGGCGATCAGGTCGCCGGCCGCCAGGTCCCACGGGCTGAGGCCCCGCTCGTAATAGCCGTCGAGGCGGCCGGCCGCGACGTCCGAGAGGTCGATCGCCGCGGAGCCGCTGCGCCGGATGTCCCGCAGCCGCGGGATCAGGCGCTGGGCGATGTCCGCCTGGTGGCTGCGGACCGTGTGGACGTAGTTGAAGCCGGTGGAGACCAGTGCCTGATCCAGCGGCGGCGCCGGCCGGCACCGTACCGGCCGGTCGTTCAGAAACGCCCCGCCGCCCCGTACCGCGCGGAACGTCTCCCGCCGCATCGGAGCCTCGACCACGCCGGCCACGGTCTCGCCGTCGACCTCCGCGGCGATGGAGACCGCCCAGGTGGGCAGCCCGTACAGGTAGTTGACCGTGCCGTCGAGCGGGTCGATGACCCAGCGCACTCCGCTGGTGCCGACCGTGGCCGCGCCCTCCTCGCCGAGGAAACCGTCGTCCGGGCGGTGTTCGGTGAGATAGCCGGTGATCAGCTTCTCGGCCGCGATGTCCATCTCGGTGACGACGTCGATGGGGCTGGACTTGGTCCTGGCGACGCCCAGGTCGTCCGGCCGGCCGTCCCTCAGCAGCGCGCCCGCCCGGCGGGCGGCCTCCAGGGCGAGGGACAGCAGTTCATGGGCGAGCGGGTCGTTCACGGGGGCGGTCACAGGGGTCTCCTTCACGCGTAAGCGCTGTCGGCGCCGGCCGCCGCGGGCTTCGGCGCGCGGGCCGGGCAGCACCCGACGGGGCAGAGGTCGTGGCTCGCGCCGAGGGCGCCCAGGGCGCAGCGCTCCGCCGGGACGCCCCGCTCGGTCGCGGCCCGCTCCAGCAGCAGGTCGCGCACCGCGCCGGCGAACCGGGGGTCGGCGCCGACCGTGGCGGAGCGGCGGACCGGCAGTCCCAGTTCGGCGGCCTTGGCGGTGGCTTCCGTGTCGAGGTCGTACAGGACCTCCATGTGGTCGGAGACGAAGCCGATGGGGACCATGACCGCCGCGGGCGCGCCGGAGCCGTGCAGCGACTCCAGGTGGTCGCAGATGTCCGGCTCCAGCCAGGGGATGTGCGGGGCTCCGCTGCGCGACTGGTAGACGAGCTCCCAGGGGTGCTCGACGCCGGTCTCCCGGGCGACGGCCTCGGCGATCAGGCGGGCCACGTCGAGGTGCTGGCGCACGTACGCGCCGCCGTCGCCGTGTTCGGCGGCGGGGCCGGAGGAGTCGGCGGCGGACGTGGGGACGGAGTGCGTGGTGAAGGCGAGGTGCGCCCCGGCGCGGACGTCCTCGGGGAGGTCGGCGAGCGAGGCGAGAACGCCGTCGATCATGGGCCGTACGAACCCGGGGTGGTTGAAGTAGTGCCGCAGCTTGTCGACGCGCGGCAGTTCCCGCCCCTCCTCCTCCAGGGTGGCGAGCGCGTCGGCGAGGTTCTCCCGGTACTGGCGGCAGCCCGAGTACGAGGCGTACGCGCTGGTGGCGAGGACGGCGATGCGCCGGTGGCCGGCGTCGCTCATCTCGCGGAGCGTGTCCGTGAGGTAGGGCGCCCAGTTGCGGTTGCCCCAGTACACGGGGAGGTCCAGGTCGTGCTCGGCGAAGTCCTTGCGCAGGGCGTCCAGCAGGGCGCGGTTCTGGTCGTTGATGGGGCTGACGCCGCCGAAGAGGAAGTAGTGCTGCCCCACTTCCTTGAGCCGTTCCGTGGGGATGCCGCGGCCACGGGTCACGTTCTCCAGGAACGGGACCACGTCGTCCGGGCCTTCGGGGCCGCCGAACGAGAGCAGCAGAAGGGCGTCGTAAGGAGCTGGATCGCGCAGATCGGACATGAGGCCGATCCTGCCACCAGGCGCTGACACCGGAAAACCCGCGGTGCGTCCGCGGCCCCCGGCGCGTAATCTGTGAAGGCTGTCCATACGCCTTACCGGAGCCCGGCGCCTCGCCCGCGCCACGGGCCTCACCGGCGCCCGACCCGGAGTCCCCGTTGCCCAGTCCCTACCGCACGATCTTCGCCACCCCCGGCACCCTGGGATTCACCGCCGCCGGCCTCCTCGGCCGGATGCCGCTGGCGATGATGGGCATCGGCATCATGACCATGATCTCGGAGATCACCGGCCGGTACGGACTGGCCGGCACGCTCACCGCGACCCTGGCGCTGTCCGCGGCCGTGCTCGGCCCGCAGATCTCCCGCCTGGTGGACCGCCACGGACAGCGCAGGGTGCTGCGTCCCGCCACCCTGATCTCCTTGGCGGCCGTCATCGGGCTGCTGGTCTGCACGCGGCAGGGCGCCCCCGACTGGACACTGTTCGCCTTCACGGCCGCCGCCGGATGTGTGCCGAGCGTCGGGGCGATGACCCGGGCACGCTGGGCCTCGCTGCTGCGCGGGTCGCCGCGCGAGCTGCACACCGCCTACTCGGTCGAGTCGGTGATCGACGAGGTGTGCTTCATCTTCGGCCCCATCGTCTCCATCGGGCTGTCGACCCTCTGGTTCCCGCAGGCCGGTCCGCTGCTGGCGGCCGCGTTCCTGCTGGCCGGCGTCTGGTGGCTGACCTCTCAGCGTGCGACGGAGCCGCGGCCGCATCCCGTGGAGCAGCACACCGGCGGCAGCGCGCTGCGCTCCCCCGGTCTCCAGGTGCTGGTCGCCGCGTTCGTCGCGACCGGGGCGATCTTCGGCGCGGTGGACGTGGTGACGGTGGCGTTCGCGGAGGACAGCGGGCACAAGGCCGCGGCGAGCTGGGTGCTCGCGGTGTACGCGCTCGGGTCCTGCCTCGCCGGCGCCGTCTTCGGTCTGCTGCACCTCAAGGGCGATCCCGCCCGGAGGTGGGTGCTGGGCGTCTGCGCGATGGCCGTGAGTATGATCCCCCTCCAACTGGCCGGGAGCCTGCCGTTCCTGGCCGTGGCGCTCTTTGTCGCGGGCCTTGCCATCGCGCCGACGATGGTGACGACCATGGCCCTCGTCGAGGCGCACGTACCGCGCAGCAAGCTGACCGAGGGCATGTCCTGGACCGGTACAGGGCTTGCGGTCGGCGTCGCGCTGGGTTCCGCGGCCGCCGGCTGGGTGGTCGACTCCCGGGGCGCCGCGGCGGGGTACGCGGTGCCCGGCGTGGCGGGAGGGGTCGCGGCCGTGGTGGCGTTCCTGGGGTACCGCCGGCTGCGCAGGCCGGTGCCGACGCGGGAGGGGCAGCGTGAGCAGTGTGATCAGGACCCGGAGGGGCGAAGGCAGCCCGTGGCGTAACTGGGCGGGGACGGTCGCATCGAGGCCGGCGAAAGAGGCGCGCCCTGCTTCCGTGGAGGAGCTGGCGGACGCCGTGCGGCAGGCGGTCGCGGACGGCCTGCGGGTGAAGACCGTCGGCACGGGCCACTCGTTCACGGCCATCGCGGCCACCGACGGGCTGCTGATCCGGCCGGATCTGATGACCGGGATCCGGCGCATCGACCGCTCAGGGATGACGGTCACCGTGGAATCGGGCACCCCGCTCAAGCGGTTGAACACGGCGCTCGCCCGTGAGGGGCTGTCCCTCACGAACATGGGCGACATCATGGAGCAGACCGTCGCGGGCGCGGCGTCGACCGGCACGCACGGCACGGGCCGCGACTCCGCCTCGATCGCCGCCCAGATCAAGGGCCTCGAGCTGCTGACGGCGGACGGCCGCGTGCTCACGTGTTCCGAGAAGGAGAATCCGGAGATCTTCGCAGCCGCCCGGATCGGTCTGGGCGCCCTGGGGATCGTCACGGCGATCACGTTCGCCGTGGAGCCGGTCTTCCTGCTGACCGCCCGTGAGGAGCCGATGGCCTTCGACCGGGTGCTGGCCGAGTTCGACGAGCTGCACGCGGAGAACGAGCACTTCGAGTTCTACTGGTTCCCGCACACCGGCAACTGCAACACCAAGCGGAACAACCGCAGCGCCGGTCCGCCGGACCCGCCGGGCAGGGTCGGCGGCTGGATCGAGGACGAGCTGCTGTCCAACGGGGCCTTCCAGCTTGCCTGTTCGCTCGGCCGCGCGGTGCCCGCGGCAGTTCCCGCGATCGCCCGGGTCTCCAGCCGCGCGCTGTCCGCGCGCACCTACACGGACATTCCCTACAAGGTCTTCACATCTCCGCGCCGGGTGCGGTTCGTGGAGATGGAGTACGCGCTTCCACGGCAGGCCGTGGTCGCGGCGCTGCGCGAGGTCAGGGCGATGCTCGAACGCTCGCCGCTGCGGGTGGGGTTCCCGGTGGAGGTGCGTACGGCTCCGGCGGACGACATCACGCTGTCGACGGCCTCGGGCCGGGAGACGGCGTACATCGCGGTGCACATGTACCGGGGCACGCCCTACCGTTCGTACTTCACCGCCGTGGAGCGCATCATGACGGCGCACGGCGGGCGTCCGCACTGGGGCAAGATCCACACGCGGGACGCGGCGTACTTCGCCGAGGCGTATCCCCGGTTCGGCGAGTTCACGGCGCTGCGCGACCGGCTGGATCCGGACCGGGTGTTCCAGAACGCGTACCTGCGCCGGGTGCTGGGCGACTGACCGGGCGTCACCTGCCGCGCGAGGGAGACAGATGGATCCATTTGTGACGTTTCGGTGAAGCGCCGGCCCCCGCCACCCCCTGTTCGGGCACACAACTACCGCCCCGCCGCGGAACTTCGGCGGCGCGGCGGTCCACCCTGATGGCCCGAATGGAGTACTGTGGCGAGCCCTGGGACCGGCCTCCCTCGTGGTGTCCGGACCCCAGGTTGGGGGCCGAAAACGGCGCTCGATCCGGGGGCGCCGCGGTGAAGCACGGAGATCTATTGCTCAGAGTGACCGACCGATCACACTGAGTGGCGAATGGATAACCGTGCCATAACGGCGATCCAGGGCAGGTGCCCGACACGCCGGGCATCTCGGCAAGGTTGTGGCAGGCTGCACCCGGGCAGGCCACACTCGACTAGCGGAAGCGGCGACGCAGGTGACGTCGGCAGGCACCACCCGGGAGGTCCCCATGCCCGAACTGCGTGTCGTGGCCGTCTCCAACGACGGCACACGACTGGTGCTCAAGGCTGCGGACAGCACGGAATACACGCTTCCGATCGATGAGCGGCTGCGTGCCGCCGTACGCAACGACCGCGCCCGCCTGGGGCAGATCGAGATCGAGGTGGAGAGCCACCTCCGCCCCCGTGACATCCAGGCGCGGATACGAGCAGGCGCCTCCGCGGAAGAGGTCGCCCAGCTCGCCGGCATCCCCGTCGAACGCGTGCGCCGCTTCGAGGGCCCGGTCCTCGCCGAGCGCGCCTTCATGGCGGAGCGGGCCCGCAAGACCCCCGTACGCCGTCCCGGTGAGAACACCGGCCCCCAGCTGGGCGAGGCCGTGCAGGAACGGCTGCTGCTGCGCGGCGCCGAGAAGGAAACCGCCCAGTGGGACTCGTGGCGCCGCGACGACGGCACCTGGGAGGTCCTGCTGGTCTACCGGGTCGCCGGCGAACCGCACTCGGCGAGCTGGACCTACGACCCGCCGCGGCGGCTCGTGCAGGCCGTCGACGACGAGGCGCGGGCGCTGATCGGCGAGACCGACGACACGATCACGTCGTCGCAGGAGCCGAGCTTCCCGTTCGTCCCCCGCATCGCACGGCTGCCCAGGGACCGGCCGCTGGACCGCGCCCTCGACCGCCAGATGGAGCGGCCCGCCGTATCCCCGGCCGAGGGCGACGGCAACGACGAGCGGGACTCGCTGACCAGCCTGCTGGAGGCCGTGCCCAACTTCCGCGGCGACATGGTCGTGCCCGAACGGCCCGTGCCGGTCGAGCCGCCCGCCGTCGAGCCCGGGCAGGAGCCGGAGTCCGAGGAGGAGTCGGTGGCGCCCGCCGCGTCCGCCGGCGCCGGATCGGCGTACGCGGACGTGCTGATGCCCCGCGCCGTGGCCGGCCACCGTGACCGGCTGACCGGCACGACGGACCGGCAGGCGGAGGCGGACGGCGTCCGCCCGGGCCGCCGCGCCGCCGTGCCGAGCTGGGACGAGATCGTCTTCGGCACCCGCCGCAAGAAGCAGGAGTGAGAAACGTTTCGCAGCGGTGAGAGACGTGGTGCCCGAGGGCCGGTTCCGTTGTGCGGAACCGGCCCTCGCGCCATGCCGGTTCAGCCCCGCTCGGGGCCCGTCGCGACCGGGCGCTCCGGGTCGCGCGACCACTCGGACCAGGAGCCCGCGTACAGGGCGGGCCGGAAGCCCGCCAGCTCCAGGGCCACCGCCTGCTGGGCGGCCGAGACCCCGGAGCCGCAGTAGACGCCCACCTCCTGGGTGTCCTCGCCCGCCCCGAGCGCGCGGAAGCGGGCGGCCAGCAGCCCGGGCGCCAGGAAGCGGCCCTGCTCGTCCAGGTTCTCCGAGGTCGGCGCCGAGACCGCGCCCGGAATGTGCCCGGCGACCGCGTCGATGGGCTCCACCTCGCCGCGGTAGCGCTCACCCGCGCGGGCGTCGAGCAGCAGCCCGCCGCGGGCGGTGGCCGCCGCGGTGTCGGCGTCCAGCAGCGGCAGGCCGCCGGGCTTCGGTTCGAACGTTCCCTCTTTGGAGGCGGGGACGGTGGCCTCGAGCGGTCCCGGCCACGCGGCGAGCCCGCCGTCCAGCACCCGTACGTCGTCGTGCCCCGCCCAGCGCAGCAGCCACCAGGCGCGCGCCGCGGCCCAGCCCTTGTCCGCGTCGTACGCCACCACGGGCGTGCCGGCCGAGACGCCCGCGCGGCGCATCGCGGCGCCGAACGCGGCGACGTCGGGGAGCGGATGGCGCCCACCCTCCCCGGGAGGTCCTGCCAGTTCCGCCTCGAGATCGACGAAGACGGCGCCCGGGATGTGCCCGGCCTCGTACTCGGGCCGGCCGTGGGGCCCGCCGAACCGGTAGCGGACGTCCAGGAGGACCGGCGGGGTGGGGCCGGCGAGTTCGTGGGCGAGATCCGCCGCGGAGATGATCGGATTCATGGGTGCCATCCTCGCGCACCGGCCTGGCGCACCGTAACGCTCCCGAAGGGGATGAGCCGCTTCAAAACGGGCAACCTCCGGCGGGAACGCGCCATATCCGGCGCGGCCCGGCGCCGCGGGCGTCGGGTGATGGCACCATCTGCTCGGGCGCGACGGCCTCCGCACGGCCTTCGCCGCGACCTGCGACGCGCCCGGTCCCCCCGTACGGCCACCACGATGGTCCGAGGAGAGAGTGACGATGACCGAGGCGACTCGGCACACGCCCGGCACTCCGTGCTGGGTGAGCCTGATGGTTCACGGCCTTGACGCGACACAGGAGTTCTACGCGGCGCTGTTCGGCTGGGAGTTCTCCCCCGGACCCGCGCAGCTGGGGCCCTACGTCCGCGCGATGCTCGACGGCAAGGAGGTCGCCGGCATCGGCCGTCTCCCGGCCGACCGCCATCTTCCCGTCGCCTGGACCCCGTATCTGGCGAGCGACGACGCCGGTGCGACCGCGGAGGCGATCCGCAGCTGCGGCGGCACCGTCGGCGTCGGGCCGCTCGACGCCGCCGACGCGGGCCGTCTGGTGATCGCGTCCGACCCGGCCGGCGCGGTGTTCGGCGTCTGGCAGGCGGCGGCGCACCTGGGCACGGCCGTGTACGGCACGCACGGGACGCCGGTCTGGAACGAACTGCTGACCATGGAGACCTCGTCGGTCGGCAAGTTCTACCACGCGGTCTTCGGCTACGACACCGAGCCGGCCGACTCCGCCGACCGCCTCACCCTGCGTCTCGACGGCCGGCCGGTGGCGTCCGTGCACGGCATGGGCCAGGCGCTGCCGCGCGGCCGGGGGGCGCACTGGATGACGTACTTCGAGGTCGAGGAGACCGACGCCGCGGCCCACCGGGTGGTGGAGCTCGGCGGCCATGTGATCAAGGCGCCCGGGCCGGGCCCCGGCGGCCGGGAGGCCACCGTCTGCGACCCGGAGGGCGCGGTCTTCACGATCGTACGGTCGGACGCCCGTTGAGGCGGCCGGCACCGGGGGTTTCCTCGGCGCCGGTCTCGACCGGCAGCACGTCCGGGGAGAGCGCGGCCGCCCTGGCAGAGGCCGCCGTCATCCGGCGGCGGTGGTGGCGCCGGCACAGGACCTCGTAACCGATCTCGTCCGGCGAGTGGTTGACGTCGCCGACGACGACCTGGGCGCCCTCGACGACCATCACGCCCCCGACGGTGCGCGCGTTGTGCGTGGCCCGGGCGCCGCACCAGCACAGCGCCTCGACCTGCAGCACCTCGACGCGGTCGGCCAGCTCGACGAGCCGCTGCGAGCCGGGAAAGAGCTTGGAGCGGAAGTCGGTGGTGATGCCGAAGGCGAACACGTCCAGCTCCAGGTCGTCGACGACCCGGGCGAGCTGGTCGATCTGCTCGGGCGCGAGGAACTGCGCCTCGTCGGCGATCACATAGTCGCAGCGGCCGCCCTTGGAGAAGCGGTCGACGAGAAACGCGTAGAAGTCGAAGCCCTCCGCGGCCTCGACCGCGTCGGTCACCAGGCCCAGGCGGGAGGAGAGTTTGCCCTCCCCGGCCCGGTCGTCACGGGTGAAGATCATGCCCTGCAGGCCCCGGGCGGACCGGTTGTGCTCGATCTGAAGAGCGAGGGTGCTCTTTCCGCAGTCCATCGTTCCGGAGAAGAACACCAGCTCGGGCATGGGAGGTTGCGACCTTTCGGGTCTGGGCTGAAGGGAGTCAGGAGCGTACTTCTAGGAGCGGCACGAGCTGCTCGGCGGGGGTCATGGAACCGTGCATGCCCACCATCGCGGACTCGTTCGGCTCGTTGACCGACGCGATGATCACCACGTCGTCGTGTGCCGCCGCGACGACGTCGCCGATCCGCCCGTACACCCGGTCGTCGATCCGGGGGCCGAACCAGCCGGCGGCGATCGCCTCGTCGCGGCTCGCCACCCAGAACTGCTCGCCCAGCACCTCGCGCCACACGGCGAGCACGTCGCTCTCCGCGCCCGGCACGGCGTACACATGGCGGGCCCTGCCCTCGCCGCCGAGCAGGGCGACACCGGCCCGCAGCTCCCAGTCCTCGTCGAAGTCGATACGGGACTGCTCGTCGAAGGGGACGTCGATCATGCCGTGGTCGGCCGTGACGTACAGCGCGGCACGGGGCGGGAGCTGGTCGGCTAGCCGCTCGACCAGCCGGTCGACGTACATGAGCTGACCGCGCCAGGCGTCGGAGTCGATGCCGAAGCGGTGACCCTTGCCGTCCACCTCGCTGTAGTACGTGTAGACCAGCGAGCGGTCGCCGGCGGCGAGCTGCTGGGCGGCGAGGTCCACGCGCTCCTCGCCGGTCAGCCGGCCGTGGAAGGTGCCACCGCTGAGAGCGACCTTGGTGAGCGGCGTCTGCTCGAACGTGGGCGACGACACCTGCGCGGTGTGCACCCCCGCCCGGTCCGCGAGCTGGAAGACGGTCGGGTACGGCTGCCAGGTCTTCGGCGGCGTCCACGGTCGCCAGCGCAGCTGGTTCATCAGCTCGCCCGTCTCCGGGTTGCGCACCGTGTAGCCGGGCAGACCGTGCGCGCCGGGCGGCAGGCCGGTGCCGACGGAGGCGAGCGAGGTGGCGGTGGTGGCGGGGAAGCCGGCCGTGATCGGCGCTCCCGTGCCGCCGCGCGAGGTGCCGAGGAGGGACGTCAGATACGGGGCCTCCTCGGGGTGCGACCTGATCTGCTCCCAGCCGAGACCGTCGATCAGGAAGACGCAGTTCCGGTCGGCGGGCGTGAGCTCCGCGATCGACGGCGCGAGCCCCGGCACGCCCTGGCCGGCGGCGATCGTCGGCAGCAGATCGGCGAGCGAGCCGCTGCCGTACTCGGGCGCGGGCGCGGCGTGCACGTCCAGCGACACGGGGTCGTCCGGCCACACTGCGGGCTGGGCCATCAGCGGGTGGCTGCCGTGGCTTCGGAGAGCGCCTGGGCGAAGACCAGGGTCTGGCGCACGGTGTCCGGACCGTCCCCCGCCTCGCTGACCCGCAGGCTCAGGTCGTCGGCCGTGGAGTTGCCGGTGTAGCCGTGGTCGGCGTCGCAGTTCGGGTCGCCGCAGGCGGCGGGCTCCAGGTCGAGACGCGAGACGGCGCCCCAGCCGATGGTCAGGACGACCTCGCGGGGCAGGGTGCCCGGGGTGTACGCCTCCGGGTTGGCGACGACGCGGCTGACCACGACGGACGAGATCCGGCTGAGCTTCACCGACTCGGTGGAGGTCGTGGCGTACGGCGTCGGGGAGCTGGAGTCGGCGGCCTGCTCGTCGGTGTGGCTGACGATGAACCGGTTGGCCGTCAGGACGAGGACCGTGACATGGCGGCGGACCTCGTTCGCGTCGAACGTGGTCTCCTGGTGCACCAGATACGACGCGACGGGCTCGCCGCCGACGGCGGCCTCCACCGCCTCTGCCACGAGTGCCGGGTAGTAGCCGCTGCGCTCGATCGCCGCGCGCAGCCCCTGGGTCGTCGTACCGGTCTTCGCCATGCGGTCCATCCTACGGGCCCCGGAAGGCGCCGGTGCTCAGTAGCTGGGCAGCCTGCGGGGGCCCAGATCGCTGCGGGGCGGGGGCGGCGCGAGCCGCACGGACGCGTCCAGGACGCTGAGGCCGTGCTGGGCGACCACGACGGGCTCGAGGCTGACCCCGACGACTTCGGGGTGGTCGTCGACCAGCCGTGACACGCGCAGCAGCAGCTCCTCCAGCGCGGCCGTGTCGACCGGCGCGGAGCCGCGCCAGCCGAAGAGCAGCGGCGCCGTGCGGACGGTGCGGATCAGCTCGGCCGCGTCCCGGTGGGTGGCCGGGACCAGCCGGTGCGCCGTGTCGCCGAGCAGCTCGGACGCCGCGCCGGCCAGCCCGAACGAGAGCACGGCCCCGACGGCCGGGTCGATCGCGGCGCGCACGACGGTGTCCACGCCGCGCGGCACCATGGCCTGCACCACGGGCTGCAGCTCGGCGGGCTTGCCCAGCAGGTCCGTGAGCTCGCGGTACGCCTGACGGAGCTGGGTCTCGTCGGCCAGATCGAGGCGTACGCCGCCGAGATCGGCGCGATGGCGCAGGTGGGGGGCGGTCGTCTTGAGCGCGACGGGGTAGCCGAGCCGCGCGGCCGCCTGCACGGCGGCGCCGGGGTCGGGCGCGGGGAGGGTGGGCCGCACATGGATGCCGTAGCGCGCGAGGAGCGCGTGCGCGTCGGCGGCGCCGAGCGCGAAGCCCCTCCGGTCCGCGGCCTGCGCGAGCATCCGCTCGATCTGCGCGGCGGCCCCGGACTCGTCGATGTCCTCGTACTGAGGCACCCGCCCCGGCTCGGCGGCCTGCCGCCGCCACTGCCCGAACTTCACGGCCTCCGCGAGCGCCCGCACGGCCCGCTCGGCGGCGGGATACGCGGGAATCCGCCGGGTGTCCCTGCCGGTGGCGGACCCGGCGGACCCGGATGCGTCGGGGGCGGGCGCCGTGGCGGCGGTGCCGGTCTGCGCGCCGGGGGCGCTCTGCGCGGCGCGGCTGGGGGCGGACGGGACGCCGCCGCCCGACGCGGGCTCCGGGCCGGCGCCCGTGCCGGCGGGGGCGTCCGACGGTGAACCATCAGCGCCCGCCGCACCCCCGTGACCGGACGCCCCCCGGCCAGCGCCGACGCCGGCAGCCTGCGCGGCGTCGGCCGACGCAACCGGGCCACGGGTCGGCCCCTCCGGGGCGACGCCCGCGCCGTCGGGGCTGCCCGACGGTGACAGGCCAGGGCCCGCCGGCCCGCCCTCGGCCGCACCCTGGGCAGGCCCGTCACCGGCGGAGCCGGTGCCTGTGGCGGCGGGGTCGCCCGGGGGCGGCGAGTCGGCAGCGCCGGACGCACCCGCGCCGGGCCCACCTGCGGCGGCCGGAGCCGGGCCGGGCCCGGCCGTGCCGTCACGGGCGTCCGAGGTCTGCGCGGCCGCAGCCGGGGCCCGGACAGCCCCCGTCCCAGCCCGGCCCGCGCCCCCGTCCGCGGGCGGGGCCGTGCTGGAGGCCGCGGCGAGGGCGTCGGCCAGGGCGCCCATTTCGACATGGACCACTGCCACCGGCTTCGCCGGCGCCGTGGCCGAGGCCGAGCGGAGGGCCGTGGCGAGGACCTCGCCGTCGCCCGATTCCGTGACGCCGTTCTCCCCGACCCATGGAATCGCCGTGACGATCACCGCGTCGCACGCGTCGTCCACCAGCGCCTGCGCGAGCGCCGCGCGGAAGTCGGCGGGCGTGGCCGCCGTCGTGAGGTCGCGCGGCGGGAGCGGGCGCAGCCCTTCCGCGAGGCAGGCGTCGTAGGTGAGCAGCCCGAGGGACTCGGAGTTGCCGAGGATGGCGACCCGCGGCCCCCTCGGCAGCGGCTGCCCGGCGAGCATGAGGCCCGCGTCGACGAGTTCGGTGACCGTGTCGACGCGGATCACGCCCGCCTGTCGCAGCAGCGCCCCGACGGTCGCGTCCGGGATACGGGTGAAGGGCACGGCGTGCCCGGGCGGCGCGCTGCCGCTGTGCCGCGCGCCCTTGACGACGACGACCGGCTTGACGGCGGCGGTGCGCCGCGCGAGGCGGGTGAACTTGCGCGGGTTGCCGATGGACTCCAGGTACATCAGGACGACGTCGGTGTCGGGATCCTCGTGCCAGTACTGGAGGAAGTCGTTGCCGGACACGTCCGCCCGGTTCCCCGACGAGATGAAGGAGGACACGCCCGCGCCGCGCCGGTGCAGTCCGGACAGCAGGGCGATGCCGATCGCGCCGGACTGGGTGAACAGCCCGATCCGGCCGGGCGCCGGGGCCTCCGGCGCGAGGGAGGCGTTGAGCCGGACGGTGTCCGAGGTGCTGATGACGCCGAACGAGTTGGGCCCGATGATCCGCATCCCGTACGAGCGCGCCTGCCGCACCAGTTCGCGCTGCCGCTCCCGGCCTGCCGGGCCGCTCTCCGCGTAGCCGGCGCTCAGCACGACGAGGCCCTGGACGCCGTGCTCGCCGCAGTCGGTGACGGCCTCCGGCACGCGTTCGGCCGGGACGGCGACGATCGCCAGGTCGACGGGCTCGCCGATGTCGCCGACCGAGCGGACCGCCGGCACACCGTCGATCTCGCCACGCCCCTCCGGGAACGCGCGGTTCACCGCGTACACCCGGCCGGTGAAGCCCGCTCCGAGGAGGTTGCGCAGCGCGGTGCGGCCGACGCCGCCGGGCAGCCGGCCGGCTCCGACGACGGCGACGGAGCCGGGGGCGAGCAGCCGTTGGACCGAGCGCGCCTCTGCGCGCTGTTCGCGGCCGCGCTGCACGGCGACGGACTCCGCCGTCGGTTCGAGGTCGAGGGTCAGATGGACCGACCCGTCCTCGAAGCTGCGCCGCTGGGTGTACCCCGCGTCCCGGAAGACCTTGATCATCTTGGAGTTGGCCGGCAGCACCTCCGCGGCGAACCGCCGGATGCCGCGCTCCCTGGCGACCGCCGCGATGTGTTCGAGCAGGGCGGACGCGACGCCGCGCCCCTGGTGGGCGTCCTGGACGAGGAAGGCGACCTCGGCCTCGTCGGCGGGGGCGCTCGCGGGGCGGCCCTGCGCGTTGATCCGGTCGTAACGGACGGTGGCGATGAACTCGCCGCCGACCGTGACCGCGAGCCCGACCCGGTCCACGTAGTCGTGGTGGGTGAAACGGTGGACGTCCTTGGCGGACAGCCGCGGGTAGGGGGCGAAGAAGCGGTAGTACTTCGACTCGTCGGAGACCTGCTCGTAGAAGCTGACCAGCCGGTCGGCGTCCTCGGTCGTGATGGGCCTGATCCGGGCGGTGCCGCCGTCGCGCAGCACCACGTCTGCTTCCCAGTGAGCCGGGTAGGCGTGCTCCTGCGAGGTCTGCATGGTGCAAAGCCTACGGCGCGGCCCAGCGGTCGCGCCGCCGGTTGCCGGCGGGCAGTCTGAGGAGGCCGCACGGGCGGTCCGCCACCGCCTCGGACCGGTCGGAGAGCACGCCGGAACACATGAGAGACTGGTCTAGACAACCCGCTAAGACTTGAAGGGCAACACCATGGCTGAGCGCCGCGTCAATGTCGGCTGGGCCGAGGGCCTTCACGCCCGCCCCGCGTCCATCTTCGTCCGTGCCGCGACGGCTGCCGGCGTCCCCGTGACGATCGCCAAGGCCGACGGCAACCCGGTCAACGCCGCCTCCATGCTCGCCGTGCTCGGCCTGGGCGCGCAGGGCGGCGAGGAGATCGTCCTCGCCTCCGACGCGGACGGCGCCGAGGCCGCCCTGGACCGGCTGGCCAAGCTGGTCGCCGAGGGTCTCGACGAGCTCCCCGAGACCGTCTGACTCCCTTCTGAGCCGAGCCGGCCCCCAGTACGACAGACCGCGGTGCCCCGATACGGGGGGCACCGCGGTTCCGCATTCCCCGACCACCGCTTTCCCGGAACCGCCCACGCGCATTCCGCGAGCACCACGAATTCACGGACGCCGCCGGGAAAAGAAATCCACAAAAGAAACAGCACCGCACCACTTTTGTATACGCCGTCTGTTAATTCCGGCCGCTCGTGGTGTTTACGGGATGTTGCGAAGTCCTCACCCGCACGGTGCGCCGCAGCCGGTGCGCCCCGGCGGACCGCTCCGCGTGCAGCGCCGTCAGCGCCCGCGCCCGCTCGGCGTCACCGCGCGCCACGGCGTCGACGATCGCGCCGCGCTCGGCCCACGCCTCGACCGGCGCGGCCGGCTGCTCCACCGCGTACATCCAGGCGATCTTGTGCCGCAGCTGGGTGAGCAGCGCGGTCAGTCCCGGGCTGCCGCAGGACTGGGCGAGCGTCTCGTGGAACCAGTTGCCGAGGGAGCGCAGATCCTCGCCCTGGCCCCGGCGCGCCCTCTCCTGCCCCAGCCTGACCAGGCCGCGAAGCACCTTCAGGTGCGCCTCCGTGCGGCGCTGCGCGGCGCGGGCCGCCCCCAGGGGCTCCAGCAGCATGCGGACCTCGAGGAGGTCGGCGGCCTCCTGCTCCGTGGGCTCGGCGACGCACGCGCCCGCGTGCCGCCGGGTGACGACGAACCCCTCCGACTCCAGGGTGCGCAGCGCCTCGCGCACCGGGACCCGGGAGACCCCGTAGCGGCGGGCGAGCTGCTCCTCGGTGAGCCGGCTGCCGCGTTCGAAGACACCGGAGACGATGTCGTCGCGGATCGCCGTGCATACCGAGTGCGCGGGAATACGCATGACCGAACCTCCGCCTTGATCCGAGCGAAACGCAGCCGTTGGACGTGTCTTCCCGTGACTCTATTGCAATGTGCGCCGTTTTCCGACGGCGGCCGGAAAACCATGGAAATCTCTTGGCACGCACGGCAATCACGGAATGGCGGAAACGGCACGGAATAGGCCGAAGGCCCCCGGCGGGGGGCCGGGGGCCTTGCGAGCGGGTGCGACGGGCCGGCCGCACGGGGGGGCGCCGGGGTCAGACGGCGACGCCGTGCGAGCGCAGATAGGCGACCGGGTCGATGTCGGAGCCGTACTCGGCCGTGGTCCGCGCCTCGAAGTGCAGGTGCGGCCCTGTCGAGTTGCCGGTCGAGCCGGAGAGGCCGATCTGCTGGCCGGGCGTGACCTGCTGGCCGGCGAAGACGCCGATCGACGACAGGTGGCCGTACTGCGTGTAGGTGCCGTCGTTCATCCGGATCACGACGCTGTTGCCGTACGCGCCGTCCCAGCCGGCCTCGACGACGGTGCCGGAGCCCACGGCCACGACGGAACTGCCGGACGGGGCGCGGAAGTCGACGCCGGAGTGGGAGCCGGAGGACCACAGGGCGCCGCCGGTCTTGTAGCCGGTGGTCACGAAGGAGCCGGCGATGGGGAGCTGGAAGGAGTTCAGCCGCCTGCGCTCGGCCTCACGGGCGGCGCGCTCCTCGGCCTCGCGGGCCTCCTTGGCGCGCGCCTCCGCCTTGCGCTTGGCCTCCGCCGCGGCCTTCTCCCGCGCACGGGCCTGGGCGGCGGCCTCCTCGGCCTCCTGCTTCTGCGCGGCGGCCTGGTCGGCTATCTCGTCGGCGAGCGAGCCCATGGTGATGATCTGGGTGAGGCCGGTGTCCTCGACGGAGAGGGCGGCAGCGTCTGCGGCGAGAGCCGGGGAGGCGAGGGTTCCGACGACGCCGGTGGTGGCGAGTGCGGCGGCGCCGGCCAGTTTCGCGCTCCTGCGCGTCA
Source organism: Streptomyces sp. NPDC006294 (assembly GCF_042870895.1). Classification (NCBI taxonomy): domain Bacteria; kingdom Bacillati; phylum Actinomycetota; class Actinomycetes; order Kitasatosporales; family Streptomycetaceae; genus Streptomyces; species Streptomyces sp. NPDC006294. The sequence goes on from NZ_JBIAHV010000017.1 coordinate 78,336, forward strand.
GGCGGCTCTGGGCACGATGCTTCCCGGTGGCACGGGTGAACGCCATGGAGAGGCTGATCCTTTCCTTCCTTCTCGCCTACCGGGTTAGCTGACGGGTTCGGAGCAGGAAGGTCTCCTACGGGCGCCTCCGCTCGGGCGAAGGCGTCCGATTCACCCCAGGGACTGATTGGGTCCCCGGCTCCCCAGGCTCGCGCCTGACGGGGACTCGGCGATGACTGCCCGACGCCGCGGGCGCGACGATCTTCAGACGAACAGCCGGACCGACGCTAGGCATCTCGTCCGTCAATCGCCAAACCAACAGCCCGTTTTGTAGCGCATGCCACAGGGCAGACAGACAACCTCTCCCGCAAAACGGGCATACGACGGAACCCCGGCAAACGCTCCGAAGCCGGGGTTCCACTTGTCCGCGCCTGACAGGCGATCCGCCGCTTTCCGCCTTCTGCCCGATCGGCGGCTTCCGTTCAGCCCGTGACAACCGTCACTTCGCCGATGCCGAGCGCCTTGACGGGCTCGGCGATCTGCGACGCGTCGCCGACGAGCACCGTGACCAGCCGGTCCACCGGGAAGGCGTTGACCACGGCCGCGGTCGCCTCCACCGTGCCGGTCTCCGCCAGCCGTACGTACAACTGGGCCTGGTAGTCGTCCGGGAGGTGCTGCTCGACCTGGTCGGCCAGGGTGCCCGCGACGGAGGCCGCCGTCTCGTACTTCAGCGGGGCGACGCCCACCAGGTTCTGCACGGCGACGTCACGTTCGGCGTCGGTGAGGCCCTCGGCCGCGAGCGTACGGAGCACCTTCCACAGGTCCTCCAGCGCGGGGCCGGTGTTGGGCGTGTCCACGGAGCCGCTGATGGCGAGCATGGCCGCGCCCGAGCCGTCCGGCGCGGAGAGCAGCACCTGGCCGAAGGCCCGTACGCCGTAGGTGTAGCCCTTCTCCTCGCGCAGCACGCGGTCGAGGCGGGAGGTGAGGGTGCCGCCGAGGCAGTACGTGCCGAGCACCTGGGCGGGCCAGACGCGGTCGTGGCGGTCCGCCCCGACCCGGCCGATGAGCACCTGGGTCTGCACGGCCCCGGGACGGTCCACGACGATCACGCGGCCGGTGTCGTCGGCGGTGATCGCGGGCACCGGGTGCGGCGCGGCCTTGTCGCCCGTCCAGGTGCCCAGCGAGTCGCCGAGCACGGCGTCCAGGTCGACGCCGGTGAGGTCGCCGACGATCACGGCGGTCGCCGTCGCGGGGCGCACATGGGCCTCGAAGAAGGCGCGCACGGCCGCGGCGTCGATCCGGGCCACCGTCTCCTCGGTGCCCTGGCGGGGGCGCGAGACGCGCAGCGCGGCCGGGAAGAGCTCCTTGGAGAGCTGCTTGGCGGCGCGGCGGCCCGGGTTCGCCGTCTCGTGCGGGATCTCGTCGAGGCGGTTGCGGACCAGCCGCTCGACCTCGCTCTCCGCGAAGGCGGGGGTCCGCAGCGCCTCGGCGAGCAGACCCAGCGCCTTGGGGAGCCGGGAGACCGGGACCTCCAGCGACACCCGGACGCCGGGGTGGTCGGCGTGGGCGTCCAGAGTGGCGCCGCAGCGCTCCAGTTCGGCGGCGAACTCCTCCGCGGAGTGCTGGTCGGTGCCCTCCGACAAGGCGCGCGCCATGATCGTGGCGACGCCGTCGAGGCCCTCGGGCTCGGCGTCCAGCGGGGCATCGAGGCAGACCTCGACCGCCACGACCTGCTGGCCGGGCCGGTGGCAGCGCAGCACCGTCAGGCCGTTGTCGAGCGTGCCGCGCTCGGGGGCCGGGAAGGCCCAGGGCCGGGCGGTGCCCGGAGCCGGCTGCGGGTGGAAGTCCATGGTCACGGCAGCGTCGCTCACTGGTCCGTCCCTTCGTGCTCGTGTCCGTCGGCCGCTTCGGTCTCTTCCGCGGCGACAGGTTCGTAGACCAGCACCGCCCTGTTCTCGGGGTGCAGGCGCTCCTTCGCGACCGCCCGCACCTCCTCCGCGGTGATGTCGAGCACCCGCGTGACGGCGCTGAGCGCCAGCTGCGGGTCGCCGAACAGCACCGCGTAGCGGCAGAGTTCGTCGGCGCGGCCCGACACCGTGCCGAGCCGGTCCAGCCACTCGCGCTCCAGCTGGGCCTGGGCCCGCTCCATCTCCTCCTCCGTCGGACCCTCGGCCGCGAAGCGCGCCAGCTCCTCGTCGACGGCCGACTCGATCCCGGGGACCTCGACGCCGCCGGAGGTCTTGACGTCCAGCCAGCCCATCGACGGGGCGCCGGCCAGCCGCAGCAGGCCGAACCCGGCCGCGACGGCGGTCCGGTCGCGGCGCACCAGGCGGTTGTGGAGCCGGGAGGACTCCCCGCCGCCGAGGACGGTCAGCGCCAGGTCCGCGGCGTCGCACTCGCGGGTGCCGTCGTGCGGCAGACGGTAGGCGGCCATCAGGGCGCGGGCCGGGACCTCTTCGACGACCTCCTCGCGCAGCTGGGCGCCGATGTTGTCCGGCAGGGCGCCGTCACGGGGCGGCTGCTTGCCGTCGTGGGAGGGGATGGACCCGAAGTACTTCTCGATCCAGGCGAGCGTCTGCTCGGGGTCGATGTCGCCGACGACCGACAGCACCGCGTTGTTCGGCGCGTAGTACGTGCGGAAGAAGGCGCGCGCGTCCTCGAGGGTCGCCGCGTCCAGGTCGGCCATCGAGCCGATCGGGGTGTGGTGGTAGGGGTGGCCCTCCGGGTAGACGAGGGAGGTCAGCTTCTCGAACGCGGTGCCGTAGGGCACGTTGTCGTACCGCTGGCGGCGCTCGTTCTTGACGACGTCGCGCTGGTTCTCCATCGACTCGTCGTCGAGGGCGGTCAGGAGCGAGCCCATCCGGTCGGCCTCGAGCCAGAGCGCCAGCTCCAGCTGGTGGGTGGGCATCGTCTCGAAGTAGTTGGTCCGCTCGAAGCTGGTGGTGCCGTTCAGCGAACCGCCGGCTCCCTGCACGAGCTCGAAGTGGCCGTTCCCCTTCACCTGCGCCGAGCCCTGGAACATCAAGTGCTCGAAGAGGTGGGCGAGTCCTGTACGGCCCTTGACCTCGTGGCGTGAACCGACGTCGTACCAGAGGCAGACCGCGGCGACCGGGGTCAGGTGGTCCTCGGAGAGCACCACGCGCAGGCCATTCGCCAGGCGGTGCTCGGTCGCTGTCAGGCCGCCGGAACCGGCCTGCGCTGTGGCCGTGTGACCCATGGGCATGTACGTCCCTTCGATCGCGAAAACGTGAAAGTGCTGCCAGACCTGCCACTGTATGCAAGCGTGCCGACACCTGGCGAAGTTCCCGGGTCCGGCAGCCGCGTTCTTCCCCCTGCCGGAGCGCCGTGTTCCGCCCCCGGCGCGGTGCGGAACACGGGTCGCGGTCGGCGTTGTCAGCGGGACGGTCCACAATGGTCGGCGTCAGACGCCCACCTGGTACGTGAAGGAGCAGCAGCCGCGATGGCCCGCCGCAGCACGAAGACCCCACCGCCGGACGACTTCGAGGAGAGGATCCTCGACATCGACGTGGTGGACGAAATGCAGGGCTCCTTCCTCGAGTACGCGTACTCGGTGATCTACTCCCGGGCCCTGCCGGACGCACGCGACGGCATGAAGCCGGTGCACCGCCGCATCGTCTACCAGATGAACGAGATGGGACTGCGTCCCGACCGCGGCTATGTGAAGTGCGCCCGCGTCGTCGGCGAGGTCATGGGAAAGCTGCACCCGCACGGTGACGCGTCGATCTACGACGCCCTCGTGCGCATGGCGCAGCCGTTCTCCATGCGCCTTCCGCTGGTCGACGGCCACGGCAACTTCGGCTCGCTGGGCAACGACGACCCGCCCGCCGCCATGCGGTACACCGAATGCCGGATGGCCGACGCCACCAGCCTGATGACCGAGTCGATCGACGAGGACACGGTCGACTTCCAGTCCAACTACGACGGCCAGGAGCGCGAGCCCGTCGCGCTGCCCGCCGCCTATCCGAACCTGCTGGTCAACGGCGCGTCCGGGATCGCGGTCGGCATGGCGACCAATATGCCTCCGCACAATCTGGGCGAGGTCGTCGCCGCGGCGCGCCACCTCATCCGGTACCCCGGCGCGGACCTCGAGACGCTGATGCGCCATGTGCCGGGCCCCGACCTGCCGACCGGCGGCCGCATCGTCGGCCTGAGCGGCATCAGGGACGCCTACGAGTCGGGCCGCGGTTCGTTCAAGATCCGCGCCACGGTGTCCGTGGAGAACGTCACCGCGCGCCGCAAGGGCCTGGTCGTCACGGAACTGCCCTTCACGGTCGGCCCGGAGAAGGTCATCGCCAAGATCAAGGATCTGGTCGGGTCGAAGAAGCTCCAGGGCATCGCGGACGTCAAGGACCTCACCGACCGTTCGCACGGTCTTCGCCTGGTCATCGAGATCAAGAACGGCTTCATCCCGGAGGCCGTGCTCGAGCAGCTGTACAAGCTGACTCCCATGGAGGAGTCCTTCGGCATCAACAACGTGGCGCTGGTCGACGGACAGCCGCTCACGCTCGGTCTGAAGGAACTGCTCGAGGTCTATCTCGACCACCGCTTCGAGGTCGTCCGGCGACGCAGCGAGTTCCGGCGCACCAAGCGCCGCGACCGGCTGCATCTGGTCGAGGGGCTGCTCGTCGCCCTCATCGACATCGACGAGGTCATCCGCCTCATCCGGTCCAGCGAGAACTCGGCGCAGGCGAAGGAGCGGCTGATCGAGCGCTTCTCCCTGAGCGACGTCCAGACGCAGTACATCCTCGACACCCCGCTGCGCCGGCTCACCAAGTTCGACCGCATCGAGCTGGAGAGCGAGCGCGACCGGCTCAACGGTGAGATCGACGAGCTGACCGGCATCCTCGAGTCGGACTCCGAGCTGCGCAAGCTGGTCTCCGCCGAACTGGCCTCTGTGGCGAAGAAGTTCGGCACCCCGCGGCGCACGGTCCTGCTGGAGTCCGCGGGTTCACCCGCGCCGGCGGCCTCGCTCCAGGTGGCGGACGACCCGTGCCGGGTGCTGCTCTCCTCCACCGGTCTGCTCGCGCGCACGGCCACGGGCGAGCCGCTCGACGAGGGCCGGAGCAGACGCACCAAGCACGATGTGATCGTCTCGGCGGTGCTCACGACCCAGCGCGGCGAGGTGGGCGCGGTGACGTCGGCCGGGCGGCTGCTGCGGCTGTCCGTGATCGACCTGCCGCAGCTGCCGGACACGGCGACCGCGCCCAACCTCTCCGGAGGAGCGCCGATCTCGGAGTTCCTGTCGCTGGAGGGCGACGAGACGGTCGTCTGCCTCACCACGCTCGACGAGTCGTCGCCGGGGCTCGCGCTCGGCACACTGCAGGGCGTGGTCAAACGAGTGGTGCCCGACTACCCCTCCAACAAGGAGGAGCTGGAGGTCATCACGCTCAGGGACGGCGACCGGATCGTCGGCGCCGTCGAGCTGCACACCGGTGAGGAGGACCTGGTCTTCATCACCTCGGACGCCCAGCTGCTGCGCTATCCGGCCTCGCAGGTGCGCCCGCAGGGCCGTCCGGCGGGCGGTATGACCGGCGTCAAGCTGGCGGAGGGCGCGGAGGTCATCTCCTTCACCGCGGTGGACCCGGCCGGGGACGCGGTCGTGTTCACGGTGGCGGGTTCTCACGGCACGCTGGACGACTCGATCGCGACGGCGAAGCTGACGCCGTTCGACCAGTACCCGCGCAAGGGCCGGGCCACCGGCGGGGTGCGCTGTCAGCGCTTCCTGAAGGGCGAGGACGTGCTGGTCCTGGCCTGGGCCGGCGCGGCGCCGGCCAGAGCGGCGCAGAAGAACGGCTCCCCCGCCGAGCTCCCGGAGATCGACCCGCGCCGCGACGGCTCAGGCACGCCTCTCACCTCGCCGGTCGCGGTGCTCGCGGGCCCGGCGAGCTAGGACGACGCAAGGCTAGAGCGCGTAGCTGTCGAAGGGGTCCTCGGACGGGTCGTCCGAGGACCTTTTCGGTACGTAGCGCAGGACGCCCCACAGGCTGTGCTCCTCCGGGGTGTCCTCGGCTCCGGTGACACGGGCTGAGTCGAGTTCCGCGACCAGGGCGGGGGCGTCGACACCGGAACCGATGAGCACCAGCTCGGTCCGGCGAGCGGTGTCGCCCGGCGGCCAGGGCTCGGGGTAGAAGCGCAGGAACCGGCCCACGGAGTGGACCGCGTACCGGTTTCCCGGGTCGAGCGCGCCGAAGTCGACGAACCCCTTGATGCGGTAGAGCCCTTCGGGGCGGGAGTCGAGGAAGTCCAGCAGCCGGCGCGGGTGCAGCGGGTCCGTCGAGACGAACGAGGCGGTCTCGTAGGCGGTGTGCAGATGGCCGTCGTGATGATCATGACCGTCGTGGTCGTCGTCGTAGAGGTCCTCGAAGGACAGCTGGCCGACCCGCTCGGTCCGCGGCCGCGGTTCGAAGAACAGCTCCGGGTCGACGCGCCCGTACGACGCCGGGATCACGGCGGCGCCCCGGGCGAGCCCGGTGACCGTCTCGCGCAGCGCGCGCCGCTCCGCGTCGCCGACCCGGTCCGCCTTGTTCAGTACGACGAGGTCGGCGACGGCCAGGTGGCGGTCGGTCTCCGGATGCTTCTCCCGGGTCCGCTCGAACTCGGCCGCGTCGACGACCTCGACCAGGCCGCCGTACACGATCCGCTCGTTGTCGCTGGCCAGGACCATCCTGACCAGCTCCTGCGGTTCGGCGAGGCCGCTCGCCTCGATGACGATCACGTCGAGACCGGCCGCGGGCCGGGTGAGCCGGTCGAGGAACACGTCGAGCTCGCTCGCGTCGACCGCACAGCACAGGCAGCCGTTGCCGAGCGACACCGTGGAGTCGCCGAGCTGTCCGGCCACGGTCATGGCGTCGATCTCGATGGACCCGAAGTCGTTGACGATCGCCCCGATCCTGGTCCCGCGGCTGGTGCGCAGCAGATGGTTGAGCAGCGTCGTCTTGCCGGATCCCAGAAAGCCCGCGAGGACGATGACGGGGATCTGCGGCTTGCTCAAGACGGCACCTCCGGGACTGCGACGGCTGCGGGCCCCAGGATATGGGGGGCTGCCACGTGACGGTCCTTTCGGGCAGGTGGGACTCCGCCGCCGGCCCCGTCACCCCTGCCGTGCCTGCCCGTCGACCCCCGTACCACCAGCTCCGGTTCGAACAGAAGCTCCCCCGGCGGCACCTCGCCGCCCTGGATCTGGGCGCAGAGCGGTTCGACCGCCGCCCGCCCCATGGACTCGATCGGCTGGCGGACCGTCGTCAGCGGCGGCTCCGTGCAGTTCATGAACGCGGAGTCGTCGAAGCCCACCACCGACACGTCACCGGGCACGCCGAGCCCGCGCCGCCGCGGATCGGGTTCTGCAGCTCGGGCAGCACCAGCCCGACCAGCCGCGCGCGCTCGCCCCGCAGCTGGGTCGGCCGCTCGTAGCCGAGGACGTCCAGGGCCGTCAGCACGGACTGGCGGGTGGCCTCGGAGACTCCCGGCTTGCCGTTGAGGACACGGCTGACCGTGGCCTCGCTGACCCCCACCTTCTTCGCCACCTGAGCAAGTCGTCGCGTCACGCGCGCAAGACCAGCGCAAGCCATGCAAGCGGCTTGCGCTGATCCCACACCGGGACGACTGATCCCACACCCGGTCGCAAGGCCGCCGCAAGCACCGCAAGCGGCTTGCGTGGGCACCGCATTTCCGGAATGGAGCCGCCCCCCTTACCGTTCGTAGGCATGAGTCCCGCACCGACCGCCCCCGCCCGGCGACGGCGGTTCGGCTGGCCGCGGCGGGTCTTCTCCCAGGTGCTGCTGATGCAGCTGGCGATCGTCACCGGGGTCACCGCACTGGCCACCGGCCTGTTCCTCGCCCCGCTCGGCGCCCAGCTCGACGACCAGGCGATGCGCCGCGCGCTCGCCATCGCGGAGACGACGGCGTCACCGGAGCTCGCGGAGGAGCTGACCGCCTCCCGGCCGACCGCCGACGGACCGGTGCAGGCCGAGGCCGAGCGGATCAGGCTGGCCACCGGGGCCGAGTACATCGTGGTCATGGACGGCCGCGGGGTGCGCTGGTCCCACACGTCCCCCGAGCGGATCGGCCGGGTCGTCTCCACCGACCCGAGCGAGGCGCTGGCCGGGCAGGACGTGATGGAGATCGACAGCGGCACCCTCGGCCGCTCCGCCCGCGGCAAGGTGCCGCTGCGCGACACGGACGGGACGATCGTCGGCGCGGTGTCCGTCGGGATCGAGTACGACAGCGTGCGGGCGCGGCTGCTGGCCGCGATCCCGGGGCTGCTCGCCTACGCCGGTGGCGCGCTGGCCGTCGGGGCGCTCGCCGCCTATCTCATCTCCCGCCGGCTCCAGCGCCAGACCCACGACCTCGCCTTCTCCGACATCTCCGCGCTGCTCGCCGAGCGTGAGGCGATGCTGCACGGCATCAGGGAAGGCGTCGTGGCGCTGGACGACGCGGGGCGCGTCCGGCTGCTGAACGACGAGGCGCAGCGGCTGCTCGGCGTGGGCCCCGAGGCCATCGGCCGGCCGCTGGAGGAGGTCCTCGGCGAAGGGCGTACCAGCGATGTGCTGGCGGGCCGGGTGAGCGGGGACGATCTGCTGACCGTACGGGGCAGCCGGGTCCTCGTCGCCAACCGGATGCCGACCGGCGACGGCGGCGCCGTCGCCACGCTGCGCGACCGGACGGAGCTCGAGCAGCTGGGCCGGGAGCTGGACTCCACCCGCGGTCTGATCGACGCGCTGCGCGCCCAGGACCACGAGCACGCGAACCGGCTGCACACCCTGCTGGGCCTGCTGGAACTGGAGATGCACCAGGAGGCGGCCGACTTCGTCACGGAGGTCGTCGGGGTGCACCGGACGACCGCCGAGCAGGTCACCGAGAAGGTCCACGACCCGCTGCTCGCGGCGCTGCTGGTCGGCAAGGCGACGGTCGCCGCGGAGCGCGGCGTCTCGCTGGGCGTCGCCCCGGCGACCCTGCTGCCCGACCGGCTGGTGGATCCGCGCGGACTGGTGACGGTGGTCGGCAACCTCGTGGACAACGCGCTGGACGCGGCCACGGGCACATCGGACCCGAGGGTCGAGGTCGAGCTGCGCGCGGAGGGCAGCACGGTGGTCCTGCGGGTCTCGGACAGCGGCCCCGGTGTCCCGGACGGACAGCGCGAGCTGATCTTCACGGAGGGCTGGTCGACCAAGGAGCTGCCGGCCCACGGCAAGCGCGGCCTGGGTCTGCCGCTGGTGCGCAGGTTCGCGGAGCGGCAGGGCGGCAGCGCGGCGGTCCGCGCGGCGGCTGCGGGCGGCGCCGAGTTCAGCGTCGTACTGCCGGACGCCCTGACCGAGCCCGGCGCCTCGGACGGCGCACCGGCGGAAGAAGCCGGGACCGGGGCGCCGGCGCCCCGCACACGAGAGTTCCGGCAGGCACGATGATCAACGTACTGGTCGTGGACGACGACGTCCGGGTCGCGGAGATCAACGCCGCCTACGTCGCCAAGGTCGCGGGCTTCCGGGTCGTGGCACGGGCCCACTCGGCCGCCGAGGCGCTCGCCCGTGTCGCCGAGGTGCCCGTCGATCTGATCCTGCTCGACCACTATCTGCCGGACGAGACCGGACTGTCGGTCGTCCGTGACCTCCGTGCGCTCGGCCACCAGACGGACGTGATCATGGTGACGGCGGCCAGGGACGTGGCCACCGTCCAGGCGGCGATGCGCCACGGAGCGCTGCAGTACCTCGTCAAGCCGTTCAACTTCGCCGGGCTGCGCGCCAAGCTGGAGGCGTACGCGACGCTGCGACGGACCCTCGACGGCGGCGGCGAGGCCGAACAGGCGGAGGTGGACCGGATCTTCGGCACCCTGTCGGCCGGTGTGATCGCCCCGGAGCTGCCGAAGGGACACTCGCCGACCACGGCGGAACTCGTGCGGCAGGTGCTGCTGGCCGCCGACGGCCCGCTGTCGGCCCAGGAGATCGCGGACCGGGCGGGGGTGAGCCGGCAGACCGCGCAGCGCTATCTGAAGCTCCTGGAGCGGTCGAGCGGGGTCCGGCTGACGCTCCGGTACGGCGAGACGGGCCGCCCGGAGCACCGCTACGTGTGGGCGTCGAGCGTCTGACGGGCGTGGGCGGGCCGGCCCGTTCGCGCGCCACCAGGGCCGGTCAGACCGCGCCGGCTCCGGTGAGCGCCCGTACCTCGGTCTCGGCGTGCTTCGCCGCGTCGGGTGGCTCGGAGGAGACGACCGTGCCGATCCAGCCGGCGAGGAAGCCGAGCGGGATGGAGACGAGCCCCGGGTTCTCCAGCGGGAAGACATGGAAGTCCACACCGGGGAAGAGCGACCGCTCACCGCCGGAGACGACCGGTGACAGGACGACCAGCAGCACGGCTGGCACGAGCCCCCCGTAGACGGACCAGACCGCACCGCGCGTGGTGAAGTTCCGCCAGAACAGCGAGTAGAGCAGGACCGGAAGGTTCGCGGAGGCGGCGACGGCGAAGGCCAGGCCGACGAGGAACGCGACGTTCAGGTCGCGGGCCAGCAGCCCGAGGGCGATCGCGACCGCGCCGATGCCGATGGCGGCGACGCGGGCCACGGCGACCTCGCCGTACTGCCGCCGCCGGCCGGAGGGGCGACGGCTCCGCAGTGTGGCGTACAGATCGTGGGCGACGGACGTGGAGGAGGCGAGGGTGATGCCGGCGACGACGGCCAGGATCGTCGCGAACGCCACGGCCGCCACGACCGCGAACAGCACGGTGCCGCCGGTGGAGCCGGCGCCGCCGCCCAGATCGAGGGCGAGCAGGGGGACGGCGGTGTTGCCCGCGGCGTTGGACGCCCGGACCTCCGAGGTGCCGACCACGGCGGCCGCTCCGAAGCCGAGCACGATCGTCATCAGATAGAAGCTGCCGATGAGCCCGATGGACCAGACGACCGAGCGGCGGGCGGCCCGCGCGGTCGGCACGGTGTAGAAGCGCGCCAGGATGTGCGGCAGCCCGGCCGTGCCGAGGACGAGCGCCAGGCCCAGGCTGATGAAGTCCAGGCGGGCGGTCCAGTCCCCGCCGTACCTCAGGCCGGGGGCGAGGAAGTCCGTGCCGTGACCGCTGCGGGCGGCGGCGGAGTTGAGCAGCTGGTCGAAGTCGCCGTGGAAGCGCACCAGTACGAGCACGGTCAGTGCGATCGCGCCGGCCATCAGCAGCACGGCCTTGACGATCTGGATCCAGGTGGTGGCCCGCATCCCGCCCAGCGACACGTAGATCACCATCAGGGCCCCGACGCCGACGACGGTCCACGAGCGCGCGGCCCCGCTCGTCCCACCGAGCAGCAGCGCGACCAGGCTGCCGGCTCCCACCATCTGCGCCACCAGATAGAGCACGGAGACGGTGATCGAGGAGGTCCCCGCCGCGATCCGGACGGGCCGTTCCCTCATCCGCGCGGCGACGACGTCGGCGAGGGTGAACCGGCCGCAGTTGCGGACCAGTTCGGCGACGAGCAGGAGGACGACCAGCCAGGCGACCAGGAAGCCCACGGAGTAGAGCATGCCGTCGTAGCCGTAGAGCGCGATGAGGCCGGAGATGCCGAGGAAGGAGGCGGCGGACATGTAGTCGCCGGCGATGGCGAATCCGTTCTCCATCGGGGAGAACAGCCGCCCGCCCGCGTAGAACTCCTCTGCGGAACCGCGCCTGTTGCGGCTCACCCAGGTGGTGATCGCGAGAGTGACCGCGATGAACACGCTGAACAGCAGCAGTGCGAGCGCCTGGTGATCCCCCGTCAACGCCTGGCCCCCCTGGTCATCTCCTGGGTGTCCCACCGCAGATCCAGTGCCGCCCGGTCGCGGCGCAGCCTGGCGTGGCGGACGTACGCCCAGGTCAGCAGGAACGTGGTGAGGAACTGCGCGAGCCCGGCGACCATCGCCACGTTGACCGCGCCGACGACCGGCCTGGCCATCAGGCCCGGCGTCGTCGTCGCCGCGACGACGTAGGCCAGGTACCAGAGGAGGAAGGCCGCGCAAGCGGGGACGACGAACCGCCGGTAGCGGGCGCGTACTTCCTGGAACGCCTCGCTGCGCTGCACCTCCAGGTAGATGTCCGCGGCGCTGGGCGCGGCCGCGGGGCCGTCGCCCGGGTCGGGCGGCCCGTCGGGGGCAGGAGCTCCGGTGCCGTCCCGGTCGCTCCAGCCGGAGGCCAGTGCGTCGCACCACGGGTCGTCGAGCCGTACCGGGGCGACATCCCGGTCTTGCTGCTTCTCCACCATCGACACTCCTCGCCGCGGCGAACCGTTCCGGCCGCCTGCCCAAGGATGGACAGAGTGGGAAGATCCAGGACTCTTCTCTTGAGGTCTTCACCCCATCAGGTGACGTTCCTCCCAGGAGGCTGCGCGAGCCCTTCCCGATAGGCGTACCGGACGGCCTGGGCCCGGTCGTGGAGTCCCGCCTTGGCGAACAGGTTGTTGATGTGGGTCTTCACCGTGGCGGTGGAGATGCCGAGGCGCCGCGCGATGTCGGCGTTGCCCAGCCCTTCGGCGATCAGCGTGAGCACCTCGCCCTCGCGTGCGGTCAGCCCGTCGGGCAGCCGGGGGCTGGAGTGAGCGGGTTCCGCAGTGACCTGTTCGATGAGCCGGCTCTGGACCACCGGGGAGAGTCCGGCCCGCCCGGCGACGACGTCCTGGATCGCCCGGACGATCTCGTCGCCGTCGGCGTCCTTGGTGAGGTAGCCCCGGGCCCCGGCCCGCAGCGCGGGGAAGAGCGAGCCGTCGTCGGCGTAGGTCGTGAGCACGACGACCTGGGTGGCGGGATGCTCCTCGCGGATCCGGCGGGTGGCCTCCACCCCATCGACCCGCGGCATTCGCAGATCCATGAGGACGACGTCGGGGGCGAGTTCGGCGACGAGGGCGACCGCCTCCGCGCCGTCCCTGGCCGATCCGACGACCTCGATGCCGGGCAGCAGTCCCAGCAGCATCACGATGCCCTCGCGTACCACCGCCTGGTCGTCGGCGACGACGACCCTGGCCGCCTCCCCGCTCACGCCGGCACCCGCAGCCGCACCACGAACCCCTTCCCGTCCGGTCCCGCCTCCAGCGTGCCGCCGAGCAGTTCGGCGCGCTCCCGCATCCCGAGCAGACCGTACCCGGCACCGGACGCCGTCAGGTCGCCGGCCTTGCGACGGGCTCCGAAGTCCCGGACCTCCAGGGAGATTTCACCCTCGCGGTACGCGAGCAGCAGCCGCACCTCGGCCCCCGGCGCGTGCTTGCGCACATTGGTCAGCGCCTCCTGCGCCACCCGCCGTACGGCCTGCGACGCCTCCGGCGGAAGCCGCCGCGGTTCGCCGGAGACCTCGGTCCGTACGCCGTCGTTGGCGGCCAGCTCGCGCAGAAAGTCCTCGACCGGAGCCATCTCGCCGCGCAGCGCGGACAGCGCCTGCCGCGTCTCCGCGAGCCCCTCCCGGGCCATCCCGCGCGCCGCCACCACGCGCTCCAGGATCTGGTCCCGGAAGGCCCCTTCCGGTTCCCGTTCGATCTGCAGCCTGGCCGCCTCCAGATGCACGAGCTGCGCGGACAGGCTGTGCGCGAGCACATCGTGGATCTCCCGGGCGATACGGGCCCGTTCGGCGAGAGCGGCCGAGACCGCCTCCGCCTCACGGGCGGCCCGTTCCTGGGCCAGCAGCCGGAAACCCGCCCCGCGGGCCTCCGCGTCCAGTCGCAGGGCGTAGCCGCCGAGCGAGACCGAGGCCAGCGTGACGGCGTCCCCCCAGTCGCTGCCGTCGATCAGCGCGAACCCCGGCATCATGACCGCGACCACCACCAACGCGGCGGGGAGCGGGAGCCGCTCCACGGCCATGACACAGACGCCGATCCACACCACCACCGCCGCGACGTACGCCTCCGCGAGGCAGGCGCCCCATCCGACGGCGGCGAAGACGGCGAGCAGCGCCAGCGACGGCGCCAGACGATGGGCGAGCGTGGTCAGGCGGTAGCGCGCTCCCGCGGCGACGCAGGCCGCGAGGGCGGCGGGCGGCAGCACGGCGCCCCGGCCGTGGAACACGTCCGAGGAGTAGGCGCTGGCGACGGCCCAGGTGGCCAGCGCGACGAACAGGGCGATGTCGAGCGCCATCCGGGCCCGTGGGACGCCGATACGGGACAGCGCCTCCCGGGTGGGCCACCGGGTCCACTCGCCACCGCGCACGTCCGCCTCCTCGGTCCGGGCCGATGCTACGGAGGGCGGCGGCGCCGCGGATCGGACCGGGGGTGGAGCCGTCGTCTCCACCCCCGGGTGGGCAGGGCCCGGCGGTTGGGCCGTCAGGCGTCGATGCGCGAGCGGTCCAGGGTGGCCGCCGAGCTGGTGATGAACTCCTTGCGGGGCGCGACCTCGTTGCCCATGAGCAGGTCGAAGACCTGCTCCGCGGCCTCCAGGTCGCCGATGTTGATCCGGCGCAGCGTGCGGTGGCGCGGGTCCATCGTGGTCTCGGCGAGCTGGTCGGCGTCCATCTCTCCGAGGCCCTTGTAGCGCTGGATCGAGTCCTTGAAGCGGACCCCCTTGCGCTGGAACTCCAGCAGGGTCTGCCGCAGCTCGTTGTCCGAGTACGTGTAGATGTACTTGTCCTGGCCCTTCTTGGGCTGGACCAGCTCGATCCGGTGCAGCGGCGGCACGGCCGCGAAGACCCGGCCGGCCTCCACCATGGGCCGCATGTAGCGCTGGAAGAGCGTGAGCAGCAGGATCCGGATGTGGGCGCCGTCGACGTCGGCGTCGACCAGCAGGACGATCTTCCCGTACCGGGCGGCGTCGATGTCGAACGTACGGCCCGAGCCGGCTCCTATGACCTGGATGATCGCGCCGCACTCGGCGTTCTTCAGCATGTCCGAGACGGACGCCTTCTGAACGTTGAGGATCTTGCCGCGGATCGGCAGCAGCGCCTGGAACTCGCTGTTGCGCGCCAGCTTGGCGGTGCCGAGCGCCGAGTCCCCCTCGACGATGAACAGCTCGCTGCGCTCCACGTCGTCGCTGCGGCAGTCGGCGAGCTTGGCGGGCAGCGAGGAGGACTCCAGGGCCGTCTTCCGGCGCTGTGCCTCCTTGTGCTGGCGGGCGGCGATGCGCGTACGGGCGGCCGCGACGGCCTTCTCCAGCACCGCGCGGGCCTGGGCCTTGGCGTCCCGCTTGGTGGACGTCAGGAACGCCTTGAGCTCCTTGGCCACGACGGCCGCGACGATCCTGTTGGCCGCCGAGGTGCCCAGGACCTCCTTGGTCTGTCCCTCGAACTGCGGCTCGGCCAGCCGGACGGTGACGACGGCGGTGAGGCCCTCCAGGGCGTCGTCCTTGACGATGTCGTCCTCGGCGACGCGCAGCATCTTGGCGGAGCGCAGCACCTCGTTCATCGTCTTCGTCACGGAGCGTTCGAAGCCGCTCACATGGGTGCCGCCCTTGGGGGTGGCGATGATGTTGACGAAGGACTTGAGCGTGGTGTCGTACCCGGTGCCCCAGCGCAGCGCGATGTCGACGCCGAGTTCGCGGGTGACCTCGGTCGGCGTCATGTGACCGCGGTCGTCGAGGACGGGGACGGTCTCCTTGAAGGTGCCCTGGCCGGTGAGCCGCACCACGTCGCAGACGGCCTTGTCCTGGGCCAGGTACTCGCAGAACTCGCTGATGCCGCCGTCGAAGCGGAACGTCTCCTCTGTCTTGCCCGCGCCCTCCAGGGCGCGCTCGTCCCGCACGACGATGGTCAGGCCGGGCACCAGGAAGGCGGTCTGGCGGGCGCGCTGGTGCAGGTGGTCCAGGGAGAGCTTGGCGTCCTTCAGGAAGATCTGCCGGTCCGCCCAGTACCGGACGCGGGTGCCGGTGCGGGCCTTCGGCACGCGCTTGATCTTGCGCAGTCCGTTGGCGGGGTCGAAGGGGGCGTCGGGACCGGACTCGGTGAAGATCCCGGGGACGCCGCGGCGGAAGCTGATGGCGTGCGTGGAGCTGTTGCGGTCGACCTCGACGTCGAGCCGGGCGGACAGGGCGTTCACCACGGAGGCACCCACGCCGTGCAGACCGCCGGACGCGGCGTACGAGCCGCCGCCGAACTTGCCGCCGGCGTGCAGCTTGGTCATGACGACCTCGATGCCGGAGAGGCCGGTCTTCGGCTCAACGTCGACGGGGATGCCGCGGCCGTTGTCGCGGACCTCCACGGAGCTGTCCTCGTGGAGGATGACCTCGATGTGGTCGCAGTACCCGCCGAGAGCCTCGTCGACCGAGTTGTCGATGATCTCCCAGAGGCAGTGCATCAGGCCCCGGCTGTCGGTCGACCCGATGTACATGCCAGGGCGTTTGCGAACCGCCTCGAGCCCCTCAAGTACGAGCAGGTGCCGCGCGGTGTAGTTGGAACCGTCACGGTCTGCGGTCAGCAGCGCACTGGACGGCACGGACGTCTCGGCGGTCACGCGGTTCGCTCCTCGCTGAATTTGGAAAGTGGCCTGTGGGGGTATAGGCCTGGCGTCTGTCACCGGGTCAGAGCGTACAGAGGCCTGGTAGAGCCGATGTAACGCCACCCACGTGAAAACTCATGCTAGTCCAGAGTCGCAAAGGTGTTCGATCCCTCGATGGGGTGACGTGCACATCACGTTCCCTTCCAGGCATGAACCATTTAGGCTCCGGGCACGTCCTCATGAACAACCGGCAACCCAGCCGGGAGGGCCAAACGAGACAAGCAACGCGAAATCCGTAGAGCGAAGCAATACGGCTCATTCGCCGCCAACCGGCAGCAGACAGCCACCTCGGGAAAAAGTTTCGAGGAAAAGCCACGAGCGGGAACGTTTTCGGGCTGGTTGGATGTTGACCCTGGTACGACAGCTCGTCGAGCTAGAGAAGAGGCGACGTGACTACTGTTCTGACCCCCGCGAGCCCGCTGACGGCCGCTGACCGCTGCGACCGCTGCGGCGCCCAGGCGTATCTGCGCGTCGTACTGATCAGCGGTGGTGAACTGCTCTTCTGTGCCCACCACGGGCGCAAGTTCGAGCCGGAACTCAAGAAGATCGCCGCGGAAATACAGGATGAGACGGACCGCCTGACGGCCGTGCCGGCCGGCGCCGGTGAAGAGGACCACTGACGCCTCACATCCCGACGAGCCAGTAGCCGGTCCTGGACCGGCCGACGGGCGGCTCCCCCGGACACCGGGGGAAGCCGCCCGCTCTCGTTCCGTCACCGATCCCGGCCGTGCCGGCCGGTGCGGACGATCAGTCGCCCGCCCCTGTCAGGGGCGGAGCCACCGCCGCGACCCTCGTGTAGACCCCCGGCCCGTCGGGCCGTCCGCAGCCGCTGCCCCAGGAGACGAGGCCGATCAGCCTGCCCTCGGCGATCAGCGGACCTCCGCTGTCCCCCTGGCAGGCGTCGTGGCCGCCCTGCGGGTCCCCGGCACACAGCATCGTGGACGGCTGGTACCTGCTGCCCCGCCCGCCGGGATACGCGCTCGCGCACGTCTCGTCCGGCAGTACGGACACCCGCGCCGCCCTCAGGGCGGACGCGTAGCTGCCGTCACCCTTCGTGTCGCCCCAGCCGTAGACCGTGGCGGCGGTGCCGGCCTCGTACGCCGGGTCACCCGCTTCGGCCACCGGCAGCACGTGATCCGCGGGCAGGGCCTCGGCCAGCGTCAGCAGCGCCATGTCGGCGCTGTTGGTCACCGGGTCGTACTCGGGCGTCACCCAGGTCTCCCGCACCGGTACCTCCTGCCCGCCACCGCCCGTCAGCTCCGAGCGGCCCGCGATGATCTGCAGGTCGCGCACGGACGCGGCGTCCTCGCCGAGCACGGCCGTGCTGAGGCAGTGGGCGGCCGTCATCACCGTGGTCGGCGCCACGACCACGCCCCCGCAGAACTGTCCGCCGCGCGTTGCGCCGAACCGGTCACGGCTGGCAAGCGCCACGACCCACGGGGTCTCCTCGGCACGCACCTCGTAACCGCCGATGACCACGCTGTCCGCGGCGGCGGGCAGGGGCGTCGCCAGTGGTGTCACGACCGCTGCTGCGATCAGGGCCGGCACCCCGGCCAGGGCTCGGGCAGTGGGCCGACGCATATGGTCTCCTGACTCTGCGTGAATCCGGTCCAACTCAGAGTCCGCCAACCGGCCGCCCCGCGCACTCCATGGCACGACGAACGACCCGGCCTCCAGGGTGATCCGGGTCCTTCGTCACGGGCTCTCGGGCCGACGTCTGTTCGACCGTGTACGGACCGGCCGCGGACCGCCGACGACGCCCGCGCCCGCGACGATCCGGACCAGGCAGGATCGTGGCCCCGCGTCGCCCGTCCGGCGGCACGAAAACGCCCCCGACCGGCGGATTCGCAGGTCGGGGGCGTTCTGTGGGGACTGGACTCAGTCGAGGTAGTCGCGGAGAACCTGCGACCGCGACGGGTGGCGCAGCTTGGACATCGTCTTCGACTCGATCTGGCGGATGCGCTCGCGCGTCACGCCGTAGACCTTGCCGATCTCGTCCAGGGTCTTCGGCTGGCCGTCCGTGAGGCCGAAGCGCATCGAGACCACGCCGGCCTCACGCTCGGACAGGGTGTCGAGCACCGAGTGGAGCTGCTCCTGCAGGAGGGTGAAGCTCACGGCGTCCGCCGGGACGACCGCCTCGGAGTCCTCGATCAGGTCACCGAACTCGCTGTCGCCGTCCTCGCCGAGCGGGGTGTGCAGCGAAATCGGCTCACGGCCGTACTTCTGGACCTCGATGACCTTCTCAGGGGTCATGTCGAGCTCCTTGGCCAGCTCCTCCGGGGTGGGCTCGCGGCCCAGGTCCTGGAGCATCTGGCGCTGCACACGGGCGAGCTTGTTGATGACCTCGACCATGTGCACCGGGATACGGATGGTGCGGGCCTGGTCGGCCATGGCGCGGGTGATCGCCTGACGGATCCACCAGGTGGCGTACGTGGAGAACTTGTAGCCCTTGGTGTAGTCGAACTTCTCGACCGCGCGGATCAGACCCAGGTTGCCCTCCTGGATCAGGTCCAGGAAGAGCATGCCGCGGCCGGTGTAGCGCTTGGCCAGCGAGACGACCAGCCGGAGGTTGGCCTCCAGCAGGTGGTTCTTGGCGCGGCGGCCGTCCTCGGCGATGATCTCCAGCTCGCGCTTGAGCTTCGGCGCCAGCTTGTCGGAGTTCGCCAGCTTGTCCTCGGCGAACAGGCCCGCCTCGATGCGCTTGGCGAGCTCGACCTCCTGCTCGGCGTTGAGCAGCGGGACCTTGCCGATCTGCTTCAGGTAGTCCTTGACCGGGTCGGCGGTGGCGCCCGCGACCGCGACCTGCTGCGCGGGCGCGTCGTCCTCGTCGTCGTCGGAGAGGACGAAGCCCTTGTTCTCGCCCTCGGGCTCTTCCTCATCGCTCTTGGCGCCGGGCTGGACCTCGTCGAGCAGCTCCTCACCGTCGGCTGCCTCGTCGGTGTCCTTCTTGGCGGCGGTCTTCTTCGCCGTCGTCTTCTTGACGGCGGTCTTCTTCGCCGCCGTCTTCTTGGCCGTCGTCTTCTTGGCGGCCGTCTTCTTGGCAGGCGCGGTCTCCGAGGACTCGTCGGCCGGGACCTCGACGGTCTCGGCCGCCGGGGCCGTGGTGGCCGCGACGGTCTTCGCCGTGGCGGTCTTGGCCGCGACGGTCTTGGTGGCGGTGCGCTTGGCCGGGCTCTTCGCAGCGACGCTCTTGCGGGCGCGCTTCGGCGACTCCGCTGCACTGACCATCAGCGTCACACCCTCTTCCTCGAGGATCTGGTTGAGGCTGCGCAGAACATTCTTCCACTGGGTTGGCGGAATCTGGTCAGCCTCGAAGGCCCGACGCACGTCATCGCCGGCGATCTGCCCATCAGCCTTTCCCCGCTCGATGAGCGCCATCACAGACTCGGACTCGGCGATCTCCGGCGGGAGCGTACGGGATGTGCTGGCCGACACGAACAACCTCTCGGAACGATGGAAACGGCTTCCGGCCCCGCCCATGATCGGGCCGAAGCCGACGACCACCGGGCTGCGGATGTGCCGGTGGCGCGGGCGGAACCCAGGAGCTGTCACAGCGCCGTGTGCGGCTGCTGTATTCCCTCCTCGGCTGTCACCTCTTAGGTCATCGCGCAGCCTCGAGGAGTGTTACGCCCAATCCACGTGGCCCCAGTCACACCCCAAAAGCGACCGAACGGTCAAAGCGGGAAGTTTGCGACATGATGCGTCGCCGGATCCCCTCGGAATCCGGCGACACATCCTCTCGGAATCCGGTGACCCGCGGTCCGGACGCCTTCCCCATCCCCGACCGCCGACGCTGTCAGTGCTCACGCGGCGCGGGGACCACTCGCTCCACTTCCGGGTGAACCGTGAGCAGCTGACGCATGGCCGATTCCGCGGCGGGCCCGTCGCCGGAGGCGAGGGCGTCCGCGATGCGGGCGTGGTGCGACAGCGACGCCTCGGTGGGCCGGTCACAGCCGGTGACCGGGGCGCCGGACACCTGGAGCGCCGCTGAAACGATTCCGGACAGATGCTCCAGCATCCGGTTGCTCGCGAGCTGGATCAGCAGCGAGTGGAACTCGGCGTCGGCGCGCGAGAACGTGAGCGCGTCCCCCTGGGCCAGGGAGTGGCCCATGATCTCGACCATGTCGCCGAGGCGCTGCTGGACGTCCTCACGGCCGTGACCGGCGGCGAGCCGGGCGGCCAGCGGCTCGATCGTCCAGCGCAGCTCGCCCAGCTCCCGGCGCTGGTCCTCGCGCTGCGGGCCGAAGGCGCGCCACTCGATGATGTCGGGGTCGAGAAGGTTCCAGTCACTGACGGGGCGGACGCGGGTGCCGACATTGGGCCGGGCGCTGACCAGCCCCTTCGCCTCGAGCACCCGGAGCGACTCCCGCACCACGGTGCGGGAGACCTCGAAGCGCTGGCCGATCTCCTCGGGTACGAGCGGGCGGTCCGCCCCGAGGTCGCCGGAGACGATCATCTGGCCGAGCTGCTGGACGAGTTGGCCGTGCAGGCCGCGACCGCGGCTGCCCGCGCTGCGGCGGCCGACCCGGCCCAACTCCGCGTCCGAGCCGTCCCACGAGGGAGGGCCGACGCGGTCGGCGACGGGCGATCCGCCGTAGCCGTAGCGGTCGAGTTCCCCCGGACCGGCAAGGCCGTTCTCGGTGGGGCGGGCGGCGGTCATCATGGTGTGCGCAAGGGTACTCACGCATCCTTTGTCGGCTCCGCTTCCGAGCCCCTTGAGGTCTTTGGTGAAAAGCACACGAAAGGGTGATCGGCGCTCGCCCCTCAATTGACGACTTATCGTAAGGAAACGGGCATTACCCAAGTCGTCGTGGGCAGTTCGCGAACAGACAGTCACCCCTCGGTCACCAAAAGGCCCTCCGGCGAAGACCGGTGAAGGCGTACGCGCAGACGAGCGCCGCCAGCGACAGCGCGATCGCGGCCCCCATGGGCTGGGCCAGCAGCCGCCCCGCGGCGATCAACCATCGGTCGGCCTGCTGAGGGAGCTCGAGCCAGGCCAGGTCGCGCAGTCTGCCGGGAAGTCCGGTGATCGAGCGGGCCGCCGGTACGACGATCACCTTGTGCACGAGCGGCGCCACCAGTACCGGTGCGGCGAGCACCGCGGCCACCCCTGCGGCCGTGACACGGAAGACGCCGGCGGCCAGCAGGCCGGACCAGGCGCTGCCGACGCAGAGACCGCCCCAACCAGCCGCCGTGCCCGCCCAGTTGCCGGGCACGGCCATCAAGTCGGGCCCGTACATGAGGCGCAGCGCCTGGAAGTCGGCGGCCACGACGAGACCCGCCAGGACCAGGGCCGCGACCGCGGTCACACCGAGCTTGGCCAGGAGCAGGCCGAGTCGGCGCGGCACGGTCCCCCGGGCGGCGGCGAGAGCGGGGTAGCGGAACTCCTCGCCGAAGGCGAGGGCCCCGATCAGACCCGCCCCGAACGCAGCCGGAGGCAGCGGCAGGTAGTCGGGCCACGCGACGACGGCCCGGGGGTGCAGAGCTCCTTCCGTCCGGGCCAGCAGCACGCACAGGGCGAGGGAGGCGGCGAGCGCGGCGAGGGCGATCACGGGGGCGGTGCGGACGCCCAGCAGGCGGCGGACCTCGTAGCGCAGCGGCCATCGCGGGCTGCGCACCGGGCGGGCGGGCTTCGGGAGCGCGACGGGGACGGGATCGATGGGGCAGGGTCCTGCGTCGGAGGTGGCAGGGGACCTGACGTCGGGCGTGCCCGGCAGGGTGTCCGGGGTGCCCGGCAGGGTGTCCGGGGTGCCCGGCAGGGTGTCCGGGGTGCCCGGCAGGGTGTCCGGGGTGCCCGGCAGGGTGTCGGGGGCGGGCGACGGCTCGCCAGAGGTACTGGAGCGGGCGTCGGAGGTGGTCGGTCGGTCGGGGGCGGGCGACGGCTCGCCGGAGGCGGCGGGCGTGGGGACCGGGACCGCGGTGGCGGTGGCCGTGGCCGTGGCCGTGGCGGGCAGGCTCGCCCCGGGGGCCGGGTCCAGGGCGGGCCTGGTGTCGCCGACTTCGTCCGTGAGGCGGTGGACGAGTACTCCGTGCCGGAAGGCCGCCTCACCGACCTCGGCGCAACTGCTGCCGAAGACTGCCAGCCCGCCACCGTGTTCGGCGACCACTTCCACCGACCGTCGCGAGGCCCGGGCCTCGCGTGCCAGGACGGCCGCGAGCCGGGCGGCGTGCGGGGTACGGACGGCGACACGGGGGCGGAGCCGGGTCCGCGAGAAGTCGGCGGCTTCCTGGTCCGCCACGAGGCGGCCCTCGTGGAGCGTGACGACCCGATCGGCGAGCTTCCCGGCCTCCTTGGGGTCGCGCATCGTGCACAGGACCGTTCCACCATCCGCGGCGTGCGCCCGCAGCAGCGCGGACAGCCAGCTCCGGTCGCGCGGGGACAGCTCGCGGAACGGCTCGTCGAGGACGAGCGTCTGCGGATCCCCCAGCAGGGCGGACGCCAGACCGAGCCTGCGGTCCATGCCGAGAGACAGCCGCCCCAGCTGCTCCTGCGCGAGAGCGCCGAGGCCCACGACGTCGAGCAGTTCGTCGGCGCGGGAGGCCGGCACCCCGACGGCCGCGCTCAGCATCCGCAGTTGGCTGCGGGCCGTCCTGGCGGGGTGCCCCGGCACGTCACCGAGCAGGACGCCCACCTCGCATGCGGGGTTGGCGATGCGATGCAGCGGGTTCCCGCGGAAGTACGCGACTCCCCGGCCGGCCTCGAGCCCGAGGGCAAGTCGCAGCGCTGTCGTCTTCCCGGCGCCGGACGCGCCGAGCAGCACCGTGACGCGGCCCGGCCCGGCCTCGAACGTGAGGTCGTCGACGGCGGGCCGACGCTCCCGGCGGCGGGCACTGGTCAGTCCGACGGCCTGGAGCATCGCTTCTCTCGCCTCTCTCGCGGAAGGTGAGACCGCTCAGCGGCAGCACGGGTACCGCAGCAAGATAACGCGACATTTCAGACTTCTTGCGCATGGTCGGCAGCCCAGGGTGTCAGAACGCGACCGATGCGCCGACCTCCGCGTGATCAGACCTCAGGGCGCAGCATCGGCGGGTTCAGCACCGTGGCGCCACCGGCCCGGAAGAGCTGCGCAGGGCGGCCGCCCTGCCGGGTGGTCGTGCCTCCGGCCGGAACCAGGAAGCCCGGCGTGCCGGTCACCTTGCGGTGGAAGTTACGAGGGTCCAGGGCGACGCCCCACACCGCTTCGTACACCCGCCGCAGCTCCCCCACGGTGAACTCCGGCGGACAGAAGGCGGTGGCCAGCGAGGAGTACTCGATCTTGGAACGGGCGCGCTCCACGCCGTCCGCCAGGATCAGCGCGTGGTCGAAGGCGAGCGGTGCCGGCTGTTCCTCCTCGCGCGCGAAGACGCTGTCACGGGCGAGAAGCTCCTCGACCGGCGCCCAGCGCGCACTGTTGGCGTCCCCGCCCGCCCGGGGTGCCGGCAGGTCCGGAGCGAGCACGAGATGCGCGACGCTCACCACCCGCATGCGGGGATCACGCCTGGGGTCGCCGTAGGTGGCGAGCTGTTCCAGGTGGGCGCCGTTGGCAGCGCCCGGGGACGCCGGGTCGTGCGCGCACAGGCCCGTCTCCTCGGACAGCTCGCGCGCCGCTGCCGCCGCCAGGTCCTCGTCGCCCCTGACGAAGCCGCCGGGCAACGCCCACCTGCCCTGGAACGGCGGCTCCCCACGCCGCACGACCAGAGCGCAGAGCGCGTGCCGACGCACGGTGAGCACGACCAGATCGACAGTGACGGCGAAGGGCGGAAAGGCCGACGGGTCGTAGGGCGACATGCCGCGATCATAGTCGTCTGCCTGACGATAAAGACACCCTTCGCCACCTGCACGGGCGGATTCCTCACCCGGTTGCGGCCGCCCGGCGCCGGCGGCTCGCACCTCCAACTGGAGCCGTACCACAGCGTGCTCGCGGGAGCGAGGCGGCACCGCACGTACGCCGCCGCGGCCCTCGGCGTCGGCACGGCCGCTCCCTCCACCGTCACCGTCGTCGCTGCCGTCGCTGCCGTCACCGCCTTCGAGGCCGTCACCGCCCGCTCCTGGTGCCGCGCTGTCCGCTCCGCCGCCCGGCACGCGCGCGGGCCCTGGCGGCGGCCGTGCCGTTGCGGGGGCGGCCAGAGGCGGGACGGCCGCCCTCGGTCCTGGAGTCCGACCGCTCCCTCTTGGCCGCGGACGCCCTGAGGAGCCTGGCGCGACGCCGCCGGGTCCGTGTGCGGGGGTGACGGGCAGACGGTGCGGACGGCGCCGCCGCCGGCGGGGCGTCGCGTGCCTGTCGCAGGCAGTGGCGCACGGTCTCCGGGTCCAGCCCTTCGTTGCACGCCTGGTGCAGCAGCCGCGCGAACACGTACTCGGGATCGGCCTTCAGAGCGAGCCCCAGTGCGACGCGAGCGCCGGGTTCGTCACCCAGGGACCACGACACCCAGCCCGCGAGGGTGAGGGGTGCCGCCGCGTGCTCCGTGTACGGGGGCACGCACCGGCGCGACAGGGCCCGCCAGACACGGAGTGCCGGGGCCGCTTCCGCGCCCTCCATCCACTGCGCCGCCCGGTCCCTGGTCTCCCGGTCCTGCAGGCCGAGGATCACCGCCGCGGCCTCGTCCGCGGAGATCAGCCGGTCGTCCGCCGCGTCGGCGCCGGGATCGTCGTCGCCACGTGGGTCGTCCGCCATCCGTTCCAGCAGACGGCGGGCGAGCGTCACGGTCTCTGCGGCGACCTCCTGCCGTCCCTGGACGTCGAGGATCCTGGTGGTGATCGCCGCACCCGCCGCGTCGAGTGCCCGGACCTGGTTCTGCGCCTCGGAAGCGTTCGACGGGGAGTACCGCTGCTCCATGTCACGCAGGCTGCCGCGCACCCCGATTCCCGCGTACGCGGCCGCGGCCGCCATCACCGACGTACCGGGCAGCGCGAGGGGCGTGCCATCGGGCGGGCAGCAGCGGGCGTCGGGGCAGCAGTAGCTCCACAGACGACCGTCCGAGATGCACAGTGCTTCGTACACGGGCACGTCGAGGCTGCCGCAGGCAGTGCGCAGTCGCTGGGCCAGCGGGCGCAGCCGTTCCATGACCTGCTGTCCACTCTCGCCCTCCGCCGGTTCCTGGCAGAGGAAGGCGACGACGCCGTCGGGTCCGCGGCCGCGGTGCCGGCAGCCCTGGATGAGGGAGTCGGCAAGCTGCGCGGCGACGGGACCCCATTCACCTGGCGAGGGTGGGATGCCGAGCCGCAGCCGTCCGCCGAAGCGTCCGCTGCTGCCGTGCAGGGCGACGAGAACGATGGAATCGGTCGGGTGGAACCCCATCATGTACGGGAGCGCGTCGGCCAGTTCGGCCGGGCCGCGCAGGGTGATCTGCTGGTCGGTGCCGCTGAGGTCGTGGTGCTTGTTCATGCGACGACGGTCCCGCGAAGATCCGGACCGCGCGACCCCTGTGGATAACTTTGTCCACAGGCTTGGCGGCTCGTTCGCGGTTTGTCGGTGCCATCGGGTTGCATGGGGGCATGACCAACGCAGACCGCGCGGAGCTCAGGGCTTCCGCCGATTCCGTCCTGGCCCGGCTCGTTTCCGACACCTCGGGTCGTGCCCGGCTGCGCGAGGACCAGTGGCGGGCGATCGAGGCCCTGGTCGCGGACAAGCGCAGGGCGCTGGTCGTCCAGCGGACGGGATGGGGAAAGTCCGCGGTCTACTTCGTCGCCACCTCGCTGCTCCGGGCGAGCGGCAGCGGCCCCACCGTGATCGTCTCTCCCCTGCTCGCGCTGATGCGCAACCAGGTGGAGGCCGCGGCGCGAGCCGGTATCCGCGCCCGGACGATCAATTCGTCCAACCCGGAGGAGTGGGAGACCATCCAGTCCGAGATCGCCGAGGGCGAGGTGGATGTGCTGCTCGTCAGTCCCGAGCGGCTCAACAACCCCGACTTCCGCGACCAGGTGCTGCCCCGGCTGGCCGCGGCGACGGGGCTGCTCGTGGTGGACGAGGCCCACTGCATCTCCGACTGGGGCCACGACTTCCGGCCCGACTACCGCAGGCTGCGCACCATGCTCGCCGACCTCCCCGGGGGCGTCCCCGTCCTCGCCACGACCGCCACGGCCAACGCACGGGTCACGGCGGACGTTGCGGAGCAGCTGGGCACGGGCGCCGGCACCGACGCCCT
The DNA here is from genome assembly GCF_042870895.1 of Streptomyces sp. NPDC006294. Taxonomy (NCBI): domain Bacteria; kingdom Bacillati; phylum Actinomycetota; class Actinomycetes; order Kitasatosporales; family Streptomycetaceae; genus Streptomyces; species Streptomyces sp. NPDC006294. Next base: position 104,869 of record NZ_JBIAHV010000017.1, read on the forward strand.
GGTGCTGCGCGGCCCGCTGGACAGGGAGAGCCTGAGCCTCGGTGTGCTGCAGCTGCCGGATGCCGCGACGCGCCTGGCCTGGCTCGCCGATCACATCGGCGAGCTGCCCGGGTCCGGGATCATCTACACCCTGACGGTCGCCGCCGCCGAGGAGGTCACCGCATATCTGCGCCAGTGCGGCCACACCGTGACCTCGTACACCGGACGCACGGAGAACGCCGACCGGCAGCAGGCGGAGGAGGATCTGCTCGCCAACCGGGTCAAGGCGCTGGTGGCGACCTCGGCGCTGGGCATGGGTTTCGACAAGCCTGACCTCGGCTTCGTCGTGCACCTCGGCTCGCCCTCCTCCCCGATCGCGTACTACCAGCAGGTGGGCCGCGCCGGCCGCGGTGTCGAGCATGCGGAGGTGCTGCTGCTGCCCGGCAAGGAGGACGAGGCGATCTGGCAGTACTTCGCCTCGGTCGCCTTCCCGCCGGAGGAGCTCGTGCGGCGCACTCTGGACGTGCTGGCGCAGGCCGGGCGTCCCCTGTCGCTGCCTGCGCTGGAGCCGTTGGTGGAGCTGCGGCGCACCCGCCTCGAGACCATGCTCAAGGTGCTCGACGTGGACGGCGCCGTCCGCAGGGTGAAGGGCGGTTGGACCACCACCGGGCAGCCCTGGTCCTACGACTCCGAGCGGTATGCGTGGGTGGCGCGGCAGCGCGCCGCCGAGCAGCAGGCGATGCGCGACTACGTGAGCTCCACCGACTGCCGGATGGAGTTCCTGCGACGCCAGTTGGACGACGAGGAGGCGACGCGCTGCGGTCGCTGCGACAACTGCTCCGGCGCGCGATTCAGCGACAAGGTGTCCACCGCGGCGCTGGACGCGGCAAGAGGCGAGCTGGGCAGGCCAGGTGCGGAGGTCGAGCCCCGCAAGATGTGGCCGACGGGGCTGGCCGCCGTCGGCATCGATCTCAAGGGCCGTATCCCGCAGAGTGAGCAGTCCTTCACGGGGCGGGCGCTGGGGCGGCTTTCGGACATCGGCTGGGGCAACCGGCTCCGTCCGATGTTCGCGCCCCAGGAACCGGACGGCCCGGTGCCCGACGACATGGCCGACGCGGTCGTGACCGTGCTTTCCGACTGGGCCAGGGGGCCCGGCGGCTGGGCGTCAGGGGCGTCTGACGCGCCGCAACGCCCCGCCGGCGTGGTCACGGTCGCGTCCCGCACCCGGCCCCGGCTGATCAGTTCCCTCGCCGGCCGTATCGGGGAGGTCGGGCGGATGCCTCTGCTGGGGTCTCTCGAGTACGCGCCAGAGGCGCTCGAGACGGGGATGTCGCGCACCAACAGCGCCCAGCGGGTGCGGGCTCTGCACGAGTCCCTCGTCGTGCCGCCGGAGCTGGCGGAGGCGCTGGCCGCCGCGGGTGGACCGGTGCTGCTGGTCGACGACTTCTCGGAGAGCGGCTGGACGCTGGCCGTGGCGTCACGGCTGCTGCGCAGGGCGGGCGCGGAGGGGGTGTTCCCGCTGGTCCTTGCCATCCAGTCCTGAAGTCGCCATCACGTCCTGAAGTACAGGGGTCGTCCCGGATGGACAGGGGAAGGGATATGAGCGTCATACCCACTGTTTTCCACCGGTGGTGCCGAATTGCTCGTTGCCGCATTCCCAAGCGCCAGGAAGAATTGGAGTGCTCCCCCGCACGGCCCGTCCGCGGTCCCCAAGGGCCATGCCGTGGCGCGCCCTCACCCGACCCTGCCCGCACTGTGGGCGCGTATGCGAAGGGAGGACCGTGACCTTCGGATTCGCTTCGTCCGCAGCCACCTCGATCACCGCATCGGCCAATTCCGCCAACCGCCTTGCCCGGTTGCTCGAGCCGGCCGAATGGGCGGCAGCCGGTATTCCGCTGCTGCGCAACCCCCGCGAGGTGGTCGGTGGACTGCATGCCCGGCACCGTCCCGCACCCGCGACGGCGGTCGTCGCCGTGCTCGATCACGAGGAACGGCTCGCGGCCAGCGCGTCGTTCTCCCGACGCGCCGTGCCGGCGGACGGCTGGGAGTTCCGCAACGCGCTGCTGGCCCATCTGCGCCGGGTGATCCCCCACGACCTCCGCCGGCGAACGCCCGTGCGCACCGCCGTGCTGCTCTACTGCCGTGAGGGCGACGAGCGGTGGACGGAGGAGGACGGGGCGTGGATGTGGGGCCTGCGGGACGCGTGCACGCTGCACGGGCTGCGCTGCGGCGCGTACATCACGCTGACGCGCGGCGGTTGGCAGGTACTGGGCGAGGGGCGTGGCGGCCGGCACCCCAACTCGACGTCGTCACCCGGCCGTTTGGCGGACGCGGGGACCGACGCCGAGCCGGTGCCCCTGCGTACGGCGGGCGGCGCCGTGGACGCGCTCCGGCGCTCGGCGGCCCGCTGAGCCGTCCGCCGGCTGCCCCTGACCGGGCAGCCGGAGCACGACGTACAGCGCGTTCAGGCGGTCGGCATCAGACGCCCGCGCCGAGCACGGCGTTGATGCGCTGAGGGTCACCGCAGACGATGAGCAGCGCGGAAGCCTTCTTCAGCGCGGCCGGCAGCGCACTGGCGGCGGTGCCGTCCGTGCCGCCGTTGACGGCGACCACCACCACGGGCCGGGCCGCGGCCCGGTCCACCGACGCGGCATCGGCGTAGAAGACGTCGTCGCGGGCGTCGTGCTGGGCCCAGTACGCGCCTTCGCCGAAGGACAGCTCGTGAGCGGCCCACGGATGCTGGTCACCGGTGGTGAACACCAGCACGTCGCCCGGGGCGCGGCCCGAGTCGAGCAGCAGGTCGACCGCTTCGTCGGCGGCGTCCAGCGCACCGTCGGCGGGCGCGGGAACCAGCTGGATCTGCGGCGCGGAACGATTCTCCGGCCGGGACGGCTTCGGTTTGCCGGCCGCACCGGACGCGCGCTGCGCGGGCGGTGCGGGCGTGGACGGGCCGGGACCCGGGTGACCGGGGCGCGGCGACGCCGCGGAACGGGGACCGGGGACGGGACGGGGGGTCGACGCGGTGCGGCCGGTGGCCGGAGTGACGCGGGGACCCTGGGCGCTCTCGTGAATCTGAGGCTCCTCGGGAATGAGAGGCATGGGTGGATGTCTATCAAACGCCGGTGCGGAGGGCATCGGCGGGTGGGTACGAACAGTGCGACCGGATTGACGGCAGGGCGAGTTCAGAAGTCGAAGCCGAGCTGGCCCCCGCTTTCCAGTTCGGCCGCCTCCGGCGAGATGCGGACCTTCTTGAGGTGCCGCCACCGGGGCAGCGCGTCGAGATAGGCCCAGGAGAGCCGGTGGTACGGCGTGGGGCCCCGTTCCCGGAGGGCGGCCTTGTGCACGGGCGAGGGGTAGCCGACGTTCTCGGCGAAACCGAAGGCGGCGAAGTCCTCCGGCAGTTGCGCCATCATCGCGTCCCTGCGCACCTTGGCGATCACCGACGCGGCGGCGACGGCCACGCACGACTGGTCCCCCTTGATCACCGTACGCACCTGCCAGGGCACTCCCAGGTAGTCGTGCTTGCCGTCGAGGATGATGGCGTCAGGACGGACCGGCAGTCCTTCGAGGGCCCGGCCGGCTGCCAGCCTGAGGGCCGCCGTCATCCCCAGCTCGTCGATCTCTTCCGGCGAGGCGTGACCGAGGGCGTGAGCCGTGACCCAGCCCTCCAGCACCTCTGCCATCTCCTCGCGGCGCTTGGGAGTGATCAGCTTGGAGTCGGTCAGGCCGACGGGCGGCCTGCGCAGTCCGGTGATCGCGGCGCACACCGTCACCGGCCCGGCCCACGCTCCACGCCCGACTTCGTCGATACCCGCGACGATCTTGGCGCCGGTGGTCGCCCGGATCGAGCGCTCGACTGCGTGGGTGGGTGGTTCGTAGGGCATGGCGCCAGCAAGGGTACGCCGCCCGGGTGGCCTGATGACAACCGGATACAGGTCACGATCCGCCGACGGTCGGGCGGCAGCTGTGCGGCCGGAGCAACGGGACCATGACCTGGTCGATCATCTTGGCGATGTCCTGGTCGGGCCATTCGCTCCCGCACACCTTCGAGCGGTACATCAGCAGGCCGGGGACCACATCGAGGACCAGTTCGCAGACCGCGTCCGCCCGGACGTCACCACGGGCCACTCCACGCTGCACCACCGCGCGGAAGAGCTCGACGGACGGCTCGACGACCCGACTGATGATCACACCCTGGAAGCGTTCGGCCGCCACCGCGTCGCATTCGTAAAGCACCGATCGCAGCGCGATCCCGGTGCGGGAGAACATCGCGTCACGCACCCGGCGGCAGACGTGGAAGAGGTCCTCCCGTACGCACCCGTGGTCGGCGGCCTCGTCCAGCCGTGGGAGCCCTGCCTCGAGAGCGTCGACGACCAGGTCCTCCTTGGAGGGCCAGCGCCGGTAGACGGCCGCCTTGCCCGTCTGCGCCCGGGCGGCGACCCCTTCCATGGTGAATCCGTTCCAGCCGACCGTACTGAGCTGCTCCAGCGCGGCTTCGAGGATCGCTCGCTCGAGCACGGGACCTCGCCGGCGCAGCGGGCCCGGCGGCGCCTGTGCGGCACCGGTCCAGCGCGAAGTGGCCATCGTCATATCTCCGTTGGGGACGGGAGGTTCAGTGAACGCTTGCGTTCACTGACGGGGACTCTCTACGGTTGACGAAAAAGTGAACGCCTTCGTTCACTAACTCATGTGTGGGGGACTCGTAGTGACAACCTCTCAGTTAACAGCACCTTCTCCACCAGGAGCGGCCCGTCGGCAGGGGCGCCCCGGCATCGCGCTCACCGTCATCGCCGCCCTGCAGCTCATGGTGGTCCTCGACACCACGATTGTGAACATCGCGCTCCCGCACATCCAGGGAGCGCTCGAGTTCACCACGACGCAGCTCTCGTGGGTGGTGAACGCCTACACGCTCACCTTCGGCGGTCTGCTGCTGCTCGGCGGCAGGGCGGGCGACATCCTCGGGCGCCGCCGGGTGTTCGTCTCCGGGGTGCTGCTGTTCACCCTCGCCTCGCTGCTGTGCGGCGTCGCCCAGGAACCGTGGCAGATGCTCGCGGCCCGCGTGCTGCAGGGGGTGGGGGGAGCGATCGCCTCGCCCACGGCCCTCGCGCTGATCACCACGACCTTCCGTGAAGGACCGGAACGCACCCGCGCGTTCGGCATCTTCGCGGCCGTCTCCGCCAGCGGCGCCGCCATCGGCCTCCTGGCGGGCGGCATGCTCACCGAGTGGCTGGACTGGCGCTGGGTCTTCTACGTGAACCTGCCCATCGGCATCCTCATCGCCGTCCTCGCCCCGGTGTACATCAACGAGTCGGAGCGCAACCCGGGCCGGTTCGACGTCACGGGCGCGCTCACCTCGACCGCGGGCATGGCGTCGCTGGTCTACGCCTTCATCCGGGCTTCGGAGGAGGGATGGAGCGACGGGCTCACGCTCGGCGCGTTCGCCGCCGCGGTGGCCCTGCTGACGGCCTTCGTGCTGACCGAGCGCACGGCGCGCGACCCGATCACACCCCTGCGCATGTTCGCCGACCGCAACCGCTCGGGCACGTATGTGATCATGATGAGCCTCGCGGCGGCGATGTTCGGCATGTTCTTCTTCATCGTCCTGTTCGTGCAGAACGTGCTGAACTACAGCCCCATCACCTCGGGCCTCGCCTTCCTTCCCGTCACGGTGATGATCGTGATCGCGGCCGGCCTCTCCTCGAGACTGCTGCCGGTGCTGGGGCCCAAGCCCTTCCTCGCCGCGGGAACCGTGTTCACGGGCACCGGCATCACGTGGCTGACCTTCATCTCCCCCGACAGCTCCTACGGGAGCGGCGTGCTCGGTCCGATGCTGCTGTTCGGCTTCGGCATGGGGCTGGTGTTCGTGACGGCGACGCTGACCGCGGTGTCCGGCGTGGCGCAGCACGAGTCCGGCGCCGCCTCGAGCCTGCTCAATGCCACGCAGATGGTCGGCGGATCCCTCGGTCTGTCGATCCTCATGACCGTGTTCGGGACGGCGAGCCGCGACGAGGCCGAGCGGCAGCTGCCGTCGTTCCTCGCCGAGGCGACGCCCGCTCAGCAGGAGGCCTTCGCCAAGACCCACGAACTGCCGCCCCCGTGGGGCCACCAGGTGCTCGCCGAAGGCATCGCGACCGCGTTCTGGGCAGGGGTGGGTCTGGTCGCGCTCGCCGTGGTGACGGCCCTGTTCGTCGTGCGGGTCCGCAAGAGCGACCTCGAAGCGCTCAGCGGGGCGGCGGGACCCGGCGGACACGCCGCGTGACGCGCTCCGCCGCATGAGCGCGCCGGGTACAGGCCGTCCACGGGGGTACGGCCTGCACCCGGCGCCACCTGTCGGCGGCCCTACTGAGCCGCCGCGCAGGCTCTCCCACGCCCGGGCGCCGACTCATCGGGCAGGCCGGCGCAGTTACGGCCTCCGGGCCGGCGCCCGCTCGCCCGTCCGGTGTCAGCTCGCGCGCTCCGCGCCGGCTGCCCCGGGCAGCCAGGCGGGCAGTGCCTCGGTTCCCTCCAGCCAGTGCGTCGGCGGCTGTCCGGCCTTCGTCGCGGCGACGACACCGCAGGCGATGGCGCAGGTGGTGTCGACGTCGCCACCGACCTGGGCGGTGGTCCAGAACGCCTGCTCGAAGTCCCCGAGCGACCGGGCCGCGGACCACAGCGCGAACGGCACCGTGTCATGGGCGCTGGTACGCCGCCCGCTGCCCAGTACGGCGGCGACGGTCCCGGCGTCGTCGTAGTCGAGCATGTCCCGGGCCCGGCGCAGGCCGGCGCCCACGGCGCTGCGCGGCACCAGGGCGACGACGCCGTCCAGCAGGTCCGCCGGTGAAGGCGGGCCCGCGGGGTCCGCCGCCAGCGCGGCCGCCGCGGCCACGGCCATGGCGCCGACCACCGCCTCCCGGTGCTGATGCGTGGGATACGAGGAGATCTCGGCCTGGTGCGTGGCCTGTTCCGGGTCGTCCGCGTACCAGGCGCCGAGGGGCGCGATCCGCATGGCGGAGCCGTTGCCCCAGGAGCCCTGCCCCTGGAACAGCTCCGCCGACAGCTCGCGCCAGTCGCCGCCTTCTCTGACCAGCCGGAGCAGCCGGTTGACCGCGGGGCCGTAGCCACGGTCGAAGTCGTGGTGCTCGGCGAAGGACCGGGCGAGGGCGTCCTGGTCCACGCGGTGGTGACCGACGAGGACGGCAAGGACCGAGCAGGCCATCTCCGTGTCGTCGGTCCACTGCCAGACGGGAGGCGGCAGCTCGCGCCGTTTCAGCAGCGGATAGTTGGAGGGAACGAAGAACTGGGAGCCCAGGGCGTCTCCCACGGACAGGCCTCGCAGGCTGTCCAGAGCGCGTGCGAAGCGCCGGTCGGATGCGGAATCAGCGGTCATCTCCCTGCCACTCTAACCGGTGGTGCCGTACGGCTCCGGGGTCCGCCAGCGCTTGAAGGGCCGGTCGAGGCGGTAGCGCCCGTCCTCGCCGAGCCGCAGTGTGCGGGTCTCGCCGTTGCCCGGGTTGGACAGCGACTCGAAGTCCGCCACCGACCAGTGGAACCAGCGCATGCAGAACAGCCGCATGGTCAGTCCGTGCGTGACCAGGAGCACGTTCGGCGGGTGGTCAGGAGCCTCGAAACTCCGGTGGAGGCTCTCCAGGAACGCGCCGACCCGGTCGTACACGTCGGCGCCGGACTCCCCCTGGGCGAAGCGGTAGAAGAAGTGGCCGTAGGCGTCGCGGTACGCCTTCTGAAGCCGTACGTCGTCCCTGTCCTGCCAGTTCCCCCAGTCCTGCTCCCTCAGCCTCGGCTCCTCGCGGACCCGTACGAGCGCCGGGTCGAGGCCGAACGCCCTGAACGTCTCATGCGTGCGGCGGTAGGGGGAGACGTAGACGCTGACGCGTTCGCCTCCGAAGAGCTCCCGCAGCCGTGCCCCCGTCTCCGCGGCCTGCGCCAGACCGGCGGCGGTCAGCCGGAGGGCGTGGTCGGGCTCGCGTTCGTACACCGTGTCGTCGGCGTTGCCCACCGACTCTCCGTGCCGGACGAGGACGATACGTCGCGGTCGCGTCATAGGACGACCCTAGGGCCATTCAGTCGAGCAGTCGGCCGGAGGCCATCCGGTGCACCCTCCCTTCGAAGCGTTGGCGCAGCAGGCGGTCGTGCGAGACCACCACCAGCGCGCCGGTCCAGGCGAACAGGGCCTCCTCCAGCTCCTCGACCAGCCCGAGCGCCAGGTGATTGGCCGGCTCGTCGAGCAGCAGCACGGACGAGGGCGCCTGGGCGCGCGATCTCTTCGGGGAAGCGCTGCGTGCCACCCCGGCCCTCGCGCTCGACGGCGTCCACGGCACCGGGGACGCCACCTGGGACACGGCGACGCGCCGCCTCGCCGCGCGTGTCGTCCTCGACGCCGGGCTGCTGGACGCCCGCGTATCGGCGGGGCGTGCCAGCAGACCGGCCAGCGCCAGGCGGCGACGCTGCCCGGCCGAGAGGGCTCCCACGGCGACGTGCAGCTCCTGCGGGCGGAAGAGCCCGTAGGACAGCAGCAGGGGCTCGAGCTCGTCGTCGGTGAGCGGCAGGCCCCTCCCGAAGACTTCCAGGACCGACTCCGCCGGCCGGTTGACCGGTATCTCCTGGGCGAGGAATCCGATCCTCCCCCTGCGCCGCACGGCGCCGGCGTCCGGTGCGAGCAGACCGGCCATGACCCGGAGCAGAGTGGACTTCCCGGCGCCGTTGCCGCCGTGGATCAGCAGCTTCTGCCCGGCCTCGACGGTGAGCCGGCCGACCGAGAGCCTGTCCCCCACACGCACGTCGGACAGGGTGATCAGCTCGCCCGACGCCGCGCCGGAGACCGGCCCCGCCGTGAAGCGCAGCGGCTCCGGCGGCTTGGGGACGGGCTCCGCGCGGAGCCGGCGCAGCCGCTCCTGCGCTTTGCGGATCCGTCCGGACACCGACGCCTGGACCCTGGCACCGGCCCGGTCGTACGCCATCTTGTTGTTGTCGCTCATGGACCTGCCGGCCGCGACGCCGTGCGCGGTGGTCGCCGCGAACGCCTCGAGGCGCGCCGTCTCCTCGGTCCACTCCGCGTATGCCTGCGCCCAGCGTCTGCGCGCGGCGGCCTGCTCCGCGCGGAAGCCTGCGTAGCCACCGCCGTACCGCACGACGGTGCGGCGGTCGGCGTCCACCTCTATGACGGCGGTGGTGACCCGCTCCAGGAAGGTGCGGTCGTGCGAAACGGCGATCACCGTCCCGGTGTGGTCGAGCAGGGCGCTCTCCAGCCAGTCGAGCGCGGCTCCGTCCAGGTGGTTCGTCGGCTCGTCCAGCAGCATGACCTCGGGCGCCGCTGCCACGAGGAAGGCGATGCCGAGTCGCGCCTGCTCCCCGCCGGACAGGCTGCTGAGGGTGCGCTGCCGGCCGATGTGGGCGATACCCAGTCCGTTGATCGCTTTGCCGACTCGGGCGTCGGCGTCGTATCCGCCGCGGAGCTCGAAGAGCGTGAGCAGGTCACCGTACTCGTCGAGAACATCGGCCCGTCCCGAGCCGAGGGCCTGCTCCAGGTCGCGCAGCCTCCTCTCCATCGAGCGCAGTTCTTCAAGAGCCGCATCGACGGCGTCACCGACAGTGCTGCCGGGCGGCAGTTGCGGAGTCTGGGCGAGGTGTCCCGCCCCGTTCTCGATGACGGTGACCACGTCTCCGGCGTCCGGATGCTCGATACCGGCCAGCAGGCGCAGCAGCGTGGACTTGCCCGCGCCGTTCTCCCCGACGATGCCTAACCGTTCACCCGGGCGCACGGCGAGGTAGGCGTCGTCGAGCAGCAGCCTGTCCCCGCGGGACAGGGTCACACCGCGCATCGACATCTGAGTGGGCAAAGGCACCTCCGAGAATTTAACGCTACTCTTGTCGCGTTACGTCGAGCGTGACAGACTCGCACCACCTAACGCAACAGGAGTAGCAATTGAATTCCACACAGTCCGCTCCGGGCACGCTCCGCCCCGGCGGCCGCACCGCCCGCACTCGCGCCGCGGTCCGCGACGCCGTCCTCACGGGCTTGGGCGAGCATGGATACCCCGGCCTGACCGTCGAATACGTCGCGGAGCACTCCGGTGTGCACAAGACGACGCTCTACCGGCGCTGGGGCGATATCGAGGGCCTCGTCGCGGACGCGCTCGACCTGGCGGGTGAGGACGACTGGAGCCCACCGGACACCGGCAGCCTCGAAGGCGATCTACGGGCGCTCGCACGCGAGGCGGCCGATTCGTTCACCGATCCCGCGCAGTCCGCCGCGCCCACCGCGATCATCGCCGCGGCCTTCCAGTCCCAGCGAGCGGCAGACGCGCTGCACGCCTTCTACACGGAGCGCTTCTCGCGCTGCGAGAGCATCGTGTGCCGTGCGGTCGAGCGCGGGGAGGCCGAGCCGGCGACAGACGCGGGCGCGGTGGTCAGAGCCGTCTCGGCGCCCATCTACTTCAGACTGTTCATCACCCGGGAGCCGATAGGCCACGAGCTCGCGGACCAAGCGGCCGCGGCCGCCGTCGCGGGAGTGCGGGCCGGCGTCTTCACCGCGCAGAAGGGCTGATCACACCGTCCAGGACGGCTCCAGGACCACGACGTCACCGGCCATGGCCACGACGTCCGCCTGGGTCTGCGCGCGCAGCAGCAGCCGCTCGACGCGCTCGGCGCGGTACTTCCCGTGCTCAGCCGCCGACAGCCACATGGACATCACGAGGAACTCGTTGCCGGGCGCCTCCCCGAACACCCCCCGCACCATCCCGGGCGAGCCGGCCATGGCCGGGTTCCACACCTTCTCCTGCATCAGGGAGAAGTGCTCGGCCCTGTCCTCGCGGACCCGGCAGTGCGCCACCCTGACCACGTCGGATTCCGTGAACCGCGGCTGGAAACCGGTCTTGACGTCGAAGCGGTGGTCGAACAGCTTCGCCTGCATGTCCTTGTACGTGCCCGTCTGTCCGGACGCGAGCCGGTCGTGGGAGCGCGCCATGAACGAGTCGTAGAAGGCCCGGGTCTCCCAGAAGGCGAAGACGTTGGCCACGTTCGGCCGTATCCTGCTCCATCCTCCGCCCTGCCCCCTGAATCCCGGCTCACCCAGCAGCCCCGCCCATTTCCGCTGCCCGCGCTCGAACCCTCGGCGGTCCACGACCGTGCAGCGAATCCACTTGACCAGCACCGCGCCATCGTACGGCCCGGAACGTGGCCCGGGTCACTCTCGGCACCACAACGCCCGCCCGCCGCACGGCAACTCGTGAGCGGGACGGATGTCGCAGGCGCCCTCGCGCACGCCCCGCCGAGCTGCCAGGTCAGCGGCGGGACCGACGCGTTCCGCGACGAGGTGATGCGCCGGTGGCCTCCTCGCCGCAGCCCGCACAGAACGGATACGGTCAACACACGAAGCGTTTCCGGCAGTTACGGGGAAGGATGTGCTGTGAGCAGCCTCAACAAGGGCGTCCGGAAGGCAGAGGTGGCCCTCAAGTGGGATCCCAGCCCCCTCGGCGAGTCGCCTCACGACCTCGACCTGGTGGCCGCCACGTATCCGAAGGAGGCTCTCTTCGGCGATCCGGCATACGTCGTCCACTTCGACAGCCGCTCGCCCGACGGCACGATCATCCTGGCCAGGGAGAGCGGGACGGGACAGGGTTTCGGGGCGGACGAGGTCATGACCCTGGAATTCGACCGGCTGGCCTCGGCCTACGGCCGTGTCGTCGTCGGAGTCGTCATCCAGCAGAGCAACGGCCGCACGGTGTTCGGCGATGTCGCGAACGCCTCGGTGCGGATCCTCGAAGGACACACGGAGATCGGGGGGAACGACTTCGCCACCGTCCCGGACGCCACGGCGGCGACGGTCGGGGAGTTCGTCCGCGGTGAGACCGGGGAATGGACGTTCAGCGGCTCGCTCACCGGTTTCGACGCGGACCCGCAGACGTATCTCACGGTGATGGGACGCCCGACGGACTGAACACCCGGTGACCGCGGAGAAATGCCGGCACCGCGGAGAAGGACCGCAGAGAAAGACCGAAGGGCGGGAGAGCCTCACCGGCTCCCCCGCCCTCACCGGTTCACCCGGTGGCGTCGGTCGTCAGCTGCAACCGCTGGTCGAGCCGCAGCCCTCGCAGATGTAGCAGGAACCGGCACGCTGCATCTTGGTCCCGCAGGAGAAGCACAGCGGGGCGTCGGCGCTGATCCCCAGCTGCATCTCCACCAGTTCGGCGGAGGTGTGCGCCTGCTTCGGCGCCGGGATCTCCGCCTGCGGCGCGGCGACGGCCTGCGGTTCCTGCCGCAGCGGAGCCGACTGGGCCAGGCCCTCGACGTCCAGCTCGTCGTCCGACGGCTCGTACGAGCCGGTCTCCAGGTGGCGCTGACGCTCCTCCGCGGAGTGGATGCCGAGCGCGGACCGGGTCTCGAAGGGCAGGAAGTCCAGCGCCAGGCGGCGGAAGATGTAGTCGACGATCGACTGGGCCATCCGCACGTCGGGGTCGTCGGTCATACCGGCCGGCTCGAAGCGCATGTTGGTGAACTTCGAGACGTACGTCTCCAGCGGAACGCCGTACTGCAGGCCGACCGAGACGGCGATCGAGAAGGCGTCCATCATGCCCGCGAGCGTGGAGCCCTGCTTCGACATCTTCAGGAAGACCTCGCCGAGACCGTCGTCCGGGTAGGAGTTGGCGGTCATGTAGCCCTCGGCGCCGCCGACCGTGAAGGAGGTGGTGATCCCCGGACGGCCCTTCGGGAGGCGCTTGCGGACCGGGCGGTACTCGACGACCTTCTCGACCGCGGCCCGGATCGTCTCCTCGGCCTTCTCGGTGACCTCGGCCTTCTCCTGCTCCTTCTTCTTCGCGGAGAGGGGCTGGCCGACCTTGCAGTTGTCGCGGTAGATCGCGAGCGCCTTGACACCCATCTTCCACGCCTTGAAGTAGACCTCTTCGACGTCCTCGACCGTCGCCGTCTCCGGCAGGTTGACCGTCTTGGAGAGCGCGCCGGAGATCCACGGCTGGATCGCGGCCATCATGCGGACGTGGCCCATCGCGGAGATGGAGCGCTCGCCCATGGCGCAGTCGAAGACCTCGTAGTGCTCGGTCTTCAGGCCGGGCGCGTCGATCACGTTGCCGTGGTCGGCGATGTGGGCGACGATCGCCTCGATCTGCTCCGGCTGGTAGCCGAGCCGGCGCAGGGCCTGCGGGACCGTGCCGTTGACGATCTGCATCGAGCCGCCGCCGACCAGCTTCTTGAACTTGACCAGGGCGAGGTCGGGCTCGAGGCCGGTGGTGTCGCAGGACATCGCGAGACCGATGGTGCCGGTCGGGGCGATGACCGACGCCTGGGCGTTGCGGAAACCGTTCTTCTCCCCAAGGCGGATCACGTCCTGCCAGGCCTCCGTGGCGGCGGCCCAGATCGGGCTGTCCAGGTCGTCCATCCGGACGGCCACGGTGTTGGCGTCGGCGTGCTGCTTCATGACGCGCTTGTGCGGCTCGGCGTTCCGGGCGTAGCCCTCGTAGGGGCCGACGACAGCGGCGAGCTCGGCGGAGCGCTTGTACGACGTTCCGGTCATCAGGGAGGTGATGGCGCCGGCGAGCGCGCGGCCGCCGTCGGAGTCGTACGCGTGGCCGGTCGCCATCAGGAGCGCGCCGAGGTTGGCGTAGCCGATGCCGAGCTGGCGGTAGGCGCGGGTGTTCTCGCCGATCTTCTGGGTCGGGAAGTCCGCGAAGCAGATGGAGATGTCCATCGCCGTGATGACCAGCTCGACGATCTTCGAGAAGCGCTCGACGTCGAACGACTGGTTGCCCTTGCTGTCGTCCTTGAGGAACTTCATCAGGTTCAGCGAGGCGAGGTTGCACGAGGTGTTGTCCAGGTGCATGTACTCGCTGCAGGGGTTCGAGCCGTTGATCCGGCCGGACTCCGGGCAGGTGTGCCAGTGGTTGATCGTGTCGTCGTACTGGATGCCCGGGTCGGCGCAGGCCCAGGCCGCCTCGGCCATCTTGCGGAAGAGGCTCTTGGCGTCGACCTCCTCGATGACGTCCCCGGTCATCCGGGCACGCAGGCCGAACTTGCCGCCCGCCTCGACCGCCTTCATGAACTCGTCGTTGACGCGCACCGAGTTGTTGGCGTTCTGGTACTGGACGGACGTGATGTCGTCGCCGCCCAGATCCATGTCGAAGCCCGCGTCACGCAGGGCGCGGATCTTCTCCTCTTCCTTCACCTTGGTCTCGATGAAGTTCTCGATGTCGGGGTGGTCGACGTCGAGGATGACCATCTTGGCCGCGCGGCGGGTGGCACCGCCGGACTTGATCGTTCCTGCGGAGGCGTCGGCGCCGCGCATGAAGGAGACCGGGCCGGAGGCGTTGCCGCCCGAGGACAGCAGCTCCTTGGAGGAGCGGATACGGGAGAGGTTCAGGCCGGCGCCGGAACCGCCCTTGAAGATCATGCCCTCTTCCTTGTACCAGTCGAGGATCGACTCCATGGAGTCGTCGACGGCCAGGATGAAGCAGGCCGAGACCTGCTGCGGCTGGGGCGTGCCGACGTTGAACCAGACCGGCGAGTTGAAGCTGAAGATCTGGTGCAGCAGGGCGTACGCGAGCTCGTGCTCGAAGATCTCCGCGTCGGCGGGCGAGGCGAAGTAGCCGTTGTCCTCGCCGGCCTTGCGGTACGTCTTCACGATCCGGTCGATGAGCTGCTTGAGACCGGTCTCGCGCTGCGGGGTGCCGACGGCCCCGCGGAAGTACTTGCTGGTGACGATGTTGACCGCGTTCACCGACCAGAAGTCGGGGAACTCGACGCCACGCTGCTCGAAGTTGACCGAGCCGTCACGCCAGTTGGTCATGACGACGTCACGGCGCTCCCAGACCACCTCGTCGTACGGGTGCACGCCGGGGGTGGTGTGGACGCGCTCGATACGCAGGCCCTTGCTCGCCTTGGATCCCTTGGCTCGGGACCCTCGTGCCGGGCCGCTCGTCGTCTCGGTCATGCCGCCTCCCATATACGGGCAAAAACGCCCTGAAGTGCCCAGATCTTCCCGGGCACGGTTTCTGTCTGTCGCTGCGGACGCCACGCACGGCGTACGCGAGCAGGTTCATTGCCGCCCTGACCGGCCGGCGGGCCCTTCATGCGGGCCTCGGCCGTCCGGCCGCTCCGCTCAGTCGGCGGCGGTGGCGGGTACGGGGACCTCGACCGTCCCGCCGCCCCCGTCTTCCTCGGCAGGAGGCCGGCCGGCGCGGAGCTCCGCGATGGCGGCCTCGAAGTCTTCGAGCGAGTCGAACGCCCGGTACACGGACGCGAAGCGCAGGTACGCGACGAGGTCGAGTTCCTGCAGTGGGCCGAGTATGGCCAGGCCCACGTCATGAGTGGTCAGCTCGGCGCTGCCGGTGGCGCGCACCGCCTCCTCGACCCGCTGGCCGAGCTGGGCGAGGGCGTCCTCGGTGACCGGCCGCCCCTGACACGCCTTCCGTACCCCGGAAATGACCTTGGTACGACTGAAGGGCTCCGTCACGCCGCTGCGCTTGATCACCATCAGAGAGGCGGTCTCGACCGTCGTGAAGCGTCGGGCGCAGTCAGGGCACTGCCGGCGGCGGCGGATCGCCGTCCCGTCGTCGGTGGTGCGACTGTCGACGACACGACTGTCGGGATGCCTGCAGAAGGGACAGTGCATGGCTCCCAACCCCTCCTTCGTGAGCACGACCGATGAGCCTCTGCGGGCCGGATCGGGCCCCGCGAAGCAGCCACAAGCATAGGCGATCCCTTCGGCCGTGAAGCACCAGGGACACAACTTCTGGGTGGCGAACCCAATCCAACCACTAGATCTGGGGTTTGGCGTACTTGGGCTCGCCACGCGTGTCGCCCTGTGGGGCGGGTACCGGAGGGGCGCCGAGGGGTGCTCGGACACGCCGCGTGCCGGGCGGCTGTCTTCCGCGCTCGGGCCCGCGCCCGAGACGCGGCGAACGGGCTCCTCGCGGGCGACACGGGGCCCGGCGTCCCCGCCCCGGAAGGGCCCGGATGCAAGACTCAGCGACGGCCCGGAGGGACGGCGCCGGAAGGCTCCGGAACGACCCGACTCCGTCGGCGTCGCCGGCGAAGGCTACCGTAGCGGCTACGCGGCCCGGCTCGATCGTTCGCACATACACCCAGCAGAATGCCCACGTCAGGCAATCTGCAATTTTTCACTCGAACGTGTGTTTGGCGCAACCTTTCGAAACCAACTACCGTTGTCCATTTAGGGAGACCATTCGAGAGGGGCCGACGTGACCACCACCGCAGACAGTGCCACCATCACTGCCCAGGACCGCTCACAGAGCCGATTCGAGCCGGTGCATGCCATGAATGACGCAGCCACGACCCCCGAGGGGCCGAAGCCCGGCCGCTCGTTGCCCGGCCGACCTCCCGGCATCCGGGCCGACAGCTCCGGCCTCACGGACCGGCAGCGGCGCGTCATCGAGGTCATCCGCGACTCCGTGCAGCGAAGGGGATACCCGCCGTCGATGCGCGAGATCGGCCAGGCGGTCGGCCTGTCGAGCACCTCGTCCGTGGCCCACCAGCTCATGGCGCTGGAGCGCAAGGGGTTCCTGCGCAGGGACCCGCACCGCCCCCGGGCGTACGAGGTCCGCGGCTCCGACCAGCCGAGCACTCAGCCCACGGACACCACCGGCAAGCCCGCGGCGTCGTACGTGCCCCTCGTCGGCCGGATCGCGGCCGGTGGCCCCATCCTGGCCGAGGAGTCCGTCGAGGACGTCTTCCCCCTCCCCCGCCAGCTGGTCGGCGACGGTGAGCTCTTCGTGCTGAAGGTCGTCGGAGACTCGATGATCGAGGCCGCGATCTGCGACGGCGACTGGGTGACCGTGCGCCGCCAGCCCGTCGCGGAGAACGGGGACATCGTGGCGGCCATGCTCGACGGCGAGGCCACGGTCAAGCGCTTCAAGCGGGAGAACGGCCATGTCTGGCTGCTCCCGCACAACGCCGCGTACCAGCCCATCCCCGGTGACGAGGCGACCATCCTCGGCAAGGTGGTGGCGGTGCTGCGACGGGTGTGAAACCACCCGCCGGCCCAGACCGGACCCCGGGATCCACTGCGCCGGTCCCGGGGTCCTGCGCTGCCCGCACGCTTGTGAGCCGGCGAAGCCGGGCGAGCAGCGTCCGGCCACTCGCGCTGCCCTCCGGCAGGCGCGCTTTCCGACACGGCGGACCGCTGGGGCCGTGACCTACTTGCCCTCCGCCTTGGCCACCGCGTCGATCGCCGCCAGGGAACGGCGGACCTGGTTGCGGTCCGTCGTGTACCAGAAGTCGGGCAGCGAGGCGCGCAGATAGGTGCCGTAGCGCGCATTGGCGAGCCGCGGATCGAGCACCGCCACCACACCGCGGTCTCCGGTCGCGCGCACCAGCCGGCCCGCTCCCTGTGCCATCAACAGCGCCGCGTGCGTCGCCGCCACGGCCATGAACCCATTGCCGCCCGCCTCCTCGACGGCCTTCTGCCGGGCACTCATCAGCGGGTCGTCGGGGCGCGGGAACGGAATGCGGTCCATCACGACGAGCTGGCAGCCGGGACCGGGCACATCGACGCCCTGCCAGAGCGAGAGAGTGCCGAACAGACATGTCTCCGGGTCCGCGGCGAACGCCTTGATCAATTCGCCCAGAGTCTCCTCGCCCTGCAGCAGAATCGGATTGCCGATGCGGCCGCGTAGTTCCTCCGCCGCCGCCTTCGCGGCCCGCATCGAGGAGAAGAGCCCGAGCGTACGCCCGCCGGCGGCTTCCACCAGTTCGGCCAGCTCGTCCATCATGTCGCCGCGGGAACCCTCGCGCCCGGGGGTGGCCAGATGCCGGGCGACGTAGAGGATGCCCTGCTTGGGGTAGTCGAAGGGCGAGCCGACGTCGAGGCCCTTCCACTGCGGCACGTCCTCGCCCCCGCTGCCTTCCGGCGCGAGACCCAGCGAGGCCCCCACTCCGTTGAAGTCGCCGCCGAGCTTGAGCGTGGCCGAGGTGAGCACCACCGACCGCTCCGCGAACAGCTTCTCGCGCAACAGCCCGGAGACGGAGAGCGGCGCCACCCGCAGCGACGCCCCGAACCGGTCATGCCGCTCGAACCAGACCACGTCGTACTCGGAGCCCTGGGTGATGCGCTCGGCGACGGAGTGCACATTCTCGACGGCGGCCAGCGCCTGCTTGCGCACGGCGTCCTCGTCCTGGACGGACTTGTCCCTGGTGGAGCCGATGGCGCTGATCACCGTACGGGCCGCGTCGCGCAGCGCCATCAGGGCGTAGCCGAGGTCCTCGGGGATCTCCTCGAGACGGCCGGGGAGGGCCAGTTCCATGAGCTGCTCGAAGGACTCGGCGGCCGTCTGGAGAGCGTCGGCCGCCTTCTCGTTGACGAGCTTGGCGGCACGGCGGACGGCCCGGTTGACCTGCCCGGGAGTGAGCTCGCCCGTGGCCACGCCCGTCACACGGGAGACCAGCTCATGCGCCTCGTCGACGATCAGCACCTCGTGCTGCGGGAGCACCGGGGCGCCTTCGATGGCGTCGATCGCCAGCAGGGCGTGGTTGGTGACGACGACGTCCGCGAGCTTCGCCCGCTCGCGCGCCATCTCGGCGAAGCACTCCGCCCCGTAGGCGCACTTGGAGGCGCCCAGGCATTCGCGGGAGGAGACGGAGACCTGGTGCCAGGCCCGGTCGGAGACGCCCGGTGTCAGGTCGTCCCTGTCACCGGTCTCGGTCTCGTCGGCCCAGTCCCGCATGCGCAGCAGGTCCTTGCCGAGCTTGCTCGTGGGCGCCGCTGCCTCGAACTGGTCGAAGAGCCCCTCCTCGTCGTCCTGCGGCACGCCCTCGTGCAGGCGGTGGAGGCACAGGTAGTTCGACCGGCCCTTGAGCATCGCGAAATCCGGCCGGCGTCGCAGCAGCGGATGCAGCGCTTCGACCGTACGCGGCAGATCGCGCTCGACGAGCTGGCGCTGCAGCGCCAGGGTCGCCGTGGCCACCACCACCCGTTCGCCGTGGGCGAGGGCCGGGACGAGATAGCCGAGCGACTTTCCGGTGCCGGTGCCGGCCTGGACCAGCAGGTGGGAATCGTCGTCGATGGCCTCGGCAACGGCCTCGGCCATGGTGACCTGGCCTGGCCGCTCCACACCGCCGACGGCGGTCACGGCGGAGTGGAGGAGCTCGGGAAGGGATGGCTTCGTCATAGCCCGACCAGCCTACGGGGCGCCACCGACAACGGGATCACGCAGCCGGGCCATCAGGCCGGGGCCAGCGGGTTGGGGACAGTGCCGTGGACGGCCGCGTGAGGGCGCTCCGGACGGTCTCGGTAGCCGTCGAGGTGAAGCCGGTTCCGGTTGAGGCACAGGCGCTCGATACGCGGAGTGAGCAGGTCGAACGTCTCGTAACGCTCCTTGAGCTCGGGGAAGTGGGCCTGGTGGCGCAGGATCTCCGCCCGTACCAGCGAGTAGAACTGCTCCTCGGGAACGTCGAGTTGCTCCTCGCAGAGCGGCGCGAGATAGCGGAACACTCCCACGAAGAGACCGGAGTGGATGAACTGGGTGAGGAATCCGGAATCCTCGGTGAGAAGGATCCGCCGCACCTCGTCCGGCATCGACGCGTGCTCGGGCAGTGGCTGCGCGCTGACGTTCACATCGTCGACGAAGTCCTTGATCGCGAGGCGGACCGGGATGTCGTGGTCGTCGTGGACCACGATGGCGTTCTCGCCGTGCGGGGAGAAGACGACGCCGTAGCGGTAGAGGAAATGCAGCAGAGGGGGCAGCAGGGCCGCGAAGAGCCGCTGGAGCCAGACGGCCGGGGCGAGACCTGACCGGCTGACGAGTTCGGCGGTGAACGCCCGGCCCTGTGGATCGGTGTGGAGGAGCGAGGCGAGAGTGCGGGCCCGCTCCCCCGCGTCCAGCCGCGGCTGAAGCGGCTCGCGCCAGATCGCGCCGAGCAGTTCCTTGTACTGGTAGGGCACCTCGGGAAGGTGGTCGTACAGCGGATGCTCGACCGTCACTGAAGCGACCTCGCCGAGCAGGACGACCCGGCACTCGTCGCGCAGGAACGGGTCCGCCTCGCGCAGGCCCTGTACCCACGAGGTGACGGCGGGCGCCGCGAGGGTCCGCTCGGTGGGCAGCCCCCGCCACACCAGTGTGTTCAGGATGGACAGCGGCAGTTTCACGGTGTGGCGGTCGGGCCGGTCGATGTTCGTGAAGGTCCTGATCGACTGCTGGGGCAGCCTTCGGTCCCCGTCGCTGGGCAGCGGAACGATCTCGCCGCGCGCCACCGCGGGCGCGTAGAGGGGGAGCAGCACTTCGTCCCACTGCCAGGGGTGCACCGGGAGGAACAGGTATGCGGCGGGATCGAGGCCCTTGTCGCGCAGCGAGGCCGCGAAGGACTCACGGGTCCCTTCGTCGAGCTCGCGGGCGTACAGGACCTCCGCGCGATCGAGCCCGGGGACCCCGCGGTAGGCCGCGAGACCGGCTTTGACCGCTATCCAGGGAAGGCGCGCGGCGCAGCGGGCTTCAGGCGCCCAGTGGGCGGTGTCGGTGGCGGAGAAGCCGATGCGCCCCTTGTTGAGCACCAGCCACGGGTGGCCGGTCTGGTGTCCTTCGAGCTCCGCGTAGCCGAGGTCCGCGAGTTCGGCGGCGCTCAGAGCGGTGCCGTCGAGCCGGGTGTCCCCGGTCAGGGTGACGGACATTTCACGGATCAGATGGCCGAGGGTGGCTCCGTCGAGGCCGAGCAGGGCCCTCGCCCGGGCGAGGAAGGCCAGCGGGTCGGAGAAGGGAAGGCCGTCGCATGCCACGGAGCCGGGAGCGATGCGCCAGCTTCCATAGGCTCCCCGCCGGGCCCGGAACGTCAGCACGCCCATCCCTTCGACAGGGAGGGCGTAGAGGTCGCCGCCTGCCGCCGGGCCGACGGCGTCCGGCTGGATCGAAGCCCGGCTCGGAGCCGGGGTGGGAACCGGGGTGGGAGCGGCGGACGGGACCGGGGCCGAGTCGTCCGGCTGGACCATGACCGGCTCGATGATCTCTTCGTAGGCGAATTCGCCGAGCATCTTGGCGAGCAGGCGGGCGGCTGCCCGCTCCCAGTTCCCGCGGGTCAGGCCGGGCGGGACGAAGGGGACGGAGCCGTGGCTGGCAGGGGACTTCGGCACGGGGACTCCTCAGATGGAACCGATGCGGATCGGGCGGTGTATGTAAGTCAGCGGGTTGTTCACAGCAGGTTCCGCAGCGCCCGGTCGCGGACCATGAGGGCGGCTCGCTTGTCGGGAAGGTCGATTTCCGCGGAAAGACGAAAGCCGGAGCTGAGAAAGGCGGACAGGGAGGGGGTGTTGCGCAGGTCGGGTTCAGCGATGACGCGCGTACACAGGGGCAGGTTGTCGAGCACGAGATCGGACAGGGCTCGAAGGAGGGTGGAGCCGACGCCGCGGCCGCGGTCGGCGACGCCACCGATGAGCAGATGGACGCCGGTGTCGTGCGGACGTGCGGGGTAGTGGCGGGCGAGCGGATCGAGGTCGGCGCGGTAGAGCTCGAAGTAGCTCATGGGTGTGCCGTCGAGGACACCGAGGCAGGGGACGCTGCGGCCGTCGCCCTCGAGTTGTGCGGACACGTGCGTGGCGGTGACGGCGTCGGGTCCCGCCAGTTCCCAGAAGGCGGCGACGGCGGGGTCGTTCATCCACCGGGCGATGAGCGCGAGATCACGTCTCAGGACCACGGGGACGAGCAGGAAGACGCCGGCGGGCGTGGCGGCCGGCGCCCAGTCACCGGGGTCGCCGAGCAGTTCGCCGACGGCGCCCCCGGCGCGCGACCGGGGGCGGGCACGCTCCGCCGGCGTGCAAGGGGCGGGGGCATGGTCGTGGAACAGCGCGAGGAACTCGTCCGGGAGCCGCAGGTCGAGGGTGTCCTCGGCGCCGTCTCCTCCCAGCCGGGGAGGAAGCGTGTCCGCGACTCTCCGTCTCGGCTGGGGAGGAAGCACGCCCTCGGCATCTCCTCCCAGCCGGGGAGGGAGTGTGTCCTCGATGCCTCCCCGTGGCCGGGGAGCGGGCCCGGGCCAGCCGGCGGTGTACGCATCGGTGGGAGGCAATGCGGCGTGCTCCTCTCGCGGTTCGGTGTCGGGTGTCGTGCCTCAGGACGATCGGAGGGGATTGGCGATGGTGACGTAGACGGACTGGGTGTCGACAGGGCCGACGAGTTCGTCGAGTCCGTGGAGCCGGGTGAGCAGGTTGGCCTTGCAGCGGAGCGTGGGTGTCTCGAGCAGCTGACCGGGCAGCGGTGAGCCCATGCCGGCAGCGGAGGCGAGGAACTGCCGGAAGGCGGCGAGCAGCACCCGCTCGTCGGCGAGGCGCTGCGCCCCGAAGGCTCCGATCAGACCCAGCACGTTGTTGATGGCGAGGTAGTAGGCGAAGCGCTCGTCGGTGACGTCGTCGGAGACGAAGGTGTCGCTGTCCGCGCCGATGCCCGGGAGGCGGGCTTCGAGCCGCTCGCGGTGGGACTCGCGGAAGTAGTAGCCCTGGTTGTCCCGGTAGCGGCCACCGGTCGGCCAGCCGTCGGGGTCCAGCAGCACGATCGTGTTCTGCTGGTGGGCCTCGAGGGCGATGCCCGCTGTGGCATCCAGCCACAGCACGGGGCGTACGACCTGGTCGAGGTAGCGCAGGAACCACTCGGCCGCCACCGCGGTGAGGGGTCGGCCGGTACGGGCGGCGAGGCGTTCGACGGTGACCGCGAGGCGTGAGCGCATGCCCGCCCGTCCGGGCCATGGGCGGGGGGTGGTCAGGGCCGCGATGCAGACCGCGTCGTCGCCGGGACCGAAGGGGTTGTGACGAATCATGACGTCGAGTCCGTGCACGGGTCCGGCGTCAGGCGTGTCGACGGCGAGCCAGGCCGGATCGCGCACGATGTCGAAGCGGGGGTGGGCGGCCCGCCACTGCTCGGCGAGGCCGGCGCGGAGCAGTCGGTGGACCTCGACCCCACGGTGCAGTTCCTTGCGGAGGTTCTCCCGGCAGGAGTTGGTGATCCGCAGGCCGAGGGAGAGCTTCAGCATGGCCGGGGCGCCGGGCCGGTGCACCGTACGGACGGAGGAGGTGGGGTACCAGAGGTCGCCATGGGGGCCGAGGTCGTGCAGGAGGCCGGCGTCCAGCAGCGTGGAAACGGCCGCGCGCTGCCTGATGTCGCGTGCCTGCCAGGGGTGCAGGGGGAGGGCGACACTGTTGTCGGGACGCGGGAGGTCTCCCGCGAGACGGGAGGTGAGCTGTCCGGCCGTGATGGCGCGGCCCTGTTCGGTCCAGGCCGACTCTGCGGCCAGTACCGACTTGTCGACAGCCATCCAGTGCAACGGGAAGGAGCCGTACAACTCGGGCGAGTAGCTCCGTGCTTCGGACTCGGAGAGTCCTTCACGGCTCTTGGGCGTCGGATGGAGGGGGTGGCCGAGCAACAGCGACTGCTCGGCGGTGAGGAACAGGTCCGCCTCGGGAGGGGCGGTGGGGCGCCGGCGCCGATCGGTGATGAAGTCGGCAGTGCGCCGGGCGGAGTCGGCGACCCGCGCCACGAGGTCGGATCCCTCACCGTGACCGCTCTCGCGGCCGAGCAGCGCGGCCACGGTCACGGCGTCGGCCCGGGCGGCCTCGTCCGGGCTGCCCTCCAGGGCGGGAGATCCGAAGCGGTGCCATCCGGTGGCCGACCAGTAGTGGACGGGGACCAGTAGTGCGGTGCCACTGGCGGCGAGGAGGATGCGCAGGGTGGGTCCGTCGGGGCGCGCCAGGTCGTTCTCCCGCACCCAGCAGCGCAGCAGGTTCTCCACGGTGGCCGTGTCCGCGGCGCGGCGCGCGTCGGGGTCGTCGAGGGGATCCGGGTGCTCCGCCTGGTCGGGGCTGTCTAGGTGGTCGGGACGCGCCCCCGGGCCGGGGTCGTCCAGCGGGCCCGAGTGCTTCAACCGGTCCAGGTCGCCGAGCGCGTCCGGCTCGGCGACGGGACGGTCAGCGCGATCGGGAAGGCCGGACCGGTCCGAACGGCCGGCGCGGTCGGGCCGGTCGAGGCGGTCCAGGTGGTCGAGACTGCCGGGGCGATCGGGCCGGTCCAGGTCGCCGGGACGATCGGACCCGTCGAGGTGGGCGAGACTGCCGGGGCGGCCGGGCCGGTCCAGGTCGCCGGGGGCACCGGGAGGCGTCGGCGTGGCCGCGGCCGCGTCGCGGGCTTCGTCGAGGCGACCGGCCTGGCGTGGCACCGTCGCGGGCTCCAGCGTGAGGGGGCCGCTCACGCCGCCCTGCTCGCGGTGGTGGCCGGCGGGACCGTCGGGGGACTCGGGCGCATCGGGTGCGGGAGTGGGGTTCACGGAGGGCTTCCTTGTGACGTGGTCCGGGGTCAGTGCGACTGCCTGTGGTCGCTGCGGCCCTGCGTGGAGCGCTCAGCGGCGGCCAGGGCATCGGCGAACCGTTCGAGGACGGCGGCCGCTTGTTCGTCGGTCAGGGTGAGCGGCGGGAGCAGGCGCACGACGGCGGCCCGGCGTCCGCCCAGTTCGACGATGAGTCCGCGGCGCAGACACTCCTGCTGGACGAGGGCCGCGAGCCGGGGTGCCGGCGGCGGGACGACTGCGTCCGGTGCCATGGAGTCGGGGTCGACGAGTTCGACGCCGATCATCAGGCCCCGGCCGCGTACGTCTCCGATGCAGGGATGGGCGGCGGCGAGCCCCTGGAGGCGGGCCAGCATGCGGGCGCCGAGCGTCGCGGCGCGCTCGGCGAGGCGGTTCTCCCGGACATGGGCGAGGGTGGCGGCGCCCGCCGCCATGGCGAGCTGGTTCCCCCTGAAGGTGCCCGCGTGCGCTCCGGGCTCCCAGGCGTCGAGCGCTGAGCGATAGACGATGACGGCGAGCGGAAGGGACCCGCCGATGGCCTTGGACAGCACCATGACGTCCGGTACGACTCCGCTGTGCTCGACGCCCCAGAAAGTCCCGGTGCGTCCGACCCCGGTCTGCACTTCGTCGGCGATCAGCGGGATGGAGCGGGAGGCGGTGACCTCACGCATCCGGCGCAGCCAGGCGTCGGGGGCGGGGATCACCCCACCCTCCCCCTGCACGGGTTCGAGGATCATGCCGGCCGGCTTGGGGACACCGCTCTTGCTGTCGTCGAGGAGGCTCTCGGTCCAGCGGGCGGCGACCTCCGCGCCGCGCTCGCCGCCGATCCCGAAGGGGCACCGGTAGTCGTGCGGGAACGGCAGGCGGGTGACCCGTACGTCGCCGGCGCCGCTGGAGGCTTCGAGCGCGCCTGCCGTCATGCCGTGATAGGCGCCCGTGAAGGCGAACAGGCCGCTGCGGCCGGTGGCCGTCCTGACGAGTTTGAGCGCGGCCTCCACGGCGTCCGTGCCCGCGGGGCCGCAGAACTGGATGCGCCCGTCCTCGGCCAGCGGGCGCGGGAGCGTGGCGAACAGCTCGGTGACGAAGGCGTCCTTGACCGGGGTGGCGAGGTCGAGAACGTGCAGCGGGGCGCCCGAGTCGAGCACGTTCTTGATCGCTTCCAGGACCACGGGGTGGTTGTGCCCGAGCGCCAGGGTGCCCGCGCCCGAGAGGCAGTCGAGGTACCGGCGGCCGTCGGCGCCCTCGATCGTCAGTCCCCTGGCCCGCACCGGCACGATGGGCAGTGAGCGCGCGTAGGTCCGGGCAGCCGACTCGCGGAGCGACTGTCTTCGCAGGATCCCCTCGTGAGCTGCGGTCGGCGCCACCGGAGCAGGTTCGGTCACGGCCACGGCTGTTCGTCCTCCGGCTGTCACAGTTGCGTTGCACATCGGTACGGCACCCCCGCGGGGCGCACCGGCGTTGAAGGCTGTCCTCGCGTCCCCGCACGTACCAACGACGCGAGGGGCCGGGGATCACGGCCGATCGGAAGATCCTTACGGTCCGGAACCATGGACCTGCCGCACGCCGTCCCCATCGGCACCGGCATAGTGGGGGCCGCACTCCGGCGGCCACGAGCCGTGCAGGGGGTCAGGAACGCACTCCTTCCGGAAGTTCCTGGGTAATACCGACAATTCAACAGCTCGGCCCGGCCACCCGGCCCAAGCGGTCGGCCGATCAACCGGTTCAGCCGACCGATTCAGCCGATGGGTTGAGCCGACGGATCCGGCCGAGCAGTCCAACAGTTCTGTCCAACCGCTGAGTTCAATCGATCAGCAGCACCGAAGTCCCAGGGGGATCAAGAGATGCGACCCATTCGTCCGACGCTGGCAGCGGCCTCGATGGCCGCGGTGCTGGCACTTGCCGCCACCGGGTGCGGCCCCGGCGAGGACAACGCCGGCGGCGAGCCGACCGCTTCGGCCAGTCAGCCCGCCGACGGCAAGATCACTATTCCGGACGATCTCAAGGACCGCCTCAAGGAGCGCGGGATCGACCTGGACAAGTGGAAGGACGGCGAGTGGAAGAACTGGGACAAGGACAAGTGGCTGCGTGAGGCGCAGGACTTCGTCAACCCGATCATCGAGGACCTCTGGGACCCGGACCGGATGCGGGACGCCGAGAAGCCCCCGGAGAAGCCGGTCGACAACGACATCTCGGGCGACGAAGGCGTCACCGACCCCGCGCCGGCCCCGGTCGACGCCCAGGCCGTGAAGGCTCCGTACCACGCGGACGCCGCGGAGGCCGGCAAGGTCTTCTTCGACGGCCCGCAGGGGTCGATGGTCTGTTCCGCGACCGTGGTGAAGGACCCGGCCCACCCCGGCAAGTCCAACATGGTGTGGACCGCCGGCCACTGTGTGCACGCCGGCAAGAGCGGCGGCTGGTACCGCAACATCGCGTTCGTCCCGTCCTACAACGACGGTGCCAAGGAGACCGCGGAGCTGGAGAAGGCGCCCAAGGAGGAGATCGCTCCCTACGGTGTCTGGTGGGGCGACTGGGCCCAGACCTCCGACCAGTGGATCTCCCAGGGCGCCGCGACCGGCGGACAGGGCGCGGCGTACGACTACGCCGTCATCCAC
Source organism: Streptomyces sp. NPDC006294 (assembly GCF_042870895.1). Taxonomy (NCBI): domain Bacteria; kingdom Bacillati; phylum Actinomycetota; class Actinomycetes; order Kitasatosporales; family Streptomycetaceae; genus Streptomyces; species Streptomyces sp. NPDC006294. The sequence continues at coordinate 131,733 of NZ_JBIAHV010000017.1, forward strand.
GTGACCCCGGAGAAGGGCAGCACCGGCAAGTCCCTCGAGGAGACGGTCGGTTCGGCCCTGCCGGTCGACTTCAACGCCCCCGCGGTGCCGAAGATCCAGAGCATGACCGCCACCGGATACCCGGCGGCCCCGCCGTACGACGGCCAGAAGCTCTTCCAGTGCGCGGACAAGCCGGGCCGGCTGTCGCTGAAGGCGAGCGAGCCGACGATGTACCGCATCGGCTGCACCATGACCGGCGGTTCGTCCGGCGGCGGCTGGGTCGCACAGGGCCAGGACGGCAAGCCGGCCCTGGTGTCCAACACCTCCATCGGCCCGGTGACGGCCGGCTGGCTGGCCGGTCCGCGTCTCGGCAAGGAGGCCGAGGGCATCTACGAGGCGGTCAGCAAGAAGTTCGCGGGCCAATAAGGACGTCCGGGCGCGAGGGCGCCCGTGTGAACTGATCCGGCGAGGGTCCCGGCCGGGTGGCCGGGACCCTCGCCGCTCCTCGCCCACACCTGCGCCTCGCCCTCGTTCTCCATCCTCGTGGAGAGTCCGTGCAGTTGAGGGCCCGTGACGATGATCGTCCGTCCGCAGAGCCTAGAGTGGTGCCGCAGCACGAGGCGGCCCCGACGGCCGCCTCTTCCTATGACACGTCCATGGCAAGCGCAATGTGCCTTTCCATGGCCAGTACAGAGCTTTCCAGGGGGAATCGTTCCATGCGATCCATACGACCACTGCTGGCAGCGGCCGGCCTCGTTTCGGCTCTCGCCCTGACGGCGACGGCCTGTGGCCCGAGCGGGACGGAGGCGGCGGACAAGCCTGCCGCGTCCGGCCCGGCCGCGGACAAGGAAGCCGCCGCACTTCCCGCGGACCTGGCCGACAAGCTCAAGGAGCAGGGCGTCGACCTGGACAAGTGGAAGAACGGCGAGTGGAAGAACTGGGACAAGGACAAGTGGCTGCGTGAGGCCAAGGACTTCGTCAACCCGGTGATCGAGGGCCTGTGGAAGCCCGAGCGGATGACGACGGCCAAGGCGCCCGCGAAGACGATGGCGACCGGTGACCTCTCCGGCGACCAGGGCGTCACCGACCCGGAGCCCCGCCCGGTCCGTGCCGAGCCGGAGAAGAAGCCGTACCACAAGAACGCCGCCCCCGTCGGCAAGGTGTTCTTCGACGCCCCCGAAGGCTCGATGGTCTGTTCCGCGACCGTCGTCAAGGACCCGGAGAACCCCGGCAAGTCCAACCTCGTGTGGACGGCGGGCCACTGCGTCCACGCGGGTCAGGCGGGCGGCTGGTACCGCAACATCGCCTTCGTCCCGGCCTACAACGACCAGGGCAAGTCCCCCGCCGCGCTGGAGAACGCGCGGCCGCAGGAGGTCGCGCCGTACGGCGTCTACTGGGCCGACTGGGTCGCGACCTCGGGCGCCTGGATCAACGAGGGCGGCCCGACGGGCGGCAACGGCGCCCCGTACGACTACGCCGTGATGCATGTGAAGCCCGAGCGGGGCACCAAGTCCCTCGAGGAGACGGTCGGCGTCGCCCTCGACATCGACTTCGACGCCCCCGAGGCCAAGGACATCCGCGCCATGGGCGCCTGGGGCTACCCGGCCGCGCCGCCGTACGACGGCGCGCTCATGCACAAGTGCGTCGACCGGCCCGGGCGGCTGTCGATCGCTCCCGGCACTCCGACGATGTGGCGCATCGGCTGCACCATGACCGGCGGTTCCTCCGGCGGCGGCTGGTTCGCCGAACAGCCCAACGGAAAACTGGCGCTGGTCTCCAACACGTCCATCGGCCCGGTCACTTCGGGCTGGCTGGCGGGTCCGCGACTGGACGCGGACGCCCAGCAGATCTACACGATGATGAGCGACAAGTTCGCCGGACGGTAAGCAGGTTCGCCGGGCCGTAGGCCGGCCGGGCGACCGCACGCGAACAGCCGAAGGGCCCGCCCCCCAGGGGGCGGGCCCTTCGCCCTGTTCAGCAGACGGAAGCCACCGCGGTGCCACCGGCGCCTGACGGGGACACCGTCAGTGTGCCGCCGGCACGTACGGGGACAGGGCTGCGGCCAGTTCCTCGTGCACCCGGGCCTTCAGCGCAGTGCCCTCCGTGGTGTGCTCCTCGGAGATCACCTCGCCGTCGGCGTGGACCCGCGAGACCAGCCGGCCCTCGGTGTAGGGCACGAGCGCCTCGATCTCGATCTTCGGCCTGGGCAGCTCGTCGTCGATCAGCCGCATCAGCTCGCCGATGCCCGCGCCGGTCCGGGCCGACACCGCGATCGCGTGCCGCTCGATGCGCAGCAGGCGCTGCAGTACGAGCGGGTCGGCCGCGTCCGCCTTGTTGATCACGACGATCTCGGGCACGTCCGTCGCGCCCACGTCGCGGATCACCTCGCGCACGGCTGCCAGCTGCTCCTCCGGCGCCGGGTGCGCCCCGTCGACCACGTGCAGGATCAGGTCGGAGTCCCCGACCTCCTCCATGGTGGAACGGAACGCCTCGACCAGGTGGTGCGGCAGGTGCCGTACGAACCCGACGGTGTCGGCCAGGGTGTACCCGCGGCCGCTCGGGGTCTCGGCCCGCCGGACGGTCGGGTCCAGGGTGGCGAACAGTGCGTTCTCCACCAGGACGCCGGCGCCCGTGAGGCGGTTGAGCAGGGAGGACTTGCCCGCGTTGGTGTAACCGGCGATGGCGACGGAGGGCACCTTGTTACGGCGGCGCTCCTGGCGCTTGATGTCGCGGCCGGTCTTCATCTCCGCGATCTCACGGCGCATCTTCGCCATCTTCTCGCGGATCCGGCGCCGGTCCGTCTCGATCTTGGTCTCACCGGGACCGCGTGTGGCCATGCCGCCACTGCCGCCGCCACCCATCTGTCGGGACAGCGACTGACCCCAGCCACGGAGCCTGGGCAGCATGTACTGCATCTGCGCCAGGGCCACCTGCGCCTTGCCCTCTCGGGACTTGGCGTGCTGGGCGAAGATGTCGAGGATCAGGGCGGTCCGGTCGACCACCTTGACCTTGACGACGTCCTCGAGCTGGATGAGCTGGCCGGGGCTGAGCTCACCGTCGCAGACGACGGTGTCGGCACCGGTCTCGAGCACGATGTCGCGCAGCTCCTGCGCCTTGCCCGAGCCGATGTACGTGGCCGGGTCCGGCTTGTCGCGGCGCTGGATGACGCCGTCGAGGACGAGAGCGCCCGCCGTCTCGGCGAGGGCCGCCAGCTCCGCGAGGGAGTTCTCCGCGTCCTGCGCGGTCCCCGAGGTCCAGACGCCGACCAGCACGACGCGCTCGAGGCGCAGCTGCCGGTACTCGACCTCGGTGACGTCCTCGAGCTCGGTGGAGAGGCCCACCACCCGCCGCAGCGCGGCACGCTCGGAGCGGTCGAACTGGTCGCCGTCCCGCTCGGTGTCGATCTCGTGGCTCCAGGCGACGTCCTCTTCCATCAGGGCATCGGCCCGAAGGCTCTCTGTGCGCGTCTCCGCGGAGCTCTGCTGTTCCTGGGAAGGGGATGAAGAGGAGGTCATTGGATCCTTACGTCGATATGGAGAGCGGACGTGCCGGCCGAGTGCCGGACCGCTCCGTTGCCAGTGACAACGCGTGGGGGCCCCGGAAGATTCCCCCTGGGGGTTCCGGTCCCGGCAGCGCCGCCGACCCGCCGATGGTCGCACGGGCCCGCCGGGACCGTCACCCCGATTTCGGCGGCTTCTCAGCGGCGGCGGGCCTTCGTGGCGCCACTCCCGGCGTCCTCGACGGCCCGGCTGCGCCAGTCGGGGTGGCCGGGCATCGCGGGCGTCTTCTTGCCGTACAGCCAGCGCTGGAAGAACGCGGAGAGGTCACGCTCCGCGATGCTCGATGCGAGCTGCGTGAAGTCCTCCGTGCCGGCCGTGCCGTCCTGGTGCTCCTGGACCCAGGTGCGCTGCAGGCGCTCGAAGGCGCTCCTGCCGATCTCCTGGCGCAGTGCGTACAGGACCAGCGCGCTGCCGTCGTAGACGACCGGCCGGAAGATGCTGAGCTTCTTGCCGGGCGCGGCCGCGGCCGGCGCCGCCGGCGGTCCGCCCGCCGCGCGCCATGCGTCGGAGTGCTCGTACGCCCGGCGCATCCGGGTCTCGAGCGACTGCTTCGACTTCTCGTCCGCGTACAGCGCCTCGTACCAGGTGGCGTGGCCCTCGTTCAGCCACAGGTCGGACCAGGTGCGCGGGGTGACGCTGTTGCCGAACCACTGGTGGGCCAGCTCGTGGACCATGACGGAGTCGACGTACCACTCGGGGAAGGCGCCCGAAGTGAACACGGAGCGCTCGAAGAGCGACAGCGTCTGCGTCTCCAGCTCGAAGCCGGTCTCCGCGTCGGCGATCAGCACGCCGTAGGTCTCGAAGGGGTAGCGGCCGACCTTCTCCTCCATCCAGGTCAGCTGGGCGGGCGTCTTCTTCAGCCAGGGCTCCAGCGCCTCACGGTCGGCGGTGGGGACGACGTCGCGCAGGGGCAGCCCGTGCGGGCCCTGCCGCTCGACGACGGAAGAACGGCCGAGGGAGACCTGGGCCAGCTCGGTGGCCATGGGGTGGCCCGTGCGGTAGACCCAGGACGCCTGCTTGTCGGTCTGGGCACGGGCGACCCGCCGCCCGTTGGCGACCACGGTGATGTCCGGCGGCGCGGTGACGCGGAAGGTGAAGTACGCCTTGTCGGACGGGTGGTCGTTGGAGGGGAAGACCCGGTGCGCGGCGTCCGCCTGGTTGGCCATCACCAGGCCGTCGCCGGTGCGCACCCAGCCGCCGGCGTCCTTGGGTCCGCGCGGGTCGCTGGTGTGCGCGACGGTGATCCGCATCCGCGAGCCGGCGGGGATGTTCGCGGGCGGGTCGATGACGAGGTCCTCGCCGGCGGTGGCGAAGTCGGCCGGGGTGTCGTTCACCATGACCGAGCGGACCGTGCCGTGGGTGAAGTCGAGGTTGATGCGGTCGAGGCCCCGGGTCGACCAGGCGTCGATCCTCGTGACCGCTTCGAGGGGCCGGTCGTTGCGGCCTTCGTAGGCGAGGGCGATGTCGTACTCGAGAACGTCGTAGCCGGGGTTGCCCAGTTGGGGGAAGAGCCGGTCGCCGATGCCGAGTGGCTCGGGCGAGGGCAGGGTCGCGGCGATGAGGGTGGCCGACGCGGCGGCCAGCAGGGCGGCACGCATACGGCGCCGGGATGTGTGCAGCATGGACTACCGCTACCAGCGCCCCGGCGTACGGACCCCGACGGCACGCGACGGGCGGCGGCGCGCCCACCCGAACGAGGTCAGCCGGTGGCCGCCGGATGCTGGGTCCGGCTCACGTCGTACACCCCCGGCACGTCGCGCATGGCTCGCATCAGGGCCGGGAGCCCGGCCGCGTCGGGAAGTTGGAGGGTGTACGTGTGCCGGACCCGCTGCTGGGTCGGCGGCTCCACGGTGGCCGAGACGACGGCGGCCCCCTGGCCGGCGATCACTTCCGTGAGGTCGGCCAGCAGCCGGGGGCGGCCGAACGACTCGGCGACCAGCGTGACCCGGCATTCGGCCGCGTCGCCCCAGCGCACGGACACCGGCTCGCGGCCCGCGCCGGTCATCCGCGCCACCGCCGGGCACTCCTGCCGGTGGACGGTCACGGCTCCGCCGCGTACGGGGAAGCCGGTGACGGCGTCCGGCGGTACGGGGGTGCAGCAGCCGGCGAGCCGTACGGTCGCCTCGGGGATGTCCACCACGGCGTTCGCAGAGACCGGCCGGCCGGCCGGGAGCGGGGCGGGCCTGCGGGGGGCGGCGGACGGGGTCGCGGCGCCCCCCGGGTGCGTGTCGAGCCAGCTGGTGATCGCGATCCGCGCGGCCGGGGTGCGGGCGTGGTCGAGCCACTCCGGGGACGGCCCCGACACGCTGTCCTGGGCGAGGAGGACGTGCACGGTGTCGCCGTCGCCGAGGACGGTGCTCAGGGTGGCGAGACGGCCGTTGACGCGGGCGCCGATGCAGGTGTGCGCCGCTTCGCCGTACTGCGCGTAGGCGGCGTCCACGCAGGTCGCGCCGGCCGGCAGGCCGAGTGCGCGGCCGTCGGCGCGGAAGACGGTGATCTCCCTGTCCTGCGCCAGGTCCGCGCGCAGGGACGACCAGAAGGTGTCGGGGTCGGGGGTGGACTCCTGCCACTCCAGCAGCCGGGACAGCCAGCCGGGCCTGGTCGGGTCGGCCCGCTCGCCGTCCGCCGGCTCCGCCCCGCCGGACGGTTCCGCGCCGTCCACGGGGACGTACGGGTTGCCCAGCGCGATCACCCCGGCCTCCGCCACCTTGTGCATCTGGTGGGTGCGGACGAGGACTTCGGCGACGGCGCCGTCCGGGCCGGCGACGGCGGTGTGCAGGGACTGGTACAGGTTGAACTTGGGCGCCGCGATGAAGTCCTTGAACTCGGAGATCACCGGCGTGAAGCAGGTGTGCAGTTCACCGAGGACGGCGTAGCAGTCGGCGTCCTCGGAGACGAGGATCAGCAGCCGGCCGAAGTCCGTGCTGCGCAGTTGTGTACGCCGGAGGCAGACCCGGTGCACGGATACGAAGTGCCGCGGTCTGATGAGCACTTCGGCGTTGATGCCCGCCTCGCGCAGGGCGGCCCGGAAATCGTCCGCGAAACCGGCGAGCGCGGTGCACGAGGTGGCGTTCTCCGCGATGACCGCCCGGGTCCGCTCGTACTCCTCGGGGTGCAGGATCGCGAAGACCAGGTCCTCCAGCTCGCTCTTGAGCGCCTGGACGCCGAGCCGTTCGGCGAGCGGGATCAGCACGTCTCGGGTGACCCTGGCGATACGTGCCTGTTTCTCGGGGCGCATCACCGTCAGGGTGCGCATGTTGTGCAGCCGGTCGGCGAGTTTGATCGACATCACGCGGACGTCGTTGCCGGTGGCGACGAGCATCTTGCGGAAGGTCTCCGGTTCGGCGGCGGCGCCGTAGTCGACCTTCTCCAGTTTGGTGACGCCGTCGACCAGATAGCCGACCTCGGCGCCGAACTCGTCCTTCACCTGGTCGAGGGTCACTTCGGTGTCCTCGACGGTGTCGTGGAGCAGCGACGCGGTGAGCGTGGTGGTCTCCGCGCCCAGTTCGGCCAGGATCAGCGTCACGGCGAGCGGGTGGGTGATGTAGGGCTCGCCGCTCTTGCGGAACTGACCGCGGTGGGAAGCCTCCGCCAGCAGGTACGCCTTGTGCAGCGGGGCGAGGTCCGCGTCGGGGTGGTGCGCCCGGTGCGCCTCCACGACGTGGCCGATCGCGTCGGGGAGCCGGTCGCGCCCCGTGGGGCCCAGCAGTGCGGCGGCGCGGCCCAGCCTGCGGAGGTCGATCCTCGGCCGGCCGCGCCTGCGGCTGTGGGCACCTGGATTGGTCGCCTCTGCGCTCATGGGGCACCTCCGCCGACTTCGACCGGCGGTACGGAGAACTGGCGTGCCTCCGGGCCGGTGCTTGATGCTACCGAGCCCACCACGCGGCGGAGTCCACCTCTCGCTCAGCGTGAAACGGATCACCCATTCGAGCGAAGCGCTATGCGGTCGCGGTTTCGAGCAGAACGGGGTCGATCAGCCCTTCGGCGACGATCACGGCGGGGCCGGTCATCTCGATTCCGCCGTCGGGCCGCTCGGTGATCACCAGACGGCCGCCGGGCAGGTCGACCCGGTACGTGACGGGGACGCCCGTGACGGCCGGGTCGAGGCCGTCCCGGCGCGCGGCGGCCACGGCGACGGCGCAGGCGCCGGTCCCGCAGGAGCGGGTCTCGCCGGAGCCGCGCTCGTGGACGCGCATCGCGACGTGCCGTTCGCCGCGGTCGACGACGAACTCCACGTTGACCCCGTCCGGATAGACCGACGCCGGAGCGCACTGCGGCGCGGTGAACAGGTCACCGGCGTGCGAGAGGTCGTCGACGAAGGCGACCGCGTGCGGGTTGCCCATGTTCACGTTCCTCGCCGGCCAACTGCGGGAGCCGACCGAGACGGTGGCGCCCTCCTCGGGGAGCACGGCCCGCCCCATGAAGACGGTGATGTCGCCGGTGGCGGAGTCGCCGCCGGAGGCCGCCTTTGCGAGGTGCACCTTCTTGGTCCCGCCGCGCGTCGCGACGGCCAGCTCGCCCGCCTCGACGTGGCCGGCGCGCTGGAGGTACCCCGCGAAGACCCGGACGCCGTTGCCGCACATCTCGGCGACGGAACCGTCGGCATTGCGGTAGTCCATGAACCACTCGGCCTCGCCGGCCAGGTGCCGGGCCTCGGGGTGGGCCGCGGACCGCACCACGTGCAGCAGGCCGTCGCCGCCGATACCGGCCCGGCGGTCGCACAGCCGGGCGACGACCGCGGCGGGGAGGTCCACCGCGTTGTCCGGGTCGGGGACGATCACGAAGTCGTTCTCGGTCCCGTGGCCCTTGAGGAAGGGGAGGGGCGACGTCTGCGAGGTGCTCACGTCCTCCATCCTACGAGGACGGTCCGACAGCGGCGGAGCCGGTCGTGGCCGGTCGCCCCGGCCGGCGCCGACTACCTCAGCCGGGCGACCCGCCACACCGCGAGGGCCACGAGCACCGCGGCGACGCTCACATACAGCGCGATGACGCGCCAGTCCGGGCGCTCACCGGAGCCGCGGGAGGGCAGGCCGGGCCAGGTGTGGCCGACGCGGCGCGCCGCCATGACGCCCCAGCCGGCGGCGCAGCAGCTGATCAGCAGGCCCAGCATGGCGACGACCGCTCCCCCGTCGCCCGTACCGAAGGCGAGCGGGAAGGCGAACATCAGCGAGCCGGTGGCCGCGAGGCCGACGATGGGCGCGAGCTGCCAGATCCTGAGCCGCCGGGGCGGCCGCAGCTCGACCTCGACCTCGTCCGCGAGCATCTCCTGCTCGTCGGGACCGTCAGGACTGAGACCGGACGGGCTGTCCGCCACGTCCCGCCGTTGCTGCTGTTCCGTGTCGCGAGGGCCGGCCTCCATCGCCACGCGCCCTCCCAACTCGGACTCAACTGTCGATCGATGCTCGATGATGGCACGCTCTTGGGGGCCGGAATGACGGGCGGAGCGTCCCGATGCCATCACGTGATCAGGCTGTGACCGCTCGTTCGATCAACGTCAGGGCACGACGCGGAAGTTCCTCCCGGTCGTCGGCGGCGCCGCTCAGCCAGTGCACCCTCGGGTCGCGCCGGAACCACGAGTCCTGACGGCGCGCGAAGCGTTTGGTGGCGCGCACGGTCTCGTCGCGCGCCTCCTGCTCGGTGCACTCGCCGGCGAGCGCCGTCAGCACCTGCTGGTAGCCGAGGGCGCGCGAGGCGGTGAGTCCTTCGCGGAGCCCCTGGGCCTCCAGCGTGCGCACCTCGTCGACGAGGCCCGCCTCCCACATCCGGTCGACCCGGACCGCGATGCGCTCGTCGAGCTCGGGCCGTGCGACGTCGACGCCGATCTGGACGGTGTCGTACACGGCGTCGTGCCCGGGCAGATTGGCGGTGAACGGCTTGCCGGTGATCTCGATGACCTCCAGGGCCCTGACGATCCGCCGGCCGTTGCTCGGCAGGATGGCACGGCCCGCCTCCGGGTCGGCGGCGGCCAGCCGGGTGTGCAGGGCGCCGGGACCGCGCTCGGCCAGCTCCTGCTCCAGGCGGGCCCGCACCTGCGGGTCGGTGCCCGGGAACTCGAGGGCGTCGATCGCCGCGCGTACATAGAGGCCGGAGCCGCCGACGAGGACGGGGGTGCGGCCCTGCGCGAGCAGCCGGTCGATCTCCGCCCGGGCCAGTCGCTGGTACTCGGCGACGCTCGCGGCCTGGGTGATGTCCCAGATGTCGAGGAGCCGGTGCGGCACTCCCCCGCGCTCCGGCGGCGTCAGTTTGGCGGTGCCGATGTCCATCCCCCGGTAGAGCTGCATGGAATCGGCGTTGACGACTTCGCCGTTCAACTGCCGGGCAAGGAATACCCCCAGATCCGACTTTCCGGCTGCGGTGGGACCGACGACGGCGATGACCCGCGCTGCGGGAGCTGCACTTCTCACCGGCCCAGTCTCCCAAACGTGAACGCATGTCCCCGAACGAGCGAGGTGACGGCGGTCCCGCGGCGTCGTTGCCTGTTGCGAGGTTCCGCATGCCGGTTCCGTACCGGTGCCGGTGCGCGACGCAGGACGGCGCTCCGAGCGGCACGGATCTTCCCCGCACGAGTAGGGTATGGAGTAGATATGGGTGTTTTCTCATGGTTTCGCGGTAAGTCGGCAGCAACGGAGGAGGCTCCGGTGTCCCCGTTGGCTGCCCAGCCCTCGGCGGACGAGGCGTCGGAGGTGACCGACGGCGCGGCGCCCGCCGGAGACCCGGCAGCGGTGGCCGGGAGCGCTCCGGCCGAGGCGGTGGAGATTCCGAAGCAGCAGTCGGCCGAGGACGCGGCGGACAGCGAGACCGGCGAAGGCGCCCGCACGTAGTTCCCGGCGACGCGCGTCGCCGGGCGGAAGTGGTTCCGGCACCAGAGGTTCCGGCGACGAGGGAAGGTGCTCCATGGGGTTCCTGGACAACCTGAAGGCCAAGATCGGCCCCGCGAAGGACAAGGTCTCCGACCTCGCCCAGCAGCACGAGGGCCGGATCGGTCAGGGCCTGGAGAAAGCTGCCCGGACGGTCGACGCCAAGACCAAGGGCAAGTACAGCAGCAAGATCGAGACGGGTACCGGCAAGGCCAAGAACGCCCTGGGGCGCATCGCGCACAAGGACGGGCACGGGACGACACCGCCACCGCCGCCGCCGGCAACCTGACCTGGACCGGACCGGTTCAGCGCACGACGGCCGTGGAGCGACGCGCTCCACGGCCGTCCGCCGTTCGTGCCGTGATCGCTACGACCAGGCCGCGACGAAGTAGCCCACGCCGTACGGGGCGTCCTCATGAAGCAGCCGGCCCCCCAGGCCGGCGCCCTCCGCGGCCCCGGCGAGGACCTGCCAGGGGGCGCGGCCCGAGACCATGAGCTCGCGTGCCTGCAGCTCGTCCAGCGCCCTGAGCCCCTCCAGGTCCGCCGCGCCGAGCGCGTCGGCGGCCCGCCGGTCGAAGTCGACCGCACGCTCGTCGAGGTAGCCGGGCGCCTTCAGCGTGCGGCAGGCGCTGCCGTCGCCCATCACCATCAGCGCGACGCGTTCGGCGCGGGCGGCGAGCTCCCGGCCCGTCACCACGCAGCGCTCGGTGTCGAGCGGCTCACCGACGCCGAGCCCCTCGACGGGAGCGGCCGACCAGCGGTTGCGGTCGAGCAGCCAGGCGCCGACGGCCAGGGAGGGGGCCAGCGCGCGCTCCTGCCCGGGCCCCTCCCCCAGCCGTACTTCGAGGTCCACGCCGAATCCCCGGAAGGAGCCGGTCGTACCGGCGGCATGCGGCCCCCGGTGAGCCTGCTCCGCGGGTCCGACCACGAGGAGCAGGTCCGGCCGGGAGGCCGCGAGCACGGCCACGGCGTCGGCGCACGCGGCGCGGACCGCGTCCAGTTCTGGCGCGGCTCCGGAGGCGACCTCCGGCACGAGGAGCGGCGGGCACGGACACACGGCGGCGGCTACGAGCATGATCCGCAGCCTAGTCCGCGGCGTCGCGCCCGCGGGACAGCCGCCTGGGCCGGCCGTCGTGACCGGGCCCGCGGCAAGGGGCCGGGGCTCAGGCCGTCGCGCAGCCGCCCGTGGCCGGCGGCAGGGGCGCGGGGACGCCCACCGCCGGCAGGCCCAGCATCACGCCGGCCGGCTTCTCGGCCTCCGCGGTGTTGCGCTTCTCCCACGCGTCGCCCGCGCGGGTCCGGCGCACGGACGTCACGGCGCCCTCCGCCAGCAGGTGGTGGGGGGCCGCGTAGGTGATCTCGACGGTGACGACGTCGCCGGGGCGCACCTCTGCGTCGGGCTTCGTGAAGTGGACGAGACGGTTGTCCTGGGCGCGGCCGGAGAGGCGGTGGGTGGCTCCGTCCTTGCGGCCCTCGCCCTCGGCGACCATGACCTCGAGGGTGCGTCCGACCTGCTTCTTGTTCTCCTCCCAGGAGATCTCCTCCTGCAGGGCGACCAGGCGCATGTAGCGCTCCTGGACGACCTCCTTGGGAATCTGCCCGTCCATCGTCGCCGCGGGCGTGCCGGGGCGCTTCGAGTACTGGAAGGTGAAGGCGTTCGCGAAGCGGGCCTCGCGCACCGTGTGCAGGGTCTGCTCGAAGTCCTCCTCGGTCTCGCCCGGGAAGCCCACGATGATGTCGGTGGAGATGGCGGCGTGCGGGATGGCCGCGCGCACCTTCTCGATGATCCCGAGGAAACGCTCCTGCCGGTACGAGCGGCGCATCGCCTTCAGGACGGTGTCGGAGCCGGACTGGAGCGGCATGTGGAGCTGCGGCATGACGTTCGGCGTCTCGGCCATGGCGGCGATCACGTCGTCGGTGAAGTCGCGGGGGTGCGGCGAGGTGAAGCGGACCCGCTCGAGGCCGTCGACGGCCCCGCAGGCGCGCAGCAGTTTGCTGAAGGCCTCGCGGTCGCCGATGTCGGAGCCGTAGGCGTTGACGTTCTGGCCGAGCAGGGTGATCTCGCTGACGCCCTCGGCGACGAGCGCCTCGATCTCCGCGAGGATGTCGCCGGGTCTGCGGTCCTTCTCCTTGCCACGCAGCGCGGGCACGATGCAGAAGGTGCAGGTGTTGTTGCAGCCCACGGAGATCGAGACCCAGGCGGCGTACGCCGACTCGCGGCGGGTCGGCAGGGTGGAGGGAAACGCCTCGAGCGATTCCGCGATCTCGACCTGCGCCTCCTCCTGGACCCGGGCCCGCTCCAGCAGCACCGGCAGCTTCCCGATGTTGTGGGTGCCGAAGACGACGTCGACCCAGGGCGCCTTGGTGACGATGGTGTCGCGGTCCTTCTGGGCCAGGCAGCCGCCGACGGCGATCTGCATCCCGGGGCGCTTCGTCTTCATCGGGGCGAGCCGGCCGAGGTTGCCGTAGAGCTTGTTGTCGGCGTTCTCGCGGACCGCGCAGGTGTTGAAGACGACGACGTCGGCGTCGCCGTCGGCGCCTTCGGGTGCGCGTACGTACCCGGCGTCCTCGAGCAGGCCGGAGAGCCGCTCGGAGTCGTGGACGTTCATCTGGCACCCGTAGGTGCGGATCTCGTAGCTGCGGTGGCGGGTGTCCTGCGCGGTCATGCGACAAGGGTAGGCGGTGCGCGGGTCTCCCCCGTACGCGGAGCTGTGCGGGAGCCCGCCCCGGCGCCCGGCCCCGGAGGCCCGGCGGGGGTCAGAGCGGCCCCGCCCCGGTTGGCTGCGGTGTGGGGCGGCTGTGGAGCCGTCGCAGGTACTGCTCCGCCGTGGGCAGTGTCTCCAGCAGGATCTGCTGCTGTCGCTTGATCCGCAGGAAGTGCGCGTCGGCCACGTCCCGCGCGTCCTGCCGGTGGGCGAGGGCCGCCCGGGGCGCGGTACGGGCCGGGTCCAGCGCCGCGAGTACACCGACATGGCCCAGCTCGTGGACGGCCGGGGTCAGGCCGGCCCGGTACGCGGCCAGGCAGTCCGCCAGCTCCGCGGAGAGGGGCAGCTCCCGCTGGGCCTTCCAGAAGGGGGTGTCGGCACGCGGTGCGGCGCGGTAGATCAGCTGGGCGAGGTCGCGGGTCCGGGCGTACCCGGCCGCGGCGTCGCGGTTGAAGCGCGCCGCCGGGCCCTCCCGGTCCTGGCGTGAGGGGAAGTCGCGTACCAGCCGGTCGAGGGCGGTCAGGACGCCGCCGCTCAGCGGCGCGGGCGTCAGCGGTTCGAGGGAGGCGGCGGCGGGGCCGACGGCGACGCAGTTCTTCACCCAGGCCCGGCGGCTGTGCCCGCTGCGCAGTCCGGTGTGGCGCACGACAGCGCGCTCGGGGCGCAGACCCCACAGGCGGCACAGGGTGCGGACCGCTTCGTCCGGCTCCGTCCAGTCGCGGGCGTAGACGTGCCCGGCGCCGAACCTGCCCGGCAGCGGCATCTTCCAGGCCCAGCCGTAAGGCAGCGCGGTGGCGGTGGTGAAGGGATCGATGCCGTGTGCCGCGTGGTCGTCAGGGACCGTGACGGTGACCGCGCTGTCGCACAGCAGTCGGTCGCCGGCGGGGACGAACGGCTCCCGCAGTGTCCCGGCGATCAGCAGTCCCTCCGGTCCCGTGCAGTCGAGGAAGAAGTCCCCGTGCACGGCACGGCCGTCGGCGGTGTGCAGAACGGTGAGCATTCCGTTCGCGTCCCGCTCGGCGCGGAGCAGTTCGTCACGGACGGCCCGGACGCCGAATCGGCCGGTCGCGAGATTCCGCAGGAATTGCGTGAACATACGGATGTCGACATGCCAGCCGTACGGAAGGGCGGCCCGGCCGTCCAGCCAGCGGGGTGATTTTCCGGCGTCCATCAGCGGCGGTTCGCGGAAACACGCGTGGTCGAACGGCTCGATCGTCTCGCCGTTCGTCCTGCGGTACTGCCAGTGCTCCAAGAGGAGCGAATCATCGCACTCCGGAATTTCCGAGCACGGGGTGTAGAAATGATCCGTTCCCCCGCTCTCCATGGTGCGGGCCACGATTTCCGCCGGCCCTTCCGTGCGCCAGTTGACGTAACGGACAGCCGTTCTGAACGACGCGCAGCAGGCCCGCATCCATTCGTCCTCGAGCACCCCGAGACGGTCGAAGAGATTCCGCTGGATCTCCGGTCCGACGGCTGTGACCTGCCCTGTTTCCGGGGAGTCCGAGCGTGACGGTGTCTCCAGCACGGTGACGGAGACGGTTTCGCGGAACGCGGACGCGAGGCGGGCGGCGGCCGTCCAGCCGGCTGCCGTACCGCCCACGACGACGATTCGCGTGATGTGACTGTCCATGGAAGAAGCCTGCCTCCCTTCCTTGTACGGCATGTATACCGAAGCTGTACCGGCCTGTATCGCTCTGTATCGGCGTCTACAGATCCGCCGGGTAATTCATATGCCGACGCGGCCGAACCTGTCGGTGCGGGACCTGAACGGGACCCGGACTCACCTACAGGAGGAATAATGTTCGACGCCGAAACCGGCCCGTCCCGGGTCCAGCACCCGTTGGAAGTTCTGGCGGAAATCGAGCAACAGGGAACCGTCGACCAGGAACTGCTGCTGCGGGACGGCTCCACGCAATGGGGCGAAGTGCTGGCCGACTACGTCGACGCCCTGAACGCACTGGCCGCCCACGAGCCCCACGCCGACGCGGCGATACCGAGGTACGGGCTGGACGAGGGGCACGCCGGCGGCTGCGGCTGATCGGACCTGAAACGGCCCGCCGGCCGGCCGCGAGAGCGGCCGGCCGGCGGGCCGAAGGTGTGGGCCAGGAAAGAGGAGCAGGACAGAGGGAGCGGGAAGAAGGGTCAGTGAGCGACGAGTTCGGGGGCACGGCGGGCGCGGGCGAAGAGCTGGACGAGCGGCATGAACCGGTAGCAGAGCCGCGCGTCGCCGTCGATGCTCCACGCCTCCAGCAACTGGGCGTCCACCAGCCGTTCCAGCACCTCCTCCGCGGCGTCCGGCCCGGTGTCGAGCAGCGCGGCGGCGTCCCCCGCGGTGAGCCGCCACAGACCGGCCGCCGCCAGGACGCCGAACGCCGCCCCGGTCGCCGGCCCCAGCTGGTCCACCACGCTCCGCAGCCCGGTTCGTATGTCCAGGCTGCCCAGCCGCAGCTCGGCCAGCCGGCGCTCCGGCACCGCCAGACGGTCGGCGAGCAGTTCGGCCGGCCAGTGGGGGTGCGCCGCCAGCCGGGCCGCCGCGATGCGCAGCGCGAGCGGCAGCCGGTCGCAGGACTCGGCGATGCGCGCGGCAGCCTCGGGTGACGCGGTGAGGCGTCCGGGGCCCGCGACGGCGACGAGCAGCCGTCCCGCGTCGGCGGGCGGCAGGGGGCCGAGCCGCACCAGCCGGGTCCCTTCGAGCGAGGCCAGGTGGAAGCGGACGCCGGTGACGACGGTGCGGCACGCGCCGCCGCCAGGGAGCAGCGCACGCACCTGTGCGTCGTCGAAGGCGTTGTCGAGGACGACGAGCATCCGGCGGCCCGCGAGCAGCGTCCGGTAGAGCTGGATCCGCTCGTCGAGCCCGGCCGGTGTCCGGTCCGGTTCGGCACCGAGGGCGCGCAGGAACCAGCCGAGCACTTCGGCGGGCGCACGGGGGCCGCCGTCGGCCGTGCGCAGATCCGCGTGGAGGCGGCCCTCGGGGAAGTCGTCACGGCAGCGGTCGGCCGCCCACAGCGCGAGGGCGGACTTCCCGGTGCCGGAGGCCCCGGTGATCACCACGTCGTGGTGGCCGCGGAGTGCGGTGACGACCTCCGCGGTCTCGTCGGCCCGGCCGGTGAAGTCGGCGGGAGGGGCCGGCAGGGTCGCCGGGACGGGGCGGCCGGCGCCGTCCCGGTGCGCGGCCGTGCCCAAAGGCCGACCGGGCGGAGCGGGCGGACCGGCCGACACCGCGACCGTGCGGCGTTCCGGTGCCGCGGGCGGCGCGAGTGACCCCGTCAGCACCTCCTGGTGCAGCGCGCGGAGCGCCGGCCCGGGGTCGATGCCGAGTTCGTCCGCGAGGGCCCGGCGCCCCTCCTCGTACACGGCGAGCGCGTCGGCCTGCCGGCCGCTGCGGCACAGTGCGGTCATCAGCTGACCGCGGAGCCGTTCGCGTACGGGCTGCAGCGTCACCTGCCGGGTGAGGGCGGGGATCACGTCCGTGTGCCGTCCGAGGGCGAGCGCCGCCTCCGCATGGTCCTCCAGGGCGGTGAGCCTGGCCTCTTCCATCAAGGGGCCCTCGGCGTCCCGCAGATGGTCGGTGACGCCCGTCAGAGCCGGTCCGCGCCACAGGGCGAGAGCCTGGGACAGCCGGCGCTCCGCCTCTTCGTACCGGTGGGCGAGCAGGTCGGCGCGGCCGGCGCCGGCGAGCCGGCGGAAGCCGGACCAGTCGAGGGTGGCGTCGCCGATGTCCATCCGGTAGCCGGGACCCTGGCGCTGCAGGCAGAGGCCGTTCCCGAGGCGGGTGCGCAGCCGGGACACATAGGTGTAGAGCTGCCTGGTGCTGGTGGCGGGCGGCTCCCAGCCCCACAGGATGGCCGTCAGCCGCTCGTCGGGCATGACCTTCCCTTCGGCGAGCAGGAGGGCCGCGAGGGTGGTGCGCTGCTTGCTGCCGTCGAGTGCGACCGCGTGGCCGTCGAGTTCGGCCGACACGGGTCCGAGGATCTTGAAGTCCATGAGGGCCTCCCCGTTCCGCGGGCCCGCTCCGGTCGCCGGGCCATCTACCGGAAGAAGCTACTGAGCAGGGCTTTTTCATCGGCATCGGCTGGATTTCGTGGCTTCGAAATCGATCCGAAAGAGCCTCAAAAAGGGACGTCCCTAACGTTCGTGGCGTACCGCAGGGCAACCCGCCCACAGCGGTGAGCCGGACGTCGCAACCAGGCCCGGAAGCACGGGTCTCGCCCACAGGAGGAACACCATGAGGAGCTTCATCACCTCGGCCCCGTCCGCGGCGGCGAACGTGAGGGCGGGCCGGTTGGCGGCCGGCGCGGCTCTCCTCCTGGCGGTGGCGGGCACGGTCGGCGGCGCCGGGGCGTCGGCGGCGGTCACCCAGCCGGCCGGCTCGGTCCTGGCGGCCGACGACCCGTGGACGGTCGCCCCGAAGGGCGACGACCCCTGGACGAGCGCCCCCGCCGGCTACGACCCGTGGACGAGCTCGCCCACGGCCCTCGGGGACGACCCGTGGACCTGACGGGCCCCGGCCGCGTCAGGGCCGGACGAGCGCGAAGAGCCGCTGCGCGTCGAGGGGCCCGCCGTCGCCGAGCACCGCCAGCAGCTGCGCACACCGTTCCTGCCAGGCCGGCGCCCCTACATCGGCGAAGAGATCCTCCGCCGCCTTGAAGCCGGCCGCCGCGCCCGCCGTGTCCGCGTGCAGTGCCTGGATACATCCGAGCACCAGCGCCGCACGCGCCTCGAGATAGCGGTCGGGCACTTTCCCCGAAGTGGTCAGCGCATCCCGCAGGACCGCTTCGGCCTCCTCCGTCCTCCCACGGCGCCACAGCGCCTCACCCAGCGTGCGCAGCGCGTGGGCCTCGCCCCGGCGGTCACCACTGCCTCTGACGAGTTCCAGCGCACGCCGGGAGGCCTCCTCGGCCCGCTCACCGTCCCCCTGGTGCAGCAGGGCCTCCGCGAGCCTGACGGTGCTCTGCGCCTCTCCCCTCGCGGTCCCGAGCCCCCGGCTTCTGGCGACCGCTTCCGAGGACAGCACCAGACTCGCCTGCGGATCACCCCGCTCCAGTTCGATCTGCGCCAGCAGCCCCAGTACATGGGCCTCTGCGTAGTGGTCGCCGACCGCCCGGAAGATCTCCAGCGATTGGTGGGCCATCCGCCTGGCACGATCCATGTCTCCGCGATGGCGTTCACACAGCGCCAGGTTCCGGAGCACCAGGGCCCGTCCCTGATCCTGGCCCTCCGTCTCGAACAGACGCAGGGCCAGGCTGAGGCGTTCGTGCGCCGAGTCGTACGCCCACTGGATGATCTCCAGGGTGCCGAGCGAGTGCAGCATCGCCGCTTCGCCCAGCGTGTCGCCGGCGCGGACGGCCCCTTCGAGGGCGCGTTCGCCGCAGTGGCGCCAGTCCTCCAGGTAGTTGCGGTTCTGGAAGAGGGTCACGCTGGTCATCGCCAGGTCCCAGGCGTACGCGGACTCGTCGGCCTTCGCCGCCTGCTCCACCAGAACGGTGATCGAGGAGCGTTCGCTCTCGAACCACTCCATGGGGTCGTCCAGCAGACTTCTCACCAGATGGCCGGGCAGCGGGTGCAGCGGCGCCGGACCGTGGACGACCGTGTAGTCGCCGCCGTACACCCGGCGGTGCGCCTCGCCGGCCAGGCCGAGCCACGCCCCGCAGGCGCGCCGGGTGGCGGCCCGCCGCTCCTCCTCGCCGTCCTCCGCCTCCGCGCACTCGCGGGCGAAGAGCCGCAGCAGCTCCTGGAACCGGTAGCGGACATGGCCGGTGGTGGCGCTGAGCGGTTCCAGCAGCTGGGCGTCGACCAGTTGCTCGATCAGGTCCTCGGCCTCGACCGGGTCGACGCCGAGGAGCGCCGCACCGGCCCAGGCGGCGAAGTCCGGTACTCCCAGGGTGCCGAGCAGCCGGAACATCCGGGCGGTGTCCGGCGGCAGATCGCGGTAGCTGAGCCGCAGACCGGCCCGCACACCGCGCTCGTCCAGGCTGAGTTCGTCCAGCCTGCGGTGCTGGTCCTCCAGCCGGGCCACCAGGGTCCGCACCGACCAGTGGGGTTTGGCGGCGAGCCGGGCGGCGGCGATGCGCAGCGCGAGCGGCAGCCGGTCGCAGAGTGCGCTCAGGCGCGCGGCGCCCACCGGGTCGCCGCTGAACCGGTCGTCGCCGGCGACCCGGGAGAGCAGCGCGATGGACTCGTCCTGTTCGAGCGAGCCGAGGTGCAGGGGCACGAAGAAGTAGTCGCCGGCGAGCGCGCCGCCCATGCTGTCGCGGCTGGTGACCAGCACGCAGGAGCGTCCGTTGCCGGGCAGCAGGGGCTTGATCTGCTGGAAGGAGCGGGCGTTGTCGAGCACGATGAGCATGCGCCGGCCGTCGAGAACGCTGCGGAACAGGGCGGTGCGCTCGACCTGCTCGGCGGGGATCTGCGGCCCCGGCACGCCGAGGGCGCGCAGGAATCTGTCGAGTACGGCGCCGGGCCTGCGGGGCGCCTCCTCCCCGTCGTAGCCGCGCATGTCGGCGAAGAGCTGGCCGTCGGGGAAGCGGGCGGCGACCTGGTGGGCCCAGTGCACGGCCAGGGCCGTCTTGCCGACGCCGCCGGTGCCGGTGATGGAGCCGACCGGCAGTGCGCTGCCGTCCAGGTTGTCCAGCAGCCGGTCCAACGAGGCCAGTTCGGAGCGGCGCCCGGTGAAGGAGGCGACGCTGGGCGGCAGATGGGCCGGCACGGTCGTCTGCGGCACGAGTGCGGCGGGCTCGGCGGGGAGGCTGAGTCTCGGGGAGTCGGCGAGGATCTCCTCGTGCAGTTCCTGCAGCGCGGGGCCGGGGTCGATGCCCAGTTCGTCGGCGAGGAGCCGCTGTCCGTCGCGGTAGGTCTCCAGGGCCTCCGCGCGGCGGCCCGAGCGGTAGTGGGCGAGCATCAGATGGGCCTTGGCCTGCTCGCGGAGCGGGTGTTCGCGTACGAAGGCGCTGAGCTCGCCGATCATCTCGCGGTGCTGGCCGAGCTGGAGGCGCAGGCCCGCGTGCTCCTCGTAGACGTCGAGGCGCATCTCGGTGAGCCGGGCGGCCTCGGCCTCGACGCGTTCGGCGGAGACGCCTTCGAGTGCGGGGCCGCGCCACATGGCGAGGGCCTCCTCGAAGAAGGCGCACGCCTCTTCCGGCCGGCCGCGGCGGGCGGCCTCCCGGCCCTTGGCCGCCCGGTCCTCGAACTCGACCGCGTCGATGCGGTGTTCGCCGGCGTAGAGCATGTAGCCGGGGTGACTGGTGACGAGCAGGTCCTCGACGCCGACCGCGTTCTTGATCGTCTTGCGGAGCGCGGACACGCAGATGGCGATCTGGTTGCGGGCGGTGGCCGGCGGGTTGCCGCGCCACACGGCGTCGGCCAGGGTGTCGACGGACACGACGCGGTTGGGCGCGAGCAGCAGCATCGACATGATGGTGCGCTGACGGGCGCCCTGGAGCACGACCGGGCGCCCGTCGGCGCTGACGTCCAACGGCCCCAGGATCCGGAACACCACCTGAAGCACGAGCTGCCTCCTGATCGCGGCCGCAGCCGTACCTGTACGACCGCTTTCGCCGTTTTCACACTGAGTAACAGGGCATTGTCCGGCCCCGCAACGACGACGTCAGGAAGCTGCCATCCGGGGCCGGCCTGGCCGGTTCACCGCCGCGCCATCCAGGAGACCGGAGGAAAGGCTTCCGGCCGGCCCCAGGCGGCGGGTGCGGGGCCGTCCGGCTCCGGCGCGGCGGTGGCGGCCGCGGACGTCGTCAGGGACCTGAGGAGCGCCGTGACGACGGCGAGCTCCTCCGGGGTGGGGCAGCCGCTGATCACTTTGAACAGGGACGGGCCCAGCGGGCCTTCGAGCGCCGGTGCGGACATCGGGGTCTCCTCACATGGGTGGATTGCCGTGCTTGCGGGACGGCAGGTCCGCGTGCTTGGTGCGCAGCATCGCGAGTGCGCCGATGAGCGCCGAACGGGTGTCGGCGGGGTCGATGACGTCGTCGACGAGCCCGCGTTCCGCCGCGTAGTAGGGGTGCATCAGCTCGGCCCTGTACTCCTTGACCAGCTGGTCCCGCATGGCGTCCGGATCCTCCGCCGCCTTGATCCGGCGGCGGAAGACGACGTTCGCCGCGCCCTCCGCGCCCATCACGGCGATCTCGTTGGCGGGCCAGGCGAGGGAGACGTCGGTGCCGATGGAACGGGAGTCCATGACGATGTAGGCGCCGCCGTACGCCTTGCGCAGGATGACCTGCACCCGGGGGACGGTGGCGTTGCAGTACGCGTACAGCAGCTTGGCGCCGTGGCGGATGATGCCGCCGTGCTCCTGGTCGACGCCGGGCAGGAAACCGGGCACGTCGACGAGGGTGACCAGCGGGACGTTGAAGGCGTCGCACAGCTGCACGAAGCGGGCGGCCTTCTCGGACGAGTGGATGTCCAGCACTCCCGCGAACGACGACGGCTGGTTGGCGACGATGCCGACGACCTCCCCGTCGAGCCGGGCGAGGGTGGTGATGACGCTGGTGGCCCAGCGTTCGTGGACCTCCATGTGTTCACCGTCGTCGACGAGTTCCTCGATGACGGCGCGCACGTCGTACGGGCGGCTGCCGTCCAGCGGGACGAGGTCGAGCAGCGCCTCGCAGCGGCGGTCTGCGGGATCGGCGGTGGCCGAACGGGGCGGCTTCTCGCGGTTGTTGGCGGGCAGCATCGACAGGAGGAAGCGGACCTCGGCGATGCAGGTCTCCTCGTCGTCGTACGCGAAGTGCGCCACGCCGCTCGTCTCGGCGTGGACGTCGGCGCCGCCCAGGCCGTTCTGGGTGATCTCCTCGCCGGTGACCGCCTTGACCACATCCGGACCGGTGATGAACATCTGCGACGTCTCACGGACCATGAACACGAAGTCGGTGAGCGCGGGACTGTAGGCCGCGCCGCCCGCACACGGCCCCAGCATCACGCTGATCTGCGGAATCACACCCGAAGCACGGGTGTTGCGCTGGAAGATCCCGCCGTAGCCCGCGAGCGCGCTGACACCCTCCTGGATCCGGGCGCCCGCACCGTCGTTCAACGACACCAGCGGCGCACCCGCCGCGATGGCCATGTCCATGATCTTGTGGATCTTGGTCGCGTGCGCCTCGCCCAGCGCACCGCCGAAGACCCGGAAGTCGTGCGCGTACACGAAGACCGTCCGGCCCTCCACCGTGCCCCACCCCGTGACGACACCGTCGGTGTACGGCCGCTTCGCCTCGAGACCGAACCCGGTGGCACGGTGACGCCGCAGCTGCTCCACCTCACGGAACGAACCCTCGTCCAACAGCAGCCCGATCCGCTCCCGGGCCGTCAGCTTGCCCTTCGCATGCTGCGCCCCGGTCGCCTGCGGCATGCCCTCAAGGACATCACCCCGGATACGTGCGAGTTCAGCGACCCGCTCATACATCGTCATGACCAACTCCTTCGTCGGGTCAGGCGGTCCGGTGGGCGACGAAGTCGCAGAGCTCCATGAGCGCGCGGCGGGCCGGCAGCTCCGGCAGCGCCTCCAGGGCGGCGCGGGCCAGGTCGAGGCGTTCGTGCATCAGCCGCTCCGCCGCCGCGGTCGCCGGTGAGCCGCGGAAGAGCTCCAGGGTGCGGCGGTGCACGGCGGGGTCGCCGCTCGCCCCGGACCCGAGGAGGCCGCGCAGTTCCCGGTCGCGCGGGTCGTCGCCGGCCAGCGCGAGCAGGACGGGCAGGCTCGCGACGCCGGCGAGCAGGTCCTTGCCCTGCTCCTTGCCGGTGCGCTCCGCGGGCGCGGCGAGGTCGAGCAGGTCGTCGGCGATCTGGAACGCGATCCCGAGCTGCTCGCCGTACTCGGTGAGAGCCGCCACGCACGGGGCGGGCGCCGCCGCCTGGACGGCGCCGATGCCCAGGCACATGGACAGCAGCGCGGCGGTCTTGCCCGCCGTCACCTGGAAGTAGTGGGCGACGCGGTCCTCGCCGGGCGCGGGGCCCGCCAGTTCACGGAGCTGTCCGGCCACCAGCCGGCCCGCGGTCTGCGCATTGAGGTGCACGGCCTCCGCGCCGAGATCGGCGGCGAGCTGAGCGGCCCGGGCGAGCAGCCAGTCACCGCTGAACACGGCGGCCCGCTGTCCCCAGCGGGCGTGGACGCTCGGCACGCCGTGCCGGGTGTCCGCCCCGTCCATCACGTCGTCGTGATGGAGCGAGGAGATGTGGACCAGTTCCGATATGACGGCGGCCTGGGTGACGCCCTCCCGCCACGGCTCGCCGAACTCCGCGCCCAGCAGCACCAGCAGAGGCCGCAGCCGCTTTCCGCCGGCCGCGGCCAGATGACCGGTGAGAGCGGCGATCCGGGGGTCCGGCGCGCTGGTCGCGCAATCCTGGAGCCGCTTCTCCGCCTCGGCGAGCGCGTCATGCATTCTGGCCTCGAAGAGCGGCTCTTTCAGGCCAAGCTGCTCCAGGATCGGGCGGTCGGCGGAAGTGCCAGGGGCGAATTCCACGGCCTCGCACATTTGTTGAACCGTCACGAGAACCCCTCTGTCGCACGCACCGGTGGAGCGTCACGCATTTCACGGATACCGACCGCCACTGTCCCGCCGGGCCCTGCCCGCCGCCAACGGCCGTGACATGAAGGTGCCATCGACCGGTCGGAACACGGACACGTCGACGCCCGTCAGCTTCCTGCCAATCATTTCGGCCGCCGATTCACGCTTGTGCGGGCCCGGTTACGCTCCGCGGAAAACACCCGAGAAGGGCTGGGGAATTGCGGAACCGAATCACTCTCGCCATCGCGCTCGCGGCAGGGCTGCTCTCACTCACCGTGGCGCCGGCCGCCGCCGCTCCGCTGGGGGGCGCCACGGCGGACGCCGGCTCCGGCCGCGCCTGCGGG
Source organism: Streptomyces sp. NPDC006294 (assembly GCF_042870895.1). Classification (NCBI taxonomy): domain Bacteria; kingdom Bacillati; phylum Actinomycetota; class Actinomycetes; order Kitasatosporales; family Streptomycetaceae; genus Streptomyces; species Streptomyces sp. NPDC006294. The sequence goes on from NZ_JBIAHV010000017.1 coordinate 155,683, forward strand.
GACGTCCGGCTGTCCGGGACGCTGCCCGCGCCGCCGCCCGGCATGACCGTGCGCCAGGAGGTCACCATCGGCGAGGACTGCACGCCGCGGCTGGGCCCGGCCCGGCTGGTGCCGGCGAAGACCGGCGCGGCGGACGCCGGAGGCGCACAGGGCGCGCAGCGGGCCGGCACCATGGCGGCCACGAGCACCGCCACCGCCATCCGGCAGCTCCGGACGTGGTCCGAGATGTACGACTGCTGCAACATCCGGATGACCGGCCTCTACACGAACTCGACGTGGGACACCGACGGCGGCCTGGTGACCACCGCCGCCACCGACGCGACCCAGGAGTGGAACCGGGAGCCGTGGAACGCGGGCTGGTCGCTCGAGTCGTCCGCCAAGAGCGCGGACTGCGTCACCAACTGCGCCGTCTCCCGTCACGAGGCCCATGCCGAGTTCTCGTACCAGGGCGTCTTCGACCCGTCGGGCGGCTGGTACGCGAACAAGCACCATTCCTATGTGGAGTTGAACGCGGACGGCAGCGCGTCGTGCCGATTCGACGTCGAGCTGAAGCACAGCTTCATCGGCTGGAACTGGCAGCGCGGCTGCGAGTAGGCGCGCCCGGTGGCGGAGGCGGGGCCGGCCGAACCCATGGTTCGTCCGGCCCCGCCTCCGTGTGTGTCGGGTCCCGGGGCCGTCGGCGCTCCGTGGGGTGCGCGGGCCGGGCTTCGCGCCGGCCCGGTGAGGCCGGCGGCGGTCAGTCCGCCGCCTGCGGTGCGGGCCGCCGCTGCGTGACGCAGGGCGGACCGCACCGCGACGGTTCGCTCCGCCGTCCCGAGGTGGGGCTCGGGCGGCCGGTGCCGTCGGCGCTCGCGGGGGAGCCGGCCGTCGGCGACGGCCGGCCGAACGCCGGGTGGCACCGCCTCGACCCCGTGCCGCACGGCGCGTTGGTCGAGAGGGGCGGGTACGGGGTGCGGCAGTCGGCGACGGTCCCGCCGGTACGGCTGTGGAAAAGAGGGCGCGGCCTCTCCGTCGGGAAACGCGCAAAGGAAAGGCCGGCCGTGGCATTTCTGTTGGCCATGACGGTTTCCTCTCCGATAATTGCGTTTCTGCTCCTGTCCCGTCTTTACGGCTGCCGGACGGGAATCAAAGTCGCAATGAAGAACCGTTGCGGGCAACGGCGTTGACACAATCGTGCCAATGGGTGGACGCCCGGCTGCAGGCTTGTGACAGCCGCGTCAGGAAACGACCCCTGTCAGGTTGCGGCCAACCACGGTCCCGTGGTGTGACGCGGGTCGCCGCGTCAAGAGAGATCAGTGTCAACAAGCTGTCACGGAAAGGGAAGAGGGGTCGACGGCTCCTTAGACTTCCCGCGATTCCCCCCATCTGAGACCGCTGAAGGAGTCTCCATGTTCCGAGGGATTGGGCGGCTGGTCACACGCCGCCCATGGCTCACCATCGCCGCCTGGATCGTCGCCACACTGGCAACGGTGATGCTGGCTCCGAAACTGCCGTCCACCACTGATCAGGCCGAATTCCTTCCGTCGCATTACGAGACGGTGCAGGTCATGCAGGTGGAGGAGCGCGCCTTCCCGCGCGAGGAGCAGCCGGCGGCCACCATCGTCTTCAAGCGCACGGACGGCGGAAAACTGTCGGCCGAGGACCAGGCCGCTGTCACGAAGGTGGCAACGGGCCTCGCCGACAAGGGTTACAAGGAGATCCAAGGGATCCGTACCGGACCCGAGATGCTCTCCCCGAACGGCCAGATCATGCTGGCCTCCGTCACCGCGGCGACGAAGAACGTCTTCACCGAGGGCATCTTCGAGTCCGTCAAGGAAATGCGGGTGGACGCCAAGGCGCAGCTCGCCGACACCCCGCTCACCATGGGGATGACCGGTCAGGCGGCTTCCGCGGTCGACTCCATGGAGTCCGCGGGTGACACCGATGCCATGATCATGATGGCCACGCTGGCTCTGATCATCGTGCTGCTGCTGATCATCTTCCGCAGCCCGCTGATCGCGCTGCTGCCGGTCCTGATCATCACCCTGGTGTTCGCCGTGGCCACCGGACTGATCGCCACGGCGAGCAAGATCGGCGGGCTCAAGGCGGACAGTTCCGTCTCCTCGATCCTCATCGTGGTCCTGTTCGGCGTGGGCACGGACTACATCCTGTTCCTGCTCTTCCGCTACCGGGAGCAGCTGCGCACCGGGGTGCCGCCGCGGCAGGCCATGGCGCAGGCGGTCGAGCGGGTCGGCGAGACCATCGCCTCCGCCGCCGGGGCCGTGATCGTCGCCTTCCTGGCTCTGCTGCTCTCCTCCATGGGCATGCTGCGGACGATGGGACCGGCGCTCGCCATCTCGGTCGGCGTCACGCTGATCGCCTCCCTCACTCTGGTGCCCGCGGTCTTCGCGCTGCTCGGCACCAAGGCGTTCTGGCCGTCCAAGGCATGGCGGCGGGAGCCCAAGAACGCCCTGTCGCACCGTACGGCGAAGCTGGTGTCCGCCCGCCCGGGGCTGGTCGCCGCTGCGTCCGGCGGGGTCCTGGTGGCCCTGACGCTCGGTCTCTTCGGCTTCACCGCGGAGTACGACGCCAACAACTCGCTGCCCAAGCACCTGGAGTCGGTGAAGGCCCAGGAGGACCTGGCGCGCGGCTTCGCCGCCGGTTCCACCGAGCCGACCCTCGTCTACGTGGAGAACGAGGACGGCAAGGCCATCCCGGAGGCCGTGCTGAGCGAGTTCGGCAAGCAGGTCGGCGGTGTGCGCGGCGTCGGCCAGGTCTCCCCCGCGCGGGTGAGCCCGGACGGCTCGGTGGCGCAGTTCAGCGTGGTGCTCGAGTACAAGCCGGCCGAGGACAAGGCCCTCGCGCTCGTCGACGGGCCGCTGCGGGACACCGTGCACGAGGCCGCCCCCGACGGCACCAGGGGTCTCGTCGGCGGCTCTACCGCGCTCCTCGCCGACATCAGGGACGCCGTCAACCGCGACTACTCGGTGGTGTTCCCGGCCGCGGGCATCGCCATCATGATCATCCTGGGTCTGCTGCTGCGCAGCGTGGTCGCGCCCTGGTATCTGATGGCCGCCGTGGGGCTCGGCTTCAGCGCCACCCTGGGCGCCACGGTCGTGCTCTTCCAGAAGGTGCAGGGCGAGAACGGGCTGCTGTTCATGCTCCCCGTGATGGTCTACCTGTTCGTGGTGGCCATCGGCACCGACTACAACATCCTGATGGTCGCCCGGCTGCGGGAGGAGGCGGCCCGGGGCAGGACGCCGAAGGAGGCGACCCGGCTCGCCGTCGCCCACTCCATGCCGACCATCGCCACGGCCGGGATCATCCTGGCCGGCACCTTCGGTGTGCTGCTGCTGGCGCAGAACTCCATGCTCCAGCAGATGGGCTTCGCCGTCTCGTTCGGCATCCTGCTCACCGCGTTCGTGATGGCGGTGCTGCTGGTGCCGGCGTTGACCACGCTGCTCGGCCACCGGGCCTGGCTGCCCGGCCGGCTGTCCGCGCCGGCGCCGGAGCCGGCCGCCGCGCAGGAGACGCGCGAGTCCGAGAGCGAGCCGGTGGGCAGCCGGTAGCCCCCGCGGGGGCCCGGGCCGCCGGCCCGGGCCCCCGGGCTCCCCTGGTTGGCGTGCCGCCTTCGGCGGCACGCCAACCACTGTTTGTCCGAGACCAGTTGTGGACGGGAAGCCAATGCATACGATCAGCCAGGTGAAACCAGTCCTCATCATCCTGACCGCCGTCGGCACCATCGTGCTCGGACTCGTCGTCATGTCCTGGGTGGCCCGAAGACTGCTCGGTCTGCGGATCGGGAAGCTGCGAGCCCTGCTCACCGGAGGCGTCGGACTGCTGACCGCCGGAGTGGTCAGCGCCGCGATGGGCCCCCAGGCGGGACGCACCCCGCTGGTGAGCGTCCAGTTGGGCAGCGCCCTGCTCGCCGCCATGATCTTTCTGGCCCTCTCGGAGGCCATGGTGCCCAGCGGCTCGCTGCGCGCCATCCTCCAGCTGCCGGGCTCACTGCGGCGGCGGGTGGCCAGGGGCCGCCGCTACACGCAGCTGAGCAGGATCGTCGTCCGCCACGGGCTCGGCAGGTTCCTCGGCGGCCGGGTCAGGCGGGGCACGGCGGAGGCCAAGGACCAGGCGGCGCTGGCCCGTTCGCTGCGGCTCGCGCTGGAGGAGGCGGGCGCGACCTTCGTCAAGCTGGGCCAGGTGCTCTCCGCCCGCTACGACCTGCTGCCCGACGTCTTCATCGACGAACTCAGCTCGCTGCAGCACGAGGTGACCGCGGAGCCCTGGGACGAGGTACGGCTGGTCCTCATGGAGGAGCTGGGAGCGCCGCCGGAGGAGGTCTTCGCGGAGTTCGACCAGGAGCCGCTGGCCGCCGGTTCCATGGCCCAGGTGCACCGCGCACGGCTGCGCGACGGCCAGGTGGTCGCCGTGAAGGTGCAGCGCCCGGGCGCCCGCCAGGTCGTCGAGCGCGATCTGGACATCCTCTTCCGGCTCGGCGCCAAGCTCGAGCAGCACACCGAGTGGGGCCGGACGATGGGCGCCGTCGAACTGGTGCAGGGCTTCGCCACTTCGCTGGAGGAGGAGCTGGACTTCCGTACCGAGGCCCGCAACACGCTGGTGGTCGCCGCGACGACCGCGGCCGCCGCCGGCCGGGACGCGGACGACGACGCCGAGCACGCCGAGAACGACACCGCCGAGAGCGACGGCGACGAAGAGACCGAGGACACCCAGGGCACCGAGGAGACCGGCGAGGCGGAGCAGTCACGGACCGCCGGTTTCGCGGCGAGGTTCCGCAAGGGGGGACGCAAGGAGGCGGCGGCGGACGTCAAGATGCCCACCATCCACCAGGAACTGAGCAGCGCCCGCGTCCTGGTGGTCGAATGGCTCGACGGCGTCACCCTGAACCGGGCGGACTCCGCCATCGACGAACGGGGCCTGGACCGGGAGGCGCTCGCCCGCTCCCTGCTCAACTGCCTGCTGGGCCAGATCATGTCCGGCGGCGTCTTCCACGCCGACCCGCACCCGGGCAACATCCTGATCCTCGACGACGACCGGATCGGTCTGCTCGACTTCGGCTCCGTCGGCCGCATCGACCAGGTGCTCCGCTCCAGTCTGCGCAATCTGCTGCTGGCCATCGACCGCAGCGATCCGGTGGCGCTGTCGGACGCGCTGCTGGAGCTCGTGGACCGCCCGGAGGAGATCGACGAGGAGCGCCTCAAGCGGGCGCTGGGCCGGTTCATGGCCCGCCACCTCACCCCGGGGACCCGACCGGACCGGGAGATGTTCGCCGACCTCTTCCTGCTGGTGGCGAAGTACGGTCTGACCGTGCCCCCGGAGATAGCCGCGGCCTTCCGCGCCCTGGCCACCCTCGAGGGCTCGCTCGACCGGCTGGTGCCGGGCTTCGACATCATCACGGAGGCCCGCTCGTTCGCCGCCGACGAGGTCACCCGCCGCCTCTCCCCGCCCCACCTCGCCCGTTCGCTGGCCGGTGAGGCGCTCGCCGTGCTGCCGATGCTGCGCCGGCTGCCGCGCCGGGTGGAGCGGATCACCAACGCCCTGGAGCACGGCCGGCTCAGCGTCAATGTGCGCCTCCTCGCGGACGAGCGGGACCGCCGCTTCGTCCGCGGCATCGTCAGGGACGTCCTGCTGGCGTTCCTCGGCGGCATGACCGGCGTGCTCGGTGTGCTGCTGCTGTCGACCGAGGCGGGGCCGCGGCTGTCCGACTCGATGCGGCTGTACGAGTTCCTCGGCTACAACCTGCTGCTCGTCAGCTCGGTGCTGGTGCTGCGCGTGCTGTTCACCATCACCAAACCGGAGCGCTGACCTGCGCACGAGTGGGGCCCGGTCGCCACGCGACCGGGCCCCACTCGGTTGTCCGTGCGGTCAGCGGGCGACCGCCGTGCGGTAGACCCGGCCGGACATCGGGATGACGATGGCCAGCACACCGCCGATCAGCACCAGGGACATCACCACGGGATGCTCGGAGGTGAGTGCGGTGCCGGTGCCCACCGTGGGGTTGCCGAAGAGTTCACGGCAGGCGGTGACGACCGCGCTGATCGGGTTCCACTCGGCGATCGTGCGCAGCCAGACGGGCAGACCGTCGAGCGGCACGAAGGCGTTGGAGAGGAACATCATCGGCATCATCGCCATGAACGCCAGCGCGTTGACCGCCTCCGGGCTGCGCAGCGCCAGCCCCAGCAGGGCGCCCAGCCAGGACATGGTGAAGCCGAGCAGAAGGAGCAGCGCGAAGCCGCCGAGTGCGGAGAGGATGCCGTTGTTGATCTTCCAGCCGATGAGATACCCGACGCCCGCCATCAGGGCGCAGGACCAGGCGGCCAGCGCCATGTCGGCGGTGGTACGCCCGATGAGCACGGCGGAGCGCGAGATGGGCAGCGAACGGAACCGGTCCACCAGGCCGTTGCTGAGGTCGCCGACCACGCCGAGGGCGGTGGTGGAGACGTTCGACATCATCACCTGGATGAAGATGCCGGCCATGATGTACTCCTCGTAGCTGCTCCCCTCCACCTGCATGGCGCTGCCGAAGAGCATGCCGAAGATGACCACGAAGGCGATCGGCATGAGGGTGACGCTGAGCAGTTGCTCGGGTATCCGCAGGATGTGCCGGAAGTGCCGGCCCACCAGTGCCTTGGTGTCGCTCAGTGCCTCGATCATGCGCTCTGCTTCTCCTTGCCGGCCGTCTGGCCCGTCAGCGTCATGAAGACGTCGTCGAGCGAAGGCCGCCGTACGGCGAACTCCGCGATCTCGATGCCGAGCGCCTCCACGGCGCCGGCGGCGGCGGTGACGTCGCCCATGCCGCCGGTCAGCGGGACGGAGACCGTACGGCCGTTGTCACCGACGGCGGGCGGACCGGCCACGCTGCCGGCGGCGAGCGCGGAGACCACCAGCTGGGTGTCGGCCGCGTCGGCCGCGGACACCTCCAGCCGTTCACCGCCGACCTTCTGCTTGAGCTCGTCGGCCGTGCCCTCCGCGATCACCTTGCCGGCGTCGATCACCATGATCCGGTCGGCCAGCATGTCGGCCTCTTCCAGATACTGGGTGGTCAGCAGGACGGTGACACCCCGGTTGACCTGCTCCCGGATCATCCCCCACAGCATCACGCGGCTGTTGGGGTCGAGACCGGTGGTGGGCTCGTCGAGGAAGAGCACGGGCGGGTCGACCATCAGGCTGGCGGCCAGGTCGAGCCGGCGCCGCATACCGCCGGAGTACGTGCGCACGACCCGGTCCGCGGCCTCCGTCAGGTCGAACCGCTCCAGCAGTTCGTCGGCCTTGGCCCGGACCTTGTGCCGGCCGAGGTGCAGCAGCGTGCCGATGAGGCGCAGGTTCTCGCGGCCGGTGAGACGGTCGTCGAGGGCCGCGTACTGGCCGGTGAGACCGATCCGGCGGCGCACCTCCTTCGGCTTGCGGACGGCGTCGAAACCGGCGACCCGTGCGCTGCCCGCGTCGGGCTGGAGCAGCGTGCTGAGGATGCGGACGGTGGTCGTCTTGCCCGCACCGTTGGGGCCCAGCAGACCGAGCACGGTGCCCTCGGGCACCGCCAGGTCCACGCCGCTCAGCGCCTGGTGCGTCTTGTAGCTCTTGCAGAGACCTTCGGCCTCGATGGCGTTCGTCACCTGTCCCACCTCATGCTCCGGGGATGCCCCGTGTTCGGAAAGATTCGTGTCAGTTCTTTCTGGCCGTCCGCGGCCGGCGCTGGAGGTTGAACGCCGCGATGAGGAGCGATACCCCCCAGATCAGAAAGACCGGGTACCAGTAGTAATTCCAGTTGCTGGTGGCCTTTGCCACTTCCTCGCTCGGCTCGACCCGGCCGGTGGCGATGAAGAACCTCAGATAGACATATCCGAGGCCCCACAGGGCCAGTCCCGCACCGGCCGGCCAGGCCGGGAGGAGAAGAAGCCAGCGCGGGAATCGGCGTCCCCATGGCTGGAAAAGAGCGAGGGCGTAGACGGCCGCGCCGAGCGACACCAGTCCCATGCCCCAGAATCCGACCGCCCGTTGCCAGGCGACGTCCGGAATCGTGTCCTCGGACCCCGGATATCCGTACATGATTCCGAGTCCCCACCAGGCGTGCGGCAGGCCGTAGGCCAGTGCGCCGGCCGCCGCGCACCAGCCGGCCACCCGCTCGCCCCGTGACACCGCGGGCGGGTCCGCGGCGGCTGTCCCGCCCCGGTTCCCGGACTCCTGAAGAACCTGCTGAGCGTCGGATCCCACGCTTCCTCCTGTTGCTCGAACTCAGTGCGCGCTGAGCATAGTTGACGAATTTCATCGCCATTCGTCCATGCCCTGTCGGTCGAGTCCGAATCTGATCGGGAGGCTTCCCAGGCCATTCAGGAAGTTGGAGAAGACGGGCTGCACCGGACCGGCCGGCTCGACTGAGATGACAGCCGTGCGCAAAGCGTCCAGCATCGCGTTGATCTCCACCCGTCCCAGATAGGCGCCGAGGCAGAAATGCGGTCCGTATCCGAAGGACGTGTGCTTGTTCGGAGTGCGCCCGAGGTCGAACACCTCGGGATTCTCGAAGACGGCCTCGTCGCGATTGGCGGAGGTGTTCCAGAGGGTCACGATGTCGCCCTCCGCGATGAGTTCGTCGCCGATCTCCACGTCGGTCAGCGCCCGGCGGCCGAAATGCATCGCCGGACTCGTCCAGCGCAGCACCTCCTCCACGGCGCTCTCCACCGTGACCTCGCGCTCCTTGAGCCGCCGCCACTGGTCCGGGTGCTCCATCAGCGCGACGACGCTGCCGATCATCGACAGCCGGCTGGTCTCGTCGCCGCCCAGGATGAGGCTGTAGCAGTTGAGGACGATCTCGTCCTCGCTCAGCGGCTTTCCGTCCACCTCACCGGTGGCCAGGACGCTGATCACGTCGTCGACCGGGTCGGCGCGGCGGGCCTCGGCCAGTTCGGAGAAGTACATGAGGATCTCGTTGCGGGCGAGCCATGCGTCCTGCGCGGTGTGCTCGGCGCTGTCGGAGCTGAGGGCCTGCTTGTTCAGACTCAGCAGGAACGACCGGTCCGACTCGGGCACGCCCAGCAGGTCGCAGATGGTGCTGATCGGGATGTGCTCCGCGACGTCCTTGGCGAAGTCCGCCTCACCGCGCTCGACCGCCTCCCCGAGCAGCCGGCGGGTACGCCGCACGACCTGCTCGGAGATGTGCGAAAGGGCGCGCGGCGAGAAGGACTTCAGCAGCAGCTTGCGGATGGCCGCGTGGCGCGGGCCGTCGGTGACGGCGAGCATCTTGCCCGACGCCGAGTCGCTGCCGTGCAGCAGCGTGGCCAGGACGTTGCCCCGCTCCGAGTGGAAGCGGTCGTCGTCCTTGTAGACCGCCATGACGTCCGCGTACCGGGACAGCACCCAGAACGCGGGCCCCGCCTCGGTCTCCGGGTGGCGGTGGACCGGCCGTTCGGCACGGAACCGCCGCCACATGGCGTGGATGTCGGTCTCCTGGTAGGTCCGGGGATCGGTCAGGTCGAAAGCGTCCAGCGCCGTGTCCCCGACATCGCGTACGGGTGTCTGCGTTCCTGTGGTCACTGCGTTCTCTCCAGCGTCGTACGGGTTGCGGCAACGGGAGGCTGCGGTACGGCGGAGTTACCTGAGCTCGCGGAACCGGGCGGCCAGCGCCCGGCCGATCTCCGCGATCGGTCCCGGCTGGGTGAGCTCGTTGTGACCGCAGTCGATCACCTGCGAGTCGAGCCGGCCCGTCACGTAGGGACGCCAGGCGTCCACCATCGCCCCGGGGTCCTCGTGGTCGCGGCCTGCTACGGTCACGAGCACATCGGCCCGCAGTACACCCAGCTTGCCCGGTGAGTACGGGTGGATGATGCGCTGTGACATGTTGGTGCCAACCCTGGCCAGCGCCTCGATCTGACGCTCCTCCAGACCGGCCAGCGCGCTGTCGCCGCCGCGCAGCGCCTCCATGACGTCGTCGTACGCCAGCGGCCTGGGCCACCGCGAGTGGTCGTGCCCGCCGAGGTCCAGCAGGGTGGTCAGCACGTCCTGGGCGTCGTAGCTGAGATCGGCGTGCTCCTCGGAGCGGATGTGCGGGTCGGTGTCGAGGATGGCCAGCAGCGCCACCTGTTCGCCCGCCGCCTCCAGCCGGGTGCCGATGAGGTGTCCGAGGATGCCGCCGAGCGACCAGCCGGCCAGGTGGTACGGGCCTTCGGGCTGTACGGCGCGGATCTGCGCCAGATAGTCGTCGGCCATCTCCTCGATGGAGTCCGGCAGCGCCTCGTCCCGTGCCAGGCCGCGCGCCTGGAGGCCGTACAGCGGTCGGTCGGGGCCGATGTGGCGCATCAGCCCGGAGTAGCCCCAGCTGATGCCGGCGCCGGGGTGGATGCAGAACAGCGGCGGCCTGCTGCCGTGCCGCCGCAGCGGCAGCAGCACGTCGAACGGGTCGTGCTCCTCCTCCCCGGCCGACAGCTCCGCGGCGAGGCCCGCCACGGTGGGGTTCTCCAGGAGGCTGCGCACGGACAGGCGGACGCCGAAGGCGGCCCTGACCCGGCTGATCAGCCGGGTGGCGAGCAGTGAATGGCCGCCCAGGTCGAAGAAGTTGTCGTCGATGCCGGCCCGCGGCACGGAGAGCACCTCGGCGAACAGGCCGCACAGGACCTCTTCCTGCGGGGTGCGCGGCGCCCCGCTGCCGGCGACGCCGGTGACCTCCGGATCTGGCAGGTTCTTGCGGTCGAGCTTGCCGTTCGGGGTGAGCGGGAACTCGTCGAGGACGACGATCGCCGACGGCACCATGTAGTCGGGCAGCAGCTCGGCCAGTTCGGCGCGGAGCACCGCCGGGTCGAGGCCGGCGGCCCCGTCGGGGACCGCGTAGCCGAGCAGCCGCGGGGTGCCGTCCGGGGCGTCGCGGACCACGACCACGGCCTGGCCGACTCCGGTGCGGGCGGCCAGCACCGACTCGATCTCGCCGAGTTCGATGCGGAATCCCCTGAGCTTGATCTGGTCGTCGGCCCGCCCGAGGTATTCGAGCTGGCCGTCGGCACCCCACCGGACCAGGTCGCCGGTGCGGTACATCCGCTCGCCGGGGCCGCCGAACGGGTCGGCCACGAACCGCTCGGCGCTGAGCCCGGCGCGCCCCAGGTAGCCGCGGGCCAGGCCGGCCCCGGCGACGTACAGCTCGCCCGCCACCTGCGGCGGCACCGGACGCAGGGTGGTGCCGAGGACGTACAGCCGGGTGCCGGGCAGCGGCCGCCCGATCGGGGGCGCGTCCGGCCCGGCGGTCAGCGGGTCGCTGATCGTCGCGGCGACCGTGGCCTCCGTCGGCCCGTATGCGTTGACCATCCGCCGGCCGCGCGACCAGCGCGCCACCAGCTCGGGTCCGGTGGCGTCGCCGCCGACCACCAGCGAGCGGAAACCGTCCAGTTCGGCGTCCGGCACGGTCGCCAGCGCGGCGGGCGGGATCAGCGCGTGCGACACCTGCCACTCGGCCAGCGCCTCCGCGAGCGCCTCGTCGGCGAGCGGTCCGGCCGGCGGCACGACGAGCGCCGCCCCGGAGGTGAGGCTCATGCACAGCTCCAGCACGGAGGCGTCGAAGCTCGGGGACGAGAACTGCAGCACCCGGCTGTCCCCGTCGACCCCGAACCGCTCGACGCAGGCCGCGGCGAACGCCGCGAGCCCCGTGTGCGGGACGACGACGCCCTTGGGCCGGCCCGTCGAGCCCGACGTGTAGATGACGTACGCGGGGTGGCGCACATCGAGCGGCGCGGCCCGGTCCGCGTCGGCGAGATCCGCGGCGGAGCGGGCCGCGACCGCCGCGGCCAGGGACGGGTCGTCGAGCAGCAGCACCGGGGCGGCCGTCTCCGGGACGGCCGCCCCCGACTCGGCGACGACCAGGGCCGGGGCCGAGTCCTCGATCATGTAGGCGATCCGGTCGGCCGGATAGGCCGGGTCCACCGGCAGATAAGCGCCGCCGGCCTTCAGCACCGCGAGACGGGCGACCACGATGTCCACGGACTTGGGCAGCAGCAGCGCCACCACCCGCTCCGAGCCGACGCCGCGGGCCACCAGCTCGCGGGCCAGCCGGTTGGCGCGGTCGTTCAGCTCCTCGTACGACAGCTCGCCGTTCTCCGCCGCGACCGCGGTCGCGGCGGGGGTGCGGGCCGCCTGGGCCTCGAACAGCTCGGCGAAGGTCCGCGCCGCCGGGGCGACGGCGCCGGCCGACCAGCTCTGGACGGACGCGCGTTCCCGCGCGGTGAGGATGTCCAGCCGGCCGACGGGCGTCTCCGGCTCCTCGACGACCAGCCGGAAGAGCTGCTCCAGCCGGGTCCCGAGCGCGGCTATCGTCTCCGCCGCGAACAGGTCGGGGCGGTAGCTGAGCCGCAGGTGCAGCCGGGGGCCGGGCACGGCCGCCAGGCTGAACGGGTAGTGGTTGGCGTCCTGGCCCTCCAGCCCGGTCACCCGCATGGTGTCCGGGTCCGGCTTCTCCTCCGCGGCCAGCGCGGTCGGGTCGATCGGGTAGTTCTCCGTCACGGTGAGCGTGTCGAACAGCTCGCCGATGCCGTCCTTCCAGCCGCCCAACTGCTGCACGTCGGAGAGGCTGAGGTGCTGGTGGTTCATCAGCCCGGCCTGCTGCTTCTGGTGCCGCGCGAGCAGTCCGATCAGCGACTCCGCCGGGTCGAGGGTCACCCGGACCGGGAGGGTGTTGATGAACAGACCGATCATGTGCTCGACACCGGGCAGCTCCGGCGGGCGGCCGGAGACCGTGCCGCCGAAGACCACGTCGTCGCGGCCGGTGAGCCGGCCGAGGAGGATGCCCCAGGCGCCCTGCAGGAGGGTGTTGACGGTCAGTCCGTGCCGGCGGGCCTGGGCCATCAGCGCGGAGGTGAACTCCTCCGGCAGGTCGATGGTGTGGTGCTCGGGCCGGATCGGCTTGCGGTTCGGGTCCTCGGGCGCCAGCAGGGTCGGCTCCGTGGCGCCGGCGAGCACGTCACGCCATGCCCGTTCGCCCTCCGTACGGTCCTGCGCGGCCACCCATGCCAGATAGTCGCGGTACGGCGTGACCCGCGGCAGCCCCGCGTCGTCGCCCTTCTCCTTGTAGAGCGTGAGCAGTTCGCTCACCAGCAGCGGTGTCGACCAGCCGTCCAGCAGGATGTGGTGGTTGCTCACCAGCAGCCGGTGCTCGTGCTCTCCCAGCCGTACCAGGGTGAAGCGGACGAGCGGCGGCCGGTTCAGATCGAACTTGCGGGTGCGGTCCTCCGCCACCACCCGGTCCAGCTCACGGGCCTGTTCGGCCCCCGCCAGTCCGGTCAGGTCCACCTCGCGGTAGGGCACCGGCACCTTGCGCCGGACGATCTGCACCGGGCGTTCCAGCCCTTCGTGCCGGAACCCGGCGCGCAGGGTGGTGTGCCGTGCGACGAGTTTCTCGACGGCGGTGCGCAGCACGTCCCCGTCGACCCGGCCGCCCAGTTCCAGGACCAGCTGGACGGTGTAGATGTCCAGCCCCTGCTCGTCGAGCAGGGCGTGGAACAGCAGTCCCTCCTGCAGCGGGGAAAGCGGCAGGACGTCTTCGAGCCCCGGCTTGGTCGTCATCACATCTCCCACTCGTCGTCGAAGTCCTCGAGGCCGTCGATCTCGTGCTGGTTCAGCGAAACCAGCGGCAGGTCGGACGGGGTGTAGCCGCCGGCAGCCGGGCTGCCGGCATGTTCGGCGAGGGTGCGCAGCATCCGGAACCAGCCCTCGCCCAGGGCGCGGACGTCGTCCTCGGGCAGCAGGCCGTCGCCCCATGTCCAGGTGGCGACGAGCCGGGGGCCGTCGGGCCCGTCCTGGGTGAAGGAGTTGACCTCCAGCGGATGCGCCAGCGGCATCGCGTCGTCGGCCCCGCCACCCAGGCCGCCGGACTCGGGAGCCGGCCCCCAGTCCTGCGGTCCGGGCGTCTGCTCCGTGGCGCTCCGACCGCCCATCCGGCCCAGATAGTTGAAGCCGATCTGGGGCCGTCCGTGGGCCGCGAGCACCGACTCGGTACGCGGATTGAGGTAGCGCAGCAGGCCGTAGCCGATGCCGTTGTCGGGCACCGCCCGCAGCCGCTCCTTGACCTGCTTGAGGACGTCGCCGAGGCGCGCGCCGGAGATGTTCCGCCAGTCCTGCCGGCCGGTGTCCAGCCGTACCGGGTACAGGCTGGTGAACCATCCGACGGTACGGGACAGGTCCACACCCTCGACGATGTCCTCGCGGCCGTGTCCCTCCAGGTCGATCAGCACGCTGTCCGCGTTCCGGCCGCGGCCCCGCTGCCATTCGGCGGCCGCGAGGGCGAAGCCGGTGAGCAGCACGTCGTTCGCGTTGGCGTGGAAGGCCGCGGCGACCTTGGTGAGCAGCGGCGCGGTGTGCTCGGGCTCGAGGGCGAGGGTGAGCGTGCGGGCGCTGCCCTGGGTGTCGCGGGCCGGGTCCAGGGCCCGGGCGCCGAGAGGCGGTTCGGGCCGGCCGAGGACGCCGGTCCACAGGGACAGCTCCTCGATCCGCTCGGGCCGCCGTGCCTCGTCCGCCAGGCGGTGGGCCCAGGTCCTGAACGAGGTGGGCACCGGCTCCAGTTCGGGCTGCGCGCCGTCCGCGGCCGACTGCCAGGCCTCGGTGAGGTCGGGCACGAGGATCCGCCAGGACACTCCGTCGACCACCAGGTGGTGGGCGACCAGCAGCAGCCGTCCGGACCCTCGCGTGCCCGCGTCGAACCAGACGGCCTGGACCATCACGCCGTCCTCGGGCGCCAGCCGGTCCCAGGCCGCCTCCGCGTGCTCGCCCAGGGCCGCGGCGACCGACTCCGGGTCCGTGGCGGTCAGCGGCACGCGGGTGATCACCGACGCGGCCGGGACGGAGCCCCGCTCGGGAACGGTCAGCGACCAGCCGTCCGCGTCCCGCTCGAGCCGCATCCGCAGCGCGTCGTGCCGGTCGAGCACCGCCTGCACCGCGCGGTGCAGCCGTGCCTCGTCCGCGCCGGCCGGCACCTGCAGCAGCATGGACTGGTTGAACCGGTCGACGGGGCCGCCGCGCTCCGCGAGCCAGCGGATGATCGGCGTCGCCGGGAGGTCTCCGATCCCCGCGTCCGCGCTCTCGCGCACCGCCTCCTCGACCGTGCCGGCGACGGCCGCGAGGGCCTCCACCGTCTTGTGCTCGAACACGTCGCGCGGGGTGAAGAGCAGCCCCGCCTTACGGGCGCGGGAGACGAGCTGGATGGAGACGATGCTGTCGCCGCCGAGGTCGAAGAAGCCGTCGTCGGCCCCGACCGAGGGCACGCCGAGCACCTCGGCGAAGAGCCCGCACAGCAGCTCCTCGGTCGCGGTGCGCGGCTCCCGCCCGGAGGTCGCTGCGATCTCGGGGGCGGGCAGCGCCTTGCGGTCGAGCTTGCCGTTGGCGGTCAGCGGCAGGACCTCCAGCGCGACGAACGCAGAGGGCACCATGTAGGCGGGGAGCACGGCGGCCACATGCTCCCGCAGCTCGGCCGTCCCCGGCGCGGTGGCGCCGGCCCGCGGCACCAGATAGCCGACGAGCTTCTTGTCGCCGGGCCGGTCCTCGCGGACCACGGCGGCCACCTGGTCCACGTCCGGGTGGGACTGCAGGGCGGCCTCGATCTCGCCCAGCTCGATACGGAAGCCGCGGAGCTTGACCTGCTGGTCGGCGCGGCCCAGGTACTCCAGCTCGCCGTCCGCGTTCCAGCGGGCGAGGTCGCCCGACCGGTAGAGCCTGCTGCCCGGGGCGCCGTACGGGTCGGCGACGAACCGGTCGGCGCTCAGGTCGGGCCGGCCGAGGTAGCCGCGGGCCAGACCGGCGCCGGCGACGTACATCTCACCGACGGCTCCGGTCGGTACCGGCTTCAGCCGCTCGTCGAGGACCCGGACGCGCAGGTCGGGTATCTCGCGGCCGATGGTGCTGCCGGCCGCCGACGCGGCGGTGGGGCGGTCCAGCGCCGTGTGGGTGACGTGGACGGTGGTCTCGGTGATGCCGTACATGTTGACCAGCACCGGAGCGTCGTCCGCGTGCCGCCCGTACCACTCCTCGAGCCGCCACAGATCCAGCGCCTCGCCGCCGAACACCACATACCGCAGAGCGAGCCCGT
>NZ_JBIAHV010000018.1:0-153490 GCF_042870895.1 Streptomyces sp. NPDC006294
ACCCCCCAGGTCATGCCTTCGACAGGGGGACACAGTCATGCCGGGCCCGGAGGCCAGCGGTCCCGTTGCAGGACCGCGAAAAACATAACGGGGGATCGGGCGTAACCAGACGCGACCATGAGCCGGTTGCCGGCGCGGGACGTGGAATGGCGCACATGGCCTGCAGGGCGGAACCGGTGAATCACACGGCATGGGCGGGGCGTCCGGGTGGATGGTGTTCGCATACGAAGCTCACTGAGAGGGCGTCGGGTCCGTTTCTGATAGCGGCCGCGTCCGGGTTGTTCGAGGCAACACCGCAAACCGACGCCGCGCAACAGCCACCGCATCGACCGGCGGCACCACGCTCATTACCGGATCCGACGCCTGCCGCGTCGCGGACGGCTGCTCCGGAGCAGGCCGATCCGCCAACTCCGCAAGCCTGGCGAGGCGGTTCGGCCTCGATATGTCATCCCCGTTGTCACTCACGCACGAAATCCTGGCACGGCCCACTTCCCGGGAGCAACGTGGAAACCCGCCGATCAGGCGCCTGTGACGCATACCTCCCGCTCGACCCTCAGTGCTTTCTCACGCCCTCAACTTCCCCCCCGGCCGCCGCGAACCAGCCGCGCGGACAAGCAAGTTCGCCGTCGGTACGCAGCGCCTCGGCCGTGTGCCCGTCCGGATGCCGACCTGCTCACGGCTGGTCTCCCGGATCAGCCGGCCTGGCTGGGCGATCGGACGACGCCATGGGGGTCCAGGGTGCTTCCACCTGCACCGGCGGCCGCGCCGGCAGCGGCCCGGGCCGGCCGGGGGGGCAGAAGGGGTTCAGTGCTCGCAGAGGGAGAATTCTCGTTCGTAGAGCTGCTCGTTGTGTTCGTCGACGAAGAACTTGCGTTCCTGCATGAGTTGTTCGCGGTAGTCCTTGGCCTGTGCGAGCGTCATGGTCGAGGTGTCGGACCAGGGTTGCTGCGGTGGCACATCGGCTGTCGACACGCTCTTTTCGGACGGGTCGACCAGGAAGAACGCGAGAATTTTGCGATGTCCCGGGCGGGTGGGGTCCGTGAGGCGGAATGAGCCGACGCGGTGCTGCAGGATGTTCGGGAACGCCAGGCAGCGGCCTTCCGGCGTGGATGCCGATCCCAGCGTCTGGTTCAGTGCGTCTTCGTCCTCCAGGCCGTAGACCTCCCGCACACCGGTGTCGTCGTTCTGTTCGTAGTGCGGGTCGTCGAGTGCCGCCCGGAAACTCAGCCGGCTTTCGGTGATGTTCTCGCTGTCCCAGTAGTAGATGCCGGTCGACACGATCCGCTCGTTCAGCATTCCCTCGACATGCCAGGAGCCGCCGGGGTACTCGGGCTTGCCCGGGGTGAGATGAATGGTGGCGAGTTTGACGATGACCTGGAGACGGCGGCCGCGCAGGTCGACCCGGGCGGATTCGTCGGGCAACTCGGGCGGGGTGAAGGCCGGAGCGTCCGGGACGAGGGGGCGGCGGTCCTCCCACCAGCCTTCCCATGCCTCTCCCCACGCGGTGCGGGCTTCTTGGTAGGCCCCATCGTCTTTGTAGGAGGATCTGTCCGGATACTCCGGCTCCGAGTCGTACCATCCGTAGGGATCGGCCTCGATCCGCAGGGGCCGCGGATGGCGCAGATCGGTGAGGACGTTCTCCAGCAACGGGCGGAAGCGCGCGAACAAGTCCGGCAGCACGGCGGCCAGTTCGCGGTGCGTCTCGGGATGGACGTTGTTGACGTACGAACGGAACGTGACGTCGCCGTCGTCACTGACGTCGACGTCCGTGGGCAGCCACTGGAATCTCTCCGAGAACTCGTACTTCGAGTAGTGGTTCGTCGGGTTCTGCCAGGCCCGCTCAGGCGCCCCGCTCACCTCCCTCACCAGGCAGAACAGTGAGGGATGAACCAGATCCAGTACCTGGCCGTCGGATCCGGGGTGCCAGTCCAGTTCCGCTTCGGGGACCTGTTCCAGAACGCGAACCGCCTCGCGCAGCCGGGTTCCGAGCTTGTCGTCGACCAGCGTGTCGGACTGCCACACCCCGTCGACGGCGGACACCTCGGCGCCGGTTCGTCCGTCCCGCAGCCCGGCGTAATGCCGGAGTTCGGCAAGCACGTAACGAACCTGGGCTTCGGTGAGGCCCTGGGCGAGCGCTTCTTGCGTCCACCTGGCGACGATGCCGGCATCGTTCATCTTGTCGAACCACCCCGGCTTCGCCCGAATATGGGCGCTGCACTCCATCATCTCGAGTTCCCGCAGCGTCCGGGGTGTCGCGAACGCTATGGAACGTGAAGCATGAAAGGGCAGCGGGAAAGCAGACGGGCCGGTCAATTCTCTTGATCCTCACAGTCGGTGTGCGGTGGCGGGCAGGATACGTCAGCACACTGACACCGCGGCCGTGGCGGCCCCTGTCATCGCCGGTCCGGGCGCCGGGGAATTCAACATCGTCGCGTGAGAGGGGCCGTCGCCCTGCCGGGCGCCGCAGTCAGGACGGCTGGCGCAGTCCCGCGACGAGGAGTGCGGCCAGTCGGCGGGGGTCGTAGCGGGAGTCGCCCTCCGCGCCGATGCAGAGGTTTCCGATGCCGCGCATGAGGTGGTAGGCGTCGATGTCGGAGCGGATCTCGCCGGACGCGGCGGCGGCGTCGAGGAGTTCGGTGCACACCGGCAGGAGGCGGTCGAGGAAGTAGGCGTGCAGCGTTTCGAAGCCGCCGCTGTGCCCCTGCATCGCGGCGGCCAGGCCGTGCTTGGTGACCAGGAAGTCGACGAAGAGGTCGACCCACCGCCCCAGGGCGGCATGAGGTGTCGGGCCGGTCGACAGCAGGGCCGGCCCGGCCTCGGCGCAGACGTCGACCTGGTGACGGTAGACGGCGATGACGAGGTCCGCCCGGGTGGGGAAGTGGCGGTAGACCGTGCCCACCCCGACGCCGGCCCTGGCCGCGATGTCGCGTACCGGCGCATCCACGCCGCTGGCGACGAAGACCGCTCCGGCCGCGTCCAGCAGGGCCTGCTGGTTGCGCCGGACGTCCTTGCGCTTGGACCCGGCCGCGCTGTCCGCGCCCTGACTGTCGCTCACCGTCGCGTTCCTTCCTTAGCCGGCCTTGCAAAGCGGAACAGCGTTCCGTATTGTCCACGGAACACTGTTCCGTTTCGCCCATGATGGCAGACCGGGACGCCGTCGACCACGCCGGTCGCTGTCGCGTTCACGCTCCACCCGGAGTGACGAGCACGAGACCGCCGGCACCCGGCGTCGGCATGACCGCGTACGAGAAACGCTCCTCGTTCCCGCCCGGCCGGATCTCCTGCGCCATAGCCCGCGGGCCCCGAACTCGAGCGACGGCTCCGAACGAAAGGCACCTCCATGTCGCACCCGAACAACTCGACCGCGCAGAACACCAAAGCGCCCGCCCCGGTGGTATCCGCGAAGCCGGTGGTCCTGGCCGCCCCGCGCGGGCGGGGCGAGGACCTCCAGGTCCGCGTGTCCGCCCCCGCGACCGGCGACGACCTGCCCGTCATCGTCTTCTCCCACGGCTTCGGCTGGTCGATGAACGGCTACGCCCCGCTGGCCGATCACTGGGCCGCCCAGGGTTTCGTGGTCGTCCAGCCCACCCACCTCGACTCCCGGACGCTCGGCGTCCCCGCCGAGGACCCCCGGACACCGCGGATCTGGCGCATCCGTATCGACGACCTCACGCGCGTGCTCGACGGACTCGGCACTCTGGAAGCCTCCGTACCGGGCCTCGCCGGGCGCCTCGACCGCGAGCGCATCGCCGTGGCCGGTCACTCCTGGGGAGCACAGACGGCCGGCGCCCTGCTGGGCGCGCGCGTCCTCGACTCCGACGGCGTTCCCGGCGAGGACCTGTCCGATCCGCGCGTCAGGGCGGGTGTGCTGCTCGCCGCGGCCGGCCTGGGTGACGACCTGGTCCCCTTCGCTGCCGAGCATTTCCCCTTCATGAGGCCGTCCTTCGACACCATGACGACGCCGGCGCTCATCGTCGCCGGGGACAACGACCGGTCCCACCTGTCCACGCGCGGACCGGACTGGTTCACCGACCCGTACACGTGCAGCCCGGGCGACAAGAGCCTGCTCACCCTGTTCGGCGCGGAGCACTCGCTCGGCGGCATCCCCGGCCACGAGGTCGCCGAGACGACCGACGAGAGCCCGGCGCGCGTCGCCCTGATCCAGCGGCTCACCACGGCCTACCTGCGCAGCGCCCTCCACCCCGGGGACACGAGCTGGAAGACGGCCGTCACCGCGCTGGAGGCGGACCCCGACCCGCTGGGGAAGCTGCGGAGCAAGTAGCCGGCTCCGGGAAGACACCGGCTACGAGGCCGAGTATTGACACGGAGCGCACGGCCCGCGACTACATCGCGTGCTGCGCGCGGGCAACAAACGATGGGCCGTCTCCGCGGCCCGGCACGTGCCTCGGGCACCGCGGCACCCTCGCCGACCGGCCCCTGCGCGTCCGTGCCCGCCGGTCGCCGCGCGGGGCCGCCGGTGCGGGGCCGTCCTCGTACGGGACGGCCCCGCACCGGTGGTGGGTGCTACGGCGTCACCCCGCCCGTCACCGACGCCGGGGTGTAGCCGGTGGGGCGGGTGCTGAAGGTGCCGCGGCCCTGGGTGCGGCTGCGCAGGCGGGAGGCGTAGCCGAAGAGTTCGGCCAGCGGCACGGTGGCCGTCAGCGTCGCCGTGCCGGACCGTACGCTCTGGCCGGTGACCCGGCCGCGGCGGGCCGCGAGGTCGCCGAGGACCGTGCCGACGGCGTCGTCCGGCACGGTGACGGTGACCTCGACGACCGGTTCCAGCAGCGCCGTCGCCGACGCGCGCAGTGCCTCGCGCAGCCCGAGCCGGCCCGCCGTGCGGAACGCCATCTCCGAGGAGTCCTTGGAGTGGGTCGCCCCGTCGGTCAGCGTCACGCGCAGCCCGGTCACCGGGTGCCCGCCGAGGGGGCCCTCGGCGAGGGCGTCCCGGCAGCCGGCCTCCACCGCGCGGACGAACTCCTGCGGCACCCGCCCACCGGTGACGGTCGACGCGAACGCGAAGCCCTCCGCCCGGTCGTCGTCCGGGTCAAGCGGCCCGACGTCGAGGACGATGTGCGCGAACTGCCCCGCGCCGCCGTCCTGTTTGACGTGCCGGTGGACGAAGCCGGACACGCCGCGGGTGACGGTCTCCCGGTACGACACCTGCGGACGGCCGACGCCGACCTCCAGCCCGTGGGCACGGCGGATCTTCTCCACCGCGACCTCCAGGTGCAGTTCGCCCATGCCCGACAGCACCGTCTGACCGGTCTCGGGATCGGTCCGTACCGCGAGGGACGGGTCCTCCTCCACCAGCCGGGCGAGCGCCGTCGCCAGCCGGTCGGTGTCGAGGCGGCTGTGTGCCTCGACCGCCACGGCGACGACCGGAGCGGCCGTGGTGGGCGGTTCGAGGAGCAGCGGCGCGGCAGGTGCGCAGAGCGTCGCGCCGGTACGGGCCGACTTGATCCCGATGACGGCGACGATGTCCCCGGCCTCGGCCCGGTCCACCTCGGCGTGCCGGTCGGCCTGGACGCGCAGGATCCTGCCGATGCGCTCCGAGCGGCGGCTTCCCGCGTCGAGCACGGCGTCCCCCTTCCGAATCGTTCCCGAGTACACGCGTACGTAGGTCAGCCGGCCCGTGGCCGTCGAGTTCACCTTGAACACCAGCCCGGCGAACGGCGCTTCCGGGTCGGCGGCCCGCTCCTGGGCCGCACCGCCTTCCGCACCGTCGTGCACGCCGCGGACCGGCGGCACGTCCAGCGGTGAGGGCAGATACGCCACGACGGCTTCGAGCAGTGGCTCGATGCCGCAGTCGCGGTAGGCCGCACCGCACAGCACCACGACGCCCTCCCCGCTGTGGGTCAGGTCGCGCAGCGCCGCCGTCAGGGTGGGCCCGGTGAGCGCGGACCGCTCGCAGAACTCCTCCAGCGCGGCGGGGTGCAGCTCGGCGACCGTCTCCTCCAGCAGGCGGCGGCGTCGTTCGGCCTCCGTGCGCAGGGCGTCGGGCACCGGGCCCTCCTCGTACGTGTCGTGACCCTTCCGCCAGATCAGGGCGCGCATCCGCACCAGGTCGACGACGCCGGTGAACTCGTCCTCCTGTCCCACGGGCAGCTGGACCACCAGCGGAATGGTGCGCAGCCGTTCCCTGATCGAGCGCACGGCCGAGTCGAGGTCCGCGCCTGCCCGGTCCAGCTTGTTGACGAACGCGATCCGCGGCACGGCGTGCCGGTCGGCCTGCCGCCACACGGCCTCGCTCTGCGGTTCGACTCCGGCGACGGCGTCGAAGACCGCGACCGCGCCGTCGAGCACCCGCAGCGAGCGCTCGACCTCGTCGGCGAAGTCGACGTGGCCGGGGGTGTCGATCAGGTTGATCCGGTGGTCGTCCCAGACGCAGCTCACCGCCGCGGCGAAGATCGTGATGCCGCGGTCGCGCTCCTGCGGGTCGAAGTCGGTGACGGTCGTGCCGTCGTGGACCTCGCCGCGCTTGTGGGTGGTGCCGGTGAGGTAGAGGATCCGTTCGGTCACGGTCGTCTTGCCGGCGTCGACATGGGCGAGGATGCCCAGGTTGCGGACGCGGGTCAACGCGCTGGTGAATGGGGCGGAACGGTGTCGCGGGTCGGTACGCACGGCCCAGGGCCTTTCAGGATGTCAGCGGAGCGGGGCAGCGCGATTCCCGGCCGAACGGCCTGATGGGGAGCCTGCGCCGGCCTCCGCGGCACGGGCGCGCGTGACGGCGCACCGGCCCCTGCGACCGGGCGGTCGTCAGGGCGGGCCTGCGGCAGGAGCGAGGGGGCAGACGGAAGGAGCTCAGGCGTTCGTCGCGGGAGTCCGGTGGCGGCCGCGCAGCCGGCACCGGAAGGACGAGGACACCAGGATCACGTCGTGGCGTGACCGGGGAGCGGCGGCAGCGGTGCTGGTACGCATGGCCGTGCTCCCCTCCGTGATCGATGTGCGCCGCGGTGCCGTTCGTTTGCACCGCGCGAGGTGAGTCTAGGGAGCGGGGCCGGGCCGAGGACACCGGTTTTCACGGGAGTTGGCGGCGGGCCCCCGGCGCGGCCCCGGGGCCGTACCGTACGAGGCCGGGGTGGCGCGGCGCGGCCCGTACCGCTCACCACCTGCGACGCTCCCCTCCCCCGTCTGCCACCCTGGTGGGATCGCGTCGCGTCACAAGGGCGTCAGGGGCGCGTCGAGAAGACGGCATCACGAAGAATGCATGACGAACCGGGGGGGCACGGTGGCAAGGCGGACGATTCCCGAGGAGTACCTGGCGGGGTACACGGAGATCCTGACCGAGGTCGCCGCGACGGGGCGGCGGCTCACCCGCGACGAGTTGCAGTCCCGGCGGGCGCTCGGCGAGCAGGCCGCGGAGGCCGGCCTGGGGCTGCGGGCGCTGGTCGGGCAGCATCTGGCCGCCACCCGGGCGGCCTGGCCGGGCTCCGCCGCGGACAGCGTGCTCGGGGCGGTGGAGCAGGCGGTCGACGCGTTCGCCGAGGGGTACGAGCGGGCCCAGCGGCTGGCGGTGCGTCAGGAGGAGGCGGCCCGCCGGGAGTTCATCGACGACCTGCTCTACGGCGGCAGCGACCTGGGCCGTCTCGCCGAGCGTGCGGAGCGCTTCGGGCTGCGGCTCTCCCACGCCCACGCCGTCGCGGTGGCGGGCAACCTCGCCTCGTACGAGGAGACCGGCTCGGTGCTGCGGAAGGTGGAGCAGGCGGTGTACGCCCGTTTCGGTGACCGCCGCATCCTGCTGACCACCAAGGACGGCCGGCTCGTGTGCATCGCCCCCGGTGACGACACCGACATCCTCACGTTCTTCGCCAAGCACGCCCACGCCGCCACCGACGGCGGCCAGGTCGCCATCGGGCGCCCCCACCCGGGCCCCGGAGGGGTGGTCCACTCCTACGAGGAGGCGCTCAACGCGCTTGACCTGGCGCGACGGATGCATCTCGAGGACCCCGTGCTGCGCGCCGGGGACCTGCTGGTCTATCCGGTGCTCACCCGTGACCGGGCCGCGATGGCCGACCTCGTCCACAACGTCCTCGGACCGCTCAAGACCACCCGCGGCGGTCCCGGTCCGCTGCTCGACACCCTCACGGCGTATTTCGACTCCGGCTGCGTCTCGGCGGAGGCGGCCCGGCGGCTGAATCTCAGCGTCCGGGCGTTGACGTACCGGCTCGCGCGGATCCACCAGGTCACGGGCTCCAATCCCACCGACCCGGTGCACCGCTACACCCTCCAGACGGCGGTGATCGGGGCCCGGCTGCTGGACTGGCCGTCGTCGGACGCGTGACACGGCCGGCATCGGACGCGTGACGCCGCCGTCGCCGGACGTGACGCGCAGTGGTCGGACTCGTGACGCCGCCGTCGCCGGACGTGACGCGCAGTGGCCGAACTCGTGACGCCGCGTGGCCGGATGTGTACGGTGACGGCCCCCGCGTCCGCACGGCCGGGGAACCACTGGATTGCGCCGTGGATCACCTGCGGCTTCTCTCGGGTAGCGTCGGCGTATGAGTCATCCACATCCCGAATTGAAAGCCGCCCCTCCGCTGCCCGCCGGAGGACTGAGGGTCGTCGCCCTGGGAGGTCTGGGCGAGATCGGCCGCAACATGACGGTGTTCGAGCACGCGGGCAAGCTGCTGATCGTCGACTGCGGTGTGCTGTTCCCCGAGGAGACACAGCCCGGGGTGGACGTGATCCTCCCCGACTTCACCTCGATCAGGGACCGCCTCGACGACATCGTGGCCGTCGTCCTGACCCACGGCCACGAGGACCACATCGGCGGCGTGCCGTATCTGCTGCGTGAGCGCAGGGACATTCCCGTCGTCGGCTCCAAGCTGACCCTGGCCTTCCTGGAGGCCAAGCTCAAGGAACACAACATCAAGCCCCGGACGGTACGGGTCCGCGAGGGCGACCGGCGGACGTTCGGCCCCTTCGACTGCGAGTTCGTCGCCGTCAACCACTCCATCCCCGACGGGCTCGCGGTCGCCATCCGCACGGGCGCCGGCATGGTGCTGCACACCGGCGACTTCAAGATGGACCAGTTCCCGCTGGACGACCGGATCACCGACCTGCGGGCCTTCGCCCGGCTCGGCGAGGAGGGTGTGGACCTGTTCCTCACCGACTCCACCAACGCCGAGGTCCCCGGCTTCACGACCTCCGAGCGCGAGCTGAACCCCGCGATCGAGCAGGTCCTGCGCACCTCCCCGAAGCGGGTCATCGTCTCCAGCTTCGCCAGCCATGTGCACCGCATCCAGCAGGTGCTGGACGCCGCGCACCAACACGGGCGCAAGGTGGCCTTCGTGGGCCGCTCGATGGTCCGGAACATGGGCATCGCCCGCGAGCTGGGCTATCTGAACGTTCCCTCCGGCCTCGTCGTCGGGATGAAGGAACTGGAGAAGCTGCCGGAGCACAAGATCACGCTGGTGTGCACCGGCTCGCAGGGCGAGCCGATGGCCGCGCTCTCCCGGATGGCCAACCGCGACCACGTCATCCGCATCGGCAAGGGCGACACGGTGCTGCTGGCCAGCTCCCTGATCCCGGGCAACGAGAGCGCGATCTACCGGGTGATCAACGGCCTGACCCGCTGGGGCGCGAACGTCGTCCACAAGGGCAACGCCAAGGTGCACGTCTCCGGCCACGCCAGCGCCGGCGAGCTGGTCTACTGCTACAACATCGTCAAGCCCCGCAACGTCATGCCGGTGCACGGCGAGTGGAAGCACCTGCGCGCCAACGCCGACCTGGCCATCCGCACCGGCGTGGACCCGGACCGCGTGGTGATCGCCGAGGACGGCGTCGTCGTCGACCTCGTCGACGGGCGCGCCTCGATCACCGGCAAGGTGCCCGCGGGCAACGTCTACGTGGACGGCATGACCGTCGGCGGCGCGACCGAGGCGTCCCTGAAGGACCGCGTCACCCTCGCCGAGGAGGGTGTGGTGACGGTCGTCGCGATCGTGGACGCCGACACGGGGGCGCTCGCGGAGACGCCCGACTTCCTGGCCCGTGGTTTCGTCCACGACGACTCCACCTTCGAGCCGGTCATCCCGGTGATCGAGAAGACCCTGGCCAAGGCCGCGGAGGAAGGCGTCGGCGACGCGCACCAGCTCGAACAGCTGATCGCCCGCGCGGTCGCCAACTGGGCGTTCCGCACCTACCGCCGCAAGCCCCTGATCATCCCCGTCATCATCGACGCCTGACCAGGGCCGGCACGGCCGGGCGGGGACGTCGGTGACGCCCCGGCCCCTCCGGCCGTTGCCCCGGGTCTCCCCCGCTCCGCCTCTTCCCGTAACCGGGGCTCCGCCCCACCCCCATGGGGCCGCGCCCCGGTCGGCGCCGCCGCTGCTCTGCGGCGGCCCGTGTCGGCCCGTGTCACGTGCGGGCATGACCCCGGTTCGGGCGGCGCGGAACGTCACGTACGGCAGCTGTGAACAAGGAACGGAGCAGGAATGAGCGCGCGTTTCGCCGAGCTCGACTGGAAGCCGACGCCGATGGGCGACATCTGTCTGCGGCGTCGACGTGACCCGGGGTCGGGTGAGGACGTGTACGAGGTGAAACTCGGCGACGAGTACCTCATGTCCAGCCTCTTCACGGCGGGCGAGATCGCTCTCGCCCGCCTCGGCCTCGCCGCTCTGCCGGACACCGAACTGGACGTGGCCGTCGGCGGTCTCGGCCTCGGATACACCGCACGGGCCACCCTCGACGACCCCCGGGTGCGCTCGCTGATCGTGGTCGACACGCTCGCGGAGGTCATCGACTGGCACGAGCGGGGGCTCGTACCGCTGGGCCCCGGCCTGGTGTCCGACCCGCGCTGCCGGCTCGTCCACGGCGACTTCTTCGCCGGCGTCGCCGAGGGCGGCGCCCTCGACCCGCAGGACCCGGACCGCCTCTTCCACGCGATCCTGCTCGACATCGACCACTCGCCCCGCCAGGTCCTGCACCCCCGTCACGAGGCGCTCTACCGGCCTGCCGGGATGCGCGCCCTCGCCGAGCGACTGCGGCCGGGCGGCGTCTTCGCCCTGTGGTCCAACGACCCGCCCGAGGACGGCTTCAGCGCCGTGCTGGCGGAGACGTTCGCCGAGTCGGAGGCCCATGTCGTCCACTTCGACAACCCGCTGCAGGCCGGCACGGCCACCAACACGGTCTACGTCGCCCGTAAGTGACCTGCGGAGTCCTGGCCGCGGTGACCGGCAGCGTCAGTCGCGCTGCCCGACGCTCTCCCCCGCCCGGCGGTCGTCGGCCGCCCGGGTAGGTTCGGGCAGGCGGAAGAGGGCGACGAGAATGCCCGCGGTCCCGGCCGCCGCGACCAGTGCCCCGGTGGTGACCGAGGTCGCGTCGATCAGCGGCCCGAACACCAGCGGCGAGGCGAACTGGCCGCCGAACAGCGCGGTGGCCTGCAACGAGGTCGCCGTGCCACGCTGCTCGTCCGGGGCCGCGTGGTCGACCAGCACGGTGAGCGTGGGCATGGTGATGCCACTGCCGACGCCGGTCAGCAGCGGTACGAGCAGCAGGAGCGCCGCGTGGTCGGCGACGGCGAACACCAGCAGCGCCGCCGTCCACGACGCGGCCGCGATCCGCAGCAGCGGGGCGTATCCGAAGCGGGTGGTCAGCCTGGCGTAGGTGAGACCGACGAGGCCGGCCGCGCCGGACGCCAGCACCGTGCCGTACACGGCGACGACCAGGGTGTCGTGGATGCCGAGTTGGTCCAGGCGGCGGGGCAGCGAGACGGCCAGCACCATCATCAGTCCGGTGGTCGCCACCCACAGTCCGCACAGGGCCAGCACCAGCGGATGCTCGCGCAGCAGCCGCAGCGCACCGCCACGAGACCGGCCGGACCTGCCCTCGCTCCCGCCGGCCCCTGTACGCGGCATGGTCACCAGGGCGGCGATGCCCAGCGGCAGACCGACGAGGTAGATCGCGAACGGCGCGTGCCAGGAGTGGTTTCCGAGCGCCCCGGCCGCGAGCGGGTAGACGAAGCCGCCGGCCGTGGTGGCCGTCGTCCGCCAACCCATCACCTGGTCGCGCGTTTCTCCCCGGTACAGGCCCAGCAACGCGGCGGTCGAGCAGGTGAACACGGCCGCCGTTCCCACGCCCAGGAGCAGCCGGGACGCGAACAGCACGGGATAGGAATCGACGACCAGGCCGGCGCCCCCACCGGTCCCGTACACCGCGAGCCCCGCCGCGAGCGGCACACGCACACCGAAGCGGTCCGTGAGGCGGCCGACCAGCGGGCTGACCACGGCGATGGCCAGGCTGTGCGAGGTCAGCACCAGCCCCGCCGCCGTCGACCCCACATCCAGCGCCTGCCGGATCACCTCGATCACCGGCGCGATCGTGGCACCGCCCATCACCCCCAGCGTGGAGGCGAGCAGCAGCACCGACAACGCGCCCCTGCGTCCGGGGCGACCACCCGCTGTGGTGGGCGGTGTTGCCGCACGGGAGTTCACGGCGGTTCTCCTCACAGCCGGGCCGTGCGGGCAGGCCGGGGCCGACCCGCACGACAGAGAAACGAGACTCAGTCTCAGAATGACATGAGTGCCAAGATGGCTCCAGTACCATTCGACCCTGAATCCATGTTCGGTACGCTGGTGTTGTGACCTCCGACCCGACCGCGCCTCACGACAGCGGCCTGCCGCTGCGCGAACGCAAGAAGCAGCGCACCCGGCGTGCGCTCGCCGACGCCGCACTGGATCTCTTCAGCGAGCGCGGGTTCGACCGCGTCACGCTCGAGGAACTCACCGCCCACGCGGAGATCGGCCGCAGCACGTTCTTCCGGTACTACGGCACCAAGGAAGACGTCGCCATGGCCGCGGAGGGCGACCTCTGGGACGCGTACACCGACCGCTTCGCCCGGCACGACGCCCCCGGGCGGGCGCTCGACGCCCTGCGGACCTCACTGACCGAAGCGATCCTGTCCATGCCCGACGACTGGGACCACCGCTTCCTGCGCACACGCCGCCTCGCCGCCGGCACACCCGTCCTGCGCGACCACAGCATCGTGTCCTCCATGAAGGCGCAGCAGCACCTGGTCGGACTCCTCGAAGAACGGCTCGGCATCGACGGCCGCGACGACGTCCGCCTGCGCCTGCTCGGCGAGTTCGCCCTCAGCGCCTGGCGCTGCGGCGCCCGCAACTGGGTCGCCGGCCGCGCTCCCGGCGGCGACAGGCACCGCGGCCACGGCGGAACGAAGGCCCTCGCCCGCCGGGTCGAGGAGGCGTTCGACGCCATCCCCGCTGCCCTGGCCCTCGACCTGCCGGGCGGCCAGGGCAGCGACTGAGCGTTCAAGGACCGGTCCGGTCGTCCGGTGACCGCGCACTCGGCCCAGACCGTCCTGCCGGGCCTCACCGGGCCGTCGACGCCCCGCCGGACGGCGAGCGCGTCGACCAGTACCAGGCCGCGACCGCGATCCCCTCCGATGCGGGCACGGCCAGGACCGGCCGGGCGGGACGGGTGTCGGACACCTCGATCCGGACGACGCCGCGTGCGGGCTCCTCGGCAAGGAACAGGGCGAAGTCCCGGCCGGGTACCCGGGCATGGAGCACCGCGTTGGCGGCGAGTCCGGCGACGACCGGCGCGACCGTCCCGTACGCCGCCGTGCCGGACAGTGACTCCCGCTGCGGCGTAGGTTAGGTTAGCCTTACCTCAACCGAGGGGGCGGGACTGATCTCCACCCCCTGACCGGAGTCGCCACGTCCCGCGAGGAGTCGCCTTGAGTGCCGCAGCAGACATCGCCCCGCCCGAGCAGACCCCGGCGGAGCACGTGCGCTCCGTACTGGCCCGGGCGTTGTCACTGTCGCTGACCACGGAGGGGCAGGCGTACGACCTGATCGGTATGCACTCCGTGGGCGGCAAGGGGCGGATCACGCTGCACCCCGGCGAAGACAGCCCGTTGGCCGCTCGGGCCGCCGTCGCCCCGCGGGGCAGCCTCGCCGCCCTGCTGGAGTTCACCGACATCGCGCCCACGGCGCTGCGCGACCGCGTGCGGGCCAGGGTGACGATCTCCGGCTGGCTCGCCCCGTTGGGCGACGACGCGCTCCGGCTCGATCCGGCGCGCGTCACGTTGCGGACCGCGGCGGGGAGTCAGGGCGTCGGGCTCGACGAGTTCGCCCTCGCCGAGCCCGATCCGCTCGCCGGCGAGGAGGCCGCGATGCTGACGCATCTCGCCCACTCGCACGAGGACATGGTGGCGGACCTCGTCGCCCGCGCCGGGTCGCGGCTGCCGCACGGCGTGGTGCGGGCCCTGCCGCTGGCCGTGGACCGGTACGGCATCGCCCTGCGCTGCGAGTACCGCGAAGGGCACTGCGATCTGCGTCTGTTGTTCCCGGCCACGGCCCGGGACGCCGCCGAGGCCGGGGAGCAGGTCCGGCAGCTCCTCACCGCGCCGCGCTGCGCCCACCACCGGCACCCGTTCGCCCGCCCCTGACCCGGCGTCGCGAACGGCACCGAACCGAATCGACGCGTCTCCAACGCGGCCAGGGGGCAGATCATGGGACACGGCTGGCAGGGCGTCGCCCTGAAACTCTTGCGGGGCAGGGACTTCACTTTCACCGTGCGCTCGAACGAACGCGTCTCTGAGCATCTGCACCGGCTGACGTTCACCGACGGCGGGATGCTGAGCGTCACCGGCACGCACCCCACGATGTGGGTGCGTCTCTGGTTCGACGACGACGGACGTCCGCACCAGCGGGCCTACACGCTCGTGGACCCGGACCCCGCCACCGGCACCTTCGGCATGGAGTTCGTCCTGCATCCGGGCCGGGCGAGCGACTGGGCGCGCGCCGCGCGGCCCGGCGACAGGATCGACGCCACCGTCCAGGGCACCGGGTTCACCGTGCCGGACCCCCCGCCGTCGCGGCTGCTCGTGGTCGGCGATCCGGCATCGCGGCCCGCCATCAACTCCCTGCTCGCGTCGATGCCGTTGACCCCGGCCACCATCTGGTTCGAGACCTCGGACCGGACGGCCCCCACGGACCCCTCGGACCCGGACGGCATCGCCGACCAGGGCACCCCCGGCCGCCAGGTCGTCCGCGTCCCCCGGCGCGACGGCGGAGCCGCCCTGGTCGAGACCGTGCGGTCGAGCCTGCCGGAGCAGCTGGACGCCGGCTCCTACGTGTGGATCGCCTGCGACACCGCGACGACCCGCACCCTCGCCGCCTTCGCACGCAAGCAACTCGGCGTGCCCAAGGAGCGGTTGCACGCGCTCGGCTACTGGCGGGACGCCTGATCCGAGCCACCAGGCGCGCGTTTAGGTTAGGCTACCCTAAACGCGCGGGCCGTGGCCGGGAGCCGCCTCGCGGCCTCCTGATCGACAGGACGCCGCCAGACGTTCGCCGGGACGCGTGCCCCAGTCCCCGTGGCGGCAACCCTGCGACGCCCACGCTGTGACATGCGCGCACGTACCGAGAGAGCATGGACCGAGAGAGACGGAAGAACATGACCGTAAGGGTCGCGGTGGCCGGTGCCAGCGGCTACGCGGGCGGGGAACTCCTCCGCCTGCTGCTGTCGCATCCCGGCGTGGAGATCGGCGCGCTGACCGCGCACAGCAGCGCCGGCCGGTCGCTCGCTTCCGTACAGCCGCAGCTCGCCGCGCTCGCGGACCGGGTCCTCGAAAAGACCTCGGCGGCGGTACTGCGCGGCCACGACGTCGTCTTCCTGGCCCTGCCGCACGGGCAGTCGGCCCCGCTGGCAAAGGAGTTGGACCCCGGCACGCTGATCGTGGACTGCGGCGCGGACTTCCGGCTGCGCGACCCGGCGGCCTGGGAGCGCTTCTACGGCTCCGCCCACGCCGGGACCTGGCCGTACGGTCTCCCCGAACTGCCCGGCGCGCGACAGGAGTTGCGAGGCGCCTCCCGGATCGCCGTGCCCGGCTGCTACCCCACCGCCGTCACGCTCGCGCTGTTCCCCGCCTACGCGGCCCGGCTGGTCGAGCCGGAGGCCGTGATCGTCGCGGCCAGCGGTGCGTCGGGCGCCGGGCGGGCGCTCAAACCGCAGTTGCTCGGCGCCGAGGTGATGGGCGCCATGAGCCCGTACGGGGTCGGGGGCGGCCACCGGCACACACCCGAGCTGACGCAGAACCTGTCCCGCGTGGCGGGCGAGCCCGTCACGGTCTCCTTCACCCCCACCCTGGCGCCCATGCCCCGGGGCATCCTCGCCACCTGTTCCGCCCGCCTCCGCCCGGACGCGGTGCCGGGCGGCGAGGACGAGGTGCGCGCGGTGTACGAATCCGCCTACGCCGACGAGCCGTTCGTACGGATGCTGCCGCCCGGACAGTGGCCCTCGACGGCCGCCGTGCTCGGCTCCAACACCGCCCAGGTGCAGATCGCCGTGGACCCGGACGCCGGCCGGCTGATCTGCGTGAGCGCCGTCGACAACCTGACGAAGGGCACCGCGGGCGGCGCGGTGCAGAGCATGAACGTCGCCCTCGGCCTGCCCGAACACCTGGGCCTGCCCGTGAACGGAGTGGCCCCGTGAGCGTGACCGCTGCCCGTGGATCGCCGGCGAGCGGTGCAGCCGCCGACGCCGATGCGGCCGATGGGACCGCCGACTGCCTGACGGACACCCTGACGGCCGGCGGCCTGCCGTGGCTGGAGGAGCTCCAGGGCCGGATCGTCGTCGTCAAGTTCGGCGGCAACGCCATGGTGGACCCCGACCTCCACCGGACGTTCGCCCAGGACGTCGTGGAGCTGTGGCACGCGGGCCTGCGCCCGGTCGTCGTGCACGGCGGCGGACCGCAGATCAGCGCCATGCTCGACCGCCTCGACCTGGAGGTCCGCTTCGAGGCGGGCCTGCGGGTGACCACGCCGGAGACCATGGATGTGGTCCGCATGGTGCTGACCGGCCGGGTCCAGCGCGAACTCGTCGGCGCGCTCAACGCGCACGGCCCCTTCGCGGTGGGCATGTCCGGAGAGGACGCGCACACCATGACCGCCGTACGGCGCCCCGCGTGGGTGGACGGCCGGGCGGTGGACATCGGTCTCGTCGGCGAGGTCGTGGCCGTGGACCCCGCAACCGTGCGCACCCTCCTGGAGGAGGGCCGCATCCCCGTGATCTCGCCCGTCGCACGCGGCGCGGACGGCGAGGTCTACAACGTCAACGCCGATCTCGCGGCGTCCGCCCTGGCCGTGGCCCTCGGGGCGGAACGGCTGGTGGTACTGACCGACGTCGAGGGGCTGTACGCGGACTGGCCGCGCAGCACCGAGGTGATCGACCGCCTGACGGCCGGTCAACTGGCCGCCCTGCTGCCGGGGCTGGCGAGCGGCATGCTCCCGAAGATGGAGGGCTGTCTGCGGGCCGTACGGGCCGGAGTCCGCAGGGCGAGGGTCATCGACGGCCGGGTGCCGCACGCGCTGGTGCGCGGCGTCTTCGCCGAGGACGGCCCGGGGACGACGGTGATTCCGGACCCGAAGCCGAAGGACCCGAAGCCGGAGGACCCGGGGTCGGCGGACGAAGGCGGCGCGTGACCGGTGCCGTAAGCGGCCGTTCCGCGAGTTCCACCAGGGCGGGCCCGGAGGCCGTATCGGCTCCCGGGCCCGCCCTTCACATCACTCGGCTCACAGCGCGCGGGCCAGCACACGCGCGTTGCGGCGCGGGTCCAGGGACTGCGCCCAGGCCACGGGGGCCAGGCTCGGGCAGGCCGGTGCGAAGCCCTGCCGGAGGAAGAGGTGGCCGCTGCCGGTCGTCGCCGTGAACACAGTCCGCAGCGACTGGTTCCGCGCCCTCGCCAGCGCGGAGTGCAGCAGGCGGACGCCCATGCCGCAGCCCTGCCGGTGCCCGGCGACGCAGAAGTTGTAGAGGACGCCGGTGACGGGCGGGCCGGCGGACGGCTCCGCGGGGTGGACGCTCAGTCCGAGGCACCCTTCGAGGGTGCCGTCGGGGGCCTCGGCGACGAGGAAGTCCGGTGCCTGGGAGGCGTATTGGTCCCGTGGGCGCTCACGGAGCGCTCCGGAGCGTACGAACGGCAGGGAGAGGACGACCAGCGCGTCGGCGTCGACGGGCCGGGCGGGCCGGACGGAGAACGGGGGGAAGCCGGTCGGGGGGAGCGCGCGGTGCGGCGGGGCGGCGGGGCGCGGCGTGGCCGTGATCAAGGCATTCCTTCCTCGGTTCCACCGTGCGGGAAGGGCGGTTGGATCGCCGCGTGACCCCGATGGAACGCTCAGAGCAAGGTTAGCCTTACCTAAGTAGATCTCCAAGTCGCCTGATCACGGCCGCGCTCCGTGCGGAGCGCACAGGCCGCCGCGTACCCCGGAAGCGTCTGCACGTCGGTGACCGACCAGCCGGGTACGGCCGCCGGGGCGTCCCCCGTACCCACGTAGGTGACCGACGGGTTCTCGCCGAGCCCGATGCCGACGCCCTTGAGGTACGCCTCCTTCCGGGCCCAGCAGCGGCCGAAGGCGGCGGGACGGGCCGCGCGCGGCAGCGCCGCCAGCTCGGCGCGCTCGGTGGCGTGCAGCACCTGCCCCACCTCGGCCGCCACGTCCTCGCTCGGCCACTCCTCGACGTCGACGCCGACCGGCGTGTCCGCGAAGCCCAGCAGGACGGCGTCGCCGGCGTGCGACAGGGAGAAGTGGAGCGGTACGGGCACGGCGCCGGCCACCGCCGGACGGCCGTGCGGCTCGCCGCACCCGGGGCACGGCTCCCGCCCCAGCCGCACCGCCGCCGGGTCGCAGTCCAGATAGCCGCCCAGAAGTTGACGGAGCGCCACATGGGCGACCCGGTACCGGTCCCGGTCGGCGGTCCGCGCGAAACCGCGGCACCGGTCCCGCTCCCCGGCGTCGAGCAGCGTGTGCAGCGACCCGGCCCGCGCCGCGTACGCGCTCACCCGCACACTCCACAGCCGGGGGCCCTGCCCGTCCGGCCATCCCGCCGGCAGGGGGTCCGCGCCCAGGCGTGCCGGAACGGCCAATGCCCGTATGCCGAGCCCCCGGTGATCGTCGCTCACAGCTTCCCGCCCTCCGTCGCCTCGCGTCCGTCCACGAACGTCGCCAGGACCTCGATGTCCCCGATGCGGGACGGGTCGACGTTACGCGGATCGTCGCCCAGCACGACGAGGTCGGCGCGCCTGCCCGGGCCGAGGCTCCCTGCGGTGTCGTCCCACCGGCAGGCGTACGCGCCGCCGACCGTGTAGGCGCGCAGCGCCTCTTCGACGGTGATCGACTCGTCGGGGCCGATCAGCGCGCCCGAGACGGAGGCCCGCTCGACCATGAACTGGACGGCCCGCAGCGGCGATCCGTCGGCGACGGGCCGGTCGGAGCTGCCGACGAGCGTGACCCCGTGGTCGAGGAGGCCCCGGCCCCGGTACATCCACGGCGCCCGGCGCGGGCCCATGATCGTCGCGTAGTCGTCGCCGAAGCAGCGCAGGAAGCTGGGCTGGACCACGGCGCTGAGCCGAAGCCGCGCGAGGCGCGAGAGCTGGTCGGGCCGGATCAGCCCGGCGTGCTCGACACGGTGGCGCGCGTCGGGCCGGGAGCGCAGCGCCTGCGCCCGTTCCAGGGCGTCCAGCGCGAGGTCCGCGGCACGGTCGCCGATGGCGTGGACGGCGAGCTGCCAGCCGGCGAGATGGCCGTCCACGATGAGAGACGTGAGGCGCTCCGGGTCGTCC
This sequence comes from Streptomyces sp. NPDC006294, assembly GCF_042870895.1. Taxonomy (NCBI): domain Bacteria; kingdom Bacillati; phylum Actinomycetota; class Actinomycetes; order Kitasatosporales; family Streptomycetaceae; genus Streptomyces; species Streptomyces sp. NPDC006294. The sequence goes on from NZ_JBIAHV010000018.1 coordinate 19,586, forward strand.
TGGAGCTCTCCGGTCCCGGTGGTGCCCTCGTACGGCTCCGTGAGGGCGGCCGTGCGCGCCATCATGCCGCCGTCGGTGTAGATCTTCAGCGCGCCGACGGACAGCCAGTCGTCGCCGAACCCGGTGCGCAGACCGAGGTCCATCGCGCGCGGTATGCCGTCGTGTCCGTGCGCGTCGAGCGGGCGCAGGACGTCGGCCCCCGGCATGAGCTGGACCCGCAGCGGCAGCCGGCCCCGGTCGCGCAGGAGTTGGTACGCGCCGAGCTCGACGGGGCTGTGCCCGAGCAGCCCGCCGCCGATGCCGGCCTCCGCGCAGGCCGTGATCCCCTCGGCGAGGCAGACCCGGCCGGCGTGTTCGATCGCGTCGGCGAGCTCCTCCTGCGCGTACGGGAGGCGCAGCCGGCGTACGGCGCCCATCGCGCTCTCCACGAGGAGGCCGTCCTGGTGGGGGACGCCGGGCGGGAGCAGGTCCAGGACGGCGCTGTTGACCACGCAGGCGTGGCCGGAGTCGTGCATCAGGAAGATCCGGCGGCCGTGGCCGACCCGGTCCAGTTCGGCAGCGGTCAGATGGCGGCCGAGGGCCCGCTGGTCGTAGCCGCCGATGTCCAGCCAGCCGCCGGGCGCACCGTTCCGGGAGGCCGCCTCCCCGACGGCGGCGAGGGCGTCCTCGGCCCGCTCGCAGCCGGCGATGCTCGGCGAGTTCGCCTTCAGCCCCGCCCACGCCAGGTGGACATGGCTGTCGATGAAGCCGGGCAGCACGGTGGCGCCCTGGAGGTCGATCACCTCGCGTGCGGGCAGGCCGGCCACGGCGTCGTCCAGGCCCACGATCCGGCCGTGCCAGATGCCCAGTTCGCGGGCGACCGGGTGGTCGGGGTCCATGGTGAGGATGCGCGCGTTGGTCAGCCTGGTGCACAGCATCATGGGCGTCCGTCCGTCTCTAGGAGGTCTCGGCCAGCACGGCGCCGGCGGTTTCCGCGCCCCGCCGGTCGCGCGCGCCGGCCTGCGCCTCGTACCGCCGGGGCGCGGCGGGCACCATCAGCGGCGTGCCGGTCTCGGGGTCCTCGATGATCCGGCACGGCAGTCCGAACACGTCCTCGACCAGCTCGGCGGTCATCACCTTCGCCGGGTCGCCCTCCGCCGCGACGGTGCCGCCGGCCCCCATCACGATGAGGTGGGTGGCGTAGCGGCACGCCTGGTTGAGGTCGTGCAGGACGGCGACGACCGTGTGGCCCTTGCGCGCGTGCAGTCCGGCGCACAGGTCGAGCACCTCGACCTGGTGGGCGATGTCCAGGAACGTGGTGGGCTCGTCCAGCAGCAGGATGGAGGTCTGCTGGGCCAGGACCATGGACAGCCAGACCCGCTGGCGCTGGCCGCCGGAGAGGTCGTCCACGGGCCGGTCGGCGAGCTCCAGCACGCCCGTCTGCCGCATCGCCTCCGTCACGGCCGTCTCGTCCTCGGTGGACCACTGCTTCAGCATCCGCTGGTGCGGGTAGCGGCCGCGGGCCACGAGGTCGCCGACGGTGATGCCGCCGGGCGCGCTCGACGACTGCGGGAGCAGCCCGAGCCGACGGGCGACTTCACGGGAGCGGTACGAGGAGATGGCCTCGCCGTCGAGGTAGACCCGGCCCGTCTTCGGGGTGAGCATCCGTGAGAGCGCCTTGAGCAGGGTCGACTTGCCGCAGGCGTTGGGGCCGATGATCACGGTGAAGGAGTGGTCGGGGATGTCCACGCCGAGCGAGGTGGCCACCGTCCGCTGGTCGTAGCAGAGCGTCAGGTCCTCGGCGCGCAGCCGGGGTGCGGGGGCGTTCGTGTCTGTCATGCGCGGCTCTTTCGCGACTCGGTGATCAGCAGCCAGATGAGGTACAGCCCGCCGATGGTCCCGGTCGCGGTGCCCACGGGCAGGAGCGCGGGCGCGAAGAGGCGCTGCACGACGAGGTCGCTCAGGGCGAGCAGGAGGGCGCCCATGAGGGCGGACGGCACGAGGGCCGGAGCGGACGACCGGGTCAGTCTGCGGGCCAGTTGGGGAGCGGCCAGGGCGATGAACACGATCGGGCCGGCGACCGCGGTGGCGAACGCGGCCAGGGCGACGCTGATGACGAGCAGGGCGGCCCGGGTCCTGGTCACACTGACGCCGAGGGCGGTCGCGATGCCGTCGCCCATCTCCACCATGGACAGGCGCCGGGCGAGGAGGAGGGCGAGCGGGACCAGGACCACGACGGCGAGACCGATGGTGTTCGCGTGGATCCACAGGCGGTTGCCGAGGCTGCCGATCAGCCATGCCTGGGCCTCGAGCGCCTCCTGCCAGCTGGCCCGGGTGATCAGATACGAGTTGGCGGCGAGCAGCAGGGCGCTGACGCCGATGCCGACCACGATCAGCCGGAAGCCCTGCAGTCCCCGGCCCACCATGAGCAGGGAGACGGCCCCGGCGGTGGCGAGGCCGCCGACGAGCGCGCCGAGGGCGATCTGGGTCATGCTGCCGTTCAGCACGACGATGACGACGAGCGCGCCGGTGGCCGAGCCGTTGGTGAAGCCGATGATGTCGGGGCTGCCCAGCGCGTTGCCGGTCAGGCTCTGCAGGATGGCGCCGCTGACGGCGAGGGCGGCGCCGACGCACACGGCCGTCAGCAGCCGGGGCATACGCAGGGTGTTGACGATGAAGTCGGCGGCGCCGGAGCCGTTGCCGAAGAGGGCCTGGAGGACCTCGCCGACGGAGAGTTCGAAGTCGCCGGTGGTCAGGGCGATGCCCATGACGAGGACGAGCAGGGCGCCCAGGACGACCGTGACGGCCAGGGCGCGGCCCTGGACGCGCAGGGAGAACCCGCCCCTGCGGGTGCGGACGACGACCCCGGTGACCACTCGCGGGGTCGTGCGCGCTTTCTGTCCGGCAGCCACCGCGTCGCCCTCCGCCCGCACGGCGCTCACCTCGTCCCGCTCCGCGCGCACGGCGCTCACCGCGTCTCCTCCCCGTACGGCGCTCACAGCATGACCAGCTTCCGGCGGCGGCACAGCGCGATGAACAGCGGGGCGCCGAGGAACGCGGTGACGATGCCGACCTGGATCTCGCCCGGGGAGCCGAGGACCCGTCCGAGCACGTCGGCGCCGATCAGCAGGACGGGCGCGAGCAGCATCGAGTACGCCAGCATCCAGCGCTGGTCGGGTCCCACCACGAACCGGGCGATGTGCGGAACGACCAGGCCCACGAAGCCGATCGGGCCGGCCGCGGCCGTCGCCGCGCCGCACAGGAGCATCACGGCGACGGCGCCGAGCACCCGGGTCCGGCCGACGTTCACACCCAGGGCCCGTCCCATCTGATCGCCCATGGCCAGGGCGTTGAGGGAGGGAGCGAGGCCGAGCGCGAGGAGCAGTCCCACGGCGACGAAGGGCAGGGCGACGAGCACCATGTCCATGTCCCGGCCCGCGAGCGAGCCGACGGTCCAGAACCGGAACTGGTCGAAGGCGCGCGGATTGAGCAGCAGCACCGCGGAGTTGAAGGCCATGAGGACCGCCGTCACCGCCGCTCCCGCGACGACGAGCCGGTCCGGTGTGGCCAGCGTGCGGCCCGAGGCGCCGAGGACGTAGACGAGCACCGACGCCGCCGCCGCGCCGAGGAACGCGAACCACACATAGCCGAGCGCCGTGGCGACGCCGAAGAAGGCGATGGCCACGACGACTCCGGTGGACGCTCCGAGACTGACGCCGAGCAGCCCCGGGTCGGCGAGCGGGTTGCGGGTCAGCGACTGCATGAGCGCGCCGGACAGCCCGAGGCCCATCCCGACGAGCAGCGCGAGCAGGGTCCTGGGGATCCGGTACTCATGGATGATGACCGACGCCTGCGAGCCGTCGGGCTCCCACAGCACGCTCCACGTCGAGGTGAACGGGATGCCCCGGGTGCCCACCCATACGCTGAGCAGCCCGACGAGGAGCAGGGCGGCCAGCGTCACGAGCAGGCCCAGGCCGCGCAGCGCGGCCGCGGACCGGCGGACCCTGGGCGCGGCCGGGCCGTCTTCCGCTCCGGTGGGCGCCGCCCGGGTTTCGACCGACAACGACAACTCCCCCTGGCGGCGACTCGAGGACGAGACAGCACATGTGATGGCACAACAGACAGCAGCGACTTAGGTGAGCCTAACCGAATCCGCGCGGCACGGTCAACGCACGGTCCACGCGCGCTCAGGGCGACCATGACGGCGCCCACCCGGGCCGGCGGCGGCCTTGGCAGCCCGCCCGATTAGAGTAGGCTTACCTAACTAATCGATGTCGTCGCGGAGGTACCGCATGCCCCTGGGGGGACCGCACGAGGAGGGTCCGACGGGGGGCCTCGTCCTCCGCAGAACGATCAGGGGCCAGCGCCGGCAGGTCGTCGGGGCGTCACTCCTCGGCATGGGCCACCAGGCGTGCGAGGCGCTCGTCCCCGTCGTGATAGGCGTCATCATCGACCGGGCGGTTTCCACCGGTTCATCCGAAGCTCTGCTGCGCTGGCTGATCGTCCTCGCCGTCCTCTTCCTCGTCCTGTCCACGTGCTACCGGACCGCCGCGAGGATCACCGACGGCGCGGGCGAACGCGCCGCGCACCGGCTCCGCGTCGACCTCGGCACCCGGGTGCTCGACCCCCGCGGCGGCGCCGACACCGGACGGCTGCCGGGCGCGCTCACGGCCGTCGCCACCGGTGACGCGACGCGCGTCGGAGCCGTCGCGGCCGCCGTGCCGTACGCGATCTCGGCGCTCACCGGACTGGTCGTCAGCGCCGTGGCACTGCTCCGCGTCTCGGTGCCGCTCGGCCTGCTCGTCCTGCTCGGCGTCCCTCCCCTGCTGTGGCTCGGCCACCGGATCAGCCGCCCCCTCGAAGCGCGCAGCGAGATCGAGCAGGAGCGCGCCGCGCACGCCTCCGGTGTCGCCGCCGACCTCGTCGCGGGCCTGCGGGTGCTGAAGGGTATCGGGGCGGAGGGCGCCGCCGTGTCCCGCTACCGGCGCACCAGCCGCGACTCCCTGGGCGCCGCGCTGCGGGCCGCGAGCAGCCGGGCCTGGCACGACGGCGCGATCCTCGCCCTCACCGGAATCTTCATCGCGGTCATCGGCCTCGCCGGGGCCCATCTGGCCATGCGCGGCTCGATCAGCGTGGGTGAACTGGTGGCGGCCGTCGGACTCGCGCAGTACCTCCTCGGGCCGTTCCAGCTCCTCACGTACGTCAACGGCGAGTTGGCGCTCGGCCGCGCCTCCGCCGACCGGATCGCCGAGGTGCTCGCCTCGCCGCCCGTCGTCACGGCGGGCCGGACCGTGGTGGGCGGTCCCGTCGCCGGCCGGGTCCGGCTGCGCGGCCTGGGACACGGCGCGCTGCGCGGCGTCGACCTCGACATCGCTCCCGGCTCCGTCCTCGGCGTCGTCGCCGGGGACCCGGCGGCGGCGCACGACCTGCTGCTCTGCCTCGGGCGCGAACTCGACCCGGCGGAAGGGGCCGTGGAGCTCGACGGCGTACCGCTGACCGAGCTGGACCCCGAGAGCGCCCGCCGCGCGATCCTCGTCGCCCACCACGACGCCGACCTGTTCGAGGGCAGCCTGCTCGACAACGTACGGGCGGGATCCGGCGCCTTGGAGGCCGACCTCGCGCCCGCCCTGGCCGCGGCCACCGCCGACGACGTCGCGCGGGCACTGCCCCAGGGGACGGCCACCGTCCTCGCCGAGCGCGGCCGTTCGCTGTCCGGCGGCCAACGCCAGCGTGTCGCCCTGGCCCGGGCGCTCGCCGCCGACCCGCCGGTGCTCGTCGTCCACGACCCGACGACCGCGGTCGACACCGTCACCGAGTCGCGTATCGCCGCCCGCCTGCGAAAGCTGCGCGACGGCCGTACGACGATCCTCGTCACCACCAGTCCCGCGCTGCTCGCCGCGACCGACCGGGTGGTGCTGCTCGACGGCGGCGCGGTCGCCGCCGAGGGCAGCCACCCCGGACTCGTCGCCTCCCACGAGGCGTACCGCGCGGCGGTGCTGGCATGACCCTGAACGACGAAGGACGCGAGATGACCGAGCTCCGCACGGCGGACGGCGACGACGACCGCGGTGATCGTGCCCTGCTGCCCACGGCGACCGGCGCGCAGACCTTCGCCGCCGTCCGGGCGCTGCTGCGGGGCCACCGGCTGCTGACCGTGCTCGCGGTCACCGTGCTCGTCACCGGCACCGGCATCGGCCTGCTCACCGCCCCGCTGCTCGGACGCATCGTCGACCTCGTCGCCGATCAGCGCGGCGCGGGCGCGCTGACCGGGCCGATGGTGGTGCTGCTGGTGGTGGCCGTGGCCCGCGGCGTGGCGACCGCGATCGGCCACTCCCTCGTCGCCCGTCTCGGCGAGAGCGTCCTCGCGGACCTGCGCGAGCGGTTCGTCGGACGGGCGCTGCGCCTGCCCCTGGAGCGGGTCGAGCAGGCCGGCTCCGGCGATCTGACCTCGCGGGTGACCGGCGACGTCACCATCATCGCGAAGGCGGTACGCCAGGCCCTGCCCGAGTTCGCCGCGGCCCTGCTCACCATCGCGCTGACCCTCGTCGGACTCGCCGTACTGGACTGGCGCTTCCTGCTCGCCGTCCTGCTGGCCGTGCCGGTGCACGTCCTGACGGTCCGCTGGTACATCCCGCGCGCCTCTACGGTGTACGCCCGGCACCGGGTGGCGAACGGCGCGCTGCAGCACCAGCTCCTCGACAGCGTCGGCGGCGTGCGCACCGTGCGCGCGTTCCGGCTCACCGGCAGCCACGCGCAGGCGCTGGAACGGCGCTCCGGCGACGCCGTCGAACTGGCGCTGCGCGGCATCCGGCTGGTCTCCGGCTTCTTCTCCCGCCTCAACGCGGGCGAGTTCATCGGCCTGACCGGGGTCCTGGTCACGGGCTTCTTCCTGGTGGACAACGGCTCCGTGAGCATCGGCACGGCGACCGCGGCCGCGCTGTACTTCCACAGCCTCTTCAACCCGATCAACGCCGCGCTCTTCCTCATCGACGACGCACAGTCCGCGGGCGCGAGCCTCGCCCGCCTGGTCGGGGTGTCGAACCTGCCCGTCGAGCCCGACCCGGACCCGGCCGCCGCGGCGAAGCCGGTGGACGGCTCGGTCAAGGTCACCGCGCTCAGCCACGCGTACGTCGACGGCCACCCGGTCCTGAGCGACGTGGACCTGGAGGTCCGCAGCGGCGAACGGGTCGCCCTGGTGGGCGCGAGCGGCGCCGGGAAGACCACCCTGGCGAAGCTGGTCGCGGGCGTCCACGAGGCGTCCGCCGGTTCGATCGTGCTCGGCGGCGTCGAGGCCCGCGAGCTGGGCCCGGCCGGCGTCCGGCGCGCGGTGACGCTCATCAGCCAGGAGGTCCACGTCTTCGCCGGCCCGCTGGCCGAGGACCTGCGGCTCGCCCGCCCCGAGGCCACGGACGAGGAACTGCGCGCGGCGCTGGAGCGGGTGGAGGCCCTTCAGTGGGTCGACGCGCTCCCGGAAGGGCTCGCGACCGTGGTCGGCGAGGGCGGCCACCGGCTCACGGTGACCCAGGCCCAGCACCTGGCCCTGGCCCGCCTCGTCCTGGCGGACCCGCCGATCGCCATCCTCGACGAGGCGACCGCCGACGCGGGCAGCGCCGGCGCCCGCGTCCTGGAGTCGGCCGCCGTCCGCGCCCTGGAGGGCCGCACGGGCCTGATGGTGGCCCACCGCCTCCCCCAGGCCGCCTCCGCGGACCGCGTCGTCGTCCTCGACCAGGGCCGCGTCGTCGAAACCGGCACCCACGACGAACTCGTCGCGGCGGGCGGCCGCTACGCCGCACTGTGGTCGGCCTGGTCGGCCAGCCGCCGGGACGGGCCGCGGGCGTGAGGCGGCGGGGCCCGCTCGCGGCGGGCGGCGGGCGGCAGACGGGCGCACGGCCACGCTAGCGGCGGGTGACGCGGGCCTGCCAGACGTCCCCCTCGCGGATGAGGCCGGCAGGCAGCTCATGGGTACGGAGGGCTCCCTCTTCCTGCCACTGGTAGACTAAGGCACGCAGCCCTGCGAGGGCTGGAGACCCGGCCTGGTCGGCGATGAGGTGCTCGCCTGTGACAAGGGCGGCGTGGGCGGTTCCGTCCGGGGACAGGGACCCGATGCCGATGCCGGTGCCCGAATCGAGCGTCGCTTCGAGCAGACCGTCCGGCGCGGTGGCGATGAGCCAGTTCTTCAAGTGGAAGTATTCGGGCACCGGCGCTGGGGTGAGCTCGGTGTACGGCCTTTCCGACAAGACCGTGAGCATCGAGGCCGCAGCCTTTTGCGCGCCTGCTCCGAGGGCAGTGAGCGAGAGTTCGGGCCGTTGTGAGTCGACGGCGCGGGAGACGGCGTACACCGTGCGGGTCGCCACCATGGGCGTGTATCCGCCGTGGTGGATCTCGACCCGGCGCGGCTCGTGCTGTCCGTCTACAGTCACGCGGGCAATCGCGTAGGCCCCTGGCAGGTCGGCGATGCGTACGCCGCAGAGCAGAGTGCCGCCGGGCTTCAGTTGCGCCAGCCAGGAGTGAGGGATGGCCGGTGGGGTGGTACCGGCGAGGATGCGGTCGTACGGGGCGCTCGGCATATGGCCCAGGAGCCCGTCGTCGACGACGACGTCGACCTTGTATCCGTACTCGGCGTAAAGAGCTGCGGCACGCTGGGCGAGCCCGGGATCGATCTCGACAGCAGTGACGTGCCCCTCCGGGCCCGCCAGGTGGGCGACAAGTGCGGCCGAGAGGCCCGAGCCAATGCCGATGTCCATGACGTTCGCACCGGGATGGACGTCGAGCATCTGCAGATGGCGATGGGTGACAGCGGCCGGAGTGCAGGGGCGGACGGCGCGGCCGTCGACGCCGTGAAACTGCTCGGCGGGCACCGCGTCGATGGCTCGCTGCAGGGCGGGGGTTGTGGCGTCGGACATCGGTCGATCCTTCGGTCAGATACGGAGTGTGAGCTGGAAAGGGCTGTCAGGGGTGTCGGGTTCTCCTACTGGCCGGGCCGACGCTTCGATCCAGGCGTGGGACTCGCACGGGTCGAAGCGGCAGCCAATGCACCAGTTGACAGATCTCCCGTGCATGGCCGAGTCGAGGAAGGCGGCCAGGGACATCTCCAGACAGGCGGCGCGGCTCGGGAAGAACCGGCCGGCCCAGTCACGTGCAGCAACCGTCTTCGCAGCTTCCGCCGCCGAAGCATGGCGTCGGGTGCATCGCTTGGCGACGCGGGCGAAGATGAGGGTGAGGCGCAGCGGAAACGCCTGCACCAGCACCGTGGCCAGGGCGAGTGACGCCACGGCTGTGAAACGGTCGGGCAGCGGTGGGCAGTCGGTCCGTGCGGGTACGGCCATAGGGATGCTCAACGGTGCCACCTCCAGCGGCTGGGAGTGCGCATCATGCGCCGCTCGTAGAGCTGTTGGGCGAGGGACCGCATATCTGTACGCACCTGTTCGGGATCGGCTCCGAAGTAGGCAGCAACCGCATCAGCGGCTTCATCGGCGGGAGTTCCCTCGGACAGGTGGCGCCACCAGAGTGCGCCGGAGCAGTTGAGTGCGTACCAGCGGCCTCGGCCGCGTACGTCGAGGAGCATTCCGCCGCTCTCTGTGATCGTGGCGTACACAGTGGAAGCCGGCCGGAGATCAGACATGGGAGACCTTGGGTTCTGTGACGACGTTGTGTCTCGTACGGTGCTGGCGCAGCCAGAGTTCGGTGGCGATGAGAGATTCGAAGGCAGCCAGCCTTCCGGGGACGCCGACGGCGAGACGGTCCAGTTCGTTGCGTACGGCATCAGCATCGATCCATCCCTCGGTGACCAGTTCGCTACCAGCCAGAAGCTCGCGCAGGACGGTGGTGTGACGTCGGATTCCGGAGTACGCATTGCCGTCGTACGCGCCTTTGGTCCGGCGCTCCAGGAGCCATCCGGGTACGAGGCCGTGGAGGGCGGCGCCGAGCAGTGGCTTCTGACGTGTGATGGAGGCACGGGCGGTCACGGGTACGGCCATCGCAGCGCGGACAACAGCGTTGTCGAGGTAGGGAGCGTGATGCGGCAGGCCCAGTGCGTGCGCCTGATTACGCAGTTCCGCTTCGTACGTGCCGAATTCGCGCAGTTCTGCCCAGGCCCGGTGGCTGCTGGTGAGATGTCGCGGTACCGTACAACGCTCGCCGGCAGTGACGGCAAGCGCCGACAGGTATCGGCGTGCTTCGGGAGTGAGCCAGGCACGGAGACCAGAGGCTCTCATCCAGTGGAGCCGTGCCGGTGGTTCAGGGCGATGTACGGCCGGGTCGGTGGCGAGGTCTCGGGCAAGGTGCCGTAATGCGGTGGCGTGGGTGGTGCGGCTCAGCCGTGCGCCCGCAGCGACGACCGCGTAAACCGGCTGGTGCCGCAGTCTGGCACGGGCCAGGGAGTGATGGATCAGGACCGACAGCTCGCCGGAGCGGGCCAGGTCCGCGAGATATGAAGGGGCAGCCGCCAGCAGGGTGTCGGCCCCGGAGCCGGTGAGGTGGACATCGCTGCCGTGCTCGACGCACGGGCGCTGGTAGGCGGCGCGCATGCGCCAACGAGCCGCATCGGGAAACGGCTGATCTGTGGGCGGGGCATCCGGCAGCCCGGCGAAGAACAGGCCTGCGGGGTCATTGACGAGCACGTGATGCAGCCTCGGCCGGCCCTCGGCAGCTCGTCGGGCGTAGACGGCGTCTTCGTTGTTGCTGGTCGCGTCCGCATCGGTGACGGCGAAGGCGTCGCAGCGAGCCGTGTCCGTGGCGAGGAGTGCCAACGATGTGGAGTCGAGCCCGCCGGAAAAGTCGGCTGTGAGCTTTCCAGCCGCTCGCGCTCGGCTGGTGACCGCAGTGACCAGAGCCGCGCGCAGTTCACTCGCAGCCTCGGTGAAGCCGAGTGTGCCCGGTTGCTCGTACTCATGGATCGAGTGCCTGCCCTGTCGGTCGATGACCAAGGCGTGGCAGCCGGGCAGCCGCCGGATGCCCGCGAACGCAGTGGTGTTCTCAGTGATTTCGGGAACGGTGGGACACACCAGGCGCGCGGTGATCGATGCATGGTCCACGGTCGCTCCGACACGATGGGCGAGTGCCCGAGCCGAAGTGGACCAGTGCGTACGGCCCTGCACCACCGCGAAGTACACCGCACGTGTCCCGGCCACATCGGTGATGACGACCGACAGACAGCCGTCGTCGGCCACCACCCAATGGCTGCCCGGCCATTGGGTCAGCCTGGACCACTGTCCCGAGCGGACAGCGCCGAGTCCATGACGAAGCTGTTGGTCATCGGCGTAGCAGTTGCCGACGACGGCCAAGCGGACCGTACCTTCACAGACGACTCGGCATGCGGTGCCACAGGGTGTGCCGTGCACGGTGGGTGCCTGATCACCCGACCAGAGCCGTGATGTGCGGGTCGGCCACCCGGGGCTGTCGAGGTGGAACATGCCTCCCCTTCCAGGAGTTGGCGCGTGCTGGACGGAGCCGGATGCCCCGCCCAGCAGCCTTGGGGATGCCTACTCGAAGTAGCGGCCCTTGTCGGCGCTGTCCTCGGCGTACTTGCCGAGTGTCACCTTCGACAGCACGTCCAACTCGATGAGCTGAGGAGCGATGTAGCCGCCCGGTGCTTCGGTGTTCTGCTCTTCTGTCACGTGGTCGATCATCTGTGGATCCCTTCGTCGTTTGGATGAACCGCCGCTGCCAGGCACCGAGCAGTGACCGGATGCCAGAGCGGACATCTCGAACAGGTGATGTATGCACGGCGCGGGCTGAGTCTTGAACTCGGCCCACACCGCCTGGGACGGCCCGGCTTCATCGACGCCCCAGGCGTCCGCACTCTCCGCGACCAGGAACAGACCTCGTCCGGTGTCGCTGATGTCGTCCGGCGCTCGCAGCCGGGGAACCGCGGTGCCGGCGTCGTGCACTTCCACACGCATGACGCGACCGCCGATGGACAGCACCACGAGGAAGCCGCTGCTCCCATCGCTGCCGTGCTGCACGGCGTTCGTGGCGAGTTCCGAGACGCACAGCCGGATGTCGTCGTGCCGATCGGCCATTCCCCAGTCGGTCAGCGTTGCCGTGGCGAACTCCCGCGCCGCAGGCACCGAGGCTGGCTCGCAGTCGTACGCCCGCTGCCTCGACAGTGGCTGCCAGGGCACACGATCCTCCGATGTCATGGCCGCTCCGTTTCCAGGTGAAGCCCTCATTCGTCCGGTGGTCCCAACGAAACCGCCGTCCACGACCACGCACCAGAGCAGAAGTGCTGCACGAACGCGGCATCCATGACGCACAGCAGGGCACTGCCTGTGGCGTTCCCGTTCTTCGCGAGCCGCCTTTGATTCCGTGGGATACTTGGCCCATGGCGTTGAAACGGCACGGTTTCGCGCGCCGCCGCCGCGCGGTGGGCTTTACACAGGAGAGCCTGGCCGAGGCAATGAACGTGGAGCGTTCCACCGTCTCGCGGTGGGAATCGGGGAGGGTGTCCCCCCAGCCGTACATCAGGCCGCGGCTCGCTGCCGTTCTGCAGGTGAGCGTCCAGGAACTGAGTGACCTGCTGGCAGTAGTCACCGAGGACGAAGCCCCAAGCAGCGAACGGACCCGGTACGCGATGCGGCACCCCGTGCGGGTCGACCTGGTCACGGTCGCTCAACTGAGGCAAGGGATGCAGGTCCTGGCGGACCGCTACGACCGGATGCCTTCTGCCACCTTGCTGGCGCAGGCCGGACAGCACGTAAGTCAAGTGGCGTTCCTTGCAGGTGAAGCGCCGTCAGGCCGTGTGCAGCGCGAGATGCGCGGCCTGCAGGCGGAGGCATCCACGTTCATGGGGCAGCTCGTCTGGGACGCCTCTCAGCGGCACGACCACAGCACGGCCCGGTGGTACTACGCCCAGGGCCTTGAAGTGGCTCGCCATCTTCGTGACCCGGCTGCGGAGGGCCACGCCCTCTTACGCACCTGCTATGTGGCGCTCTATGGGGCCGACGACTACCGGGAAGGCCTCGATCTCGCTCTGGAGACCGCCCGGACGACGCGATGCACCAGCCATGCACTCACTGGTCTCGCCATGTTGCACGCAGCCGAGGCACACGCCCTGCTCGGAGAAAGCCTCGAATGCGAGCGAGCGCTGGCGGGAGCCGAGCGGCACCTTGAGGAGGCCGACAGCTCGGATGCCGCTTACGATCTCCTGTCTCCCACTCACTTCGGCCGACTGGCGGGCTCCTGCTACCTGACCCTCGGCGACTACCGGACAGCTCAGCGCCTCCTGGAGCAGACAGCGGCGGAGTTGCAGGATCGGCACAAGTCCCGATCGATCGTCCTGGGCAACCTCGCACTGTCCCTGATCCGCGAGGGTCAGCTCGACGCCGCGTTGGCCAGCTTCGCGGACGCGGTGGACGGACTGCACGGCACACGCGGAGGCGGTGGCATGAAGATCATCTTTCGTGCTGCCCGCGAGCTGCGCCCCTGGCGAAGTGAGCCGGCGGTGCAGGAAGCTCAGGACCGGCTCATGGCACTGATGGAAGCAGCGTGAAGGGCGGCGGGGTGCGCACACAGGTCGATCACGAGAAGCAGCGGGTACGGGAACGCGTATGGGACCTGCTCGACGCTGCCCATGCCACCCACGACAGCTCGGCACACGGGCGCATTCCGAATTTCAAGGAGTCCCAAGCGGCTGCGGACCGTCTTGCGGGGCTGCCTCAGTGGGCCGCTTCACGGGTCGTCAAGGCTGTGCCCGACAAGGCACAGCTTCCGGTGCGCGCTCGTGCGCTCGCCGACGGCAAAACCGTGTTCATGGCCGTGCCAAAGCTGGCCGATCCATGTCCCTTCTATCTGCTGGACCCGGCAGAGCTGCCTGTTCCGCCCGCACAAGCGGCATCGAGCAAGGTCGCCGCGAACGTTGCTCCGAAGATCCACGTCGAGTCGATGAAGCCGGTCGACATGGTGGTGGTCGGGAGTGTCGCCGTGAACCGTGCCGGGGTCCGGATCGGCAAGGGGGCCGGCTATTCCGACCTGGAGTTCGCCTTCCTGATGGAAGCCGGACTCATCACCCCAGAGACGGTCGTGGTGACAACGGTCCACGCCCTGCAAGTCGTCGACGAGGAACTGCCCGCGACAGCACATGACTTCAGCGTCGACCTGATTGTCACCCAGGACGAGGTCATCGTCTGCCAGGGCGCCAAGCGCCCGGCCGGGCTCATTTGGGAAGATCTGGACGCCGACAAGATCGCTTCCATCCCCGCCCTGGCGGCTCGCGCACGTGGCCGCTGACCACGGGGCGCGGCCACGGGGGCGTGAGGCCGCGGGGTCCAAGCGCGTGCACCGCGTGGCACCGGAAGCCCGTGCCGGCCCGATACCGTTTCCGGTACTGCTGAGGAAAGGGTGCCGAACGTGACGATCAGTGCCGACGAGGCCCGCAAGGACTTCTTCCCGCTCATCAAGCGGGTCACTGACGACCACGCTCCCGTGCGCATCAACTCCAAAAGCGGCGACGCCGTGCTGATGGCCGCCGAGGACTACGACTCCTGGCAGGAGACCGTCTACCTCCTGCGCTCGCCCGCCAACGCTCGCGGCCTCATGGAAGCGGTCGCCCGGGACAGGGCCTGCGGAAGCAAGAAGCCGTAAGTCCTGGCAGTCCGCCGCACGCAGCACGCCGCCGCCCGTGGAGAACCCTCCACGGGCGGCGGCGTACCCGGGCCGGGGCGCGGGTCAGGACTGCTGGGCCGCGAGGCTCTTGGGGCGGAGGTCCGTCCAGTGGGACTCGACGTACGCGAGGCACGCCTCGCGGGTGTCGTCGCCGAAGGCCGTGCGCCAGCCGGCCGGGACCTCCGCGAAGGAGGGCCACAGCGAGTGCTGGTTCTCGTCGTTGACCAGGACCAGGAAGCGGCCCTGCGGGTCCTCGAACGGGTTGGTGCTCATGCGTCGTCACTCCTCGTGGACGTGGACTTTGCGGTGAACAGCTCGGAGAGCGGCTGTTCCGGGTCGGTCGCCGCGGTGCGCAGCAGGGTCTGGAGTTCTTCGGCGAGCTGCCGGGCCTTGTCCGGGCCGAGCACGCCGGCGGCGTGGATCAGTTCGCAGTGCACCGGGCCGTCGCCCCGGGGTTCGTAGAAGCTCAGGGTCAGTTCGGCCCGTGCCGCGCGGGTGGGGACGGCGTGGAAGGAGCCCAGGCCGCCCTCCAACTGCCCGAGGTCCGCCTGTTCGTGGTGGATCACCATGACCTGCGGGCCCCGCGGGGGCAGTCCGGTCGCGCGGACGACCGCGTCGAACGGGACGTCCTGCCGGTCGAGGGCGCCGAGGGTGGTCTCCCGTACCCGGGTGAGCAGCTCCGCGAAGGCCGGGTCGCCGGCCGTGTCGGTGCGCAGCACCACCGTGTTGAGGAAGCAGCCGACGAGGTCGGCAAGCTGGTCGTCGCCACGGCCGGCGACCATCGTGCCGATGGGCAGGTCGGTGCCCGCGCCGTGCGCGGTGAGCAGCGCGGCCAGGGCCGAGTGCAGGACCATGAACATGCTGGTGCCACTCGCCCGGGCCAGTTCGTCGACGGCCGCGTGCAGTCGCTCGTCCAGGACGAACCCGAAGTAGCCGCCGCCCTCGGCGCCGGGGCGCGGGGCGTCCGTCGGGAGGTCCAGCCGGGCGGGTACGTCCTCGAGGGCGGCCCGCCAGTGGGCGAGCTGCCGACCGCCCAGGCTGTCCGGGTCGGCGAGGTCTCCGAGGACCTCGTGCGCCCAGCGGGTGTAGTCGGCGTACGTCACCGGCAGCGGCTCCCAGTCGGGCGCCGAGCCGGCGACGCGGGCCGCGTACGCCGTGGTGAGGTCGCGGAACAGCGGCACCACCGACCACTCGTCCACCGCGAGGTAGTGCGAGGTCAGGAGCAGCGCCTGGTGGCCGGCCGGGTCGGTGAGCAGGGTCGCCCGCAGCGGGGCCTGCCGCTCCAGGTCCGGGGTCTGCGCGGCGAGTTCGGCGAGACGGGCGTCCAGGTCCGCGCACCGGTCGAGCGCGAGGGCCGGGGCCTCGGCCGGCCGCTGGAGGACCGCGCCGTCGTGTTCGGTGAACGCCGTGCGCAGCGGCTCGTGACGGGCCACCACGTCGGCGAGGGCGTCGGCGAGCGCGACGGCGTCCAGGCCGCCGTCCGGTACGCGCAGGGCCAGCGCGTGGTCGAAGCCGGGGGTGCGGCGGTGGGACTGCCACTCCCAGCGCTGGACCGGGGCGGCCGGCAGCGGTGCGCCGGCCGTGTCCTCGGTGACTTCGGCGGGCCGAAGCGCCGGACGGGCGGCCACCGCGCCCTCCAGCTTGCCCGCGAGGCCGGCGACGGTCAGCGCGTCGAAGACGTCCCGGATGCTCAGCTCGACGCCGAACTCCGTACGGATACGGCCCAGGAGCCGCATGGAGGCCATGGAGTGGCCGCCGAGCGCGAAGAAGTTGTCGTGGACGCCGACCTTCTCCAGCCGGAGGATCTCGCAGAACAGCTCGGCCAGGCGGGCCTGTGTCCGGGTCGCCGGGCTCGCGTCGCCGGCCAGCGCGGACCAGTCCGGCGCGGGCAGCGCCTTGCGGTCGAGCTTGCCGTTGGGCGTCAGCGGAAGGGGCCCGTCCAGCGGTACGACGAGCGTCGGGACCATGTACTCGGGCAGCAGCCCGGCGACGTGGGCGCGCAGCGCGTGCGGGTCGAGTTCCCCGGTCTCCGGTACGGCGTAGCCGACGAGGCGCACGATGTCGCCGTCGCGGTCCGGCAGGACGGCGGCCTGGGCGACCGACGGGTGGGAGGCGAGGGCCGCCTCGATCTCGCCGAGTTCGATACGGAAGCCGCGCACCTTGACCTGGGTGTCGACGCGGCCGAGGAAGTCGAGGTTGCCGTCGGTGCGCCAGCGGGCGCGGTCACCGGTGCGGTACATGCGGCTGCCGGGCGGGCCGTACGGGTCGGCGACGAACCGCTCCGAGGTCAGCCCGGCCCTGCCGAGGTAGCCGAGGGCGAGGCCGCGTCCGGCGACGTACAGCTCGCCGACGACGCCCGGGGGGACGGGCCGCAGCCGGTCGTCGAGGACGTAGCAGCGGGTGTTGGGGTCGGGCCGGCCGATGGGGACCCGGCCGGAGGGGCGGCCGCCGTGTTCGCGGGCGCGCCACAGCGTGGAGTTGACCGTCGCCTCGGTCAGGCCGTACGCGCAGATCAGATGCGCCGTGGCGCCGAAGCGCTCGAACAGGTCCGGCGGCACCGTCTCGGTGCCGACGAGGACGGTCGAGCCCTCGGGCAGCCGGCACCCGGGCGGGAGGGCGGAGACCAGGGACGGGGGCAGGATCATGTGGCTGATCCGCTGGTCCGCGAGGAAGTCGGTCAGCGCGGGTCCGGCGACCCGGGCCTCGTCGGTGATGAGGACGAGCCGGCCGCCGTGGCACAGCGCCATCGACAGTTCGAAGACGAAGACGTCGAAGCCGATCGAGGCGAACTGGAGCACCCGGCTGTCGCGTTCCAGACCCATCCGGTCGACCGCGGTGGCGACCAGGCTGGCGATGCCCTCGTGCGGGACGACCACGCCCTTGGGGCGGCCGGTCGAACCGGAGGTGTAGATCACGTACGCGGGCTGGTCCAGCGGCACCGGCCGGGACTCGACGGCGGTCTCGGCCAGTCCGTCCAGCTCGGCGGCCACGGACGGCTCGTCGAGCAGCACCACCCCTGCGCCCGCGACGTCCGGGATCTTCCCGGCCACGGACTCGGTGCCGACGACGAGGGCCGCCCGCGAGTCCTCGATCATGTAGGCGAGCCGGTCGGCGGGGTGGGCCAGGTCGAGCGGCAGGAACGCGGCCCCGAGCTTGAGCGCGGCGAGCACCGCGGCGACCATGTCCGCGCAGCGGGGCACGGCGACGCCGACCACGCTGCCGGCGCCGACGCCGCGCGCGGCCAGCAGCCGGGCGATCCGGTTGGCCCGCGCGTCGAGGCGCTCGTACGTCACCGAGCGGGAGCGGTCCACGACGGCGACGGCGTCGGGCCGTTCGGCGAGCCTGCGCGCGAACATCGCGGGCAGGGTCTCCTCGTCGACCGGCCGCGGGGCGTCGTTGAAGCCCTCCAGGACCAGGTGGCGTTCGTCGGCGGCGAGGATCTCCGCCTGCGAGACGGGCCGTTCGGGCGCGGCGACGAGGGCGGCGACGAGCGCCCGGAGCCGGTCGGCGATCCGCTCGGCGGTCTCGTGGTCGAACAGTTCGGTGGCGAACTCCAGGCGGCAGACCAGGGAGCCGTCCGAGCCGTCGCCGTCCGTGTGCTCGGTGAAGCTGAAGACCAGGTCGAACTTGGCGGAGCGGATGCGGAAGGGCACGTACTCGACCTGGAGTCCGGCCAGTCCGAGTTCGTCGCCGGTGCGGGCGTGGTAGCCGACCATCACCTGGAACAGCGGGTTGCGGGAGAGCGAGCGGGCCGGGTTGAGCTTCTCGACGACCGCCTCGAACGGCACGTCGGCGTGGGAGAAGGCCGCCAGGTCCGTCTCGCGGACGCGGGTCAGCAGCTCGGTGAAGCTCGGGTCGCCGCTCAGGTCGGTGCGGAGCACGAGGGTGTTGACGAAGAAGCCGACCAGGTCGTCCAGCGCCTCGTCGCCGCGGCCCGCGATGGGCGAGCCGAGGGGGATGTCCGTGCCCGCGCCCATGCGGTGCAGCAGGGCGGCCACGGCGGCGTGCACGACCATGAACATGCTCGCGCCGCTCTCGCGGGCGAGCCGCTTCAGACCCGCGTGGACGTCGGCGTCGAAGTCGATGTCCAGCTCGGCTCCGGTGAACGCGGGGCGGGCGGGCCGGGGCCGGTCGGTGGGCAGTTCGAGCTCTTCGGGGGCGCCGGCGAGCGTCGACTGCCAGTAGTCCAGCTGCCGGGCGGCCAGGCTGTCCGCGTCGGCCGGGTCGCCGAGGAGGCGCTGCTGCCACAGGGCGTAGTCGGCGTACTGGACGGGCAGGGGCTCCCGGTCGGGCGCCGCACCGGAGAGGCGGGCCGCGTAGGCGGCGGCCAGGTCGCGCAGGAAGGGGCGGTCGGACCACTCGTCGGTGGTGATGTGGTGCAGCAGCAGGATGACGACGTAGTCGTCGGGCGCGAGCTCCACGACCGTGGCCCGCAGCGGCAGTTCGGCGGCGAGGTCGAAGGGCCGGCCGGTCTCCGCGTCGACGATGCCGGGCAGCTCGTCCTCGGTGGCGCGGCGGTGCTCGACCACCGGCCGGGCCTCCTCGGGCGGCAGGACCCGCTGGAACGCCTGGCCGTCGCGCGCGGCGAACACCGTGCGCAGGGCCTCGTGGCGGGCGGTGACGTCGGCGAGCGCGGCGGTCCACGCGTCGGTGTCCAGCGCGCCGCGCAGCCGCATCACCAGCGGGAAGTTGTACGCGGACGAGGTGTACTCGATCTGCTGGACGACCCACAGCCGCTGCTGGGCGTGGGACAGCGGCAGCTCCTCGGGCCGCTCGCCGGCGGTCAGCGCGGGGCGGGCGGCGCCACCGGAGCGGGCCGCCCGTACCGCCAGTTCGGCGACGGTCGGCGCCTCGAACAGGTCGCGGATGGCCAGTTCGGTGTCGAGCGCGGTGCGGGCGCGGCTGACCAGGCGGGTGGCGAGCAGGGAGTGGCCGCCGAGCTCGAAGAAGTCGCTGTCGATGCCGACGCTGCCCGCGGGCAGGCCGAGCACCTCGGCGAAGAGGGCGCACAGCGTCTCCTCGCGCGGGGTGCGCGGGGCGCGGCTGGGGCCGGTGCCGGCGAAGTCGGGTGCGGGCAGGGCCCGGACGTCGAGCTTGCCGTTGACGGTCAGCGGCAGTGTGTCCACGGCGACGAGCGCGGAGGGGACCATGTAGTCCGGCAGGCCGGCCTTCACGTGGTCGCGCAGCCGCTGGAGCAGGTCCTCGCCCGCCCGGGCGCCGTCGTCCGTGACGACGTAGCCGACCAGGCGCTTGGTCCCGGTGGCCTCGTTCACGACCACGGCGGCGTGGGTGACCTGGGGGTGGGTGGACAGGGCGGAGGCGATCTCGCCCAGTTCGATGCGGTAGCCGCGGATCTTGACCTGGTCGTCGGTGCGGCCGAGGAAGTCCAGCAGACCGTCCGGCCGGCGGCGCACCAGGTCGCCGGTGCGGTACATCCGCTCCCCCGGCTCGCCGAACGGGTCGGCGACGAACCGCTCCGCGGTCAGGCCGGGCCGGTCGTGGTAGCCGCGGGCCAGTCCGGTGCCCGCGATGTAGAGCTCGCCCGGGCAGCCGGGCGGGACGGGCCGCAGCATGGCGTCGAGGACGTGGGCGCGGGTGTTGCGGATGGGCACGCCGACGGTGGGGGTCGCGCTGTCGGTGGTCGAGCCGCCGAGCGTGTTGATCGTGTACTCGGTCGGCCCGTACAGGTTGTAGCCGTAGCAGCCCTCGGTGCGGCGCAGTTCGCTCCACACCGTGTCCGACACCGCCTCGCCGCCGAGCAGGACCAGCGCGGGGCGGTGCTTACCGGCCGTCTCGTCGGCGTCGAGCAGGCCCTCCTCGATGAGGAGCTGGGCGTACGTGGGCGTCACGTTGACCACGTCGACCCGGTGCCGGTCGCAGTAGGCGACCAGCGCCTCGGCGTCGCGGCGCAACTCCTCGTCGCAGACGTGCACCTCGTGTCCCTCGACGAGCCAGAGCAGCTCCTCCCAGGACATGTCGAAGGCGAAGGACACGGTGTGCGCGATGCGCAGCCGCCGGCCGCCGGCCGCGGCGATCGCCGGGTCGAAGATCTCCTTCTGGTGGTTGAGCTGCATGTTCGTCAGGCCGCGGTACGGGGTGACGACGCCCTTGGGCCGGCCGGTCGAGCCGGAGGTGTAGATGATGTACGCCGGGTGCTCGAGGCGGTCCGCCCGGTCGGAGGCGAACGCGGGCCGCTCGGCGTCGGTGATCGTGCCGCCGGGCAGAGCGGCCAGTTCGGCGGCCACGGCCTCGTCGTCCAGGAGGAGTTCGGGCGCGGCGGGGCCTGCCTCGCCGCGCAGGGCGGGGGCGACGGCGGCCGTGGACAGCAGGCAGAGCGGCCGGGTGTCCTCGACCATCATCCGCAGCCGGTCGGCCGGGTGGTCCAGGTCCAGCGGCAGATACGCGGCGCCGGTGCGCAGGACGGCGAAGAGCGCGGCCACCATGTCGATGGAGCGCGGCAGCGCGAGCGCGACGGCGGTCTCCGGTCCCGCGCCGCGGGCGAGCAGCAGCCGGGCGATCCGGTTGATGTGCGCGTCGAGCTGTGCGTAGGTGAGGGCCCGCTCGCCGAAGACGAGGGCCACCGCGTCGGGCGTACGGGCCACCTGGGCGGTCAGCATGTCGGCGACGGTCTCGTTCGGCACCGGCTCCCGGCCGGCGGCGCGGTCGGCGCAGAGGATCTCGCGCTCGCCGGGCAGCAGCAGGTCGAGGGCGCCGACACGGGTCGTCAGGTCGCCGACGAGCCGTTCGACCAGGGCGCCGAAGCGGTCGAGGGTGGCCGCGGCCTGCTCGTCGCCGATCAGGTCGGGGCGGTACTCCAGCTTGGCCTGGACCGTCTGCGCCGGGTTGACGATGAGGGTCATCGGGTAGTGGGTGGCGTCGACGCTGCCGACGCCCGTGATGCCGTGGCGCTCGGTGAGTTCCCGGAAGGCGCCCTCGTCGGCGAAGTTCTGCAGGACGTACAGGGTGTCGAAGAGGGTGGGGTGGCCGCCGGCGCGCTGGAGTTCGGCGAGGCCCAGGTACTCGTGGTCCATCAGGGCGACGCGCTCGCGCTGGACGCGGCGCAGCAGGTCGCCGACCGGCTCGGCGGGGTCGAGGGTGATCCGCTGGGGCACGGTGTTGAGGAACATGCCGATCGTGCTGTCGACTCCGGGCACGTCGGCCGGGCGTCCGGCGACCGTGGCGCCGAAGGTCACGTCGTCACGGCCCACGGCGGAGGACAGGACGAGCGCCCACGCGGTGGAGAGCACCGCGTTGATGGTCAGTCCGTGCTCGCGGGCGAAGCCGCGCAGCCGGTCGCTGAGGGCGCGGCCGAGGCTGAGGGTGCGGCGGCGCGGGATGGTGGGCTCGTCACCGCGCTCGCGGGCGACGAGGGTCGGCTCGTCGAGTCCGGCCAGCGCGCCGCGCCAGGTGTCGCGGGCCGCGTCGAAGTCCTGGCCGGCGAGCCAGCTCAGGTAGTCGCGGTAGCTGCCGGCGGCGGGCAGGGCGCTGTCGTCGCCGGCGGCCGCGTACAGGCCGAGCAGTTCGTCGAGGAAGAGGGACTGGGACCAGCCGTCCCACGCGACCAGGTGGTGGCTGAGCATCAGCCGGTCGGTGGTGTCGGTGAGCCGGAACAGGGTGAGCCGGAACAGCGGGGGCGCGGCGAGGTCGAACCGCTGCCGCCGGTCGGCGTCGGACATCTCGGCGAGCCGCGCCTCACGTTCGGCGCGGCTCAGCCCGGTCAGGTCGACCTCGGTGAGCGGTACGGGCAGTTCGGCGGCCGGGCAGACGAACTGCACGGGCTCGGGAAGACCGTCGCTGACGATGCCCGCGCACAGGCTGGGGTGCCGGCGCAGCAGGGTCGCGACGGCGGCGCGCAGCCGGCCGGCGTCGAGCCGGCGGTCGAAGTCGAAGGTGTCCTGGGCGGTGTAGACGTCGAGCGCGTCCGTGTCGTAACTGGCGTGGAAGTAGATGCCTTCCTGGAGCGGCGACAGCGGCCAGATGTCGGCCACCGGCGCCGGGCTCACCCGTTCGACCAGCTCGATGTCGCCCTGGGAGAGGGTGACCAGCGGCACGTCGGAGGGGGTGAGGGAGGGCCGCGCGCCGGGCGCGGCGGCGCCGGCGACGAGGTCGCGCAGGGCGTCGGCCCAGGCGCCGCCCAGTGCGCGGACGTCCTCCTCGGTGAGCGCGTCGCCCTCGGGCCAGGTCCAGGTGGCGCGCAGTTCGGGGCCGTTCGGGGTGTCCGCGCAGACGGCGTTGACCTGGAGCGCGTAGGGCATCGCGAGGTCGGCGTCGGGTTCGACGGCGAGCGCGTCGGACTCGACGGCGGGCGCCCAGTCGCGGGTCTGCTCCGCGGGGAGGCGGCCGAAGTAGTTGAACAGCACCTGGGCGGTGGACAGCTGGGCGAACACCGGGGCGAGCTGCGGGTTGAGGTAGCGCAGCATCCCGTATCCGGCGCCCGAGTCCGGGGCGGAGCGGACGGACTCCTTGACCTGCTTGAGCGCGTCGAGCGGGTCGCCGGCGGCGGGCAGCCGCACCGGGTGGAGGCTGGTGAACCAGCCCACGGTGCGGGACAGGTCGGCGTCCGTGCCGTCCCGTCCGTGGCGCTCCAGGTCGACCAGCAGGTCGCCGTCGGCGTCCGGGCGCCACCGGGTGACGGCGCGCCGCAGGGCCGTGAGCAGCACCTCGGTGACGTCGGCGCCGGCCGCCGCGGGTACGGAGGTGAGCAGCGCGCGGGTCTCCTCCGCGGGCAGGGTCACGACGTGCTCGCGGGCCGCGCCGACCGTACCGGTGCGGGCGGCTTGGGCGACCAGGTCGGCCCCGGGCGCCAATGTCCTGACCCAGTAGGGCAGTTCGGCCTGACGCTGCGGGGAGCCGGCCTGCTCGGCGACGTCGCGGGCGAACCTCCGCAGGGAGGTCGGCACCGGCTCGAGCTCCGGGGACGCGCCGCGTGCCACGGCGTCCCACGCGGTGGCGAGGTCGCCGAGCAGCACGCGCCAGGACACGCCGTCGATGACGAGGTGGTGGACGACCAGCAGCAGCCGGCCGGGCCGGTCCGGGCCGGCGTCGAACCAGACGGCCTGCACCGTCACGCCCGCGTCGGGGTCGAGACGGCCGGCCGCGGCGTGGGACTCCTCGCGGACGGCGGTACGCAGCGCGGACTCGTCGAGGCCGCGCACGTCGACCCGGCGGAGCAGCGCGGCCGCGTCGACCTGGCCCGCCGGCACCGTCAGCGCGGACCAGAGGGCGGGGATCGCCGGACCGAGGTCCATGCGGGTGAGGGTGAGCCGCAGGCCGTCGTGGTGGTCGAGGACCGTCTGAAGGACCCGTGTCAGCTTCCCGGTGTCGGCGGCGGCGGGCGCCTGGAGCAGCATGGAGAGGTTGAAGCGGCTGATCGTGCCGCCGTCCTCGCGGAGCTGGTGGACGATCGGCAGCAGCGGGATGTCACCGACGCCGTCCGTGTCGGCGGCGGGCTCCGGGGCCGCGGTCGCCGCACCGGCGGCGGCCGCCAGGGCGGCCGGGGTCCGGTACTCGAAGACGTCGCGCGGGGTCACCGCCAGACCGGCCTTGCGGGCACGGCTGGAGACCGCCATGGACAGGATGCTGTCGCCGCCCAGGACGAAGAAGTCCTCGTCCGCGTCGACCCCGTCGATGCCGAGCACCTCGGCGAAGATGCCGCACAGCCGCTGCTCGCAGCCCTCGCGCGCACTCGCGGTACGGCTGCGCCTCGGGGCCTCGGGGGCGGGCAGCGCCTTGAGGTCGGTCTTCCCGCCGGGGGTCAGCGGCAGCGCGTCGAGCCGTACGAAGTGGGTGGGCACCATGGGCGCGGGCAGCGAACCGCTCAGCGCGGCGCGTACGGCCTCGGTGTCCAGCTCCGGCGTTCCGGCGGCCGGAACCAGATAGGCGACCAGCTGCTTGATCCCGCGCTCGTCGTCGCGTGCCGTGACGACGGCGTCGGCGACGGCCGGCTCGTCGCGCAGCCGGGCCTCGATTTCCCCGAGCTCCACCCGGTTACCCCTGATCTTGACCTGGTGGTCGGTGCGCCCGAGGTAGGTGAGCACACCGTCTCCACTGAACTGGACCATGTCGCCGGTGCGGTACATCCGCTCCCCCGGCTCGCCGAACGGGTCGGCGACGAAACGCTCCGCGGTCAGCGCGGCGCGTGCGTGATAGCCGCGGGCGAGTTGCGCGCCCGCGATGTAGAGCTCCCCCGGCTCGCCCTCCGCGACGGGACGGAGGTGGCGGTCGAGGACGTAGAGGCGGGTGTTCCACACCGGCCGCCCGATGGGCACGGTGGCACCGTCCGCCGGGGCGGAGCCCGCTTCCCAGCTGGTGACCTGGATGACGGCCTCGGTGGGCCCGTACACGTTGAACAGCGGCACTCCGGTGCGCTCCTGCCAGCGGCGGGCGAGCGGCACGGGCAGGGCCTCGCCGCCGCTGAAGGCGCGGCGCAGGCTCGCCCACCACTCCCCCGCCTCTTCGGCGAGCAGCGCGCCGTAGAGGGAGGGCACGAGGTCGAGGCCGGTGACCCGCTCGGTGCGGATCAGGTCGACGAGGTACGCCGGGTCCCGGTGGCCGTCCGGACGGGCGATCACCACGGCGCCGCCGGTGAGCAGCGGCGCGAAGATCTCCAGTACGGACGGGTCGAAGCTGGTCGAGTACTGGTGGAGCACCCGCTCGTCGGGGCCGTAGCCGAACCGCTCGGCGGTCCAGGCGAGTTGGCCGACGACCGCGCGGTGGGGGACGACGACGCCCTTGGGGCGGCCGGTGGAGCCGGAGGTGTAGATCAGGTACGCGGCGCTGTCCGGGTGGACGTCCACCGGGACCGGGGCGCTCGCGGGCCTCTCCTCGCCGGTGACGACGGGAGCGGCTGCGGCCGGGTCCTCACCGGTGACGACGTGGGTCACGCCGTCGAGGGCGGGCAGCCGGGTCCGGGACGCGGCGGTGACGACGACGGTCCGCGCCCCGGAGTCCTCGAGCAGGTACCGCACCCGGTCGGCCGGGTAGTCGACGTCGACCGGCAGATAGGCGGCACCCGCCTTGAGCACGCCGAGCAGCGCGGCCGGGGTCTCGGCGGAGCGGGGGACGGCGACGGCGACGACGGACCCGGGCGTCACGCCCCGGGCCAGCAGGGTGGCGGCCAGCGCGTCGGCGCGCGCGTCCAGTTCGGCGTAGGTCGTCCGTCCCGCCTCGTGGATCAGCGCGGTGGCCTCCGGCGTGCGGCGGGCCTGCCGGGTGAAGGCCGTGTGCAGGGTGTCGCCGGGCAGGCCGCGGTCCGGGCCGGCCAGCAGGTCGAGGGCGGCACGCTCCTCGCCGGGGGCTTGCAGGGCGAGCCCGGCCACCGGGCGGAGCGGGTCGGTGACGAGCTGGTCGAGCAGGGCCCGCAGCCGGCCGGCGAACCGGCGGGCGGCCACGGCGTCGAGGCGGGCCGGGTCGTGGTCCAGGCGCAGCCGGAGCCGCTCGCCGGGCAGGACGGTGAGGGCCAGCGGGTAGTGGACGGCGTCGCGGATGTGCGAGCCGGTGATCCGGACCTGTCCGGCCGGGTCGGAGGGTTCACCGGCCTCGGGGAGGTTCTCGACGACGACCAGTGCCTCGAACAGCTCGCCGCGTCCCACGGTTCGCTGGATCTCGGCGAGGCCCACGTGCTGGTGGTCGAGCAGTTCGGCCTGCTCGTCCTGGAAGCGGGTGAGCACGTCCACGAGGGACTGCTCGGGGCGCCACCGCAGCCGCGCGGGAAGGGTGTTGATGAGGAGGCCGACCAGACTCTCCACGCCTTCGACGGCGGCCTGGCGGCCCGAGACGGTGCTGCCGAAGACCACGTCGCGGCTGCCGGTGGCGTCCCCGAGCAGGAGCCCGAAGCCGCCCTGGACGACACTGCCGAGGGTCAGTCCCAGCGCGCGGGCCCGTGCGGTGAGCGCGGCGGTGTCCGCCGCGGTCAGCTCCACGCCGATCGTGCCGGTGCGGCCCTCGCCGGTGTCCGCGGACCGTACGGGGAGCCTGGCGGGGCCGTCGTAGCCCGCCAGCGCGTCGCGCCAGGCGGCCGGCGCGCCGTCCCGGTCGCGTGCGGCGAGCCAGCCCGCGTACGCCCGGTACGCCGGGTCCTCCTGCGGCCGGGGGGACTCGGTGCCGGGCCGGTAGCCGCTGAGCAGGTCGCGCATCAGGAGCGACACCGACCAGCCGTCGACCACGATGTGGTGGAGGGTGAGCACCAGTTGCGAGCGGTCCGCGCCGTGGCGGATCAGGGCGGCCCGCAGCAGGGGCGGTACGGCCAGGTCGAAGCCCTCCGCCCGCTCCCGCGCCGCGACGGCGCCGGCCGCCGCCGCGCGGCTGTCGGGGTCCTGGCCGGACAGGTCGTCGAAACTCCAGGGCAGGGTGACGCGCTCGCCGACGAGCTGCACGATCCTGCCGTCCGGCAGCTGGTGGAAGGCGGCGCGCAGCAGCGGGTGGCGGTCGAGGAGTCCTTGGACGGCGCTCCGCAGGGCCTCGGGGTCGACGTCGCCGGCCAGTTCCACGGTGTCCTGCACGGCGTAACCGTCCGCGCCGGTGTCGTCGACGGAGGCGTGGAAGTAGAAGCCCTCCTGGAGCGGGGTGGCCGGCACGGCGTCCGCCAGGTCCGGCACGGCGGCCTCGCACTCGGCGCGCTCGGCGTCGGTCAGCGTGACGAGCGAGAACGGGGGCGGCACTTCACGGCTCGCGGCGCGCGGGGGGTGCACCGCCTCGCCCGTGAGGCGGGCGAGAGCCGCGACCGTACGGTGCCGGAACATGTCGCGCGGGGTGAGCGTGAGACCGGCCTCGCGGGCGCGGTTGACGAGCTGGATCGCGACGATGCTGTCGCCGCCCAGCTCGAAGAAGCTGTCGTGGACGCCCACCGACGGCAGGCCGAGCACCTCGGCGAACAGTCCGGCGAGCGCGGTCTGCGCGGGGGTGGTGGGCGCGTCGTCGCCGCCCATCGCCGTCCACCGGGGCTCGGGCAGGGCCCGGCGGTCGAGCTTGCCGTTGGGCGTGAGCGGCAGCGGTCCGTCGAGGCGGACGACGGCGGAGGGGACCATGTAGTCGGGGAGGCTGTCGGCGATCCGGGCACGCGCGGCCGACACGGCGGCCTCGGCGTCCGTTCCGGTGTCCGTGACCAGGTAGGCGACGAGCCGCTTCACACTGCGGTGGTCCTCGCGGACGAGGACGGCGGCCTGGGCGATGCCGGAGCAGGCCATGAAGGCGCTCTCGATCTCGCCGGGCTCGATGCGGTGGCCGCGGATCTTGATCTGGCCGTCCGCCCGGCCGAGGAACTCGAGGTTGCCGTCCGCGCCCCAGCGCACCCGGTCGCCCGTCCGGTACATCCGCGTGCCCGGCGCGCCGAACGGGTCGGCCACGAAACGCTCGGAGGTGAGAGCGGCCCGGCCCCGGTAGCCGCGGGCGAGGCCGCGCCCGGCGACGTACAGCTCGCCCTCGGTCCCCACGGGGACGGGGCGCAGTGCCGAGTCGAGCACGTAGGCGCGGGTGTTGGGGTCGGGGCGGCCGATCGGGGCGGGGCCCGGACGGGAGGCGTCGGCGATCCACAGCGTGGAGTTGACGCTCGCCTCGGTGAGGCCGTAGGCGACGACGACCTGGACCCTCCCGGCCCAGCGCGCGATCAGTTCGCTCGGCACCGCTTCGGTGCCGACGACCAGCACGGCGCCGTCGGGGAGTTCGCAGTCCTGCGGGAGTGCCGAGACGAGCGACGGCGGCAGGATCATATGGGTGGCGCGGTGGCGCGCGATGTAATCGGTGAGGGCGGCCCCGGCGACGCGGCGTTCGGTGGGGACGACGATGATCCGGCCGCCCACGCACAGCGACATGATCAGGTCCCAGACGGTGACGTCGAAACCGACGGACGCGAACTGGACGACCCGGCTCCCGGCGGTGATGCCGATGCGGTCGGTCGCGGTGGCGATGAGGCTGCCCACGCCGTCGTGCGGGACGACGACGCCCTTGGGGCGGCCGGTGGAGCCCGAGGTGTAGATGACGTACGCGGCCTGGTCCAGGGCGACGGCCACACCGAGGTCGGTGTCGTCCAGTGCGGCGCACTCGGCGGCCGTGGCCGGCTCGTCGAGCAGCAGGTGTGCGACGCCCGGCGCGGCCGGCAGGTCGGCGGACAGCGCGCGCGTGGTCACGACGGTCCGGGCGCCCGCGTCGTCCAGCATGTACGCGATCCGGTCCTGCGGGTGGTCGGCGTCCAGCGGCAGGTAGGCCGCCCCCGCCTTCATCACGGCCAGCAGGCAGACCACCAGCTCCGGGGAGCGCGGCAGGGCCACGGCGACGACGTCCTCTGCGCCGACGCCCCGGGCGACGAGCAGCCGGGCGAGGCGGTTCGCGGCGGCGCCCAGCTCCGCGTACGACAGTTCCCGGTCCTCGTGGACCAGGGCGACGGCGTCCGGCGTGCTGTGCACCTGGCGCTCGAAGGCGGCGGGCCAGGAGAGTTCCGCCACCTCGCGGGGCGCCACGCCGAACTCGCCGAGGAGCTGGGCGCGTTCGGCGGCGGAGGTGAGTTCGAGATGCGCCACGGGGCGGTCCGGCTCCCCCGCGAAGGCGTCGAGCAGCGTCAGGAACCGCCGCTCGTGGCCGGTCAGTCGCTCCTCGTCGCACACGTCGGCGTCGGCGTCGAACTGGATGCGCAGACCCTGGCCGCCCCCGCAGTCGCCGAAGGTGATCGCGAGGTCGCTGACCGGGCCGAGCCACAGGGGCACGAGCTCGGCGTCGAGGCCGCCGAAGCGGATGCCCTCGCCGCTGGGGAGGATGTTCACGGTGGGGCCGACGAGCTCCTGCACACCGTCGACCAGCCCGAGGTCCCGCGCCAGGTCCTCCGCGCGGTGGCGGCTGTGGTCGACGGTCTCCGCGACAGCCGTGCCGACCGCCGCGGCGAGTTGGGCGCCGGTCAGGTCGGGGCGAACGGTCAGACGCAGCGGCAGGATGTTGGAGACCATGCCGGGGATGTCCCGCGTCGCCGGGTCCTGCCGGGTGGTGACGGGCAGGCCGAGGACCAGGTCCTGTTCGCCGGTGGTCCGGTGCAGATAGGCGGCGACGGCGGCCAGCAGCATGCGGGAGAGCGGTACGCCCGCGGCGGCCGCGGCGTCGTGGAACCGTGCGACGGCGGGCGGCGCGAACTCGACCGTACGGCGCAGACGCCGCCGGGTCAGTCCCGGCGACCGCTCCACGAGCCGTACCGGTTCCGGCCGGCCGTCCATGCGCCGCAGCCAGTACGCGCGGTCCTCCACGGACTTCCGGGAGGCGCGGTGGGCGGTGTCGGCGTCGACCAGCCGGGCGAGCGACCAGTCGGGGACGGCGGCCCGGTCGCCGTGGGTGTAGAGGTCGCCGGCCCGGCGGGAGATCCGGGCGATGCCGGCGCCGTCCATGACGATGTGGTGGTAGCGCTGGTACCACCGGACGCGGTCGTCGGCGAGGCGGAGCAGCGCGTGGGCGTAGAGCGGGGCGGCCGCGAGGTCGGCGGGGCGGTCCCGGTCGGCCTCGGCCCACCGGTGGGCGGCGGCCAGGGGGTCGCTCTCACCGCGCAGGTCGACGACCGGGACGTCGACCGGGACGGGCGACGCCACCTGGCGGGGTACGCCGTGGTCGTCGACGATCCGGACGTGCAGGCTCTCGGCCTCCTCGACGGTCTGCCGGACGGCGGCGGCCAGGCGGTCCAGGTCGATGTCTCCGCGCAGGTCCAGGACGAACGAGACGTTGTAGGCCGAGCTGTCCGGCTCGATCTGCTGGGCGAGCCAGATGCCGGATTGCCCGCCGGTGACGGGGATACCGGGGGTGCCGGCAGTGCGCGTCCGGTCCGACTCGGCGTCAAACATCGTTCCTGGGGCCTTTCCCTGGTGGTGCGTCGATTCCCTGGTGGTGCGTCGCGCTCCGCGCCCGCCCGGCGGGTAGCCGGGCGGGCGGGAGCCGCCGAGGA
The DNA here is from genome assembly GCF_042870895.1 of Streptomyces sp. NPDC006294. Classification (NCBI taxonomy): domain Bacteria; kingdom Bacillati; phylum Actinomycetota; class Actinomycetes; order Kitasatosporales; family Streptomycetaceae; genus Streptomyces; species Streptomyces sp. NPDC006294. The sequence goes on from NZ_JBIAHV010000018.1 coordinate 50,076, forward strand.
GCGGCGCCGCCAGGGCGGCGGCTCCTCGGTGCGGGACCTACTTGACGGCCTCGAGCATCGGGACGACCTGGTCGATGGCGTACGGGATCGACAGGACCGTGTTGAAGGACAGCGCGGCGCCGATGTCGGGGCTGTCGTACGGGAGGAACAGGTCGCGCTTCTCCTGGTGGACCTTGGTCTTCTTGTACAGCGGGTCTGCCTTCATGGCCTTCTCGGTCTCCGGGGTGCCCAGCCACACCGTGCGGTCGGCCTCCATGACGTCGAGGCGCTCGAAGCTGAGATCCGCGATGTTCTCCTTGCCGAGGGCGGCGCGGTACTTCTCCGAGGTGGTGAAGCCCATCTCCGACAGGAAGATGACCTTCGGGTCCTTCGGGGAGAACGCGGAGAACTTGCCCGGCTCGTAGGGCTCGCCGACGGTGACGGTCTTGCCCTTCCACTCCGGGTGCTTGTCGCGGACGGCCTTGAAGCGGGCGTCGATGCCGGCGATCAGCTTCTTGGTCTCGGCCTCCTTGCCGAGCGCCTTGCCGATCTGCCGGGTCATGTCCTGCCAGGGCGCCTGGTAGTCCTCGTGGCCCTTGGGCTGGGCGACGACCTTGGCGAGCTTGGAGAGCGTGTCGTACTGCTCCTTCTTCATGCCCGAGTACTGCGCGATGATCAGATCCGGCTTGAGCGCCGCGATCTTCTCGATGTTGTACTCGTCGCGCTCGCCGACGATCTGCGGCGGCGTCGAACCCCACAGGTCCTTGGCCCACGGCCACTTGCCGTACGGCTGCTCCTTGAACCAGTCCACCGAGCCGACCGGCTCGACCCCCAGCGCGAGCACCGCGTCCTGGTCCGACAGCCCCAGCGTGACGACCTTCTTCGGCTCCGCCTCGATGGTCGTGGAGCCGTACTTGTGCTCCAGCGTCACCGGGAAGGCGCCGGTGTTCCCGTTGGCCTCGGTCGAGGGCTTCGACTCGGCCTTCTCCGTACCGCCCCCACAGGCGGTCAGAGCGAGCGCGGCGACGGCCGCGACGGCGACGCGGGGGATGTGTCTGGCGAGGCGCGTCAGCGCGGGGCGTGTGCCAATGGACACGGTGGTTCCTTTCACGGGGGTTTCACGGTGCGGGTGGTGCGTGCGGTGCTTCGTTGCGTGTACTGCGTGCGCTGCCTGCCTGTCCGCCGTGTACGTCGGCGCTACCGGCGGACCGGGCGGGCTGTGGGGGGGGGTGGGGCGCTTCGAACGGGCGGCCCGGTTCTAGCGGACGGTGCCGACTTCGTCGGCGACCTGGCGGACCGCCGCGAGGTCGGGCTTCAGCTCGCGGCCGGCGGTCGAGTCGAGCACCGAGTCGAGGATCTCGCCGACCCGGATCGCCGTGTTCGACAGCAACGAGGACGTGATCCCGTGGGTGTGCTCGGTGCCGCCCTGGAGGTAGATGCCGCAGCGCAGTTCGGGGTCGGTCGCGAGGCGGTAGTCGCGCTCGACGCGGACGCGGCCCTGCTCGTCGCGGTGGCAGCGGTCGGCGACCGGGCCGAGCAGTCCGAGGGCGTCGGCGCTGGCGTAACCGGTGGCGCACACGACGACGTCGGCGTCCAGCCGGCTCTCCTCCCCGGTGACCAGGGAGGTGATGGTGGCGCTGACCGTGTCGCCGCTCTCCTCGACCTCGGTGAGGCGGGAGACGTTCAGGAAGCGGAGGCGCTCGGTGCCCAGGACCTTCTCCTGGTATGCCTGCCGGTACAGGTCGTCGATCAGGTCGATGTCCACCACGGAGTAGTTGGTGTTGCCGTGGTACTCCATCAGCTTGCGCTTGGTGTCGTCGGGCGCCGTGTAGTACTCGTCGACCGCCTGGGGGTCGAAGATGCGGTTGGCGAAGCCGCTGTCGTCGGCGGGGCTGTAGCCGTAGCGCGAGAAGACGGCGCAGACCTCGGCCTCGGGGAAGCGGCGGTGCAGATAGGCGACGTTCTCCGCGGCGCTCTGGCCGGCGCCGACGACGATGAAGCGGGAGGGGTCGGTGCCCTCCAGGCCGTCCACCTTGGCGAGCAGGTCGGAGTTGTGCCAGACCCGGTCGGTCCGCTCGACGCCCTCCGGCATGAGGGGGCGCAGCCCTGTGCCGATGACCAGGTTGCGGGCCCGGTGGACGACGGTCCCGTCGCCGGAGCGGGCCGTGACGTCGAGGTACTCCACCACGCCGTCGCGCACGACGGGCTCGACGGAGACGACCTCGTGGCCGTAGGAGACCATGTCGTCGACCTTCGCCGCGGCCCACTCGAAGTAGTCGTGGAACTCGACGCGCAGCGGGAAGAGGTTCTTGTGGTTGACGAAGTCGATCAGCCGGCCCCTGCTCTGCAGATAGCAGAGGAAGCTGTACTCGCTGCTCGGGTTCCGCAGCGTCACCAGGTCCTTGAGGAAGGAGACCTGCATGGTCGCGTCGTCGATGAGCATGCCACGGTGCCAGCCGAACCGGGGCTGCCGCTCGAAGAAGTGAGCGGTGACCGCCTCCTGCCTTCCGACGCCTGCGTTGTGCTCGCTGAGCGCGATCGCCATGGCCACGTTGGACGGCCCGAAGCCGATGCCTATGAGGTCGTGGATCAGTGGTGCGTCGTCAGGAAGAGCCTGTGACATGTCACTCCCATCGTGCGGGACAGCCGCCTGCCAGGCGTGCTGTCAGGCGTGGGGGAACGGCGGAGCCCGGGCACACCGGTGAGCCGGAGCCGAGCGAACTTAGGTAAAGCTAACCTGATCTGGCCACGCTGTCGACGGGACGAAACGGACACCAGGGCGGTTCGCGCCCCAACTGGGCGGCGAATTGCGGCCCGTTGCATCCTTAGGTAAGCCTTGCTTTACTTGTCGCCGGTCATTCGCTTTCTGAGGAGGAAACCCCATGCGGGTCGTCATGTTCGGTTATCAGACCTGGGGCCATCGCACCCTGCAGGCGCTCCTGGACTCCGAACACGACGTGGTGGCGGTGGTGACCCACCCGAAGAGCGAGCACGCCTACGAGAAGATCTGGAGCGACTCCGTCGCCGATCTGGCCGAGGAGCACGGCGTCCCCGTCATCATCCGCAACCGGCCCGACGACGAGGAGCTGTTCCAGCGGCTCAAGGAGGCCGACCCGGACATCATCGTGGCCAACAACTGGCGCACCTGGATCCCGCCGCGCATCTACACCCTGCCCCGGCACGGCACGCTGAACGTCCACGACTCGCTGCTGCCCAAGTACGCCGGGTTCTCGCCGCTGATCTGGGCGCTCATCAACGGCGAGCCCGAAGTCGGCGTCACCGCCCACATGATGGACGAGGAGCTCGACGCCGGCGACATCGTCATGCAGCGCGCGGTCACCGTCGAGCCCACGGACACGGCCACCGACCTCTTCCACAAGACCGTCGAGCTGATCGCCCCGGTCACCATCGGCGCCCTCGACCTGATCGCCTCCGGCAAGGCCGAGTTCACCAAGCAGGACCGCTCTCGGGCCACCTTCTTCCACAAGCGGGCCGAGGAGGACATCCGCGTCGACTGGAACTGGCCGGCCGAGGACCTGGAGCGCCTGGTCCGCGCCCAGTCCGCCCCGTACCCGAGCGCCTTCACCTTCCACAGGGGCAGGCGGCTCGAGATCGTCTCCGCCGTCGTCTCCGAGGGCCGCTACGGCGGCACGCCGGGCCGCATCTTCTACCGCGAGGGTGAGGGCGTGGCGATCGTCGCCGGCGCCGACGCCCGCACCGGCCGCAACCACGGCCTGGCCATCACCCGCGTCCGCACCGACGACGGCCGGGAACTGCCCGCGACGGAGTACTTCACCTCGATGGGCGGCTACCTGACGAACCGGCCCTGACGACCGGTCCCTGAGGACCGGCCCCAAGAACGCCGGTCATCAGGCCGGTCCCGGAGTGGGCCGGGACCGGCCTGATGACCGGTGGACAAGGGGATTGCTCCGGTACGACAGCCGGTGCTCTGCGCGCCGCCGGTTCCGGGGGTCCCCGATGACCGAGTCGGCGACCACAAGCTGCGCCACGCAGGGAACGGAGTCACAGACGTCGCACACGACGTCGTCGGCGCGTCGCGCGGCTCGGCGCAGACGACACGAACGCCGGTATGACGGGCACTGCGAAGGACATGGTTTCCGGGAAGCCCGGCGTCACCGGTGAGGCGGCGGGTCGACGGCGTTCCGACTGACGCGCACACCAAGGTGCTCGGCGGGTCGGGACGGTCGACGACACGTTGCCCTTGGCCTGCCGCGGGCGCCGCCCGCCGCGGCACGGAACGGCAGCGGGCGGCGGAGGTCAGGCGGCGCAGCCGTACTTCTTGGCGAGCTTGGTGGCGGCTTCCCGCACCACGGCCCCGTTGTTGCGGATCGCGGTGTTCCGGTCGACGGGGTCCATTTTCGAGGGCTTGAGGAGCGTCACTCTGATGTACGGGGCGGTCGAGCCCATGCGGGCGGCGCAGCCGGCGGGCAGCGTGGCCTCGGCCTGTTTGGGGCGCACCCAGCCCTTGAATCCGGGGCCGAGGGGGACGGAGTCCTTCCTGGGGCCGGAGTCGTACCGCTCGTCCGAAATGACCAGTTTGAAGATCTCGCGGGGGTAGTCGTTGTCGGGGTTGGCGCGCATCACACTGCACCCCAGGAACACCGCTTGGTCGCCCTTGCCCGGGCTTTCCCACTCCTCCGTGCTGACCTCGCCCCCCTTGCCCTCGTCGATCAGTTCCGCCGTCTGCCGGCTGAGCGCGCCATGACACAGGGTCTGTGGCAGTGGCGGTTTCTCCTCGCCGTCAGGCCAGAGGCTCGCCGTGACGACGGCCACCCCGGCGGCGCCGAGCGCGACGGTCAGCGGCAGCCACTTCTTGTCCATCGGCTACTGTCCCATCGCCTTGTCGGCGTCGCCCATGCCGTTCCCGTACCACTGCTCGGTGATCGCCTGGAGGTGGTCCTCGTACTCGCCGGGGCTGGCGTCCAGCTCCTCTTCCGTGAGCCCGCGATAGGTCGCCATCCCGCGCAACATGCCGTACATCTCCTTCTGACCGTAGTCGTAGTGCTTGATCATGTTTTCGCGGGTCGCGGCGTCGACCTTGGCGTTGTCGGTGTTCACGTGCGCGTTCAGGCCCCAGTCCACCGAGCGCTGGACCCCGTCGCCGATGATCGGGATGGGGGTCAGCAGTCCGCCGACGACGTGGTAGTTGACCATCCTCTTCCAGTTGTTGGCGTCCTTCTCCGCCTGCCCCAGGTCGTAGATGACGTCGCCGCGCACGCCGTCGAGGTGCCCGAGCACTGAGGCGGACTGCTTGACCCAGGCCCGCAGTTCCTCGTCCTCCTTGCGGAAGGACTCCGCCGGGAACCGCGAGAGCCCCTCACTGCCGACCACGGTCTGTGAGGCGTGGATGGCCTTGTAGGCGTTGGGGTCCTCCGCCGTGCCGCGGATGAGCCGGGTGAGGTCGCCCCGGTCGATCTCGAGCTGATTGAAGTCGGTCGGCCCGTCCATCTTCTTGCCGAGGATCTGGTGCACGTCGGAGCCGTAGTCGGCGATCATGTCGGCCATGGGCAGGCGCATGGAGACCGGGACGGCGCTCTGGTCCGTCCTGAGCGCCGTCGCGTACTCGCCCATCACCCGTTCGAAGATCGCGGTCTCGGCGCCGTCGTGGTGAGCGGGCACCGGGTGCATGGGGGAACCGGGCACGCGGCCGGTGGCCCCGGCCTCCAGCGCGAGGCCGAACTCGGCGCGGGCCGAGGTGTACTGGGTCTCGACCGGCATCTTGCTCTCGACGTCGCCGCCCGGCCAGAGCCGGTCCTCCATGAAGTACTTCAGGTTGTCGGTGGTGTTCGGGTCGAAGTAGTGGGTGGAGGCGGAAGGATTGCGGCTCATGGCGTTCAGCAGGCCCTTCATCGGGTCCTCCTGCGTGCCCTGCCAGTGCTTCATGTGGCCGTCGTAGGCGTCGTCGTTGTCCGTCTCCCACTCACGGATGGTGTTGCCGACCTCGGTGAGGAACGCCTCACTGTAGACCGGGTCGCCCTCGTCCTTCTTCCAAGGCGAGGACTTCTCCTTGGGGTCCTTGTTCGGGTCGTACACCTCGTCGCTGTCGAAGTCCGCGGCCATCAGCTTCGTCAGCGCGCTCAGGCCCGCGGCGCCGCCCCCGAGCTGTCCGGGGTGTCGGGCCGGCAGGCCGTTGCCGTCGCGGGCCGTGGTGATGAGCTTGTCGGTCCAGGCGGAGGTGACACCTCCCGGGGAGCCGATCGGGGAGTCGGGTCCGGTGGCGGTGGCGAGGGAGCCGGACAGGGCCTTGTACAGGCGGGCATCGGTGCTGGAGACCTGGCCGTCGCGACCGCCGGACTCCAGGCCCCCGGCGAGCAGGAGCACGGCCTCCTGCTGCTCACGGCCCCGGTAGCTGAGGTTTGTCATGAGCTCCGCGGCGAAGGCCGGTGAGTCCTTGCCACCCTCGGCCAGCGTCAGCAGACGCTCGCGCTCCTCGTCGTCGAGGTGCTCCCAGCGGGCATAGAGCTTGGCGGCTTCACGGCCGTTCTCGGCCTGCTGCTTCTCCTCCGCGCGCATCCGCTTGGCATCGGCGATGCCGCCGAGGTCCGTGCTGCCGAAGTCGTTGGGGTGGTTCTTGATCAGGGCACGGAGTCCCCAGGCGCACAGCTCGTCCGCTTCGGCGGCTCGCTTGAGTATGCCTTCCAGCTTGTCACGCAGGGCGTCGAACTGTGCCTCTGTGGCAATGTCCTCGGTGCTGTCCTTGGACCGGCGGTCGGGGTGGACGCTGTGACTGAGCACCCCGTTGGAGTAAATGGTGATGCCCGGTGGCGGGTTCTCGTACGTGGTCTTCAGGTCATCCTGCGCGGACTTCAGCAGGGTGTACGCGTCCTGGATGAGATCGCGTACAGATTCGGCCTCGGTGACGGCGTCGCTGAATTCCTTGGCCGTCTTGGTGACGAACCCCTTCGTCACGGAGGCGTTCTCACCGCGCCAGGTGGACTTGCCGGCCTTGGACGTCATGGCCGACGCGTCCGTCTTGAGCTGCGTCAGCTTGTCGATCATCTCGGTCCACTGTGTTGCAGCGGTGTTCAGCGGGCCGAGCTTGGCGTTCAGAAGCTGCTCGAACGTGGGCATGTCGGGCTCGGCTCCTTATCGGAAGTACGTGTCGATCTGAGACGCGGGCACGGCGCCGTCGACGCCCGGTGCGACGGGGCCGAGGATGCGCAGCTGCGCCGCGAGCCAGTCGTCTTCCGCCTTGTTGGACTTCTTCGTGTAGTTGAGGTGGTTGGAGATATGGGCACACGCCTGGAGGAGAGTCTTGACCTGTGTCTCCCAGGTCTTGTTCACCTCACTCAGGGCCGCACCTGAGTCGAAGCCGTCACCCTTCAGACTCGTGCCCGCGGTCTCGCTGACCGCGTTCGCGTGCTTGCCGGCCGATTCAAGGCCGTTGAACAGGCCGTAGGCGGCATGGCCGACGTCGCCGAGTTCGTCGTCCTCCACCACATAGTCGGCGGAGCCCGGCCCCGGCTTGGATCCGGCCGCACTGTCGGCGTTGTTCAAGCGCATGGCAACCGTCTTCACCGAAGCCCACTCGTCGTCGAACGACATGGTCGACACCCCCGCGTCGTGAGAAAAATGCCACCGGCCAAGCTATCCGTTTGATCATCTGCTCGCCACCGACGATCGATCAAATGTGCGGACTCTCACCGCCCGCGCCACCGAGCTGCATCAGGGAGCCCCCCGTCCGGAAGGTGGTCGTCGCCCACGGAGACATGCACGCTCACACCGTTCGCCCTGATGTCCGCCGTGGAAGTCACCAGGACCTCGCACTCGCCGTCCGAACAGGCGCCGGTGTTCCTGCCGTCCGCCGCCGTCGGCGGCGGCCCAAGGCGCCGGGCGCGGGCGTCTCCCCGGCGGGCTTCCAGCCCGGGGCGCACCGCGCCGCGTGCCGGTAGGCGGCCGGGAGCAGCGGGTGCTTCTTCGTCAGCGCGGGCAGGTCCGGCTGCGGCGGGGTGAGGGACTGCACGAGCCTGTCGACGCCCGGGGTACTGCCCTCGGCGTTGCCGAAGGCCGCGGACGGGGACACCTGGTCCAGCTCCGCCACGACGCCCTGCACCTTCGTCAGCCACGCGTCGCGCAGCCGGTCGGCCGTGGGAACGCCCGACGGGCCGGGCGGGTACGCCGAGTTCGAGGTACGCACCCTCATGGACGCCCCGGCCCGCCGACACCACGGCCACCTGCCCCGACGGTGGGACTCCAGCCGTTCTCCAGTGGATCGGGCCCGTTTCGCCGCACCGTTCGGGCAGGATGGCAGGCGATCTGCGACCTATACCGAGGAGCGCTCATGCAGGTGACTCAGGATCAGGTACTCGCCTGGCGGCTGCGGCAGCAGAGCCTTGCTCCGCGGCGGACGTCTTCTGTCGCGCGGCTGGTGCGGGAGCTCGCGGGAGTGCAGGCACAGGTGGCCTCGTCCGCGGAGCTCGCACTCGCCACCCGGCAGCAGAAACCGAAGGCCGACGCCGTGGAGAAGGCGCTCGACACTCGGGAGGTGGTCAAGACCTGGGTCATGCGGGGCACGCTGCATCTCGTGGCGGCCGAGCACATGGCGGCCTATCTGTCGCTGATGGCGGCGGCACGGACCTGGGAGAAGCCCGCCTGGCAGCGGACGTTCGGGGTCACGCCGACGCAGATGACGGCGCTCGGCGAGGCCGTGGACGAGATCCTCGCCGGCCGGACCCTCACCCGCCAGGAGCTCACGGAGGCCCTGGTCGCCGACGGCAGGTTCGCCTCTTTCGAGGCGCAGTTGACGTCCGGCTGGGGGACCGTGCTCAAGCCGCTGGCCTGGACGGGGAAGCTGTGCCACGGCCCGAACCAGGGCAACCGCATCACCTTCGCCTCGCCGCGCGACCGGGTGCCCGGCTGGTCCGGGACGATCGACCCGGAGGAGGCGGCCCGCACCGTGATCCCCGCGTACCTGGGGGCGCACGGGCCGGCGACGCCGGAGACCTTCGACGCCTGGCTGACGCGCAACGCGCACCGCAAGACCGCGGTGCGCGGCTGGTTCGCCTCGCTCGGCGAGGAGCTGGCGCGGGTGGAGGTGGACGGCACGGCGTGCTACCTGCGTGCCGAGGACGTGGACGCGCTGGCGGCGGCCAAGCCGTCGAAGGAGGTACGGCTGCTGGCCGGGTTCGACCAGTACGTGCTGGGGCCGGGCACGTCCGACACGCGCCTGCTGCGGGCGGAGCGGCGCAAGGCGGTGAGCCGTACGTCCGGCTGGATCACGCCGGTCGTGGTGTACCAGGGCCGGGTCGCCGGGGTGTGGGAGATCACCGACGGGGCCGTGGACGTGCAGTTGTTCTCCGAGAGCCCCGAGGTGCCGAAGGACGCGCTGGAGGCCGAGGTCGGGCATCTGGAGGCGTGCACCGGCCGGTCGTACGCGATGTCGGTACGGACGGTCTGACCGCCCGCGCCGGAGTGAACGGCGGCGGGGAGGACGCGGGATCGCCGCTTCCTCCCCGCCGCCGTTTCCGGGTCCCGCGGCGGCCCGAGCGCGGTGACGCGGGGCCGCCTGCCGTCGGCCCGGCGGTCAGCGGGCCAGGGGCCGGCCCGGCATGAACGCCGACAGCGGGGTCCTGCCGCCGTCCGCGGCCGTCGCCTGTCGCAGCACCGCGAGGACGTCCTCGATACGCGCGAGTCCCGTCTCGCGGTGCCACAGACCGGTGTTGAGTTCGAGGGCCACGCTCAGCCGGTCGGGCCGGGCCTGGCCGTGGAAGGACATCTCGTAGCGGGCGGTGCCGTGCGAGACGAGTTCGTACTCCGCCGTGATGTCCGGCAGGTCCAGCGGCATCCACATGGCCAGCTGGAGTTCGCAGGTGACCTGGAACAGGGGCTGGCGGCTGCCGGAGCGTTCCGGCCGCAGGGCGTCCACCATGTCGGCGATGGGCAGCCGCTGGTGGTCGTACGCGTCGAGGAGCCGGTCGCTGACGCGGCGCTGGAACTCGGCGAACGTCGGGTCGCCCGAGCAGTCGACGCGCAGCGGCAGCACGTTGAGGAAGCAGCCCATGAGCCGGTCGGCGCCGGGCTGGGTGCGGTTCTCGCAGGGGACGCCGATCACGATGTCGTCCTCGCCGGTGAGCCGGTGCAGCGCAGTGAGGACAGCGGTCAGGAACACCGTGAAGACCGTGGTCTGCCGGTTCCTCGCCGCTTCCGACATGCGCGCGAACAGTTCCCCGGGCGCCCAGCCCTGGAGGAACTCCCCCACCTGACCGAGGTCGTCCGTCCGCGGCCGGTCGGTGTCGAGGCGCAGTTCGCGTGCTCCGGTCAGCCGCCGCACCCAGTAGCGCCGCAGCCGTTCGCCCTCCGGCCCGGCGAGCATGGCGCGCTCGTCGGCGACGAGGTCGGCGATTTTGGTGGTGAGCGGCGGCAGCCGGTGGGCGCGGCCTTCGACGCGGGCCCGGTAGAACTCCGACAGCTCCCGCATGAACAGCGTCATCGACACCTCGTCGGTGACGAGGTGGTGGAACAGCAGGTGCAGTACGTGCTCCTGCTCGTCCAGCCGGACCAGCCGGACCCGCAGCAGCGGGCCGCGCTCCAGGTCGAGCGGGGTGTGGGCGGTCTCCTCGCGCAGCCGGGCGGCTTCCCGGGCCCGTTCCTCCCCCGACGGCTTCCCGGACAGGTCGATCAGCGGGACGGGCACGTCCAGCCGCGGCACGATGCGCTGGCGGGGTTCGGCGTCGACCTCGACGAAGGTGCTGCGCAGGGCCTCCTGCCGGGCCACCACGTCCGCGACCGCTCCCTGGAGCGCGGCGGTGTCGAGCGGGCCGTGCAGAGTGAGGAGCATCGGCACGGTGTGGGTGAGTGTTCCGGGGTTCTTCTGCTCGGACAGCCAGATCTGGAGCTGGGAGGCGGCGAGCGGGACGAGCCGTTCGGTGTCGGCGGCGGGCGGCTGCGCCGCGGCCGTCCCGGCGTCGTCCGGCGCCGGCTCCGTGTCGGCCAGGCTGTCGGTCAGCCGGGAGACGCTGCGGACGAGTTCGACGATCTCCGGGTACATGCGGTGGATCTCGGCGGTCAGCAGCGCGGGCGTGGGGTTCTCGAAGAGGGTGCGCAGGGGCAGCCGGATCGCGAAGGTCTCGCCGATCCGGCCGACGAGCTTCGCGGACAGCATGGAGTGTCCGCCCATGACGAAGAAGTCGTCGTCCGGGCCGACGTCCGGCACGTCCAGCTCCTGCGCCCAGACCTCGCGGACCAGGGAGAGCAGCACCGGGTCGCCCTCCGGCACCCGGCCGCTCTCCTCCTCGTCGCGGTGGGCGCCGGCTTCGTCGGGGAGCTCGACGGCGGTGACGGGGAGGGCGGAGAGCCGGCGGCCGGGGTCTTCGGCCCAGGATCGCAGCACGGCCGCGTACTCGGTGAAGAGGAGGCCGATCTCGTCCGCGGTGAACAGCTCGGTGTCGTACTCGACCCAGGCGCGCAGCCGGCCGGGCCCGAGCTCGATCTCGGTGATGGTGTCGAGACGGCCGCGGGTGCGGTCCACCTCGAAGGGCTCGGCGGCCGCGGCGCCGAAGCGCGGCGTGGACACGGGGGAGACACGGGGCAGGAAGAGATGCTGGAGGAGGGCGTTGCGGCTGTCGGAGCGGCCGCCGCCGGGCAGGACGGTCTCGATGATCCGGCCGAGGCTGGTCCGTCCGTGACCGGCCGCGGCGGAGACCGCGCGGCCGGTGCGGCCGATGAGCTCCTCGAAGCCGGGGTCCGCGGAGGCGTCCAGGCGGACGGGCACGGTGTTGGCGAACTGGCCGACGACCTGCTCGAGTTCGGGCAGGTCCCGGCCCGGGACCATGGTGCCGAGGAGGAAGTCGTCGCGGCCGGTGCGGCGGGCGACGAGCCCGGCGAAGGCGGCGAGCGCCGTGACGTAGCCGGAGGTGCGGTGCTTCCTGGCGAGGGCGAGCAGCCGGTCGGCGAGGTCGTCGCCGAGGTCGAACTCCACGCGGGCGCCGGTGGTGCCCTTCCGTGCGGGGCGCGGGCGGCCCGCACGCAGGTCGAGCACGTCCGGCACGTCCCGCAGGGTCTGCTGCCAGTGGGCCAGCTCCGCGCTCTCCACCGTGTCGCGGGTGTCGCGCTCCCAGACGGCGAAGTCGCCGAACTGCAGGGCGGGTTCGGGGACGGCGGAGATCCGGCCGGCGATGAACGCCTCGTAGTCGCGGACGATCTCGTCGAGGACGAGGGCGGCGGAGGCGGCGTCGCACACCACGTGGTGGCAGGCGAGGACGAACACCGATGTCCCGTCGTCGGCGTCGATGAGCATGGCCCGCAGCAGCGGCCCCTCCGCGAGGTCGACGGGCCGCTCCACGAAGTCGGTGGCCGCGGCCCGCGTGGCCTCCTCCCGGTGCTCGGGCGGGATGCCGAGCACGCTGGCGAACGTCAGTGGGGCGCTGTCGGGCGGCGGCAGCACCCGCATCACCGGAATCCCGTCCGGCGCGGGGACGACCGTGCGCAGCGCCTCGTGGCGTGCGACGGCGGCGAGCAGCGCCCGGCCCAGGGCCGCCCGGTCGACGGGGCCGGTCAGCCGCAGCCCGCCGGACTCGGTGTAGAGGGTCCGGCCCGCCTCCATGTTCTCGGCGAACCACAGCTGGGCCTGGACGGGGGTGAGCGGCAGCTGCTCGTGTGCGGGATGCATCTCGGGTCTCCCTTGGTCGGTGGTCTCTTGCGGTCCGCGACTCACTCGTCGTCGAGCGCGGCGAGCATCGCGTCGATCTCGGCCTCGCTCATCCCGGCGAGGGCGCTCTCGCTGTCCGCGGCCATGCCGGCGCCCACCTCGTAGGAGCCGACGCCGGTGTCGATCTCGGTGGCCATCTCGCGCAGGCCGGGGTGCTGGAAGAGACCGGCGATGGGCACCTCGCGGCCGAGCCGTTCGCGGATGCGGGAGACCAGCTGGACGACCATCAGGGAGTGGCCGCCGATATGGAAGAAGTCGTCGTCCAGGCCCACTTGGGGGACGCCGAGGAGTTCCTGCCAGATGGCGGCGAGCGCCTTCTCCGTGTCGGTCTCCGGCGGCACATGGACCCGGGCGCGGGCGTCGGGCCCGGCGCCGGGTTCGGGCAGGGCCCGCAGGTCGGCCTTGCCGTTGCGGGTGAGCGGGATCGCGTCCAGGGTCTCGTAGACGGTGGGGACCATCCACTCGGGCAGCCCGCGGCCCAGCGACCGGCGCAGCTCGCGGCCCGTGACCTCGGCCCCCTCCGCCGGGACGACGTAGGCGATCAGCCGCCGGCTGCCGGTGGCGTCGGCCCGGGTGACGACGACGGCGTCGACGACGGCGGGGAGCGCGAGGAGGGCCGAGCGGATCTCGCCGAGTTCGATCCGGTGCCCGCGGATCTTGACCTGGCCGTCGGCGCGTCCGAGGTAGCACAGTTCGCCGCCGGGCAGCCGCCGGGCGAGGTCGCCGCTGCGGTACATCCGGGCGCCGGGCTCGCTCGCGAACGGGTCGGGGAGCATCCGGTCGGCGGTGAGGCCGGGCCGGCCGAGGTAGCCGAGGGCGACGCCGGCTCCGCCGACGAAGAGCTCCCCCGCGACGCCGGGCGGGACGGGGTTCAGTCCCTCGTCGAGGACGTACAGGGCGAGGTCGCGCAGCGGGTCGCCGATGACCGAGTCGACGCCGGCCGCGTCGGCGGCGGTGATGCGCCGGTGGGTGACGTGGACGGTGGTCTCGGTGATGCCGTACATGTTGACGAGGTGCGGCGTGCTGTCCCCGTACGCGGCCAACCAGTCGGCGAGGGCAGTCGGGTCGAGGGCCTCGCCGCCGAACACCACGTACCGCAGGGCCAGTTCCGGCCGCCGCTCCAGGACGATCCGGCTGACCTGGGCGAAGGAGGACGGTGTCTGGTTGAGGACGGTGACGCGTTCCTCGGCGAGGAGCGCGGCGAACTCGTCGGCGGCGCGGGTCACCCAGTGCGGCACGACGACGAGCCGGCCGCCGTGCAGCAGGGCGCCCCACAGTTCCCAGACGGAGAAGTCGAACGCGTGGGAGTGGAACATCGTCCACACGTCGTCGGGGCCGAAGTCGAAGTGCTCCTCCGCCGAGGTGAACAGACGCAGCGCGTTGGCGTGGCTGACGACGACGCCCTTGGGAACGCCGGTGGAGCCGGAGGTGTAGATGATGTACGCCGGTGCGCCGGAGTCCACCGCGGGGGCGGCCACGGGGGTGTCGGGGAAGGCGGCGAGCGGGTCGCCGCTGCCGTCGGGGCCTTCGTCGAGCAGCAGGACGGGCGGGGCGGGGTCCGGGTGGTGGGCGGCCAGGTCGGACGTGGTGACGACGGCGGCGCAGCTCGCGTCGGCGAACTGGACGGCGGTGCGCTCGGGCGGGTTGTCGGCGTCGACGGGGACGTACGCGGCGCCGGTCTTGAGCACGCCCAGGAGGGCGGCCGGCAGGTCGGCGCACCGGTCGAGGTGGACGGCGACGTTGCGGCCGGGGCCCGCGCCGAGGGCGCGCAACGCGTGGGCGAACCGGTTGGAGCGGCGGTCCAGGGCCGCGTAGTCCTGGTGCTCGTCCTCGAAGGTGACGGCGGTGCGGGCGGCGTACCGGGCCGCGGTGGCGGCGAACCGCTCGTGGAGGGTGGTGTCGGCGCCGGCCGGCGCGGCGGCGGGCGTGCCGAGGAGCCGGGCGCGTTCCCGGGCGCCGAGGACGTCGAGGTCGGCGACGGCGGTGTCGGGACGCCGGACGGCGTCTTCGAGCAGGCGGTGCATCCGGTCGAAGAACGATCCGACGGTGCTGTCGTCGAGCAGCTCGTCGTTGTACGGGAGATAGCCGGTGACGGTGCCGCCCTCGGCCCACAGCTCGGCCATCAGGTCGTAGTGCGTCGCGCCGCCGCCGAGGTCGGCGAACTCCACGGTGGTGCCGGGGATGGCCGGTGGCACGGGCGGGGCGTCGCGCAGGCTGAAGGAGGTCTGGAAGACGGGCGTGGAGCCGGGGCTGCGGCGGGTGTTGAGGGCCTGCACCAGCATCTCGAACGGCAGGTCCTGGTGGGCGAAGGCCTCGTTCGACGCCCGGACGACCCGGCGCAGCAGCTCGCGGAACGAGGGCCGGTCGCCGACCCGGACGCGGATGGGCAGCCAGTTGAGGAAGTAGCCGATCATCGACTGCACTTCGGGACGGCTGCGTCCGGCGACGGGGACGCCGACCACGATGTCGTCCTGGCGTACGTGCCGGGACAGCGCGGCGAAGTAGCCGGCGAGGAACGCCTGGTGCAGGGTGGCTCCCTCGGCGCCGGCGAGGTCGCGCACGGAGCGGGTGAGGGCGGGGGCGAAGCGGACGGGGTGGAAGCGGCCGCGGGTGCGGCGCTCCGCCGTGCGGGGGCGGTCGAGGGGCAGTTCGAGCAGTTCGGGGGCGTCGGCCAGGGTGTCCTGCCAGAAGTCCAGTTCGCGCCGCAGGTTCTCGCCGGTGAGCGTCTCCCGCTGCCAGTGCGCGAAGTCCGGGTAGTGGAGGGACGGGGCGGCGGGCGCGGGGGCGCCGTCGCGCTCCGCGGCGTACAGGGCGCCGATCTCGTTGAGCAGGATGCCGAGGGACCAGTAGTCGGAGACGATGTGGTGCTGCACGATCAGCAGCAGCCACTCCTCGGCGGCGGTGCGGTAGAGGCGGACGCGCAGGAGCGGGCCGCGCTCCAGGTCGAAGGGTTCGAGGACGGCGTCGGCGGCGCGTCGTTCGGCCTGGTGGCGGGCGTCGGGACACCCGGTCAGGTCGTCGACGGTCATCGGGACGGCGACCCGGTCGAGCACGCTCTGCACAGGGCCCTGCGGGGTCTCGGTGAACACGGTCCGCAGCGACTCGTGCCGCTGCGCGGTGCGCTGCAGGGCGCGCCGCAGGGCGTCGGGGTCGAGCGGCCCGTGCAGCCGCAGCGCCGTCGGCACGTGGAAGACCTCGCGGAACGGCACCAGCCGGTCCATGAACCAGAGCCGTTCCTGCTCGTACGAGAGGGCGAGCCCGGCGGCCCCGGCGGGCCGGCGCCCGACCCCCCGCTCCGGCGGCGGGCCCTCCCCGGCGCCCTCGGCGAGCAGCCGGAGGGCGAGGTCACGTCGTCGCGGATCGAGGGCGGCGAGCCGTCGCGCGACGTCGTCGTCCAGCGTCAGGGCCAGGTCTGTCATGGCGGACTCCATCGGGTGAACCGGGTCTTCGAGGCGGGTGCGGGGGCGGCGGGGGCGGGGCGCGGGGCGGACGATCAGCGGGCGGTGAAGCCGCCGTCCACGACGAGGCAGGTTCCGGTGACGCCGCCGGACGTGTCGGCGGCCAGCCAGAGGACGGCTTCCGACACCTCCTGGGCGGTGACCAGGCGGCGCAGCGCGTGGTACGAGGCGGAGCTGCGCTCGTAGTCCTCCAGCGAGCTGCCGATGGACGCGGCGACGGCCGCGGTGCTCTCCGTGCGCAGCGCCGGGTCGGCCTCGACGGTGGTCGGGCAGACGGCGTTGACGCGGATGCCGAGCCGTCCGTACTCCAGGGCCAGCGCCTTGGTCAGGCCGACGACCGCGTGCTTGGAGGCGACGTAGCTGGAGAACATCTCGAAGGCGACGAGCCCTCCGGTGGAGGCGGTGTTCACGATGGCGCCGCTGCGCCGCGCGGCCATGTGCGGGAGCACGGCGCGGGCGCAGCGCCAGGTGCCGTTGAGGTTGACGTCGATGACGAGCTGCCAGTCCTCCTCGGAGAGTTCGTGGGACATGACGCCGCCGGGGGCGAGCAGCCCGGCGTTGTTGACGAGGACGTCGATGGAGCCGAACTCGTCGAGTCCGGCCGCCACGGCCGCGTCGACCTGGGCCTGGTCGCGGACGTCGGCGACCGCGGTGACCACCCGGCTGCCGAGACGGCGGCAGTCGCGCGCCGTCTCCTCCAGCAGCTTGCGGCCCGGCATCGCGTACGGTCCGCCGCTCTCGCGGCCGAGGTCGACGAGCACCAGGTCCGCCCCCTCCTCGGCGAACAGCAGGGCGTGCGAGCGGCCCAGGGCGCGGGCCGCACCGGTGATCATGACGGTCTTGTTGTCGGCTCGCCCCATGGCGACGGTCTCCTTCGAATCGGTGCGCTCGGCTGGTCCGCGCGGCGTCGGTGTCCGCTAGGCGTGGATGAGGGTGGTGGCCGGTGCGCGGCGCAGCACGCCGGCCAGATCGGTCAGGGCCCGGGTCAGGACGGCGACGGACCGGTGGAGGTCGCCGAGGGCGATGTGTTCGTCGTCGGTGTGGTCGAGGTGGGCGTCGCCCGGGCCGTAGGCGACCATCGGGACCGGCCACTGGTGTTCGATGACGTTCATGTCCGAGGTGCCGGCCTTCAGGCGCAGCACCGGACGGCCGCCGTGCAGCCGGATCGCGTTGCGCAGGGCGCGGGCCACCGGGTCGGAGACGCCGCGGCGTACGGCGGGGACGCGTTCGTCCAGGCGCGCCGCGGCGTGCACGGCCGTGTGGTCGACGAACCGCTGGAAGTCGTCGAAGTCGAACCCGGCCGGCACCCGGCAGGTGATGGACGCGGCGGCGTCCCTGATGTCGCCGTCGAGCCGCACGAGCGTGGCGGCGGCCGCGTCGAAGGACACGCCCTCGTGCGGCCCGGAGGCCCGGCGCATATAGGCGTCGACCCCCCGCCAGAACGCGGCGGCCGCCTCGACGGCGGTCTCCTGTGGGCTGGAGGTGTGCATGGGCGGACGGCTGACCTCGTACTCGACGCCGACCCGGCCCTTGTAGCCGAGGCACACCCCGTCCCAGCCGCTGGGCTCGCCGATGACGACGGCGTCGGGCGGAGACAGGGTGCGCAGCAGGTGCCGCGCGCCCCGTGAGCCGGGCACCTCCTCGCCGACGGCGCCCGCCACGACGATCCGCAGCCGCGGCTCCGCGGCCGCGGCGCGGACGGCGGCGCAGGTCATGGCGGCGAGCGGGCCCTTGGCGTCGGCCGTGCCGCGGCCGTAGAGCAGATCGCCGACCTGGCAGACCGCGATGTCGCCGGGCACGGTGTCGATGTGTCCGAGGAGCAGCACGGTGGGCGCGTCGGCGGGGCCGATCTCCCCGACGGCGTTGCCGACGGCGTCGACCCTGGCCCGCATGCCGAGCCGTTCCATCTGCCCGGCCAGATACGCGGAGGCCCGCTCCTCCCGTCCGGAGACGGACGGAATCCCCACGAGTCCGCGCAGCAGCCGCGCCGGATAGTCGTCGCCCCCGCTCACGCGGTCCCCCTCCCCGCGTGGTGGCCCGGGCCCCGGTCCCGGCCTGTGGCGCCGCGACGGGCCGCACCGCGCCCGACGGAACCGGGACGAACCGCCGGCGCCGTGCCCCCGCCGAGCGGGGCGCGGCCCGGTACGCGAAGCTGCGACGTCGGCCCGGCGGCTGGACCCGGTCCGCGCGGACGGGTCCGCGGCGCGCGGACGGCGTGGTCCGCACCGTGGGTGACCGCGCAGCGCTCGGGGGTGCTCACGCGGGCCTCCGGTGTGCGGCGACGGGGAGGCGCAGGCGGGTGCCGGCCCGGGAGTGCAGCGCCGCGCGGACGGGGGCCGGGCCGCGGCCGGGAGCGATGGCCACCAGGTCCACGCCGCCCGCCAGAGCGTCCGCCGCGGAGCGCAGTTTGTGGCGCATCCGGCCGCGTACGGACGGCGGGAGCTGCGCGGCCGGGCCCACCGCCAGGTCGGGGAGCACGGTGTCGGGGCGGTCGGGGTCGCGCAGGACGCCGGGGGCGCGGGTGAGCAGGACGAGGGCGGTGGCCTCCAGGGCGGTGGCGACGGCGGCCGCGGCACGGTCGGCGTCGACGTTGAGCAGCGTGCCGTCCTCGGCCGCGGCGGGCGGTGACAGCACCGGCAGTGCGCCCGCGGCGAGCAGGGTGCGCAGCAGGGCGGGGTCGACGCGGTCGACGCGGCCGCTGAGATCGTCGCGGACGATCCGCACCCGGCCGCCGTCGTCGTAGACGCGCAGCGCGCTCTTGCGTACCGCGGTCAGCGTGCCGCCGTCCGCGCCGGACAGTCCGGTGGCGGCGATGCCGCGCCGGCGCAGTCCGCTCAGCAGGGCGGGCTTCACCCGCCCGAGCAGGGCCATGGTCAGCGCGTCGAGCGCCGCCGCGTCGGTCCGCCGGGCCGTGGTGCCGTCGGCGGACCGCAGGTGTTCCACGGTGCGGCCGAGCTGACCGCTGAGCCGGTCGGCCTCCGCTCCGCCGCCGTGGACGAGCACGACACGCGTGCCCTGCGCGGTGAGTGCGGCGATGTCGTCGAGGACGGCGTCCCTGTCGATGTCGCTGCCCAGTTTCACTACGAGTGTCATCCTGTCCCTCCCTTCACGTCGGGTCGTTCACATGGGGTGCAGGCCGGGGAAGGCCAGCCCGGACCGCTCCGGCAGACCGGCGGCGAGATTGGCGCTCTGCACGGCTCCGCCCGCCGCGCCCTTGACGAGGTTGTCGAGCGCCGCGACCGCGACGATCCGGTCGCCGTCGTCGTCGAGGTCGAAGCCGATGTCGCAGTGGTTGGAGCCGAGCAGCATCCGCGGTTCCGGCAGTCGGTGCAGGCCCTGGCGCTGCGCGACGAGCCGTACGAACGGCTCGTCGGTGTACGCCTTCCGGTAGGCGGCCCACACGTCGGTACGGGTGACGGCGCGGCCCGGCCGGACCTGGGCGACGATCTGGACGCCGCGCACGGCGGGCACGGCCGTGACGGTCATCCGGGCGCGTACGCCGGTGTGCTGGGTGATCTCCGGTTCGTGGCGGTGGCCGGCGGGCCCGTAGACGCGCAGCGCGGAGGCCCGTTCGGGGTGGTGGCCGGCGGGGCCGGGGGTGTTGCCGGAGCCGCTGGAGCCGGTGCGGGCGTCGACCAGGACGTCGCCGTCCACCAGCGCCGCGTCCGCGAGGGGGCGCAGGGCGAGGATGGCCGCGGTCGCCATGCAGCCGGGCACCGCGATCCGGTCCGTGGTCCGCAGCCGGTCGCGGTAGAGCTCGGGCAGGCCGGGGACGAACGCGGAAGCGCCCGCGGCCCGGGCCGAGGAGCCCGTGCCGTAGTGCCGCCGGGCCGCCTCGGGGTCGTGGAGCCGGAAGTCGGGGCTGAGGTCGACCAGGAGCCCGGCCCGCTCGCGCAGTTCACCGAGCCGGGCGGCGAACTCGCCGTGCGGGAGCGCGCTGAACAGGACGTCGACGCGCTCCAGGCGGGCGGGGTCGGTGAAGGACAGCTCGCCGGTGCCCCGGAGGTTGGGGTGGGCGGTGTGCAGGGGCTTGCCGGTGTGGCGCCGGGACGTCGCCTGGACCAGGTCGAAGGTCGGGTGGCCGAGCAGCAGCCGGGCCAGTTCGCCTCCGACATAGCCCGCGCCCCCGAGGATGCTGGCTCTCATGGGTGGTCGCTCTCCTGACTCGGTACGGGCCGGGCGGTGGGGGCCCTGCCCTGCGCGGCCTCGGTCAGCACGTGGTCGGCGAAGGCCTCGGCGATGGCGACGGCGGTGGCCTCGTCGCCGACCGCCGCGCCGCGGAACTCGACGCCGCTGTTGACCTCGTTGACCAGCAGCCGCCCGTCGTCGCTCTCCAGCAGGTCGACCCCGAGCAGTCCGCCGCCGACGGCCTTGGCGGCCCGCAGGGCGAGGTCCTCGAGCTCGGGGGTGAGCGGGCAGCGGCTGGTCCGGGCGCCCCGCGCGACGTTGCCGATCCAGTGCTCCCCCGTCCGGTGGACGGCGGCCACGGCCCGGTCGCCCGCGACGACGACCCGGATGTCGCGCTGCGGCGTGCGGACGAACTCCTGTGCGTAGACGAGCTGTTGCTGCGGCGAGGGCAGGGACTCCTTGAGGGCGAGCACGCCCTCGGCGGCGTCGGCGTCGTTGATCTTGCACAGTCCCCGGCCCCAGGAGCCGTTGACGGGCTTGACCACCGCGGGCAGTCCGACCCGGCGCAGCGCCTCCTCGCCGGCGGCCGGGGTGAGGGCCACGGCCGTGACGGGGACGGGGAGGCCCGCGGCGTGCAGGACCAGCGTGCAGTGGATCTTGCTGTCGCAGACCGCCACGGTCGACGCGGAGTTGACCACCGGGATGCCGAACGCCTCGCACATACGGCTCACTTCGAGGCGCCGGGCGCCGGCCAGCGAGCGGTTGCACGCCACCCGCCAGGCCGGCGCCGGGCCGCCGACGCGGTAGCTGAGGGTCCGGTCGTCGATCACGGTGACATCCGCGCCGCGCCTCCGGAACGCTTCGAGCAGCAGCTTCTCCTCGAAGCGCACCCGGGAGGCGATCAGCGCGACGGGCCGGCCGTCGCCGGTACCGGCCCCCGCCCCGATACCGGCTTCGGCCCCGGTCAGGTCACTCACCCCAGTCCTCTTCGATCTCGGGGGCCAGCGCGAGGGTGACGGGCCCCACCGCGACGACCTCCAGTTCCGCGGCGCAGCCGGTGCACACGACGATCTCGGTGACCTCGGTGTCCGCGGCCAGTTCGACGCCCGCACCGCAGTCGGGGCAGGCCGCTCGTTCGGTCATGGTGTCCAGAGACATCACACACTCCATATCGAGTCCTGAAGTATTTTGCCCGCTCCGGGCGACTGACTCAATCTAAAAGCTACAGACTCTTCAAAGTCAAGCGAGACTCTATGTAGACTTCAGGGGTCAGCATCACTCTGTGCGTGGAGGGGGACCGAAGTGACTCTTCAAGTCATCGAACCGACCGGCGCGAGAAACAGGGAGGCGAGGGAGCACATACAACTGCCGCTGCGCCTCACCGAACTGTTCAACAACGTCGCCTTCACCGGTCCGGACACCCTGGGCAACGGCCGGCTCAACGTATGGGGCAACAGCCTGCCCATCGGCACCCTGCCCACCGGCCGGATCCGGGTCTCCGGCGTCGAGTTCGACATCGCCGCGCCCGACGGCGTGGCACCCGACAATGTGCGCTGCACCGGCCAGCTCGTCCACCTTCCGGACGGCACGGCCGCCGACTGGCTGCATCTGCTCGTCACGTCCGAGCGGCGCTGCGAGGAGACCGTCCATCTCCACTACGCCTCCGGGGCCGTGGACCCCGAGTGGATCCGCGTCTCCGACTTCTGGCCCGCCACCGGGCACTTCGGCGAGGTGCTCGCGGCCCGCTCGGCCGGCATGCACTATCCGCACCACATCCAGCCCGACCTCGGCGGCCAGGTCTGGTCGGTGCGCGTCCCGGCCGTACGCCGGGAACCGCTGCGGAGCGTACGGCTGCCCGACAACCCCGCCCTGCACCTCTTCGCCCTGACCGTGGAGGGAGTCCGATGACCGTCCTGGGCAGCCCGGCCCTCGTCGCGGAAGACGTCCAGGGCCCCGTCAGCATCACCCCCACCGGCCCGTACACGGGCGCGGTGCCGGTGACCTCCTCCCCCGCCTGGTACGACGACCTCTGCAGCTGCCTCCAGGTCGATCTGGTGCACGTGCTGCGGCTCGGCGGCTGGGACCCGCTGCAGGCTCTCGGCAGCGGCTGGCGGCTGCGGGCCGTGCCCGAGGACTGCGAGCCCGTCGAGTTCTTCCACCCCGCGGGGGACGATCTGGCGTCCTCCTTCGGGATCTACCACCCGCTGACCCTGCGGTGGCACCGGCCCGTTGACGACGCCGAGGCCCACGACCAGGTGGCCGCCGCACTCGCCGACGGCATCGTGCCCATCGTCTCGGTCGACAACTACCATCTGCCGTTCCGCCCGGCCTACCACGACGTGCACGCCGGGCACCTCCTGATGGTGACCGGGTACGACGCGGACACCCGCACCTACCGGGTCCTCGACCCGATGCCACCCGCCTACCGGGGGCCGCTGCCCCGCGAGGTACTCGAGCGCAGCCGCTCCTCCGCCAACCCGGACGACGGCAGCGACCCCTTCTTCGCCGGGTCCGGGCCCGCCAGGCGCTGGCTGGAGGTCCGGCTGGACGGGCCGCAGCCGGACCCGACCTGGTCGTGGCTGCGCACCGCGCTGAGGACCAACGTCCAGTCGCTGCGCGGCGCGGAGGGGGACGGCCTGCCGGCCCTCGCCGCCTACTTCGACACCCTGCCCGGCGCCGTCGCCGCCGAGGGTGCGGCCCCGCTGCTGCGGACATACCGCATCGGCTGGCCCGCGCAGGCCGAGGCCGGGCTGCACGCCCGGTTCCTCGCCGAGGCCGCCCGCCGTCTGGGGCGCTTCCGCCTCGCCGAGGCGGGCCGCGCCGTGGAGCTGGTCTCCCACTCCTGGACCGGCGTCCGCATCAGCGCGGCCCACGGCGAGGAGAACCCCGCGGAGGCCGCCCGCCAGGTCGTCGAACACGGCCGCACCCTGCTGCGCGGCTACGAAGCGGCCCTGCACGCGGTCGAGTCCGCGCTGGACCGGCCGTGACCGCCGCCCGCGCCACACCCGCGAACACGAGCACGACCGAGGGAACCGAGAGAGGCGGAACGACTGGTATGACGGAGCGACCGCACCAGCTCGCGATGTTCGGCGGACCCCGCGCGGTCCCGCCGGAGACCGCCGCGCCCCGGTGGCCGGTGGTCACGCGCGACGACGAGGAGGCCGTGGCCCGGGTCCTGGCCGGCGGGCGGCTGACCGCCACGGCCGAGGGCGAGGAGGAGGTGCCCGGTCTGGAACGGGAGTGGGCCGCCTACACCGGCGCCGCGCACTGCGCGGCCGTGGGCTCCGGCACCGCGGCGCTCCAACTCGCCCTCGCCGCGATCGGCGTGGGCCCCGGCGACGAGGTCGTCGTGCCCGCCGTCTCGATGAACGCCACCGCCCTCGCCGTCGTCCAGCAGGGGGCGCGGCCGGTCTTCGCGGACATCGACCCCCGGACGTACACCATGGACCCGGCCGCCGTGCGCGCCGTGGCCGGTCCGCGCACCAAGGCGCTGCTCCCGGTCCATCTGCACGGACTGCCCGCCGACATGGACGCGCTGCGGACGATCGCCGCAGACCTCGGCGCCGCGGTCGTGGAGGACGCCGCGCAGTCGCACGGAGCCGCCCACCGGGGTCGGCGCACCGGCGCGCTGGGGACGGTGGGCTGCTTCAGTCTGCACCCCAGCAAGAACCTGCCCGCCTGCGGCGAGGGCGGCCTGCTCACCACCGACGACCCGGAGCTGCACGAACGCGTCCTGCGGCTCCGGCAGTTCGGCGAGGACCCCCGCCCCCGGCGCACCCGCAGCTATGTGTCCCACACCACGGGCTGGAACCACCGCATCGGCCCCGTGGAGGCGGCGTTCGCCCGCAGTCAGCTCACCCGCCTCGACGAGTACGGCCGCCGCAGGACGCCCGGCATCCTGGCCTTCCTCGACCGGCTCGCCTCACTGCCCGGACTACGGGTGCCGGTGGTTCCCGAGGGCTGCGTACACGCCTGGCACATCCTGCGGTTTCGGCTGGAACCGCGCGCCCTGGGACTGGCGGACCAGGACGCCGCCGCGCTGCGCCGGGCACTGCACCGGGCGCTGCGCGCGGAGGGCGTACCGGTGTCGCGCTACCAGGAGGCGCCCCTGCCGGCGCATCCCGCCTTCGCTCCGCACGTCCCGGCCGGCGCGCGGTTCCCGGTGGCCGACGCCGTGCTCACCGACTCGCTGTGCCTGCAGCGGCGTCACCTCGACCCCGACTCCGGCCCGGTGCTCGCCGCGTACGCCGACGGCTTCGAGAAGGTGTGGCAGCACCTCGACCTGATCCGCCGGATGGTGCGCTCGGCCTCCCCGACCGCCCGCGGCCGGCAGGAGGCGAGCGCCGCATGACCGCCCCCGCCACCACCGAGCCGGTGCTGTCCTCCGCGGCAAAGACCTCGGCGCGGGCCACCGAGGAGGCCGCGCTGCGCATCCGCCACGGCATCGTCCGCATGGCCGCCGGCCGGCAGGGCGCGCACCTGGGCGGCAGCCTGTCCTGCGCGGACATCCTGGCCGTCCTCTACTTCGACGTGCTCGACCTGCCCGGTGACTCGTTCGTGCTCAGCAAGGGCCACGCGGCGCCGGCCCTGTACGCGGCGCTCGCCGCCCGCGGACTGCTCGACGAGGCCGAACTCGACGGGTACGCCTCGCCCGGCAGCCGGCTGTTCGGACACCCTTCCCGCGGGCTGCCCGGTGTGGAGTTCGCGACCGGCTCGCTCGGGCACGGTCTGGCGCTCGGCTGCGGTCTGGCGCTCGCCGGGCAGCTCAGAGGCGGCGCGGCGGAGCGGGTCTTCGTCCTGATGGGGGACGGCGAGCTCCAGGAGGGCTCCGTGTGGGAGTCCCTGATGTTCGCCGGCCACCGGAGGCTGTCCCGGCTCACCGCGATCGTCGACCGCAACGGTCTGCAACAGTCCGCCTCCACCGAGGGCTCGTTGTCGCTGGAGCCGCTCGGCGACCGGCTCCGGTCCTTCGGCTGGGAGGTACGGGAGAGCGACGGCCACGACCACGGTCCGCTGCGCGCGGCGCTCGCCGCGCCCTCGGAGAGCGGCCGGCCGGTCGCCGTGGTGGCCCGTACCGTCAAGGGGCGCGGCATCCCGTTCCTGGAGCGCCGGGTGGCGAGCCACTACGTGACGCTGAGCCCGGCACTGCACCGGCGGGCGCTCGCCGCGCTCCGCGCCGCGGGGCAGGTGGCCCGGTGACCGCCCCCGCGCCCACCGCGTCCGCGTCCGCCGGTCCGCGGGAGGTGTACCGGGAGGCTCTGACGGCGCTCGCCGCGGACGACGAGCGGGTGCTCTGCCTCGACTCCGACCTGGGCGGCCTGGACACCTCTTTCGGCGGCCGGTTCCCCGAGCGCTACGTCAGCACCGGCATCGCGGAGGCGAACCTGTTCACCGTGTCGGCCGGGCTCGCCGCCCGCGGGCTGCGCCCCTACGCCCACACCATGGCCACGTTCGCCGCGACCCGGGCCGCCGAGCAGCTGAAGCTCGACATCGTCGGCACCGGCCTGCCGGTACGGGTGGTGGCGACCCACGCCGGCCTGTCGGCCGCGCACTTCGGCAGTACGCACTACTGCCTGGAGGACCTGGCCGTCACCCGGGCGCTGCACGGGCTGACCGTGGTCGTGCCCGCCGACGCCCGGGAGATCGGCCCCGCCCTGGCGGCGCTGCACGAGCTGGACGGACCCTCGTACCTCCGGCTCGGACGGTCGGCGACTCCCCCGGTGCACGGCGGGGCGGTCCCGCCGTTCCGGCTCGGGGAAGCGGTGACCCTGCGCGCCGGGAACGACGTCACGCTGGTCGCGTGCGGTCCGCTGCCGGTCCACTTCGCGCTGGTCGCCGCCGACCGGCTCGCCGCGGACGGGGTCGGCGCGCGGGTGCTGCAGATCCACACCCTGGCCCCGTTCGACGAGGCGGCGGTCGCGGCCGCGGCCGCCGAGACCGCCGGGCTCGTCACGGTCGAGGAGCACCGGCCGCAGGGCGGTCTGGGCGACGCGGTCACGCAGGTCGTCGCGGCCCACGCCCCCCGGCCCGTGCTGCGGGTCGCGGTGACGGGCGCGCTGCCCACGCGCGTCGACGACCACCCCGGGCTGCTCGCCGCGACGGGCGTGAGCGCCGAGACCGTCCACGCCGCGGCCCTCCGAGCCCTGGCCCTGACCCCGCCGGACGCCGCCCGGACCGGCCGCGGACCCGCCCGCACCGCCCCGGCCACGCGCCGCGGGCAGGCCCCCCGACCGCAGGGCCCGGCCCGGGCCGGGACACCCCACGACGAACACGAGGCGCCGGGACCGAACCGGACCCGACCCGGCGCGGCCACGCACCGGAACGGGACGGCCACTCCGGCGGGCCCGGACCCGGCCGACCGGACCGGCGCCGGAACCGGCACGGGCCCAGGCCGCGGCCGCCACCCGTACGCGAACCCGTGCGGCGAGCCGTACGCGGCACCGGCCCGTGCCCGACGGCGGGACCGGGCGCCGGGGCCGTACCCGTACCCGAACCCGTGCGGGGAGCCGCACGCGGCGCCCGCCCGCGGGACGACCACGCTCCCGGCACCCGCCGGCACCTCACCGAACACGACCGGAAACACCACGGAAGGCAGGCCCTCATGAGCACGCAGACCACGTCCGCCGGCCCGGCGTCGCAGGAGTACGTCGCCACCCTGTTCGCCCGGCTGCTGGGCGTCGCCGCACCCGGACCCGACGACGACTTCTTCGTCCTGGGCGGGACCTCGCTGTCGGCGATGGACCTGATCGCGCTGATCGAGCAGGAGCGCGGAGTGCTGCTGCCCGTCCGCGACTTCTACCGCGGCACGTCCGTCGCCGAACTCGCCGCCACCCTCGATCAGCTGTCCGAAGCCTCGGCCTGAACCGGCCGCCCGGCCCCTCCCGGAGGAGACAACAGATGCGCCTTTCGACACCGCCGTTCGCCCCGGCGGACACCGATGTGACGGCCGTGGACTTCCTCGCCTCGACGTACTACACCGAGGGTGACCCGCACGCGCTGTGGACCCACCTGCGGGCCCACGACCCGGTCCATCACTTCACCCCGTCCGACGGCCGGGAGCCCTTCTGGGTGGTCACCCGGCACGCGGACGTCAGCCGGGTGCTCAAGGACCACTCGGTCTTCTCCTCCCGGCGCGGGACCATGCTCTGCATCATCGACCTGTCCATGCCGGACATCGCGTCCGACCAGATGATGCCCGACACCGACCCGCCCCGGCACGGCCAGCTGCGCGACCCGCTCAACCGCGTGATGACGCCGCGAGCCGTCGCCGCGCAGGAGGAGACGATCCGCGGCATCGTCCGGGACATGCTCGAACCCGCCCTGGACGGCGAGGTGTTCGACCTGGCGCAGGCCGCGCTGATGTTCCCGATGGCCTTCACCGGCTCCATGATGGGCCTGCCCCGCGAGACCTGGGACCGGATGTCCCGGCTGACCACGATGACCATCGCCTACGACGACCCGGAGTACATGGAGAAGGCGCCCAAGCCCACCCTGCGCCAGGCGCATCACGAGCTGTTCTCCTTCTTCAGCGACGAGATCGCCCGCCGGGACCGTACGGACCCCGGCGACGACCTGATCGGCATCCTGCTGCGGATGAGCCTGGAGGGCGAGCCGCTCACCGAGCAGCAGATCATGCTCAACTGCTACAGCCTGCTCCTCGGCGCCAACGTGACCACACCGCACGTGGTCTCCACGACGGCCCTGGCCATGGCCGAGCACCCTGAGCAGTTCCGGGCCCTGCGGGAGAACCCGCAGCTGCGCGGCACGGCCATGGAGGAGCTGCTGCGCTGGTCGTCGCCCGCCAGCCACTTCATGCGGTACGCGACGGCCGACGTGGAACTGGGCGGGCGGACGATCCGGGCGGGCGAACCGGTCAGCGTCTGGCTGGGCTCGGCCAACCGTGACGAGCGCGTCTTCAAGGACCCGTTCACCTTCGACGTCGCCCGCCGGCCCAACCGGCACATCGCGTTCGGCGTCGGACCGCACTACTGCATCGGCTCCGGCCTCGCCCGCCTCGCGCTGCGGCTGTTCCTGGACGAGTTCGCCGAGCGGGTCGAGTCGGTGGAGCTCGCCGGCGAACCGGTGCACCTCGCGTCGAACTTCGTGGCCGGCTTCAAGCACCTGCCGGTACGGCTGACACCGCGCGCGAAGGCGGCACCGGCGCGCTCGTTCGCCGCGGCGGGAGCGGGGGCGGTCGCATGAGCGTCGCCGTCCCCTCCCCCACGTCGGCGAGCTGGCTGGAACGCCGGCACCGGCCGGCCGGCGCGCCGCCCCGGGTGGCGCTGTACTGCTTCCCGTTCGCGGGCGGCTCCGCCGCGTACTACCACGCCTGGGCCGAGGAGTTCCGGTCGGACGTGGAACTGGTGCCGGTGCAACTGCCGGGCCGGGGCACGCTGATGGCCGAGGAACCCGTACGGAGCATGGCCGTGGCCGCAGACCTGGCGGCGGCGGCGATCGCCCGCTCGCCCGTCCCGGCCGCCCTGTTCGGGCACAGCATGGGCGCGGTCCTGGCGTTCGAGACGGCGCGCCGACTGGAGCGCCGCGGACATCCCGTGGAGCACCTGTTCGTGTCCGGGCGGCCCTGCCCGACCGTGGTCCGCCCGCCGTCGCCGGTGAGCGGCCTGCCGCGTGAGCGGTTCGTGGACATGCTGCGGGACTACGGCGCGGCGCCGGAGGAGGTCCTGTCCCACGACGAACTCCTCGACGTGCTGCTGCCGATGATCCGCGCGGACTTCCATCTCATCGAGAACTACCGGTACGAGCCCGAGATCGGTTCGCCGCCCCCGCTGGCCTGCCCGGTGTCGGCCTGGTGCGGCGACCGGGACCCGGAGGTGCCGCCGGAGCTGATGGCGCGCTGGGGCCTGGAGACGTCGGGGCCGTTCACGCTGGAGGTGCTCTCCGGCGGTCACTTCTTCCTCACCGGTCACCGCTCGCGGATCGTGTCCGCGGTGCACGAGCTGCTGCAGGGGGTGGGCAGGTGAGCGGCGGGGACGGCCGGCTGGTCGTGCTGTGGAGCGCGCCGCGCTGCCGGTCCACCGTCTTCTCGCGCAGCATCGCGGAACGCGGTGACTTCCTCGTGCTGCACGAGCCGTTCTCGCACCTCACGGACTTCGGCCGGGAGGAGATCGAGGGCGTGGTGTGCCGCACGGAGGCGGAGGTGATCGCGCGGCTGCTCGAACTGGGGCGGCAGCGGCCGGTGTTCGTCAAGGACACGACCGACTTCCGCTATCCGGGGGTGCTGGCGGACGCCCGCTTCCTGAGCCGGGCGCGGCACACCTTCATCGTGCGCGACCCGCGGGAGGCGATCGCCTCCCACTACGGGCTCAACCCCGGGCTCGGGCGGGACGAGATCGGCTTCGCGTGGCTCCGCGAGATCCATGACCGGGTCGTCGGGGTGACGGGGGCCGAGCCGGCCGTGGTCGACGCGGCGGACCTCGTCGCGGCGCCGGCGGAGACGCTGCGGGCGTACTGCGCGGCGATCGGCGTCCCGTTCCTGGAGCACGCCCTGTCGTGGCGTCCGGGCGGGCTGCCCGGCTGGCAGAAGACGGCCCGCTGGCACCAGGACGCGAGCGGCAGCGGCACGATCAGCGCCGCCGTCACCAGCCGTCCGCCGCTGGACGTGCCGGGCCATCCGGTGCTCGGCCCGTTCTACCGGCACCACCTCCCGCACTACGAACACCTGCGGGAACGTCGCCTGCGCGTCGCCTGACGACCACGGCACGACACGACGCCGCACCCCACCGCATCGCACCGCACCCCACCGTCCCGCACCGCATCCGATGCCCCCGGGCAGCCCCGCTGCCGGGGGCATCGGCGTGCCGCCCCGACGGCGAAGGGCGACGGCGGCACCGGGTGTCGGTGCCGCCGTCGCCACAGCGGAAGCGGGTCAGGGGCAGGTCAGGCCAGGGCGCTCGCCAGGGCGCGGACCGTCGGGTGGTCGTAGACGGCGGAGACCGGAAGGGACGCCGCGAAGCGTTCGTTCAGACGCCCGATCATCCGCATGACCCGCAGCGAGTCGCCGCCCAGGACGAAGAACGTGTCGTCGCGGCCGACGCGCTCGACGCCCAGGAGGTCCGCCCAGACCGCGGCGATCTCCCGTTCGAGTTCGCCCTCGGGCGCGCTGTACTCGGCCCGGACGGGTCCGGCGGCACCGCGCCGGCGTACGCCGGTGACGTAGGGCGCGATGTACTCGTTGGCCGGGTCGGGTCCGGCGAGCAGACAGGTCTCCGGACGCGCGAGGGCGGCCAGCAGAAGCTGCACGCCGCGCGCCGGGTCGATGCCGCGCAGCCCCCGGTGACGCGCGGCGGCCGCCAGCGGACTGCCCTCGTTCATGCCGGTGCCGTCCCACATGCTCCAGGCGACGCAGCGGACCGTCCGGCCCTGGGCCGCCCAGCGTTCGGCGTAGCCGTCGAGGGCCGCGTTGGCCGCGGCGTACGCGCCGAAGGAGCTGCCCCCGAAGAAGCCGTTGACGGAGGAGAAGAGCACCACCGCCGTGCCGGGCCGCTCGGCGAGGAGCCGCTCGATGGCCAGGGCGCCGCCCGCCTTGGGCCGCATCATCGCGGCGAGCCCGTCCGCCGTCTCCGCGGTCAGGGTATGGGCGTCGAGCGCGTCCCAGTGGTCGCGCACATCGGCCCCGGCCAGGTGCAGCACGGCGTCCACCGCCCGGCCCCAGCGCCGCTCGGCGGCCGCCACCGCGGCCTCCAGCGCGGCGGCGTCGGCCACGTCCACGGCCGCGTACTCGACGTCGCCCAGCTCCCTGAACTCCTCCAGTGCCGCCCGGCGTTCGCCGGTCAGCTGGGACTCCGGGGTGCGGCCGGTGAGCAGCAGCCGGACGCCGAGCGCGGACAGCAGATAGCCGGCGACCTCACGCGCGATGCCGCCGAGACCGCCGGTGACGAGCGCGGTGCCGCCGGTGGGCAGGATCTCGCGGGGGACGGTGAGGGCGCCGGGCTCGGGCACGGGCCGCAGCCGCTGCACATGGGCGACGCCGCCGGCCCGTACGGCGCTGACGTCCTCGCCGGGCGCGCCGCGGACGGCGGCGACGGCGGCCGTGTCGTCGGCGTCGACGGCGATGTCGACCAGGCGTACCGCGCCGACGGTCTGCTCGGCGCGGGCGGTGCGCACCAGGGCGGCGAGCGCGGCCCGGCCCGGGTCGACGGTGTCGCCGTCGGTGACGGCGGCGGCGTGACGGGTCAGGACGGTGACCTTGGCGTGCGGGGCGCCGGCCGCCAGGGCGCGCAGCGCGAACAGAACGCCGGTCGCGGCGCGTTGCGGATCGGGCTCAAAGACGCCGGGGGCGTACTCCCAGGCGTGCAGGACGTGTTCGGGCACGCCGCCGAGTGCGGCGGCGAAGTGGTCGAGCGCGCGGGCGTGCTGGCCGGGGTCGAGCGGGTCGACGGTGGCGCGGAGCGGCCCGTCGGTGAGGAACGGGGAGCCGGGCGCACCCGGCCGGATCACGGCGATCGGAGCACCCGGTCCGGTCATGCCGTCGGCGAGGGCGACCGGCAGGGCGCTGCCTTCGGGGGCGTAGACGAGCAGCGCCTCGGCCGGGGGCCGGGCGGCGGCGACCGGTTCCGTGCCGCGCTCGCGCCCGGCCTGCGGCGCGGGCACCCAGACGCGTTCGAGGAGCCAGCTGCCGTCGGTTTCGTCGTCCGGGGTGGCGTCGTAGCGTCCCTCCGCGTACGCCGTGGCGAGTTCGGAGCGCTGGATCTTGCCGCTGGCGGTCTTCGGGAACTCGTCCTCCGAGAGGGCGATCACGGCGCGCGGGTGGAGGCCGATGTCCCGGGCGAGGGTGGTGGCGATGTCCTGTTCGAGGGTGTCCGTCGCGTGCTCGGCCGGTACGTGGAAGACGACCACGCCGTCCGTGTCGCCGTCCCGTACGGGGCAGGCCGCCGCCCAGGTGGCGCGGACGCCCGGGACGGACTCGACGACGGCTTCCACCTCGTGGGAGGGGTAGTTGGCGCCGTTGACGATGAGCATGTCCTTGCTCCGGCCGGTGAGGGCCAGCCGGCCGTTCAGCAGGAAGCCGAGGTCACCGGTGTCGAACCAGCCGTCCCCGGTGAAGGAGGACGCGTTGGCGGCGGGGTTGCCGTGGTACTCGCGCAGCAGGGTCGTACCGGAGATGTGCAGCCGCCCGACGTGCCCCTCGGGCAGCACCCGGCCGTCCTCGTCGACGATGCGCAGGGAGACTCCGGCGACGGGCGCGCCGACGTCGGTGAAGGTGACCGCCCGCTCGGAGCCGTACGGCACTTCGGCGAGGTGGGTGCCGAGGGTGGCGGAGTCGACGCTGAAGGTGCCGACGGCGGGGTCGTCGGGATCGAGCCGGGAGTAGGTGACTCCGGAGGAGGTCTCCGACATGCCCCAGCAGGGCACCATGGCGTCGGCGGGCAGCCCGTGGGGGCGCAGCAGCCGGACGAAGCGGCGGGCGGTGCGGGCGACGACGGCCTCGCCCGCGTTGCAGATGTTGCGCAGGGACGACAGGTCCCAGCTGCCCTGCGCGATGGCGTCGGCGTGCTCGTTCACCAGGGAGAAGGCGAAGTTGGGCGCCCAGGTGTTGGTGACCTTCCACCGGTCGGTCAGGTCCAGCCAGGTCAGCGGCCGGCCGACGACGGACTCGGTGCGGGCGTTGATGTGCTCGCAGCGCAGGAAGACGTCCCGGACGTTGAACATGACGATGCCGCCGACGTGGTCGAGGGGCATCCAGTTGAGCGCGACGTCGTGTTCGGTGAAGCCGCCCGCGTCGATGGCCGCGTAGGTGCGGGCGACCAGGGAGCGGTTGGCGTGGCGGACGCACTTGGGGATGCCGGTGCTTCCGGAGGTGAGCAGGTTCAGCACGTCCTGGTCGGGGGTGACCGGTTCGACGCGGCCCGGCGACGAGGCCGTCAGCTCCTCGACGGCGTGGACGCGGATCCCCGGTTCGTCCCACTGGGCGGCGAGCGAGCGGACCGGCTCGCGCAGTGCGCGGTCGGTGAGGACGAGGGGCCGGCCGAGCAGCGTCCAGGCGGCGCGCAGTTTGCGGGTGACGGCGTTCTCGCGGGTGTAGTCACGTGCCTCGCCCACCGGTGTGGGCAGGAAGCCGCCGAGGACGCAGGCCCAGAAGCCGGTGACGAAGGCGCGGTTGTCGTGGCACTGGAGCAGCACGGAGTCACCGGGCCGCAGGCCGAGTTGCTGGAGCCCGCCGAGGACACGCAGGCCCTCGTCGAGGAGTTCGGCGTAGGTCTGCCGCTCGTGCGTGCCGTCGGCCTGTACGTAGACCGTGCCGCGTCCGCCGGCGGACGCGGCCGCCTGGAGGAGCGCCTCCTGCAGGGTGCGCGCGGCGCCGGGCGGCACCACGGGGTCGGGTCCCGCGACCAGGGCGGGCCGCGGCGGGGCTTGGGTCATCAGGCTTCCTCCAGCTCGGTGGCCGCGAGGGGCCGGGCGGTCTTCAGGGCCGAGACGACGGCCGCCACGGCCTCCGGCGTCATGTCGTTGACGAAGTAGTGGCCGCCGGGCACCTGGACGACGTCCCGTGGCGGCGCGGTGGTGCACCGGCCCCAGGCGGCGGCGTCGGCCTCGGTGACGACGGTGTCCGCGTCGCCCCGCACGGGCAGGACGGGGAACGGCAGCGGGGCGGCGTCGGGGTCGCCCCGGTGGGTCTCCCACAGGGCGAAGTCGGCGCGCAGCAGGGGCAGCAGGAACTCCATGAAGGCGGCGTTGGCGAGCAGCCGTTCGGGGATGCCGCCGAGCGCGCGGACCCCGTCGAGGAAGTCCTCGTCGGGCAGGGTGTGCAGCGGCCGCGCGCGGGCCGGCAGGTGCGGGGCCCGGTGTCCGGCGGCGATCAGCAGCCGGGGCGGCTCGGCGCCGCGGCGCACCAGTTCCCGGGCGGTCTCCGCGCCCAGTACGGCGCCCGCGCAGTGCCCGTACACGGCGTACGGCACGGTGGTGTACGGGCGCAAAGCCAGTGCGCAGGCGCGGGCGAGCGGTCCGACGCCGGAGGGCAGCGGGTCGCGCGCTCGGTCCTCGCGGCCGGGCGGCTGGACGGCGACGATCTCGATGTCGTCCGGCAGCAGTCCGGGCCAGGAACGGTAGAGGGAGGCGCCCATGCCGGCGTACGGGAAGCACAGCAGCCGCAGCCGGGGGCGCCCCGGGCGCGCGGCGCGGCGCACCCAGGGCGACTCGGCGGTGAACACGGGCGGTGCGGAAACGCCGGGGGCGGGGGCGACCGTGGTCATGAGGCCCGCCTCCGGGTGATGGCCGGCAGGGCCGGGACGGCGGCGGGCCGGCGGCCGGCGAGGAGCCGTGCGAGCGCCGCGGGCGTGGGGAACAGGAACAGGTCCTGCAGGGACACCTCCAGCGGCACCTGCTGCCGCAGCCGCACCAGCATGCGCCCGGCGTCGAGGGAGCCGCCGCCGAGGTCCATGAAGTCGTCGTCGGCGCCGTAGCGGATCTCGCCGAGGACCTCGGCCCACAGTTCGGCGATCGTCGTCTCCATCCCCTCCGCGGGCTTCCGGTACGGGGCGCGGACCCGCCACCGCGTCCAGTCCTCGGGTGGCAGGGCGCGGCGGTCGATCTTCTTGTTGGCGTTCCGGGGCAGCTCCGCGAGGTGGACGAAGGCGATCGGGATCATGTAGTCGGGCAGCCGCTCGGCGAGGAAGTCCCGCAGCACGGCGCCTTCGAGTCCGTCGTGGCCCGGCCCGGTCACCAGGCAGGCGACCAGCTGGGTGTCGCCGGCGGCGGAGCGGACGGGTACGACGGCGGCCTCCGCGATGCCCGGGTGGGAGAGCAACGCGGTCTCGACGTCGCCGAGTTCGACCCGGCAGCCGCGGACCTTGACCATGTCGTCGGTCCGGCCGTGGTGTTCGATCAGCCCGTCGGCGCGGTAGCGGCCGAGGTCGCCGGACCGGTAGAGACGGCTGCCCGCGGGGCCGTGCGCGTCGGGCCGGAAGCGGTCCGCGGTGAGCGCCGGGTCCCCCCAGTAGCCGAGGGCGGCCTCCGGGCTGCCGAACCAGATCTCGCCGAGGGCGCCGGCCGGCAGGAGTTCGTCCTCGTCGCCGAGGATCCGCAGCCGGACCCCCGGGTTGGCCCGCCCGATGGGCGGCGGGGCGAGCCGGTCCCGCGCGGTCGCGGTGGAGGCGGTCAGCCGCTTCTCCCAGGGCTGCAGCGGGCTGGCGACGAACAGCGCCTCGTGGCAGCCGTAGCCGACGGCCACCTCGAACGGCAGGTCGGAGGGGCCCCACCGGTGCAGTTTCTCACCGCCCATGATGAGGACCCGTACGGGTGTGTCCGGCGGCCAGGTGAGCCGCTGGAGGCTGTCCCCGATGGAGGTGACGACGAACACGGAGTGGATGCCGCTCGCCACGACCCAGTCCCGGAAGGCGGGCGGGTCGGCGAGCGTGCCGGGCTCCGCGACGTGGACGGTGGCGCCGACGACGAGCATCCGGGCGACCTCGGCCATGGTGGTGCCGAACCCGGTGGGGGTCGTCCAGCTGCCGCGGTCCCCCGGCCCGAGGAGCGTCGCGTCGGCGAACGAGGCGCCGGCGTGGACGATCACCCGGTGCTGGCCGTAGACGGCCTTGGGTTCGCCGGTGGAGCCGGACGTCTGCATGATGTAGGCCAGGTCGTCGGGACGGACGTCCAGACCCGGGTCCAGGCCGGGCAGGGCGGCCAGTTCACCGTCGAGTCCGTCCCTGAGCAGGGTGCGGTCCGCGAGGAGCCCGGCGGCGGGGGTCGCGGCGGTCGTGATCACCAGCCGGGGCGGCACCTTGGCGAAGACGCTCTCCAGCCGGGCGGCCGGCGCGGCCGGGTCGATCGGGAGGACCACGCCGCCCGCCTTGTGCACGGCGAGGAGCGCCTCGATCCACTCGGCCGAGCGGGGCAGGCTGAGGGCGACGACGTCGCCGCGGCGCAGCCCCCGGGCGGTCAGGTGGTGGGCCAGCCGGTTGGCGCGGGTGTTCAGTTCGCCGTAGGTGATCCGCTCGGCGCCGCGGACCACGGCGAGCGTGCCGGGCGAGCGCCGGGCGTGCTGTTCCACCAGGGTGTGCAGCGCGGCCCGCGGCTCCCAGCGGTCGGGGAGGTCGCTGAACTCGTGGAGCAGCTCGTGGGTGTCCTGCTCGTCCAGCATGACGAGCCGGTGGTGCGGAGCGTCGGGGGCGTCGAGGCCCGAGCGCAGCAGCCGCAGGAAGTGGCGGGCCAGCGCGCTGATCGTGCCCCGGGCGAACACGTCGGAGCGGTAGCGGATCTCGGCCGCGCCGCCGGATGTGATCACCAGCTCGAGTTCGGCCTCCGTGGCCGGGTCGGTGGCCTCCGTCGCGTTCCACGCCGCCGGCGGCGCGGGACGCAGGGCGACGACGGAGGCGTACGGGCTCGGGTTCTGTTCGCCGACCAGTCGTCCGGCGAGCTGGGCGAGCAGCGGGACGGGCAGCGTCGCTTCGCCGAGCCCGCGCCGCACGCCGTCCGTCACCTGACCGGCGACCGCCCGCAGCCCGCCGGTGTACGTCACCACGGGCAGCACCTCTGCCACGGCTCCCCGCGGCCGCCGCCCCGGCCGTACCCGGTCGGTCTCCACGCCGACCACCAACTCGCCCGACCGCGACCACCGGTGCAGCACCAGCGCCCACGCGGCCACCAGCACCTCGCCCCCGGGCACGGCGCCGGCCGGGCCGCCGGGCGGCTCGGGTGCGGCAAGTGCCGCGGCCGCCGTGAGGAGGTCGTCGGGGACGACGAAGCGGTGGCGCGACCAGTCCGGGGTACGGGTGTGGTCACCGGGGGCGGGGGTACGCGGCAGCGCGTTGTCGAACGGCACGCCGAGCAGTTCCTCGCGCAGCCGCGCGAGCTGATCGCCGCTCGGCCGCCCGGGCTCGTCCGCGGGGACGGAAGCCGGGCCGGCCGCAGGAGCGGGGCGGGCCCCGTCCCCGGCGGGCCCGCACAGGTCCGCGAGCCGGGACAGGAGGACGCCCGCGTCCGCGTGGTCGACGAGCATCCGGTCGAGGATCAGGGAGAGACGGACGCCGGACGGCGTGGTGGCGATCAGGGCGCGCGCCAGGGCGGGCCCGCTGCCGCCGGGGTCCTCCTGCTCTCCGGGCTCGCTCTCGAACCGCTCCAGGAGCAGCGCGGCGGCGTCCTCCGGTACGTGCACCCGGCGGACCGTGATCCGCGCCGCGTCGGGGTCGACCACGAGGGAGCCGTCGGGCCGCCGCAGGGTCGCCGCGAAACTGTCCGGGTACGCCGCGGCGAGCGCGTGCAGCGCCTCGTCGAGCCGCTCCTCGCCGATGTGCGCGGGCGGTTCGAGGCGCAGGGCGAGCCTGCGCACCCGCGAGGTCCGCGCGACGGTGCGGAACCTGTCGAGCGCGGGGTCCACCGCCGTCCTGGCGGCGGCCGGGAACACCGTTCCTTGGTCGCTCACGGGGTCACTCCCTTCGTCTTCGCTGCGAGGCCGTCGTCCTCCAGCAGCGCTGCGACCTCGTCGTCGTCGCGGTTCTCCACCATCGCGAGCACGTCGAGGACGCTCTGCCGGCGGCTGCGGGTCCGCTCCACCAGGGCGTCGACCGCCAGGGCGGTGCCGGACACGGTCGGGTTGCGGAAGAAGTCGGCGATGGGCAGTTCGACGCCGAACACGGCCTTGACCTTCGGTGCGATGCGGATCGCCTGGAGGCTGGTGCCGCCGAGGGCGAAGAAGTTGTCGTGGTTGCCGACCCGGGGCGCGGCGAGGAGCGGTTTGAACACCTCGTCCGCGAGGAGCCGTTCGGTCTCCGTGCGCTCGCCGTCGTCCGTGTCGTCGTCCAGCGGCGCGAACTCGACGGCGGGCAGCGCCTTGCGGTCCACCTTGCCGCTCGCGGTGAGCGGGATGTCGTCCAGCGGCACCAGGAACGTCGGGACCATGGTCGGCGGCAGCCGGTCCGCCAGGTTGGTCCGCACGGAGTCCAGGTGCAGCCGGCTGCCCGGTGCTCCGACGACGTACGCGACCAGCAGGTTGTCGCCGCGCGGGCCGGTCACCACATGGGCGACGGCCTGTCCGATCTCGGGGACGGCGAGCAGCGCGGCCTCGACCTCGCCGAGTTCGATGCGTACGCCGCGGACCTTGACCTGACGGTCGACCCGTCCGCGGAAGACGATGTCGCCGTCGCTCTGCCAGCCGGCGAGGTCGCCGGTGAGGTACATCCGGGATCCCGGCGGGCCGTAGGGGTCGGGCCGGAAGCGCTCGGCCGTCTGATCGGGCCGGCCGAGATAGCCGCGGCCCAGGCCGGCGCCGGCGACGGCGAGCTCGCCGCAGGCCGACGGGGGCAGCAGGTCGAGCTTGTCGTCGAGGACGTACGCCCGGTGGTTGCGCATGGCGCGGCCGATCGGCGGGGAGGCGTGCCAGGTGCCCTCGCACCGCTTGGCGATGACGGTGACGGTGGTCTCCGTCGGACCGTAGCCGTTCCAGAAGGCGCGGCCGCCTGCCGCCCAGCGGGTGGTGAGCTCGCCGCTGAAGGCCTCGCCGCCGACGAAGCAGACCCGCAGCTCGGGGTAGTTCTCCGGGGTGAGCAGATCCATGATCGCCGGGGGGAGGTCGATCACGGTGACCCGCTGCTCGGCGAGGATCCGGTCCAGTGCGGAGATGTCCCGGCGTTCGTCCTCGTCTGCGAGGTAGACGCTCGCGCCGGTGAGGAGCGCCCCGAAGAGCTCGAAGACGGAGACGTCGAAGCCGGTGGAGGCGAAGGCGAGGAAGCGGTCGTCGGGGGTGAGGCCGAACATCTCCTGTGTGGTGCGGATGAAGTTGGTGACGTTGCGGTGCTCGACGAGGACGCCCTTGGGGCGGCCCGTGGAGCCGGAGGTGAAGATCGAGTAGGCCAGATCGGCCGGGTCGGTCGAGACCGCCGGCGCGGCGTCCCGCTCCTGCGCGTCGAGGGCCTCGACGTCGATCAGCTGCCAGGGACCGTCGGGCAGTTCGTCCGCGGTCGTGGCGTCCCCGAGGACCACGCGCACCCCGGCGTCCGTGAGGACGGCCTCGTTGCGGGCGGCCGGGTTGCCCAGGTCGAGCGGCACATAGGCGGCGCCGGACTTGAGGACGGCGAGGACGGCCTCCGCGAGCCGCGGGGTGCGGCGCATGGCGACGCCGATGAGCTCGCCGGGTGCGGCGCCGAGTTCGGCGAGCCGGTGGGCGAGGGCGTTGGCCCGGCGGTCCAGCCGGCGGTACGTCAGCGTGCCGTGCGGACCGGTGACCGCGGTGCGGTCGGGGTGGGCGGCGGCCGTGCGGGCGAACGCCGCGTGCACGGTCTCCGCCCCGTCCTCGTCGCCGGCGGCGTCCGAGTCGCCGGCCGGGACGTTCCAGCGGGTCAGGATGGCGCGCCGCTCGTCCTCGGTGGCCAGCGGGGCGCGGGTGAACGACGCCTCGGCGTCGGCGCAGAGGGTGCGCAGCTGGCCGAGGTAGCGGTCCAGGAAGAGCCGGGCCGTCTCGGGGGCGTAGAGCCCGGTGGCGTAACGGACCCTCAGGACGGGCGTGTCGCAGCCGAGTTCGGCGGTGAGGGCGAACTCGAAGGGCGAACTGCCGGTGTCGAGCTGCTCCAGGGTGATGGTGAGGTCTCCGGCGTCGGCCTGCCGCTGGGCGGGCGGTGTGACCTCGAAGCCGATCTGGACGAGCGGCAGCCTGCCCTGGTCCGGTTCGACGCCGCCGGCGGACAGCAGCTCCTTGAACGGCAGACCGCCGTGCTCGTCGGCGGCGATCCGGGCCTCGTGCGTGAGGCGGACCAGGTCGGCGAAGGAGGTGGCGCTGTCGGTGTCGACGCGGACGGGCAGCAGCTGGCCGCAGTCGCCGACCAGCAGGTCGGGGTCGAAGGCGCCGAACACGTCACCGGGGACCCCGATGAGCAGGTCGGTACGCGAGGTGAGGCGGCCGACCAGCGCGAAGTAGCCGGCGAGCAGCACGTCCTGATCGGGAACCCCGAGCCGGCCGGCCAGCGCGGCGACGGAGCGGGAGAGCGGCCCGTCCAGGGCGCGCTGCACGGTGCCCGCCGTGAGGTCGAGGACGAGTCCGCGCGGCCTGTCGGGGACGATCTCGGTGCTCTCCCAGCCGGAGAGGGCGCCGCGCCACCAGTTCCAGTGGTCGGCCGCCTCCTCGGACGCGGCCCACTCCCGCTGCCAGGCGGCGTACGCGCCGAACTGGGGCCGTTCCGGCCGGTCCTCGTGCCGCGCCGCGCGGCCGGCGGGGGATCCGCCGGTGCGGGCGGCGTAGCCGGCGGCGAGGTCGCGCAGCACGACGTCGGCGGACCGGGGGTCGAAGACCAGGTGGTGGGAGAACCACAGCAGGACGTGCCGGTCCTCCGCGACCTTCAGCAGCCGCAGCCGGACCATCGGCCCGCCGTCCAGGTCGAATCCGTGGCGCAGTTCCTCGCGGGCCAGGGCTTCGCAGCGCTCCGGCAGCCGCTCCTCGCCGACCGTCTCGGCGGTGAGCCGGCTGCCCGGCCTGCCCCGCACGATCTGCTCGCCGGACGGGTGGTCGTGCGGGAACACCGACCGGAGCACGGTGTGCCGGTCGAATATCTCGTCCAGCGTGGCGGACAGCGCGTCCTGGTCCAGGTCGCCGTGCAGGGTGTAGGCGAAGGCAAGGGCGTACCGGCTGTCGCCCGGTGACACCTTGTCGAAGACCCACAGCTGCTCCTGGCGGAAGGTGAGGGGCGA
Source organism: Streptomyces sp. NPDC006294 (assembly GCF_042870895.1). NCBI lineage: Bacteria > Bacillati > Actinomycetota > Actinomycetes > Kitasatosporales > Streptomycetaceae > Streptomyces > Streptomyces sp. NPDC006294. Next base: position 90,942 of record NZ_JBIAHV010000018.1, read on the forward strand.
CACCCTGGTCCCGCGGTCCACATTGCCGATTCCCTGAAGGAACTGCTCTCGTCGCTCGGCGGGCAGACTTCGCAGCCGGCGCAGGAGCTCGCTCTCTTGTGTCATCGCGGCCTTCCCCCAACTCGGGTTACATGTCGACTTCCATCAACAGTCTTCGTTGATTATGTTGACTGTAGTACGGTGAGGAAAGTCTCGACAAGGGTGAGGCCATGGACTTCAGCATTCTGCGGACAACAGACGAGTTTCGCCGTGAGCTGCGCGAGGTGCTGTACTCGCCTGCTGTCGACGACCTGGTCAACGCGGTCGCGGCGCGGGCGGACGGGATGGACGGCGATTGCCGTGAGCTCTATCGGCACTTGGGGAAACACGGGGTGCTCGCCCCGGCGTGGCCCTCCGAGTACGGCGGAAGGGACGGTGACTTCACCGAGACCATCGTCCTGATGGAGGAGCTTGTCCAGCGTGGTGTTCCACAGAGTCTCTACTTCATCTCCGTTCAGATTGTAGGGTCGCTCATCCTGCAGTCCGGTACGGAGGAGCAGAAGCTCGCCCTGCTGCCCCGGCTCGCCTCCGGCGACCTCGCGGCGTGCATCCTGTTCACCGAGCCCGACAACGGCTCCGATCTGGCGGGCGTCGTCACGCGCGCCGAGCAGGACGCCCGCACCGGCGAGTGGACGGTGCACGGGCGCAAGAAGTTCAACCTCAAGACCGCCTACGCGGATGTGGCGCTGATCGCCGCCCGCACCGACGACTCGGTCAGCCAGTACGAGGGCATCAGCCTGTTCCTCGCCCCGCTCACCGCCCCCGGGGTGACGGTCCGTCCGCTGCCCAGCCTGGCCGACGAGCAGTTCCACGACGTCGCCCTGGACGGCGTCCGGGTCGGCGCCGACGCCGTACTGGGCGCGCCGGGCGAGGGGTGGTCCCTGATCACCGGGATGTTCTCGGCGGAGCGCAGCGGCGTCGACTACTACGCCCGCGGTCTGCACTGGCTGCGGCTGGCCGAGGAGCAGCTGACCGCGGGCGGCCGGCAGGCGGGTGAGGACGAGGCGTCGGGCCTGGCCCGGCACTGGGCACGGCTCGACGCCGGACGGCTGCTCACCTGCCGTGCGACCCAGCGCCTGCAGGACCGGGAGCCGGACATCGCAGAGGCGTCGCTGGCCAAATGGCACAACTCCGACACCGCGCAGAAGATCGCGTGGTGGTCGCTGGAGCGCCTGGGCCTGCCCGTCGCGGCGGGCGGACCCCAGTCCTCACCCACCGAGGTGCTGGAGGCGGCCTACCGCGAGGCGGCCGGCATGACCATCTCCGGCGGCGCCTCGGAGGTACTGCTCGAGATCGTGGCCGGCGCCCGCCTGCACCACGAGTCCGACCACGAACACGCCCACGCCGGCAGGAGGCAGCGCTGACCATGGACCTGCATCAGGATCCGATCCAGAGCCGGATCGCCGACGCCGTCGCCCTCGCCCTCACCCACACCGGAGGGGCGCGGCGCGAACTCGCCGCGGTCGGCGTGCCGGCCATCGGGCTGCCGGTCTCCCTCGGCGGCATGGGCCTCGGCCTGACCGCCGACATCGCGGTCAACCGGGAACTCGGCCGCGCCCTCGAGCCCGTGCCGGAACTGCGCGAGACCGTACTGTGCCTGGAACTCCTGGCGGACGCCGGGGTCGACGGGCTGGGGGACGTGCTGTCCCGCATCCACGAGGGCGTGGGCAGCGCCGTCAGCATCGGCCTGCACGGACCGACGACCGTACGCCTGGACGGTGACGGGCTGCTGTGGGGGACCAGCGAGGCACTGCCCGCGGCCGACTGGGACATGGCGCTGGTACGGGCCGCCACCGACGGCGGGGGCCACCGCTGGCTCCTGGTCCGGCCCGACGGCGCGACCGTGCACCGTGAGGAGGCAACGCTGCTCGGCGCTCCGGCGGCGCGCTGGCGGTTCGAGGCGGCGGCCGGCCAGCCCGTGCCGGTCGTGGAGACGCAGCGGCGGCGGGCGGTCGCCGCGGCACGGGTGCGCCAGGCCGCGCTGCTGCTCGGCATCGCGAGCCGGGCCCTGGACACGGCCCGCGCCCATGTGGGCCGGCGGCTCCAGTTCGGCAAGCCGCTCCTCGAGTTCCAGACCGTGAGCCACCGCATCACCACGCTCCTCGGCGACGCCGACGGCTGGGAACTGCTGCTCAACGAGACGGCCTGGGCGCACGACCGCGACGCCGGGGCGCCCGCCGCGGCGCCGCAGATCCTTGCGGCGGCGGCGGAGCACGCGCTGAAGGCCGCCCGGCTCTCGCTCCAGCTGCACGGCGTCCGGGGCATGCTGGCGCACTCGGTGCCCGCGACGGCCTACCGGCTGGCGACGGTGGAGGCGGTACGGCTCGGTCCGCCGGCCGGCCTATGGCTGGAGGCGGGCCGGGCGAGGCTGGCCGGCGCGCGGGCCTGAGCCGGTAGGGACGCCAGGAGCCCCGCCCGGGTCCACCGGGCGGGGCTTCCTGGCGTTCGTACCGGCCCGTTCAGGCCATGGCGGTCAGGTCGCGGGCCAGAGCGGCCACCAGGTCCGCGGGGGCGTCCAGGAAGGTGTAGTGGGTGCCGCTGAGGATCTCCTTGCGGGCCGCGCCCTCGGCGACCCAGTTCTGCCAGCCGCCCATCAGGGCGTGCGGGACCTCCACATCGGCGTCCCAGCCGAGCGCGGTGACGGCGCAGGGCAGGGAACCGGCCGCGTCCTTGCGGTACTTCTTGTTGGCCTCGACGTCCGCGACGAGCACCTCCAGATAGAGGTCGAGGATCTCCTCGGGCGGCTCGGCGGCCCCGAGCGCGGCCAGCAGGGCGACGAGCTCCGCGCGCAGCCCCTTCTCGTCGAGCCCCAGGAAGCGGCCGTACGGGCCGTCCTGCGGGGCGACCTGGGAGGAGACGAAGACCCGCTCGGGCGGCCGCAGTCCGCGCTCCACGATCCGGATGACGCTCTCGAAGGCCGGCAGCGCGCCTCCGCAGTGCCCGAACACCGCGTAGGGGCGGTCCAGATGCTCGGCGATGCCCGCGACGAGCTGGTCGGCCAGCTCCTCGTAGGTGCCGAAGTGCGGTTCCCTGGTGCGGTTCTCACGGCCGGGGAGCTGCAGCGGGACGACCTCGGCCGGGCCGATGCTGCTCGGCCAGCCGCGGAACATGGAGGCGCCGCAGCCGGAGTAGGGGAAGCAGAACAGCCGCACGGCCGCCTCTGTGGAGGGCGGAGTGAGGAACCATCGAGACGGCGTTGACTTCGCAGTATTCATAACCACATACTACATAAGCACTATAGAGACTGTAGAGAAGTCAACCCAAGCCACAGTGGAATGCCGGGGTGATGTGATGCGTGATCTGCTTCCCGGAGCCGTCGCGGTGGCGGTGGCGGACGCCTCGGCGTGGGCCGAGGAGCCGCTGCCCGAGGAGGCCGCGACGCTCAGCGAACGGGCGGTCCCCGCACGGCGGAGGGAGTTCCGGGCCGGCCGGGCGTGTGCCCGCCGGGCGATGACCGCGCTGGGACTGCCCGCCGCGCCCGTGCCCGCGGGCCGTAACCGGGCCCCGGTCTGGCCGCCACGGGTCGTCGGCAGCATTTCGCACACCGGTGACTACTGCGCGGCGGCGGTGGCCCGTTCGGGCCGCATCCGGTCGATCGGCATCGACGCCGAGGACAGCATGCGGCTGGACGAGGCCACCCGGCGGCTCGTCTGCCTCCCGGAGGAGGAGGACTGGTGGCGCGGTCCGGGCGGCGGGGCCCCGCACTGGCCGACCGTGTTCTTCAGTGCCAAGGAGGCCGTCTACAAGGCCTGGTTCCCCCTGGTCGGCGGCTGGCTGGGCTTCCACGACGTCCGCGTCGAACCGGACCCGGACACGGGCACGTTCACCGCCCGCATTCTGGGCGCCCGCCGCCGCCCGGACCTCGCACCCGAGGTCCTCCACGGCAGTTTCGCCCTCTCCCCGCACCTGGTCCGCACCGCGGTGGTGGTGACGGCGCCCTGAGGCGTCGGACGCGTCCACGCGAGTGGGGGCGGCGGCGGATCGGATCCGCTGCCGCCCCCACTCGCGTGCGCGTCCCCGGCCGCGCACCGCGGGCGTCACCCACGGTCCGGGGGCGCGGCCGTCACTCCGCGCCCCCGGACCCGCGGTCACTCCGCGTTCTCCGCCATCGCCCGCAGCCGCGGGCGGTCCATCTTGCCGTTCGGCATGGTGGGGAGGTCGGTCACCGCCCGGAAGCGGCCCGGGACCATGTAGTCGGGCAGCAGGTCCGCGAGGCGCGTGCGCAGAGAGGCGAGGGCAGGGGCGCCCAGACCAGGTTCCAGGACGACGAAGGCGACCAGGGTCTTCTCGATGCCGTCCTCGCCCCGTACCGCGACCGCGCACGAGGAGACGCCGGGCAGATCGCCCAGCACCCGCTCGACCTCGGGAAGTTCGAGCCGGAAGCCGCGGATCTTCACCTGGTCGTCGGCGCGGCCGAGGTAGTCCAGGGAGCCGTCCGGCCGCCGCCGGGCCACGTCGCCGGTGCGGTACATGCGGCGGCCCGGCCGGCCGGGCTCCGGGAGGAAGCGGTCCGCCGTCAGGTCCGGACGGTTCCAGTAGCCGTAGGCGACCTGCACGCCACCCACGTGGATGTCGCCGATGCCGCCGGGCGGCACCTCGTCGCCCAGCGCGTCGAGGACGTACACCCGGTTGCCGGGCAACGGCAGACCGATCGGCGGCAGGGCCGGCCAGCTGTCCGGATCGCCCTCCAGGGGGTGCCAGGTGACCACATGGGCCTCCGAGGGGCCGTACTGGTTGATCAGGCGGCAGCCCGGCAGCGAGTGCAGCAGGGCGCGCAGGGCCCGGGAGCACTGCAACTGCTCCCCCGCGGTGATGATCTCGCGCAGCGGCGGCGCGCCGGGCGCACCCGGCTCCGCGACCAGGACCAGCGCCTGGAGCGCCACGTACGGGAGGAACATCCGGTCCACCCGCTCACGTGCCGCCGCCTCCCACAGCCGGAGCGGATCCCGCCGTTCCTCCTCGGTCACGCACACCACGGTGCCGCCGACCGCGAGCGAGGCGAAGATCTCCTGGAACGCGACGTCGAAGGAGATCGCGGAGAACTGCAGGGTGCGGCTGCCGACGGACGCCTCGGAGGCGCCGGTCTGCCATTGCACGATGTTGGCGAGCGCGCCGTGCGGCATGGCGATGCCCTTGGGGGCCCCGGTGGTGCCCGAGGTGTAGAGGACGTACGCGAGATCCTCCGCGGCGGGCAGCGCCGGCAGGACGGACTCCGCGGCGGCGGCCCCGGTCCGCGGCGCCGGCTCGTCGCCGAGCAGCAGCACCGTACGGTCCGCGGTGGCGAACCGCTCCGCCGTCCGCGCATGGCCGAGGACCACGGCCACCCGTGCGTCGTCGAGCATGTGCTGCAGCCTGGCCCGGGGGTAGCCGGAGTCCAGCGGCAGGAACGCCGCGCCCGAGCGGAGCACCCCGATCAGGGCGACGATCAGCTCGGTGGACCGCAGGGCGGCCAGGCCCACCAGGTCACCGGGCCCGACGCCCTCGCCGCGCAGCCGGGCGGCGACCGCGCCCGCCCGCTGCCACATGTCCCGGTAGCTGACGGTGGAGCCGTGTCCCGCGAGGGCGGGCGCGTCGGGGTGGCGGGCGACGGCGTCGGCCACCAGGTGCAGCACGCTCGGCGCGTCGCCGGCGCGCACCTCCTCGGCGGCCGGCGCGGGTGTGGCGGGAAGTCGGATGTCGACGCTCATCGGCGGTTCGCCCCCTCCGGGATGCGGCCGGCGGCGCAGAGCACGCCGTCCAGGACATGGGCCACATGGGTCAGTTCGGGATTGCGCATGATGCTGTAGTGGTCGCCGGGGACCCGGTGCACGACGACGTTCTCGGCGACGGCCCGCCAGCCGTCGACCGCCTCCGGGGACTGCTCCGCCTGGAGCAGGTGCACCTCGCCGGGGTACCGGGGGCCGGCCGGGCGGTAGGCCGCGAGGCCCAGCATGTTGTCCCGGTAGATGCCGTACCGCCGCACCACCTCGTCGAGGTCGAGCCCGGCGGGGGCGGAGTCGCTCCAGCCGTCCAGGACGTCGGCGAACAGGCGTCGTGCGGTGAGCAGTTCGCTGCCGGGCGGCAGCTCGGCGGCCGGCATGCCGAGGTCCGCGGTGAGGTCCCGCAGGAAGCTGTGGAGCAGATAGGCGTGGGTGTCGGGGCTGTCGGGATCGCCGTCGTACAGGAAGGAGTCGATCAGTACGACCGGTCCCGGGTCCTGACCCCGGGCGTGCAGCCGGCGGGCCATCTCGAAGGCGAGGGTGCCGCCGAGCGACCAGCCGCCGAGCACGAACGGTCCGGGGTCGGCGGCCTCCAGCTCGGCCAGGTAGCCGGCGGCGCGGGCTTCGTGGGAGGGCGCCTCCTGGCCGCCCTCGAAGGCGTACACGGTGCGGTTGGTGAGCGCCGTGGCCAGGGAGGCGTAGCAGAAGACGCTGCCGCCCGCCGGGTGCACCAGCGCCAGCGCGGGCGCGACGGTGCCGGACTGGATACGGGCCAGGGCCCCGGGCCGCTCCTCCGCGCCGGCGCCCAGCGAGCCGATCCGCACGGCCAGGTCGGCGATGGTGCGGTACCGGAACAGGACGCTGACCGGCAGGTCCACGCCGGTCGCGCGGCGCAGCCTGGCCATGACCTGTACGGCGAGCAGCGAATGGCCGCCGAGCAGGAAGAAGTTGTCGTGCACGCCCACCGACGGCAGGCCGAGGACCGAGCGCCAGATCTCGGCGAGGGTCTCCTCCAGCGGGGTGGACGGCTCGGTGTGCTCCGGCGTGGCGCTCTGCTTCTCCGCGGCGGGGGCGGGCAGCGCGGCCCGGTCGACCCGGCCGTCGGGGGTGAGCGGGAAGGCGCCGAGGACGACGTAGGAGGTGGGCAGCAGCACCTCGGGCAGCAGGCGCTGGCAGTGGGCGCGCAGTGCCTCGCGCAGCCGGCCGGTCTCCTCGGAGCCGGGGACGTGCGGGCGGTGCGGGACGAGATACGCCACGAGCACCAGGTTTCCGGTGTCGTCGAGTCGGGCGTCGACGCGGGCGTCGCCGACTGCCTCGTGGGTCAGCAGCACGGCCTCGATCTCGGCGCGCGGGACCCTGACCTGCTTGAGGTGGACCTGCTCGTCGCGGCGGCCGAGGATCTCCAGGGCGCCGTCCTCGCGGAAGCGCCCGAGGTCGCCGGTGTCGGTTTCCGGGCCGCCGCCGACGGACCCGGACGCGGCGGACACGTGGACGCTGCCGGGCACGCCGACGGGCACCGGGTTGCCGTGGGCGTCGAGCACCCGGACGCGGCGTCCGGGCAGCGGGCGGCCCGCGATGTCGTGGCCGGCGGGTGCGTCGCCGGCGCAGCGGCGGGTGGCGATCTCACCGGCCGCGGGGCTGATGTAGAGGGTGTGCAGCTCCGTCGCCGGCAGCGCGGCCAGGCAGCGGCGCTCCAGGGTGAGGGGCAGGGGTTCGCCGGAGACGACGATCCGCCGCGGGGCGCGGACGGCGGCGCCGTTCTCGACCGCTGCGACGAGCTGGTGCAGCAGCCCGGGCCGGATGCGCAGTTCGGTGATCCCCTCGGTCTCCGGCGTATCGGTCCCGGACGCGTCCGTCCCAAGTGCGTCCGTCCCGAGCGCGTCGGTCCCGGACGCGTCCGTCCCAAGTGCGTCCGTCCCAAGTGCGTCGGTCCCGAGCGCGTCCGTCCCGAGCGCGTCCGTCCCGAGCGCGTCGAGGACGGCCCGCACGTCGTCGCCCGCGTCGAGGACCCTCTCTGCCGACTCGGCCGGCGTCAGGGCCATCGTGGCGGGCGCGGTCAGCCGGTCGAGTTCGGCCAGGTCGGCGTCGTCGAGCAGAGCGAGTTCGCTCAGCGGCCGGTCGGGCTCGGCGAGCGCCCGGGTCAGCAGCCGGCCGAAGGTCCGGCTCATGCGGTGCATCACGGCGGAGTCGAAGAGTTCCGCGTTGTAGACCCAGGAGCCGCCGAGCCGCCGTTCGTGGGCGTACAGGTTCAGTTCGAGGTCGAAGCGGACGATGCCGCTGTCGAACGGCACGAGATCGGCGCCGAGATGGGGCAGGCGTACCCGCTCGTCGCCCGCGGTCTGGTAGTTGAACAGCACCTGGAAGACGGGGCTGACGGTGGGGTTGCGGTCCGGCTGGAAGTCGATGACGAGCTTCTCGAAGGGCATGTCCTGGTGGGCGAAGGCGCCGAGCACGGCGTCCTTGCCGCGCCGCACGGCCTCGCGCAGGGTGGGCTCCCCGGTCAGGTCGGACCGTACGACCAGGGTGTTGACGAAGAAGCCGATCAGCCCCTCCAGCTCCTGGTGGGTCTGTCCGGCGACCGGTACGCCGAGGAGGACGTCCTCCTGGCCGCTGTAGCGCCCCATCAGGGCGGAGAAGCAGGTGAGCAGGACGGTGAACGGGGTGGTCCGCTCCCGCAGCGCGAAGGCGTGCACGGCCCGTGCCAGGTCCTCGGGGAACTCGAACTCCTCGTTGCCGCCGTTGACCCGGTGGCCGGTGGGCCTGGCGCGGTCCATCGGCAGCTGGAGGATGCCCGGAGCGCCGCTGAGCCGTTCGCGCCAGTACGAGGTGAGTTCCTCCTCGCGCTCGCCGGTGAGGCGGCCGCGCTGCCAGATCGCGTAGTCGATGTACTGCTGCGGCAGCTCGGGCAGCGAAGCGGCCGTCCCCTCGGTGAACTCGCGGTAGTAGGCGTCGAGTTCACGGAAAAGCGTGCCCACGGACCAGCCGTCGCAGACGATGTGGTGGACGCACAGCGCGATCAGGTGCTCGTCCGCGGAGACCCGGACGGTCATGGCGCGCAGAAGGGGACCGGTCGCGAGGTCGAAAGGCTGCGCCGACCACTGCTTGACGCGGTCCTCGGCGGCCGCCGCGGGGTCGGCGGCGGTGGCGACGTCGACCTCCTCGAGGGCCGGTTCGAAAGGCGGCCGCACCTGCTGGACGGGCATGCCGTCGGGTGCGGGGAACACGGTCCTGAGCACCTCGTGGCGCTGTACGACGCGGCCGAGGGCGCGTGCCAGCGCCCGGCGGTCGGGGGCGGTGGAGGTACGCAGCACGATGGGGATGTTGTACGCGCAGCTGCCGGGAACGAGCCGGTCGAGGATCCACAGCCGCCGCTGGGCGAAGGAGACGGGTCCTGTCCGGGTCTCCTTGTCCGGGTCGCGGTCGCGGTCGCGCTCGGCGAGCAGCCTGGCAAGCCGGCGCCGCTTCTCTTCCAGGGCATCGGTCGGTATCTGGTCGGTCACGGGGCTACCCGTCTTCCTCGTCGCCGTCGGGCCAATGGATGGAACGCGCGTGAACAGCAAAGGGTGTTGAGGTGAGGCACGAGGCCCGGCCGCCGGGGGACGTACGGCCGGACCTCGTGCGGTCGAAGGGGTGGGCGGAGGGTCACGTGCGGGGGGGCAGTCCTAGGCGGCCTGCATCTCCGCCGGGACCTCGTCCCTGATGCCGTGCACCGAGCCGGCCACCAGCCAGCCGATGGCGGTCCAGGCGAGCACCGCCGCCAGGGCGAACGCGGCGGCGTTGCCCCACACGGAGGCGGCCGCGGCGCCCAGCATGGGGCCGACCGCGTTGGCGCCCCAGACCAGCGGGAGCGAGACGCCGCCGACCCGGCCCATCAGGTGCGGTGGGGTGGCCTTCTGCACCATCGTCATGATGCCGACGTTGGCGATCGGCGTGGTGAGCGAGGCGAGGAACTGCGAGAGCGCCACGACCACGACGCCCGCCGTGCCCTGGCCGGCCGCGATCAACAGCAGCACGGCGAGACCGAGCAGGGCGTGGGTCACGATCAGCGCCCGTCCCATGCCCAGGTGGTGCAGGGCCTTGCGGGAGAAGATCGCGCCGATGACGAAGGCGACACCGCCCGCGCTCATGACGAAGCCGAGCTGTGCGGGGCTGAAGCCCAGGTCGTCGTAGGCGTACACGACGAGCATCGCCATGGTCATGGAGACGGCGAGGTTGCCGAAGAAGCCCATGAGGGTCAGGCTCCGCAGCAGCCGGTTGCCGACGAGGGTGGTGAAGCCGTGCTTGAGGTCCGCGACGGCCGCGCCGACGCCCTTGCCGCTGGGCTGCGGGGCGGGCTCCGGCTTGCGGATGGCCCAGATCGTGTAGGTGGAGACGAGGAAGGACAGGGCGTCGACGGTCACGGCCTTGGCCGCGCCGAGCACACCGACGAGCACACCGCCGATGCTGCGGCCGAAGACCGCCGCGAGCGAACGGCTCATCTGGGTCTTGGCGTTGGCCTCCGCGAAGTCCTCGCGCTCGATCAGCGCCGGGAAGTGCGCCTGGTAGGCGAGCTGGAAGATCACGTCCAGGGCGCCCTTGATCACGGCCACCGCGTACAGGTGCGCCATGCTCACGGAGCCCAGGAAGGCGGCCAGCGGCAGCGAGCCCAGCACGACGGCACGGCCGAGGTTGGCGGCGATCATCAGGGGGCGGCGGCGCATCCGGTCGATGAGCACACCGACCACGGGGCCGAGGACCACGAACGGGATCCACTGCAGGGCGATCAGCAGACCGACGGATCCGGCGGAGGCGCCGAACGCGAGGACTGCCAGGGACGGCAGCGCGATCAGGGAGACCTCGCTGCCCAGCAGGCTCACGGACTCGCCGGTCCACAACTTCATGAAGTCGCTGTTGCGGGTGAGCCCGGGCCTGCGCGGGGCTTCGGCCGCCCTCCCGGGCTGCTCCTGGGTGGTCATCAGGTGTTACCTCTCTGCGTGTGAGGGGACGGGGGTGGTACGGGTGGAGGTGGGGGGAACCGGGGGTGGCGGCGGTCCGTGGGCGGCCGTGTTCGTGTGCGGTCGGTCGGCGGGCCGTGGTCGGGGGCCGTGGTCGGCCGGTCAGCCGGTTTCGGTCAGTGCGTCGCGGTCAGTCGGTCGCGGCCGCGGCGAGACGGCGGCGGAGGCTGAGCGGGCGCATGTCGGTCCAGACCTCCGCGATGTGGGCCAGGCAGGCGTCCTTGGGGCCGGAGAAGCCGGTGGCGGTCCAGCCGAGCGGAACCTCGCGGCCCTCGGCCCAGATCGAGTACTGCTCCTCGTGGTTGACCACGACCAGGTACGTGCGGCCATCGTCGTTCTGCATGGGTGTCAGCTCCTTGTCGTCCGTGTCACAGACCTGTGGGTCGTGGAGGGTGAGTCGTGGTTCGTGGGTCGTGGGTCGTGGGTCGCCGTCAGGGGAAGGAGATGCGCTCGCCGATGCCGTGGGCGACGGCCCGCCGGTACACGAGGTCGGCGGCCACCGAGTCCTGGACGGGCAGGCCGAGCGTCTCGAAGACCGTGGTCCCGGTGTCGTCGGTGCGGCCGGGCCGGGCGCCGGACAGGACTTCGCCGATCTCGGCGACGATGGCGTCCGCGGTGAGGGCCCCCTCGGCGATGGGCAGCAGGATGTCCCCGGCCTCCCGCAGCGCCGCTTCGCGGTTGTCGACGATCAGCCGTGCGCCGGCGACCGTCGCGGTCGGCAGCTCGCGGCAGCCGGGCCCGAACGCGCCGATCGCGTTGATGTGGACGCCGCGCCCGGCGGGCAGCTCCGAGGCGTCGAACACCGGCTCGTCGCCGGCGACCGAGGTGGCGGTGCACAGGACGTCGCAGTCGGCCAGGGCCTGCGCGGTGGAGTCGCACACCTCGGCACGTGGGTAGAACCCCTCGGCCCAGCGGGCGAGTTTCTCGGCGGTGGCGCGCGTCCGGCTGTAGATGCGCACCCGCTCCCAGTCGCGCGTCCGGGACAGCGCTTCCAGGTGGCCGCGCGCCTGCACTCCGGCGCCGATGACCGCGAGTTCGCGGGCGTCGGGACGGGCCAGGGCGCGGGTGGCCACCGCGGTGACCGCGGCGGTGCGGATCTCGGTGAGGGCGCCGGCGTCCACCAGGGCGAGCGGCTGTCCGTGGACCGCGTCGACCAGGATCACCAGGCCCTGGACGCTGGGCAGCCCCCGTTCGACCGCGCGCGGGAACATGCTGAGCATCTTCAGGCCGAGCACCGGCTCCTCGGCGGGGCCGCCGACGGCGGGCATCAGAAGCACCATGCCCCCGTGGCCGGGCGGCTCGACGGTCACCCGCGGGTGCTCGTAGAGCTCCCGCCGGGACGCCCTGACCATGGTGTCCTCCATGGCGGGGATCGCGTCGTCGTAGGTGAGCAGCTTGCGTACAGCGGCTGCGTCGATCACATGAAGGTGTCCCACCGGCTTCTCCTCGGATAGCGGTGTCGGGTGGTGGCCGGTCATGGGCGCAGGCGCCCCAGGGAGTACTCGGTGCTGCCGTCGAGGGCGAGCTGGGCGAGCGCGCTGCCGAAGACGGGGACGAACTTGAAGGCCCAGCCGGCCGCGTGGACCAGCACCCGGTCGCGGCCCTCGCCGGGCGGCAGCGCACCGAGGTAGAACTGCCGTCCGTGGTCGCGGGGCAGGGCGATCAGGCACGATCCCGGCTGTACGGGCTCCGGGTCGAGCATGGGCATGTGCCGGGCGACGAACTCCGCGGTGCGGCGCAGCTGGTGCGGGTCGGGCCCGGGCCGGGCGGCGGCCGGCGCGGACCTGGGGTCGCTTTCGAAGTCCGGGGCGACACGCACCAGTTCGCCGGGGCTCCACGGGTTGGCGCCGAATCCGTAGAACAGGTTGGAGTCGGTGTCCGTCGGGGTCTGGAAGGCGAACCAGGTGGGCAGGTCACGGGTCCGGTCGCGGAGGCGGAAGTACGCGGTGGCCATGTCGTACACCTCGATGTCGAGGCGGACGCCGAGCGGTTCGGTCAGTTCGTTGGACCAGGGGCCGGCGGTGACGACGACCTTGTCGGCGGTGATCCGGGCGCCGTCGGTGACGACCTCGACGCGGTCGGGGTGCGGCTCCAGGGCGAGGACGCGCCGGCCGGGCCGGATCTCCGCGCCCGCCGAGCGGGCGAGGTGGGCGAGGGACCAGAGCGTGCCGCGGACGTCGACCACGCCGCCGTCCGGCTGGTGAAAGCCTTCGTAGTGGGCGGGCAGTCCGGTGAATCCGAAGCGCTCCTCGATGGCGGCCGCGGTGAGCCACTCGTAGGGCAGCCCGGCGTCGTCGAGGACCTGGGCGGCGTCGGCTATCTGGCCCTCGTTGGTGGCCTCCTTGGTCTCGCCGAACCACAGGCTGCCGGTGTGGTGCACCAGCCGCCGGCCGCAGGCCTCCTCGATGCGGCGCCACAGGGGCAGGGCGCGCACCGTCAGCTCGGTGAGATCGCGCTGGGTGTACTGGAGGCGCCACTGGCGTTCGGCGCCGGCGGAACTGCCGGTGTTCTCCGGCCCGTCGCTGCTCTCCAGGACGAGTACGGAGGCGCCGCGGCCGGCGGCGTACCAGGCGGTGCTGAGTCCGACGGCGCCGCCGCCGACGACGACGAGGTCGTAGGAGTGGTGCGGGGTGCGGGGTGCGGTCATGCCGTCCTCCCGAGAGGGGTCCGCCCGCGTCGCCACGACCGGCTGATGGTGCGCTCCAGCTGGTCCATCAGCTGGGCGGCCTGGTCGTCGTCGATTCCGGGCTGGCAGGGGATGTTGATCATTTCCCGGAACCAGCGGCGCTCGGCCACGGGGCACTCGCCCTCGCGGTGGCCGTGGGCCCGCCACTCCGGCATCAGGTGCAGGGGGAAGTAGCGCAGCGACAGTTGCGCCCCGGCCGCGTCCATGGCGTTCAGCAGGCCGTCCCGGTCGATCAGTTCGGGGTCCACGAAGGCGGTGAACAGGTGGTACGGGTGGTCCACGCCCTCCGGCACCGGCGGTACGTACAGGCCGGGGATGTCCGCGAGGCGCTCGGTGTACTGCCGGGCCAGCTCCCGGCGCCTGGCCTGCAGCGCGGGCAGCCGCCCGAGCTGGACGAACCCCACCGCGGCGGCCGGCTCCGCGAGCGTCCCGTTGATGCCCGTTCCCCGGAGCATCAGGCAGTCGGCGGTGTAGGAACCGGCGGGGAACATGGCCCCGGCGGGCGGACGCCGGGTCGAGGCGAAGGTGTGCCGGGAGGGTACGTAGACGGCGTCGACCTCGTTGTCGCGCAGCGCGGTCGCCCGGGCGGCGGCCTCGTCGTCCTGCACGACGAGCATGCCGCCCTCGCCCAGCGTGGTGATGTTCTTGGAAGAGTGGAAACTGAAGATTCCGAAGTGTCCGAACGAGCCGAGCGGCCGGCCGTGCAGCGACCCGCCGATGGCGTGTGCCGCGTCCTCGACGACGGTCAGTCCGTACCGCTCGGCCAGCGCCATGATGCGCGGCATGTCCGCCGCCCGGCCGCCGTAGTGGACCATGACGACGGCCCGGGTCCGTTCGGTGATCAACTCTTCGATGCGCTCGGCGTCGATGTTGAGCGAGTCGGGCTCCACGTCGCAGAAGCGGACCCGTACGCCGTAGTCCAACAGCGGCTGGACGGTGGCCAGATAGGTCTGCGGAGTGGCGATGACCTCGTCGCCGGGGCGCAGGTCGAGCAGGTGGAGGGCCAGCCGGAGCGCGGTGGTCCCGCTGGTGACCGAGAGCGCGTGCGCGACGCCGAGGTGCGCGCGGAACGCCTCTTCGAAACGTTCCCGCCAGACGCCCCCGGAGAGCGGGCTGCCGGACCGCAACAGTTCTTCGATCACGGCCAGTTCGTCGTCGCCGAGGATGCTCCCCCGGTTCGGTCTGGTGTGGGAGCCGAGCGGAACGACTGCGGATGGTGCACTTTCCATGATTCCCCGCATCGTCTGAAGGGCCTGTGTCGACCCCTGGGTTGGTGACACAACACAATGGCGACAACTAACCAAACACGCTACACGAAAGACTTCAAGTAATTCATCAAAATCTAGAAAGTCTCCAGTGTGGTTCCGTTGCCGCTCCAGAGCCGCTCCAGCGACCGCTGCGAGCCTGCGGGGAGTGTGGTTTCACCATGAGGAGAGGACGCCGCCTTGACGACCTGCCCGATGCACGAGAACCCCCCGAGCTATCCGTTCGGCACCCGTCCGTCGGTGCTGGACGCCCCCATCGAACTGCGCGGCCTGCGGGAGCGCCCCGCCGTCCGGGTCACCCTGCCCAGCGGGGACCCCGGATGGGTCGTCACGCGTTACGAGGACATCCGCGCCCTGCTCTCCGATCCGCGTCTGCACCGCGACCGGACCAGCGAGGACCTGCCGCGGATCACCAAGGACAACGCGATGTTCCAGGACCCGAACGTGAGCCTGGACCCGCCCGAGCACCCGCGGATGCGCCGGCTCGTCACCAAGGCCCTGAGCGCCGCCCGGGTCGAGAAGATGCGCCCGCATGTGCAGGGTCTGGTCGACGAGTTGCTCGACGCGATGGAGGCCGCCGGTCCCACCGCCGATCTTGCGGAGGCGCTGGCGTTCCCGCTCGGCATCCGCACCCTGTGCGGGCTGCTCGGTGTCCCGCCGGAGGACCAGAAGGACTTCCGGCTGTGGACCGACGCCTATCTGTCGGTCAACCGCTACACCGCGGAGGAGGTCGCCCGGTACCGCGGTGAACTGTTCGGCTACATCCAGCGCCTGGTCGCCGCCAAGCGCGAGCAGCCCGGCGACGACCTGATCAGCTCCCTCATCGCGGTACGGGACGAGGACGAGAGCCGGCTCGGCGAGTACGAACTCCTGTACTGGGTGCAGGGGCTGCTGATGGGCGGGTACGAGTCCACCGCCAACCACCTGTCCGCCGCCGTCGTCACGCTGCTCGCACACCCGCAGGAGCTGGCGAAGGTCCGCCAGGACCCCTCGCTGGTCCCGGCCGCGGTGGAGGAGCTGCTGCGCTACCAGGTGCTCTTCTCGCAGCTGGCCGCCGTGCGGTACGCCTCCGCCGACATCGAGGTCGGCGGGACGACGATCCCGGCGGGGTCCGCCGTGTTCCTCGCCCTGGAGTCCGCCAACCGCGACGAGGAGGTCTTCAAGGAGCCCGAGGCCCTGTGGGTGGACCGGGACGACAACAAGCACCTGTCGTTCAGCGCCGGGCCGCACTTCTGCGCCGGCTCCGCCCTGGCCCGGCTGGAACTCCAGACGGCGATCGGCACCCTGCTCCGGCGTTTCCCGGACCTGCGGCTCACGGTCCCGGCGCAGGAGCTGACCCGTAACACCGGTGTGCTCGTGGAAGGGTTCACCGAGGTGCCGGTCACCTGGTGACAGGCCCGCTCCGCACGGCCCGTGGCTCATGGGGACGACCCGTGGGCCACGGGCTTTCGTCCGTACAGCCCCCTGTCGGTGGCCGGGAGGCCGCGTGCGGAAGGCCGGCCCGTACGACGTGACGTCGTACGGGCCGGCCCCGTCCCTCACCGCCGTCAGGCGGCCAGACCGGCCACACTGCCCGCGGCCTCGACCGCGAGGCGCAGCAGCTGCCCCGGGGTCTGCGCCTCCTGTACGGCCTCGTCCGGCAGGCTGAAACCGAACTCGCGCTCCAGCGCGCCGAGAGTCTCGAGAACCGCGATCGAGTCGTAGCCCAGCTCGCTGAAGGTGACGTCGGCGATGTCCCCGTCCAGGTCGATGCCGTCCCCCGCCCCCGCGGCGGCGCGCAGAGCGCGGACGACGTCCTGAAGGGTGATGAACTCCTGTGCTGCCATGGCTTTTCCTCCGTGAATTGTCGAAATCGACCCTCCGGTGCGGAGGGAGGTTCACTGGTGCGAGGTGCGTCGATCAGCCGGGGCGCGCAGCACCATCGCCGAGTTGAAGCCGCCGTGACCGCGGGCCAGCACGAGCGCGGTGCGGGTCTGCACGGCGCGCGGTTCCCCGGTCACCAGGTCGATGCGGTGGGCCGGGTCGGGCATGGCCACGTTGACCGTCGGCGGGATCACGCCGTCGCGGAAGCCGAGGAGGGCGGTGGCCAGGTCGAGCGGCCCGCCGCCCGAGTACAGCCGCCCGGTCATCGTCTTCGGAGCGGTGACCGGGACGCCGTACGGGCCGAAGACCTCGCCCAGCGCCGCGGCCTCCGCGGCGTCCTTGTCGGGAAGGCCGGCCGCGTCGGCGTACACCACGTCGATGTCGCCGGGTGTGCAGCCGGCGTCCGCGAGGGCCCCCAGGATCGCCGCCCGCAGAGCGGGGCCGCGGGAGCTGCCGGGAGGCGGGTCGAAGGTGGCGGCGTGCCCGGCGACCGAGCCGTACGGGCGTGCTCCCCTGGCGCGGGCCGGCTCCTCCGGTTCGAGGACGAGGATGGCGCCGCCCTCGCCCGCCACATAGCCGTTCGCGGTGTCGGCGAACGGGGTGAAGGCGCGGGCCGGGTCCTGCGAGGTGCTGAGCAGCCCGGTCGCCAGCTGCGCGGTCCATCCCCACGGGCACAGCGCCGAGTCCACCCCGCCGGTGACCATCAGCGAGGCCCCGCCGCGCAGTTGCCTGCGGGCGTGCGCCACCGCGTCGAGCCCGCCGGCCTGATCGGCGACGAGAACGCCGCTCGGGCCGCGCATCCCGTTGCGGATGGAGATCTGGCCGGTGTTGACGGCGTAGAACCAGGCGAAGGACTGGTAGGCGCTGACGTACTCGTTGCCCTTGCTCCACAGGTTCTCCAGCTCGCGCTGGCCGAACTCGAAGCCTCCGGAGGCGCTCGCCGTGACCACGCCCGCGCCGAGGGTGTGGAGCTCCTCGGGGCCCGCCCCGGCGTCGAGGACCGCCAGGTCCGCGGCGGTCAGGGCGAGCCGGGTCATGTGGTCGGTCTGCGGCAGGAGCCGGTCGGGCAGATGTGCGGCCGGGTCGAAGCCGATGACCTCGCCGGCCAGCCGGGAGGGGTACTGCGCGGGGTCGAAGCGGGTGAGGCGGCGGATGCCGCTCTCCCCGCGCAGGGTCGCCGCCCAGTACTCCTCGGTGCCGAGGCCGTTGGGGGCGACCACGCCGATGCCGGTGACGACCGTCGTGGACGCGGTGCCGCTCACTGGGCGAGTCCTCCTCTCTCGGTGCCGTTGCCGGTGAGGACCACGGCGCTCTGGAATCCTCCGAAGCCGCTGCCGGTGCTGAGCACCGAACGGACCGGCGTCTCCCGCGCGGTCAGCGGCACATGGTCGAGGTCGCAGCTCGGGTCGGGGTCGTGGAGGTTGGCGGTGGGCGGTACGAGCCCGTGGCGCATCGCCAGCAGGCAGGCGGCCACCTCCAGGGAACCGATCGCGCCCAGCGAGTGGCCGATCATCGACTTGATCGAGCTGACGGGTGTGGTCTGCGCGTGCGCGCCGAGGCTCGCCCGGATGGCTGCCGTCTCGTGCAGGTCGTTCTGCTTGGTTCCTGATCCGTGCGCGTTGACGTAGTCGAGATTCCCGGGGTCGACCCGGGCCTGGTCGAGTGCGGCGGTGACGGCCTGCGCCAGTTCGGCGCCGTCGGAGCGCAGTCCGGTCATGTGGTAGGCGTTGCTGCGGGTCGCGAAGCCGGCCACCTCGGCGTGGATGTGCGCGCCGCGGCGCAGCGCGTGCTCCAGCTCCTCGAAGACGAAGACGGCCGCGCCCTCCCCGAGGACGAAGCCGTTACGGCTCCTGTCGAACGGGCGGGAGGCGTGGGCCGGATCGTCGTTGCGCGGTGAGGTGGCCCGGATCGCGTCGAAGCAGGCCAGGGTGATGGGTGAGATCGGGGCGTCGGTGGCGCCGCCGACCACGACGTCCGCGGAGCCCTCCCGGATCAGCGCGGCGGCGTGGCCGACCGCGTCCAGACCGGACGTACAGCCAGTGGACACGGTGTTGACCGGTCCCTCCGCGCCGACCCGCCAGGCGACCTCGGCGGCGACCGAGCTGGGCACCAGGTAGTCGTAGAGGTGGGGTACGCCGTAGCGGTGGTCGGTGAGGGTCTTGCGGCCGCCGTCGCTGACGACGACGTACTCCTGCTCCAGGCTGGTGGTGCAGCCGACCGCGGTGCCGATGGACACGCCCGTGCGGTGCGGCGGCAGGTCCGCGAAGAACAGGCCGCTGTCGGCCACCGCCTCGTCGGCGGCGACGGCCGCGAACTGGGCGGAGCGGTCCATCCGCCGGATCTCCTGCGGGGTCAGCCCCGCCTCCTCCGGGTGGAAGTCGCATTCGGCGGCGATCCGCGACCGGTACCGGGAGGCGTCGAAGGAGCTGATCGCGCGGGTGGCGGTGCGGCCGTTCGCGAGCACGTCCCAGTACGCCTTTGTGCCGATTCCGCCTGGAGCGACGACCCCCAGCCCCGTGATGACGACTCGTCGAGTCATCCGTACTCCTCCCGTTGCTACCCGTCGTTGGTGCTTCGACGGTGGCACCGGGTCATGGAGCCGGGCTGGAGAGAGACTGCACGCCGCGTCCCCCGCGCAGCGCTCCACGGGACGGCGATCGAGCCTCCAGTACGCCGCCCTACGGTCCGGTGAGGCTCGCAGACCACCCAAGGAGGCTACGCATGCGGTCCATCCGCTACCACAGCTACGGGAACCCCGAGGTGCTCACCGTCGAGGAGGCCCCGGTGCCTGTCCCCGGCGCCGGGCAGGTCCTGATCAAGTCCGAGGCGATCGGCGTGAACTTCGTCGAGACGCAGCGCCGCAGGGGCACCGGGCCGTTTCCGCCGCCGCTGCCGGCCACCCCCAACGGGGATGTCGTCGGCCGGGTCGAGAAGGTGGGCCCCGAGGTGACCACGGTCGCCGTCGGCGACCGGGTGGCGGCGCCCGTGATGGGCGGCGCGTACGCGGACTTCGTCCTGGCGGACGCCACGTTCCTGGCCCCGCTGCCGGACGGACTCGACGCGGCGCAGGCCAGCATTCTGGCCTCTCCCGCGCAGACCGCGCTGTGCGTGCTGAAGACGGCCCGCATCCAGCCCGGTGACACCGTGCTCGTGCACGCGGCGGCGGGGGCGATCGGGCATCTGATGACGCAGCTGGTCCGCCACTACGGGGCGGGCCGGGTGATCGGCACGGTCGGTTCGCCCTCGAAGGCCGAGTTCGCGCGTGAGCACGGCACCGATGTCGTCATCGACTACAGCACGGACGGCTGGACCGACGAGGTCCTCAAGGCCACCGACGGCGAGGGCGCCGACGTCATCCTCGACAGCGTCGGCGGCGACATTTTGCTCGCGGGCCTGGACGTGCTCAAGCCGTTCGGCCGGCTCGTCTTCTACGGCGCCTCCGGCGGCACCCTGCCGCAGGTCCCCGCGATGCGCCTGATCCCGATGAAGCACGTCGTGGGCTGCGGCCTGGACCAGTGGTGGCAGCACTGCCCGGACGACATCCGGACCGGTCTGCAGGAGCTGATCGGCCATGTCACCGAAGGCCGGCTGAAGGTGCACGTGCACGCCGAACTGCCGCTCACCGAGGCCGCCGCCGCCCACCGGATCATCGAGGACCGCGCCCAGCTCGGCCGCATCCTGCTCCGGCCGTGACCCGGCCGGCCACCGACGCCCGTACTTCGAACGGAAGGATCATCATGCCGGAATCGGTTCAGCGCCTCGCTCTGGTCACCGGTGCCACCAGCGGCATCGGCCTGGCGGTCGCGCGCGGCCTCGGCCAGGACGGCCACCGGGTGTTCCTGTGCGCCCGGACGCAGAGCAACGTCGACACCGTCGTCAAGACCCTGCTCGACGAGGGGATCGACGCCGACGGCGTCGCCGCGGACGTGCGGGACCCCGCGTCGGTGCACGACTTCGTCCGCACCGCCGCCGAACGCCACGGCCCCGTCGGGGTCCTGGTCAACAACGCCGGCCGCAGCGGCGGCGGGGTCACGGCCGACATCGCCGACGAGCTGTGGCTCGACGTCATGGCCACCAACCTCAACAGCGTCTTCTGGGCGACCCGCGAGGTGCTCGGCACCGGCGGGATGCGGGAGAGCGGCCGCGGCCGCATCATCAACATCGCCTCCACCGGGGGCAAGCAGGGTGTGGTGCTCGGCGCGCCGTACTCGGCGTCGAAGCACGGGGTCGTCGGCTTCACCAAGGCGGTGGGCCTGGAGCTGGCGAAGACCGGGATCACCGTGAACGCCGTGTGCCCCGGCTATGTCGAGACGCCGATGGCCGAACGGGTCCGGCAGGGCTACGCCGCCGCCTGGGACACCACGGTCGACGACGTGCAGGAGCGTTTCAACGCCAAGATCCCGCTGGGCCGTTACTCCACGCCGGAGGAGGTGGCGGGTCTGGTGCGCTATCTGGCCGGCGACATCGCGGCCTCCATCACCGCGCAGGCGCTCAACGTCTGCGGCGGACTCGGCAACTACTGACCGCACCGAAGTCGAGAGGCGAGAGGACAAGCAGCAGATGTCAGCAGCAGTGGAGCACCACACCGAACACACCGTCCTGATCGACGCGCCGCCGTCCGAGGTCTACGCGGTGATCGCCGATGTGACCCGGTGGCCGGCGGCGTTCACCCCCACCGTGCACGCGGAGGTGCTGGAGAGCACCTCGTTCGACGACGGTACGAGCGAGGAACTGATCCACCTGTGGGCGCAGGCCAACGGCGAGGTGAAGGACTGGACCTCGCGCCGCACCCTCGACCCGCAGAACCTGCGGGTCGGCTTCCGGCAGCAGCTCAGCGCCCACCCGGTGGCGGCGATGGGAGGCGACTGGTTCGTCGAGCCGTCCGGCGCCGGCGGCACGCGCGTACGTCTCACCCACGACTACCGCGCGGTGGACGACTCCCCCGAGCACCAGCGGTGGATCGCGCGGGCCGTCGAGAACAACAGCACGGCCGAGCTCGCCCGGCTCAAGGACGTCGTGGAGAACGCCGTGTCGGACGGCGAGGCCGTGACCTTCTCCTTCGAGGACTCGGTCACGGTGGCCGGCTCGGCCGCCGACCTGTTCGACTTCGTGGACCGGGCCGACGCCTGGCAGGAACGCCTTCCGCACGTGGCCCGGGTCGACTTCACCGAGCAGCCGGGCGGGGTGCAGATCCTCGAGATGGACACCCGGGCGCCGGACGGCTCGATCCACACCACCCGTTCGGTCCGGCTGAGCTTCGCCCCGGACCGCATCGTCTACAAGCAGCTGGTCCTGCCCGGGCTGCTGGCCGCGCACACCGGCCGGTGGACGTTCACCGAGACCGGCGGCGGTGTGGTCGCCACCTCCCGGCACACGGTGACGGTCAGGCCAGAGAAGGTGACGGACGTGCTCGGCGCGGACAGCACGCTCGCCGACGCCAAGGCGTACGTCCGCAAGGCGCTGGGCACCAACAGCCTGGCCACGCTGGGCCTGGCCAAGACGTACGCGGAGTCCCGTACCGCCCTGGTGGAGGCGTCATGACCGCGCCCGTGGAGACGGCCGGGCAGGCACGGCCCGCGCCGCCGGAGATCCAGGCCGAGGTCCAGGACTTCTACGCCCGGCAGATGCGGCTGCTCGACGAGGGCCGGGCCGAGGAGTGGGCCGAGACCTTCACCGAGGACGGCGTCTTCGAGCAGAACGTGAAACCGGAGCCCTGGCGCGGCCGCGCGGAGATCGTGGCGCGGATGCGGGTCGGTCTGGACCGGCTCGCGGCCCGCCCGGTGACCCGGCGCCACTGGCTGGGAATGCTGATCGTGGACGAGGGCGAGGAGCCCGGCACCTGGCGCTGCCGGTTCTACGCCCTGGTGTTCGAGATCCCGGACGGCGGCGACCCGCGGCCGCATCTGAGCGCCCCCGGCGAGGACCTGCTGGTACGCGGCGAGGACGGCCGGCTGCGGATACGCCACCGCCTGGTCGAGCACGACGGACACGGCCGGACGGTGTGAGACACGCGGTGTGACGTACGGCGGTACGGCGGCAACGCTCCGGTAGCGGCACTCCGGCGGCGGCCGCCCAGGGCGACGCCCCCGGCCGGCCTCAGGCGAGGCAGGTCAGGGGGCGTCCGCCGTTGAGCGTCACCATCTCGTGGAACACCGGGGCCGAGGGAAGGTACGCCCCTTCGGGAGCGCCCTCCAGCTCGGCGCACGCCCGGTGCAGATTCGCCACCAGGCGCTCGGGGTCGTGCAGCTCCGCGAACTCGCCGTAGCCCGCGTCACGGGCGGCGGCCAGCGGGTCCGTGCCGCGTCGTACGCAGTACGCGGCGAGGTCGAGGACCCGGGCGAGATACGCCTCGGTCAGCTCGAACACCTCCGGCCCGCACACCGGTCCGTGGCCGCAGACGATCCTGCGGGCCCCCAGTGAGCGCAGCCGGCCGACGGCCCGCACCAGGCCCCGTACGGAGCCCATCAGGGCGAACGGGGTGCAGTCCGACATCAGCAGGTCGCCGGCGAACAGCACGCCGGCGTCGGGCAGCCACACCGCGGTGTCGTTGGTGGTGTGGGCGACGCCCGGGTGCAGCAGCTCGGCGGTCCGGCCGCCGCCGAGGTGCACGGACAGGGACTTCGTGTAGGTGAGGTCCGGCAGGACGACACTGAGGTCGCCCCAGTCCACGTCGGGCCACACATGGGTCAGAGCGAGCCCGCGCTCCGCCATCTCGGCGCGGGTCCGCTCATGCGAGACGACGACCGCACCCTCCGAGAACACGAGGTTCCCGTGGGTGTGGTCGCCGTGGTGGTGGGTGTTGACGACGGTCCGTACGGGCAGCGGGGTCAGGCCGCGCACACTGTCGCGCAGCCGTTGCGCCCGGGCCCGGGTGGCCGCCGTGTCGACGAGGAGGACGGAACGGTCGCCGACGACGACACCCGCGTTGTTCAGGCACCAGCCGCCATCGGGCTGGACCCACGCGTGCACGCCGTCGGCGACCCGCTCCAGGCCGAGGTCAGGCATGGACTGCCGGCAGACCCTCCTGAACGACCTCGCACACATGCGGGTCACCCTTGATGATCGGCAGCAGCTGCTCGAACTGGGCGCGGAACTCGGGCGTCTTGAGGGCGTCCTGGAACGCCTCCTCGGACTCCCATTCCGCGATGTTGAAGTAGACGTCCGCCTCCTTGGTGGAGCGCACCAGACGGAATCGGATGAGGCCCGGGCGGGCGCTCATTATTTTCCCGATCTCCGCATAGATCCTTTCGAACTCCGAGGGCTCGCCGATCATCGTGAGGCGGTTCATGAATACAACCACTGAAGTTACTCCCATCCGGAGGGTGTCCGACCCTGAAAACATTAGGAGCAGCCACTGGAAGGCCTGTTGAGAACGCATGGAACAGATCTCGTCACTCCCTATGCACGAGTACGCCTCCATCGTTCCTCACCTGGGCTTTCACCGATTCCCCGGGAAATCCGGCCGACCGGTACGTGCCGGGACGCCAACCGCGGGGCCCGGAGCGCCAGTTCGACCGTGGACATCCGTACGAGCGGATTGCTAGCGTCGCGGTCGTTCTGGGATGCACCGGACAACAACTCCCTGAGGAGACCTCGTGGAATTCGGAGTTCTCGGCCCTGTCGTCATGAATGACGGTGGAATTTCGCATCTTCCGTCCGCACCGAAGACGCGTCAGCTTCTTGCACTGCTGCTGCTCAACGCGAACACACCCGTACCGGCCTCCGTATGCATCGAGGAGCTGTGGGGGACGCAGGCGCCGCGCAGTGCGGTGCAGACCCTGCACACCTATGTGCTGCACATCCGCCGCGCGCTCGCCGGCTGCCCCTCGGTCACGACGCCCGAACAGCCGAAGCAGATCCTCGTCACCAGACACCAGGGCTACCTGATCAGCGTCGAGCCGGGCAGCCTCGATCTGCACCACTACGAGCGGCACATGAGCGACGCCCGTGCCGCCCAGGCGTCCGGCGACGACCAGCGGCTGGCCGCCGCGCTGCGCGCCGCACTCGCGGTGTGGCGCGGGCCGACGCTGGTCGACGTGCCGGCCGGACCGCGCCTGGAGGCGCGGATCGCGGGCCTGGAGGAGACCAGGCTGACCACGTTCGAGCGCTGCGTCGAGGCCGAGTTGCGCCTCGGTCTGCATCACGGACTGCTCGGCGAGCTGCGCTCGCTGACGGCCGACAACCCGACACACGAGAACCTGCACGCCCAGTACATGCTGGCCCTGTACCGGTCGGGGCGCGTGGCACAGGCGCTGGACGTCTATCACACGCTCCGCGAGAAGCTCAACGACGAGCTGGGCCTCGAGCCCTCGGCCCGGCTGCGCCATCTGCAGACGGCGATGCTCGCCGCCAACCCGGCGCTCAGCGTGGAGACCGCCCGTGACGCGGCCCTCTCGCTCGACCTGCTCGACGGCCCCGGGGCCGCTCAGGGTCTGGAAGCGGTACGGCGATGACCGCCCCGGCCCAGCACACCACCGCCGGTTCCGCGTACGTGGAGGCGCTGGCCGGGACGCCCCCCTTCACCGGTCTGCGGATCACCGGCGCCGAGCGGCCCACGGCCACCGGCTTCGTCGGCCTGACCCTGTTCGTGACGGCCGAGGAACCGGACGGCGCCGAGCGGAGGTTCGTGGTCAGGGCGGCCCCGTGGGACACCCGCGTCTACCCGGAGCCGCGGATCGCCGAACAGTACGAGCTGCTGCGCGTCCTCGGCCGGGACACCGGCGTCCCGGTCCCGGCCGTCCACCACTGCGAACGCTCCGCGCACCTGCTCGGCGGCCCGTTCTTCGTCATGGACCTGATTCCCGGCCGGGTACCGCCGGACTTCCCCTCGTACCACCGGCAGGGCTGGATCACCGAGCTGCCGGCCGAGGACCGCGCCCGCCTGTGGTGGGCGTCCCTCGATGCGATGAGCGAGGTGCACCGGGTCGACGCCCGCCGCCTCGGTCTCGGTTTCGTGGCGCCGCCGGACGGCGGCCCGCCCGGGACCGCGCAACAACTCGAGCACTACGCACGGCACATGGAGTTCTTCGGCTGCGCCGGTGACCCGGTGCTCGCGTCGGCGCTGTCGTGGCTGCGCGCGCACCTGCCCGCCGAACCCGGTCCGCCGGGACTGCTGTGGGGCGACGCACGGCTCGGCAACATCGTCTACGGGGACGACCTGCGGCCCGCGGCGCTGCTCGACTGGGAGATGACGGGGCTCGGACCGCCGGAGACCGACCTCGGATGGTTCCTGTGGATGGACCGGTTCCTGAGCGAAGGCATCGGCGCCGAACGGCTCCCGGGACTGCCCGGGCACGAGGAGACCGTGCGGCGCTACGGGGAACTCATCGGCCGCCCCCTCGCCCCGCTCGCCTACTACGAGATCCTGGCCGGCTTCCGCTTCGCGCTCGTCACCAGCCGGGTGGAGCGGATCGTGCTGGCCGCGCGGGTGCTGCCGCACGGCGTCCCCCTCGTCCTGCACGCCAACGCCAAGGCACAACTACGGCGGGCGCTGGACCGGATCACCGGCGCCTCCTGACCGCGGCCACCCCGACTCGACCTGCGCTCCAGACGCCCCTGACACGCTGATCGCGTCCAGTCCTTGTCCAGATCTCAGGCCACATCTCTGGGGGCGAGCGTCCATGCCTGTCGAACCCGAGCAGTTCCGGAGAATCTTCGGAGCACTCTCCAGTTCCGTCGCCGTCATCACCACGGCGGGCGCGGACGGCCCGAGGGGGTTCACCTGCACCGCGGTGACCGCGGTGTCGAAGAACCCTCCCCTGCTGCTCGTGTGCGCCGACAGCGGATCCCACACCCTGCCCGCCATCCGCGACTCGAAGGGCTTCGCGGTCAACTTCCTCGCCGCGGGCCGCGGCGCGCTCGCCGACCGGTTCGCCTCCTCCGCCGAGCGCAAGTTCACCGGTACGGCCTGGACCCCGTCACCGCACGCCTGCGGCGCCCCGGTCCTCGACCAGGACACCGTGGCGGTCGCCGAGTGCCGGCTGCGCACCGCCGATCTGGTGGGCGACCACTGGGTCCTCGTCGGCAGCATCGAGCACGGCAGTCACGTACCGGACGCCGCGCCCCTGACGTACTACCGCCGGACGTACGACACCCCGTCCGTGCACCGACTCGTCACCACCCCCTAGGCCCCGGAGAAGCCATGAAGTTCGGAATCAACCTCTTCCCCACCACCGGGCCCGCCGACAAGAGCGCGGTCGACCACTTCGACGACGCGCTGCGCCTGGCCGTTCTCGCCGAGGAACTGGACTTCCACCATGTGAAGACGGTCGAGCACTACTTCTTCGACTACGGCGGTTACAGCCCCGACCCGGTGACCTTCCTCGCCGCCGCGGCCGCCCGCACCCGGCGCATCCGGCTGATCACCGGCGCGGTGATCCCCGCCTTCACCCACCCGGTGAAACTGGCGGGGCAGCTCGCGATGCTGGACAACCTCTCGCACGGCCGGCTCGACGTGGGCTTCGCCCGCGGCTTCCTGCCCGACGAGTTCGCCGCCTTCGAGATACCGATGGACGAGAGCCGTGAGCGCTTCGAGGAGGGCGTCGAGGCGTGCGAGCGCCTCTGGGCGAACGAGGACGTGGTCTTCAGCGGCCGCTTCCACCGCTTCGGCCCGGTCACCCTCCTGCCGCGCCCGGCCCAGCGCCCGTATCCGAAGGTGCTGGTCGCCGCCTCGATCACCCCGGAGTCCTGCGAGGCCGCGGGCAGGGCGGGACGCGGCCTGATGCTGGTGCCGTCGATCAACAAGCCCGAGCGCACCCGCGAGATGATCGACCTGTACTGGCGGTCCCGCGCGGAGGCCGGCCACGACCCGGCCGCCGGCGAGGTCCACCTCAGCTACAGCAGCTATCTGCACGAGGACGCGGCCACCGCCCGGGACCGCGGCCGCGGCTACTCGGCCTACACCAACGCCAAGATGGTGCAGGCGGTCTCCGCCTGGGCCCACACCCGCAGCGGGGACTACGACGGGTACCAGCGCATCGTGGCCAAGGTGAACAGCGCCAACTTCGACAAGCAGGTCGACGAGGGCAAGGCCCTGGTCGGCACGCCCGAGCAGGTGCGGGCGCAGGTGCGCCAGATCCGGGAGTGGTACGGCGACTGCACGGTCAGCCTTCAGGTGATCTCGGGCAACATGCCCTACGAGGAGTCGGCGCGCACCATGCGGCTGTTCGCGCGGGAGGTGATGCCGGAGTTCACCGGTCCGCGTACCGGCGACGGTGACGCCGGCACGACGGACGCGACGGACGCGACGGCCTCCACGCCCGGCGCGGTGCTCACCGGCTGAGCGCGGCCCGCGGCTCCCCGGCCATGCCGGCGGCGAGCGTGGCGCCGTCGGCGGGGTCGATCAGCAGGAAGGCCCCGGTGCGGCGGGAGTCGGCGTACGGGTCCAGCGGCAGCGGCTCGAAGGTGCGCAGCACCATCGAGCCGATGTCGTTGACGCCGAGGCTGTCCGGCCGGTCGTGCCGGCTGAGCCGCCGGGTCAGGCCCATCTTCTGCGGCAGGCCCTTGACCACCGCCCCGACGGTCCGGGTGCCGTGTTTGAGCAGCACCCGGTCGCCGGGGCTGAGCGGGCGTTCGTGAAGGTGGCAGACGGTGGCCTCGATGTCCCGGGTGGCGGCCGGTGCGGCGTCGGCGGGAGCGATCACGTCGCCGCGTGAGACGTCGAGGTCGTCGGCGAGCAGCACCGTGACGGACTGGGGCGCCCACGCGGTGTCGACGGCGCGGCCGAGCAGGTCGATCCCGGTGATCCGCGACGTCCGGCCGGAGGGCAGCACGCTGACCGTGTCCCCCACGCGCAGCACCCCGGCGGCGATCTGACCGGCATAGCCCCGGTAGTCGGGGTGCTCGGCGGTCTGCGGCCGGATCACGTACTGCACCGGCAGTCGGGCCGGGGAGAGGGAGGGATCGGTGCCCACGGGGACGCTTTCGAGATGCTCCAGGACGGTGGGGCCGCCGTACCAGTCCATGTTCGCGGACGGTTCCACCACGTTGTCGCCGGCGAGGGCCGAGACCGGGATCGCCGTGATCTCCGGGACGCCCAGCGAGGCGGCGTACGCGGTGAACTCCTCGGCGATCGCGTCGAAGACGGGCTCCGCGTACCCCACGAGGTCCATCTTGTTGACGGCCAGGACTACGTGCGGGACGCGGAGCAGGGCGGCGACCGCGGCGTGCCGGCGGGTCTGTTCGACGACGCCGTTGCGGGCGTCGACGAGGACGACCGCGAGTTCGGCGGTGGACGCGCCGGTGACCATGTTGCGGGTGTACTGCACGTGCCCGGGGGTGTCGGCGAGGATGAACCGGCGGCGGGGCGTGGCGAAGTAGCGGTAGGCCACGTCGATGGTGATGCCCTGCTCGCGCTCGG
Organism: Streptomyces sp. NPDC006294; assembly: GCF_042870895.1. Classification (NCBI taxonomy): domain Bacteria; kingdom Bacillati; phylum Actinomycetota; class Actinomycetes; order Kitasatosporales; family Streptomycetaceae; genus Streptomyces; species Streptomyces sp. NPDC006294. The sequence goes on from NZ_JBIAHV010000018.1 coordinate 119,846, forward strand.
CCCGCAGACCGTCGGTGAGCAGCGCCAGATCCGGGGTGTCCCCGCGCGATGCCCGTACGACCGCCTCCAGTTGGTCGGTGAGGACCGACTTGGAGTCGTGCAGCAGCCGGCCGACCAGGGTGGACTTGCCGTCGTCCACCGAGCCGGCGGTCGCGAGGCGCAGTGTGTCGACAGTCATCAGAAGTACCCTTCGCGCTTGCGGTCTTCCATCGCGGCCTCTGACATCCTGTCGTCGGCGCGGGTGGCGCCCCGTTCGGTGAGGCGGGAGGCGGCGATCTCGGTGATCACGGCTTCGAGTGTGGTGGCGTCGGAGTCGACGGCGCCGGTGCAGGACATGTCGCCGACGGTGCGGTAGCGGACCAGCCGCTTCTCGGACGTCTCGGTGTCCTTCGGGCCGCCCCACTCGCCCGCGGTCAGCCACATGCCGGAACGCTTGAACACCTCCCGCTCGTGCGCGAAGTAGATCTGCGGCAGCTCGATCCTCTCGCGCTGGATGTACTGCCACACGTCCAGCTCGGTCCAGTTCGAGAGCGGGAACACCCGCACATGCTCACCCGGCGCGTGGCGGCCGTTGTAGAGCTGCCACAGCTCCGGGCGCTGGCGGCGCGGATCCCACTGGGAGAACTCGTCGCGCAGGCTGAACACCCGCTCCTTGGCCCGCGCCTTCTCCTCGTCACGCCGCCCGCCGCCGAACACCGCGTCGAACCGGTGCTCCTGGATCGCCTCGGTCAGCGGGACGGTCTGCAGCGGGTTGCGGGTGCCGTCGGGACGCTCACGCAGCTTGCCCGCGTCGATGTACTCCTGCACGGAGGCCACATGCAGCCGCAGCCCGTGCCGGGCGACCGTGCGGTCGCGGTACTCCAGGACCTCGGGGAAGTTGTGCCCGGTGTCCACGTGCAGCAGCGAGAACGGCACCGCCGCCGGCGCGAACGCCTTCAGCGCCAGATGCAGCATCACGATGGAGTCCTTGCCGCCGGAGAACAGGATCACCGGCCGCTCGAACTCACCCGCCACCTCACGGAAGATGTGCACCGCCTCCGACTCGAGCGCGTCCAGGTGGGACAGCGCGTACGGGTCCTGCGCCGGGACGGCGGCGGCGTGCGCGCGGGCGGGAGTGGTGACGGCGACGACGGTCACAGCAGCCGCCTCTCGACGAGCAGCGCGTGGAGCGTCGCCGCGGACTCCCGCACGGTCTGATTCTGGGACTCGATCCGCAGGTCGGGCGTCTCGGGCTCCTCGTACGGATCGTCGACCCCGGTCAGTCCGCTGATCTCGCCCGCGGCCTGCTTGGCGTACAGCCCCTTCACGTCACGCGCCGAGCACACCTCGACCGGAGTGGCGACGTGCACCTCCAGGAACGGCGTGCCCTGGCTCTGGTGGCGCTTGCGGACCGCTTCACGGCTGTCGGCGTACGGGGCGATGACCGGCACCAGCACCTTCACCCCGTTGCGCGCGAGGACCTCGGCGGCCATGCCGACCCGCCGGACGTGGGTGTCGCGGTCCTCGCGGCTGAAGCCCAGACCTGCCGAGAGGGAGGCCCGGATCTCGTCGCCGTCGAGCACCTCGACCCGGTGGCCCTCCGCGCGCAGCCGGCCGGCCAGCTCGTACGCGATCGTCGTCTTGCCCGCGCTCGGCAGCCCCGTGAGCCAGATCGTGGCTCCACAGGTGCAGATGCGGCCGGCGGCGGGACGGTGTGCCGTCACAACCATTGGCTTCAGCTCCTCGGCGGCCCGCCGCACGGGCGGGCCGCACACTCGTGGGTTCAGTTCAGCCGGAGGACGACTTTCCCGTTGACGGACCGGCCCTCCAGCTGTTTCAGCGCCTCGGCCGGGTCGTCCCAGGAGGCCGTGACCGCGACCTGCGGATCGAGCCGGCCGGCCGCGCAGAGCCCCAGCAGGGTGCGCAGGTCCGCCGCGGCGTCCTGACGTTCGATCTCGTCGAAGAGGAACACGTTGTGCAGAGCGACTCCCGGCCGGGCCCGCCCCCAGTCGGGCGGCAGCACGAGCTCGGAACGAGTGGTGTTCCCGTACACGACGGCGACCCCACCGCGCCGGAGGGTGACGAAGGCCCGGGTCAGCACCTCCCCGCCGACGCTGTCGAACACCACGTCACAGCCGCCGCCCTCCGCCTGCTCATAGGTGGAGACGACCTCCGCACCGAGGTCGGCGAGGCCCCGCCCGCGCTCCGGGGAGCCGGTCCACGCGACGACGCGCGCGCCGGCCGCGGCGGCCAGCTGCACCGCCATCCGGCCGACCCCGCCGCCCGCACCCGTCACCAGGACGGTGCGGCCGAGGAGCGGGCCCGCCTTGCGCAGCCCGTACCAGGCGGTGAGCGCGGCCACGGGCAGGGCGGCGGCCTGTTCGTCGGTGACGGCGGCGGGGATCTCGGCCAGCCGGGACACCCGCAGTGCGGCCCGTTCCGCCCAGCCGCCGCCGTCGGCGAGACCGACGACCCGGGTGCCGGGCGGCGGGCCGGAGCCGTCGGCGGCGGCCTCGACGACCGTGCCGGCGACGTCCCAGCCCAACCGCGTGCCGGCCGGGGAGACGCCGGCGAGCGCGAGCTCGCCGCGGTTGACGGAGACGGCCCGGACGCGGACGAGCGCCTCACCGGGTGCCGGTACCGGCTCCGGGGACTCCTCGTGCCGCAGGCCGAACGGGCCCTCGCCGGTGGTGATCAGCGCCTTCATCGGGGGGTCTCCTGACGGACGGGGCGGCGGCGTACGCCGTGGCGGACGGGCGGGACTGCGGGGACGGGCGGGGGCGGCGCGGCCGGCGGGGCCGCACGGCGGGGGCGGGCTACCACGACACGCCTCCGTTGACTTCGAGAACGTGCCCGTTGACGTAGCTGCTGTCGCCGCCGGCGAGGAAGACCGCGGCCCGGGCGACCTCGTCACCCGTGCCCATCCGTCCGGCGGCGAGCTTGGTCCGGAAATGCGCCCACACCGCTTCGTTGGCGCGCAGTTCGCGGCCCATGCCGTCGTCGATGAAGCCGGGGGCGAGGCAGTTGACGGTGATGCCCTTGGCGGCCAGTTCCAGGGCGCAGACCTTGGTGTACGCCTCCACCGCTGCCTTGGACGCGCAATAGGCGGCTCCGCCCTTGACGGGCCGGGAGGCGAGCACCGACGACAGGTTGATGATCCGGCCGGCGGGCGAGCGCTCCAGGTGGGGGACGGCCGCGCGGGTGCAGTTGACGACTCCGCCGAGGTTGGTGTCCATCACGACGTCCCAGTCCGCGGGTTCGAGCGCCGCCGCCGGACCGGGTCTGCTGACCCCGGCGTTGGCCACCACGATGTCCAGGCCGTTGAAGCGCTCATGGGCGGCGCGCATGAGGGCGTCCACCGCCTCGGGGTCGCGGACGTCGGCGGCCACGGCCGCGGCCCGGCCGGGGTGGGCCTCCACCCAGTCCTTGAGCTGGTCGACGGTGCGGGAGGAGGCCACCACCCGGCAGCCCTGGGCCGTGAACGCCTCGGCGATGCGCCGCCCGAGGCCGCGGCCGGCGCCGGTGACGACGGCCACGCGACCGTCGAGCCGCGGTGCGGTGAGTGTCATGCGTCTCTCCTCAGAACTGAGTCGGAGCTGGTCGGTGCCGGCACGGCCGGTAAGGGTCGGACAGAACCGAGGACCGGTCGGGGCCGGTCAGAGCCGAGGCCGGTCGGGGGCCGGTGGGGGGCCGGTGGGGGGCCGGTGGGGGGCCGGTGGGGGGCCGGTCAGAGCTTGGTCGCGGCCCCGCCGTCGACCGGCAGCACCACGCCGGTCGCGAAAGCCCCCTCCGGGCGGGCCATGGTGACGATCCACCAGGCGATCTCCTCGGGTTGGCCGATGCGCCCCATCGGCACACCGGCCTTCTGGGCCGCGCGCAGCCGGGCGATCTGCTCCTCGTCCAGTCCGGAGGCGCGGGCGATGCCGGTCTCCACGGGGCCGGGGGAGACCGAGACGACCCGGACTCCGTGCGGGGCCTGCTCGACGGCCCAGGTGCGGGTGAGGAAGTCCAGACCGGCCTTGGTCGCGCCGTACACCGAGCTGCCCGCCCAGCCGCGGACGGCCGCGGAGGCGCTGACGTTGACGACGACGCCGCCGGCGGCGCGCAGTTCGGGCAGTGCGGCCTGGGTGAGCAGCAGCGGGGCCAGCAGATTGGTGGCGATCTGCTCCTCGGCGATCCGCCGGTCGATGTCCTCCAGCGGCTGCCGTTTGACCACGGCGGCGTTGTTGACGAGGACGTCGATGCCGCCGAGTGCGGTGACGGCGGTGCGCACGATCTCCTCGGGGGCGCCCGGCGCGGTGATGTCGAGCGCCAGGTGGCGGATCGCGGGCCGGTCGAGTGCTGCCTCCTTCAGGGCCGTCTCGTCCCTGCCGACGATCAGCACGTCGTTGCCCTCGTCGGCGAAGGCGTGTGCGGCGGCTCGGCCGATGCCGGTGCCCCCACCGGTGATCACCACCGAACGGCGGCTGTTTCCGGGCTGTTCCATCAGTGCACTCCTCCGAGCCTCGGGTCGGTCCTCCGGCGGTCCTCCAGTCGCGAGAACACACCAAGAGACTACACCGAAACTCTGCATACACAACACTAAAGTCATGAGAGTCTCTATCGAGTCCCCAGCATGCCGCGCTCCGGTGTCGACATCCCGTCCAGGGAGGCTTGGCAGTCTCGGGAAGACACCGAAGACACCACACCGGCGGACGGAACGAGGAGCGGTATGAGGTTCGGCATCCTGTACTTCCCGACGGCAGGCCCCGCGGAGAAGAACCCGGTCGAGTACTACGACGAGGGGCTGCGCCTGGTCCGGCTCGCCGAGGAACTCGGCTACTTCCAGCTGAAGGTGGTGGAACACCACTTCTTCGACTACGGCGGCTACAGCCCCTCCCCCACCACGTTCCTCGCCGCGGCGGCCGCGGTGACCACCCGTATCCGGCTGGGCACCGGCGCCGTGATCCCGGCCTTCGCGCACCCGATCAAGCTGGCGGGCCAGTTGGCCATGCTGGACAACATCTCCCACGGCCGGCTCGACGTCGGCTTCGGCCGCGGCTTCCTGCCCGACGAGTTCGCCGCGTTCGGCGTCCCGATGGACGAGAGCCGCGAGCGGTTCGAGGAGGGCGTGGAGGCGTGCGTACGCCTGTGGACGGAGGAGGACGTCGTCCTCGACGGCAGCTTCCACCGCTTCGGGCCGGTCACCCTGCTACCCCGCCCGGCCCAGCGGCCGCATCCGCCGGTGTTCTCCGCCGTGACCACCAGCGTCGACTCCTGCACCGCGGCCGGACGTGCGGGCCGGGGTCTGCAGATCATCGCCGCGGTCTCCCCCACCGAGCGGGTGCAGGAGCTGATCGCCGCCTACCGCAAGGGCCGGGTGGACGCCGGCCTGGAGCCGGACACCGGCCGGATCGAGCTCAGTTACCCCTGCTACGTGGCCGAGGACGGCGACGCCGCCCGCGCCACGGGCCGCTTCGTGGAGGGCCGGTACGGCGAGAAGATCTCCGCGGCCACGCTGTCCTGGGCGGGCACCCGCAGCTCCGCCTATCCGGGGTACGAGAAACTCGCCGACGCCGCGACCCGCGGCTCCGCCGACTTCGACGACCGGGTCGCGGCGGGCCGGGTGCTCGCCGGCGCCCCGGCCGAGGTCGCCGCCCAGATCGAGCGGATCGCCGGCTGGTACGGCGAGGACGTCGACCTCACCCTCACCACCCACTCCGGACATCTGCCCTATGGGGACTCGGCGCGCTCGCTCACCCTGTTCGCCGAGGAGGTCGCCCCCCGGCTGCCGTTCGCCCGGCTGATCGCGGAGGACCGATGACCACCGCCCACACCGCTCCCCCTGCCACGGGGCAGGCGCCCCCCGCCGCCTCTCCGCTGCGCTGGTGGGCGCTGGCTGCCCTGGCCGCCGCCCAGCTCACCGTCGTGATGGAGATGAACCTGGTGCCGGTGGCGCTGCCCTCGGTCCAGCGCGATCTCGGACTGACCGGCGGCGAGCGGGCGTTGGTGGTCTCCGTCTACACCCTGGCCTTCGGGCTGCTGTTCCTGCCCGCCGGCCGCGTCTCGGAACGCCTGGGCAGGCGCCGCGCCTTCGTCACCGGCCTGGTCGGCTTCGGCGCCGCCTCCCTGCTGACCGGCACGGCCGACGGACCCGGCGAGCTGCTCGTCCTGCGCGGCCTCCAGGGCGCGTTCGGGGCGCTGGCGCTGGCTCCGGCCAGCATGGCGCTGGTGGCCAGGACCTTCCCCGACCCGCGCGAACGAGCCACCGCCATCGGCGTGTTCACCGCGGTGGCGGGGGGCGGAGGCGGGCTCGGCGTCCTGTTCGGCGGCCTGCTGACCGAGCACGCGAGCTGGCGGTGGTGCATGTACGGGCTCGCGCCGCTCGCCGCGTTCGCGGTCGCCGTCGCCCTGTACGCCATTCCCGCCGACACCCCGGCCGAGCATCGCACCACGGGTCCGCTGCTCCCCCTCCGGGTGCTGAAGGACCGCACCAGGGCCGGGGTCTTCCTGGCCGTGTTCACCGCCAACATCGGCACCTTCGGCGGTTTCACGGTGATCAGCTACACGCTCCAGGAAGGCGCGGGCTGGACCCCCACCGGCGCGGGCCTGGCGATCCTGCCGCTGGCCGCGGTGGTCGTGGCGAACTCCGTGTTCGGCGCACCTCTTCTGCTGCGTACGCTCACCCCGAAGGCACTGCTGTCCTCCGGAACCGCGCTCGTCGCGGCGGGCACCGCCTGGCTCGCCGTCGCCGCAACCGGCACCTCGTACGCCGCCGGAGTGCTGCCCTCGGTCCTGCTGATGGGTTTCGGCATCACCTGGATCATGATCTCGGCGAACGGCACCCTCGCCCAGCGGACCGAGCCCCGGGACATGGCGACGGCGGGCGGGATGGTGAACATCACCACCCAGCTCGGCGGAGCCGTGGGCGTCCCCCTCATGCTGGCGCTCGACGCCCGTACGGCGGCGGTGACGGCCGGTGCGCTGATCGCCGCGGCGGCGGTCCTGGTGGCGGTGCTCGTGGACGCTCCCCGGCTGCGCGGAGGCGCGCACTGACGACAGCGTGGTGGGTCCGAGGCGTCCAGCCGGACCCACCACAGTCTCCATCGAGAGTAGACTGACGATCTCTCGAGGAGGCGCAGAATGAGCGAATACGTCATTGTTATCACTCCGACCGGCAGTGACGGGGAGCCGGATCTCACCGGACCGCAGACCACCGTGCGGGTCGACACCACGGACGGGCCGCGCATCGTCGAGCTCACCGTGCGTGCCGCGGGTGGTGCGGGACTGCACAACCGCGCGCTTCCCACGGTCGACTTCGACCTGCTGGTCCGTGCCATCAGCCCCGGCTCGACCGCCCTGCGGGCGGAGCCGGCCCCGGCCGCCCCGGTCTCCCTCGCCCCTGTCTCCCCGGCGGCGTCCGGCGAGGACCGTCCGCGGCCCTACCGGAAGATGCCCGAGACCGAGGTGGTCGTGGCGGCCTACGAGGAACTCGGCAAAAGCGTCGGAGCCGTCGCCAAGCGGTTCGGTGTGCCGCGGCACACCGCACAGGCGTGGGTGAGCAGACTGCGCAAGCAAGGCAGCATCGACTGAGAGGGCATTCCGCATGAGACTCGCCGACATCGCACGGACGTCGCGGGACATCGGCGCCGCCTCCGCGCGCACGGAGAAGATCGCCCTGCTGGCCGATCTGTTCCGGGCGACCGACCCCGCGGACGCCCCGGTCGTGATCACGTATCTGGCCGGGCGGCTGCCGCAGCGCAGGATCGGCGTCGGCTGGAACACCCTCAAGGAACGACGGCCGCCCGCCGCCGAGCCGCGGCTCGGGGTGAGAGAGGTCGACGCGACGCTCACCCGGATCGCCGCCGTGTCCGGCAAGGGCGCGCAGGGCGAGCGGAAGCGGCTCCTCGACGAGCTGATGGGCGCGGCCACCGAGGAGGAGCAGCTGTTCCTCTTCCGGCTGATCGGCGGCGAGTTACGCCAGGGCGCCCTCGACGCCGTGGCCCTGGAGGGCCTCGCCGCGGCGGCCGGCGCGCCTGTCTCGGATGTCCGGCAGGCGGTCATGCTGAGCGGTTCGACGGCCGCCGTCGCGGAGGTTCTGCTCTCCGAAGGCCCGGCCGCTCTCGCCGGGTTCCGTCTCACGGTGGGGCGTCCGGTGCTGCCGATGCTGGCTCACACGGCCAAGGACGTCGACGAGGCCCTCGGCAGGACGGGGCCGTGCGCCCTGGAGGAGAAGCTCGACGGCATCCGTATCCAGGTGCACCGCGACGGTGACACCGTACGCGTCTTCACCCGTACGCTCGCCGAGATCAGTGACCGGACTCCCGAAGTGACCGCGCTGGTCCGCGCGCTGCCGGTCCGTCAGGTGGTGCTGGACGGGGAACTTCTGGCCTTCGACGAGCAGGGCCGGCCACGGCCGTTTCAGGAGACGTCCGGGCGGACCGGCTCCACGCTCGACGTGGCGGGCGCCCGGACGACGGTGCCGCTCTCCCCGGTCTTCTTCGACGTGCTGTACGCCGACGGCGAGGACCTGCTCACCGCCCCGGCCGCCGAGCGGCGCGCGCTGCTCGACCGGCTGGTCCCCGAAGCGCAGCGCGTGCGCCGGCTGGTGGTGGCGGACCCCGCCGGTCCGGAGGACCGCGCGGCCGCGACGGCCTTCGCCGCGGACGCGCTCGAACGGGGCCAGGAGGGCGTGGTCGTCAAGGCCCTCGACGCGGTCTACAGCGCGGGGCGCCGCGGCACCTCCTGGCTGAAGGTGAAGCCGGTGCACACCCTGGACCTGGTGGTCCTCGGCGCCGAATGGGGCCACGGCCGGCGCACCGGAACCCTGTCCAACCTCCACCTGGGCGCACGGCAGGCCGACGGCTCCTTCGCCATGCTGGGCAAGACGTTCAAGGGCCTGACCGACGCCCTGCTCAGCTGGCAGACCGAGCGCCTGCGCGAGCTGACCGCCACGGAGGAGCCCTGGGGCGTCACCGTCCGCCCCGAACTGGTCGTGGAGATCGCCTTCGACGGCGTCCAGCGCTCCACCCGCTACCCGGCAGGCGTCACCCTCCGCTTCGCCCGCGTGGTGCGCTACCGCGAGGACAAACCCGCGACGGACGCGGACACGGTGGCGACGGTAACGGCGCTGCTGCGCTGACCCCGCGGCGGGGGCCCGCGGCGGAGTGCCGGCCGCGGTCCGGGGTCATGTACTCGCGCTGACCCCGCGCGGGGGCCCGCGGCCGGCCCACGGGCACGCCCTGGCCAGAGGCCTGTGGCCGGCCACAGAGGCCACGCCCGGCGCGGCCGAACCCCCGCGGCCAGGGGCCTGTGGCCTGCCCCTCAAGCCCGCCGCCGGGCGCCCCGCCAGTCGGCGACCGGCTCCGGGAGGCGGTGACCGACTTGCTGCGCCGACCCGCTCAACGAGGACGCATGCCGGTCCGGGCGCCCGTGGTTCGCCACACAAGCTCACCCGACCCGGAGGCACCTCGGCCAGGCGCCCGCGGCCGCCCATGGACGCACCCCGGCCGGGCGCCCGTGCCCCCGCCGCACCAGACCCGCCGGCGGCGGCACGCACCGCCGCCGCCGGGCGCCGTCAGCCCGCGACCGGTTCCGGGCGGCGGGCGGGAGCGGCGGCGGCGACGGGCGGAGTGGTGCGCAGCGACCGGGCCGCGTGCTCGTCCGCGACCGCCCGGAGCACCAGGGTCCAGGCGTCGCCCAGTCGGGCGGAGAGCTCCGGGTACGGAGCGCCGCTCCACGCGGCCGCCTCGATGCCGGCGACCACCCCCGCGACGAGCGTCCGCGCGGCGTCCTGCGCCACCCCCGGGCGCAGGCCGCCCTCCTCCGCGGCCCGCCCGAGCAGCCGCCCCGCCGCGGCCACGCACACCAAGTGGTAGTTGAGCGCCGGGCGTTCCCCGCCGGCGCACTCGCGGCCGAGACGGAAGCTGGCCCGCACGATCGGGTCCGCCGACGCCCATACGGCCAGGGCGTGGGTGGTGTCGATCAGCGACTGCAGAGCCGGCTGCCCGCTGCGGCCCAGCGCGAGGACCGTCTCGTCGAGGAGACGGCACCCGCTCTCCTGGACCGCGGCGGCCAGTTCCCGCTTGCTCGCGAAGTGGAAGTACAGGGCCCCCTTGGTCACTCCGGCGACCCGGCTGATGTCCCCCAGACTGGCCTCGGCGTACCCGTGACGGTCGAAGAGTTCCGCGGCGGCCTCGACGAGCCTGGCACGGGTGCGCTCGGATCGCTCCTGCATACCCCCTCACCCCACCGGCATGAGCCGGCGGTCGTCCGCCTCCGGCACGTCGAGGACCTTCGGCGAAGCGGTGAGCACCGCGTGCTGCAGCTCACGGAGTTGTTCCGAGGGCTCGAGGCCAAGCTCGCGGACCAGCGTGCCCCGCAACCGCTGGTACACGGCGAGCGCCTCGGTGCGCCGGCTGGACCGGTACAGCGCGAGCATCAGCTGCGCGTGCAGGTTCTCGTGCGTGCGGTGCTGCTGCACCAGCACGCTGAGCTCGCCGACGAGTTCTCGGTGCCTCCCCTGCCGCAGGTCCAGTTCGATGCGGTGCTCCTGCACGCACAGGCGTGCCTCCTCCAGCCGCCTGGCCTCCAGTGCGAGGAGCGTTCCGGCCTGTACGTCCCCGAAGGCGGGCCCCCTCCACAGGCCGAGCGCCGCCCGCAGGGTCCGCGCCGCCGTGTCGGTGTCGCGGTCGGCGAGGGCCTGGAAGGCCAGGGCGGACAAGTGCTCGAACTCCTGTACGTCGCTGGTGCCTTCGCCGCGGTCGAGCAGATACCCGCCGGGCCGCGTCACCAGGATCCGCTTCGCGTCCTGAGCGGGTCTGCCGCCGGCCTCGAGGGCCGCGCCGACGGCTCCGCGCAGCTGCATCACGTACGTCTGCAGCGTCGCCTGCGCGCTCCGCGGCGGCTGTGTCCCCCACAGCTCACCGATCAGAGCCCCCACGGACACGACCTGGCCGGAGTGCACGGCCAGAGTGGCCAGCAGCTGTCGCGGTTTCGATGCGGACGGCGCCACCGGGAGCCCGCCCACCCTCACGTCGAACATGCCGAGAACCTTCAGGTCCATCGCTTCTCCTCTCCACCCGACAGAGGCTTCCAAAAGGGGTTCTCCAGGGCCAGTGCAGGGCTCCTCAGGCGGGGATGAAGGACGCCTGGAACGACCATGAGAACTTCACACCAGGCCGGTGAGCCAGACACTGCACACGGCGCCCGGGTCGGGGACAGACTCCTGGTCACCGCCGCAAGGTGCGGCAGGGCTATCCGAGGGAGATGCCATGAACCTCACGCAGGCAGTCGCCACCGCCGTCGTCGTCACCGCGCCCGCCGTGTGCGAGGAGCTGGTCGTGGAGGAGCTCGTCCCGCAGACCGCCGAGCAGTTCCAGCCGCGCACCTGCATCTGCTGGGTCGACACGTACGGCGACCAGGGTCTTTCGTTCTGATCAGGCCGGATCAGTGAGCGGGGCCTGGTGCATGGGGTCTCCCCAGGCCCGCAAGGGCCGAGGGACGCATCGCAAGGCGGAGGAAGAAGTCCACGCGGAGCGTGGGCGACTGACGACGACGCAGCGAGGTGCGGTGCCAGGGCACGCGAGCCCGGCAAGATCCGAACGAGAGGCCCGGGGGGCGGGGCCGACGTCCCGCAGACGTACTGTCGCCCGCCCGCCGGCCGTTCCGTGGCTGTGACGGAACGGCCGGCGGGCGCGCGGCACGCACACCGAAGCGAAGAGTTCCCGTCCACGTGTCAAGGGGAGGCAGTGATGGATGAACAGCCCAGCAGATCGGGTCTCGCCTTCAAACCCCATCTCAAGGCGGAGGTCGTCCCCGGTGAAGGGGTGTACCTCGTATCGGAACGCGGTGTGACCGCACTACGGGGGCCGGGTGTCACCGCGCTCGCTCCCCTGCTCGACGGAACCCGCAGTCTCGACCGGCTGGTGGCCGACGCGGAGCGGATGGTCCCCGCCCAGCAGGCGCAGCGGGTCGTCTCCCAGCTGCTGACGGCCGGTCTGCTCGACGACCGGGACCCGTCGGCGGCGGGACCCGCCGCCGATCTGGCGTTCTGGGAACTGGCCGGAATCGACGGGGTGACCGCCACCCGGCGGGCGTTCGGCACCCCGGTGGAGGTCGTCGGCGTCGGGCGGACGAGCCGCGCGAGCGTCGACGGGCTGGCCGACGCGCTCCTGGCGGCCGGCGTCCGGCTGCACTCTCCGGAGGCCGCCGGCACGGCCGGCTTCACGCTCGCCGTCTGTGACGACTACACCGACCCGGCGCTCGGCGAGATCGACGCCGCCCACCGGGAGTCCGGGGTGCCGTGGCTGCTGATGCGGTTCGTCGGCGAACAGCCCTGGATCGGGCCGGTGTTCCGCCCCGGCGAAGGGCCGTGCTGGACCTGCGTCACGGACGCGCTGCGCCGCAACCGTCCGGCCGAGACCTATCTGGACCGGGCGCTGGGCCGGCGGGCCTTCACACCGCCCTCGTCACTGGCGGCGGGCCGGTCCGCCGGAGTGCATCTGGCGGCGCTGGAGGCCGTCAAGTGGCTCGCCGGGCACCGTCACCCCGGCCAGGACGCCATCTGGCGGCTCGACACGCTCACCCTGACCGGCCGTCACCACCCGGTGCGCCGCCGCCCGCAGTGCCCGGCGTGCGGAGACCCCGGGGCCGTCGCCCGCCGGGTCGGCGCTCCGCTGACCCTGCGCAGCCGCAGCAAGGCGGCGGTCGACTGCGGTGACCGGTGGCTGTCGCCGGAGGAGATGCTCCGCCGGTACGAGCATCTGGTGGATCCGCTGACCGGTGTCGTCAAGGAGGTCCGCCGCGACAGCCGTGGACCGGAGTTCCTCAACTGCTTCCACGCCGGGCACAATCCGGTGCACTCGCCGGACGGGCTGTCCTCCGTACGGGCGGGGCTGCGCAGCACCAGTTCCGGCAAGGGCACCACGGCGCTCAACGCCCGGGTCAGCGCCCTGTGCGAGGCGGTCGAGCGGCACAGCGGCTTCTTCCAGGGCGACGAGCCGACGCTCCGCGCCTGCTACCGGGAGGTCGCCGGCCGTGCCGTGCACCCGGACGAGGTGCAGCTCTTCCACCCGCGGCAGTTCGAGGACCGCGAGAACTGGAACGCCTCCCACGGGCCGGCTCACCACATCTGCGAGCCTTTCGACGAGACCGTGCCGCTGGACTGGACACCGGTGTGGTCGCTGACCGAGCGCCGGCAGCGTCTGCTGCCGACGTCGATGCTCTACTACCAGGCTCCGCGCACCCCGGGAAGCCGGTTCTGCTCGGCCAACTCCAACGGCGCCGCGGCGGGCAGCTGCGTCGAGGACGCCATCGTCCAGGGCTTCCTGGAGCTGGTCGAGCGCGACGCCGTCGGCCTGTGGTGGTACAACCGCACCCGGCAGGCGGCGGTCGACATGGAGGCGTTCGACGACCCATGGGTTCGGGAAGTACGCAAGGGACACGCCGGCCTGCACCGGGAGCTGTGGGCCCTGGACCTCACCACCGACCTCGGCATTCCGGTCTTCGCGGCGGTCTCGCGGCGCACCGACAAGCCGGCGGAGGACATCACCCTGGGGTTCGGTGCGCACTTCGACCCCCGGCTCGCGCTGCGCCGGGCGCTGGCGGAGGTCAACCAGATGCTGCCGCCCGTGGCGCAGGTGCGGGCCGACGGCACCCAGTACCTCTGCGACGACCCGGTCGCGCTGTCCTGGTGGCAGGGCGCCACGGTCGCGAACCAGCCGTATCTGCTTCCCGGTCCGGGGCTCCCGGCCACCGTCCCCGGCTGCTACGTACCCGTCCGCCGGGGCGATCTGCGGGACGACGTGACGGCGATCGGGGAACTCGTCGCCGCGCACGGCATGGAGCTGCTGGTTCTCGACCAGACACGCCCCGATGTCGGACTGCCCGTGGTGAAGGTCGTCGTGCCGGGACTGCGGACGTTCTGGACGCGGTTCGGTCCGGGACGGCTCTACGACGTTCCGGTGCGGCTCGGCCGGCTGCCCGCCCCCACCCGCTACGAGGACCTCAACCCGGTCCCGCTGTTTCTTTGACACTGTGAGAAAGGTCCTGAGCCGTGCCCACATCCCCGCTGCCCCCCACCGGTCCGGAAGTCGGTCTGGTCGAGTTGTGGTCACTGCGTCACGACACCCTGCTGGAACTGCCCGACGAGACCACCGGGACCCCCTCGGCGGGGATCTCCCCCGACGAGGCGGCGCTGCTGTCGACCCGCTGGGGCGAGACGCGGCTGCCGATCACGGACCCGGTGGTCCTCCTGGCGCTGGAACGTCTGTCGTACGGTCCGGTGTCGCTGGACAACGTGGTGGCCGGCATCAGCGCACCGGACGGCCCCAAGAGCCCGGAGCGCGACGTGCTGGCGTCCCTCCTGCGGTCGATGGAGAACGTCCTCGTGCGGTCGCTGGCCACCAAGGACGGCAAGACGCTGCTGTCGGTGGTGCCGATCTCCCGGTACGCCCGCTTCCGGCCGGCCGCCACGCCCGCCGACGCCGTTCTGCGGCTCTCCCGCTTCGCCGCGCTGCGCACCCACGAGGACGGTCTGTGCATCGAGTCGCCGCTCTCCGGGCAGCGCGTGGTGCTGCACCAGCCCCGTTCGGGCTGGCTGGTGAGCTGCTTCGCCCGCCCGTTCACACCGCAGGAGGCGGCGGGGCGTCTGCGGATGCCGGTGGACACCGTGCGCCGGGCCGTGTCGTATCTGGAGGCGTCGGGCATGGTGGTCAGGGGGACGCCGCCCGCGGCCGGTGCGGAGGAGACCGGTACGAAGGAGCAGTACGCCTTCGCCGAGGACCACGATCCGGCGCTGCTGCCGTGGTCGCCGCACGATCTGATGCTGCACGCCCGCAGCCGGCAGGGCCGCCACGACGACCCGGTGGGCGCCACGGACGGCTTCACGGACATGCTGGCGGCGGAACCCGTGGTCGCCCGTGCCCACCCCGGTCCGGAGCGGGTGCCCCTGCCCGTCCCCGAACTGGACCGTGTCCTCGACCGCGATCCCCCCTTCACCGTGGCCCTCGAGGCGCGCCGCTCGGTGCGCGACCACGGCGAACGGCCGCTGGATCTCGCCCAGGTGGGCGAGCTGCTGTACCGCTCCGCGCGCGTACGGTCCATGGGGGCCTTCCGGCCCGACGACGGAGAGCCCGTCCTCACCAGCCGTCCGTACCCGAGCATCGGCGGCGCGTACGCGCTGGAGCTGTACCTCACGGTGAGCAACTGCGCGGGCCTCGCTCGCGGCACCTACCACTACGACCCGGTCGAACACGCCCTGACGCGGGTGGACATGGCGGCCGAGAGCCTGGACGAGCTGCTCGCGGAGGCGCGTTCGACGGCGGGTCTGACGGCCGAGCCGCACGTACTGATCACCATGACGGCACGGTTCCGCCGGATGACGCTGAAGTACAGCGGACTCGCCTACAGCGGGCTGCTCAAGGACGTGGGCGTGCTCCAGCAGACGCTGTACCTGGTGTGCACGGCGATGGGTCTGGGGCCGTGCGCGCTGGCGATCGGCGACAGCGACCTTTCCGCGCACGCGCTCGGGCTGGACTGGCGTACGGAGTCGGCCGTGGGCGAGTTCGTCGTAAGCACGCTGCCCTCCGAGCCGGGCGCCGGCGGCCCGCTGACGGCCGACGTGGAGGTGCACGGACATGACTGGCATGTCCGGTGCGCCGAGGAGCTGCGGCGCGCCCTCGCCCACACCGCCGAATGACGGAGTCCGCTGAGGAACGTACGCTTCCGGCCACTTGGAGCCCGGTGCCGCATATGCTGCGGATACTGGAGCGCCTTCAGGTGAGGAGCCGTCATGCGTCGAACAGCGTCGCCCTCCCGTGACATTCCGCTCGAAGACGGGCTGGCCCCCCGGACCGAAATGGCGCCACGGGTCGCCGTCGCCATCACGACCGTGGTCATCTGCGGCTTCTTCGCGGTCGCCGTCACCTATGTGCTCCAGACCCGGTACACCCCGCTCAGCCTGGTGGGCTGCTTCGGGCTGCTGCTGCTCCTGCTGGGGCTGCAGCTGTGCCATTCCTTCCCCTCGTCCATGCCGCGTGCCGTGACCCGGCACAACCGCTGGACGCTCGCCGCGCAGGCCCTGCTGACATACGCGCCGTTCACCGTCTTCGGCGCCGCCTGGCTGGGCATGCCCGGCTTCCTCGCCGCGTCCTCGCTCCTCGTGCTGCGCACCGCACTGGGCTGGCTCGCCTTCGGCGGCGTCGTGGTGACCACCGGACTGATCCAGTTCGCGGTCGGCTTCGGCATGGGAGAACTGGCGTACAACTGCGTCGCCACCAGCCTCACCGGCCTCGTCGTCTACGGGTTGAGCCGGCTCGCCGACCTGATCCGCGAGGTTCTGACCGCACGCGAGGAACTCGCCCGACTGGCCATCACGCAGGAACGTCTGCGCTTCGCGCGCGACCTGCACGACCTCCTCGGGTACAGCCTCTCGACCATCACCCTGAAATGCGAACTCACCTCCCGCCTGGTCCGGTTGGACCCGCAGCGCGCCGAGACAGAGATCACCGAGATCCTCCAGACCGCCCGTCAGGCGCTGGCCGACGTCCGCGCAGTGGCCAGCAGCTACCTGCACATGAGTCTGCGCCGCGAGATCAGCTCCGCCGAGTCCCTGCTGCAGACGATCGGCATCCGGACCGAGGTGCGCTCGGACGTGGAACTGTCCGAGGGGCACATCGACACCGTCATGGCGACGGTGCTCCGCGAGGGCATCACCAACGTACTCCAGCACAGCAAGGCCCAGCACTGTGTGATAGAGACGGCTGCGATCGGGAACCGCGTGCGGATCACCGTCGCCAACGACGGTGTGGGGGCGGAGCGTTCGACCCTTCACCCGGTCAACCCAGGGGGCGGCGGCAGCGGTCTGAACAACCTGATCACCCGGGTGGAGGCGCTGGGCGGCCAACTCACCGCGGGCGTACGGGAGGACGGCTGGTTCCGGCTCACCGCGGAGGTCCCCCGCTAGCCGCCGGCCCGCCCGCCCCGCCCGTTCAGAGCCAGCCCATGTCCCGGGCGATGCGGACCGCGTCCATCCGGTTGCGGGCGTTGAGCTTGGTGACGCTGGTCGTCAGATAGTTCCGCACCGTTCCGGCGGACAGGAACAGCCGGCGCGCTATCTCCGGCACGTCCTCCCCCTCCGAGGCCAGCCGCAGCACCTCGGTCTCCCGCGCGCTCAGCGGATTGTCGCCCACCTGGAGCGTGGCGACGGCCAACTGGGGGTCGATGACCTGCTGACCGGCCGCCACGGACCGTATCGCCGCGGAGAGTTGATCAGGATCGGCGTCCTTGAGCAGGAACCCCGACGCATGGGCCTGAAGGGCCCGCATCAGGTTGCCCGGCCGCCCCAGACTCGTCAGTATCACGGTCCGGCACTCCGGCAGCTGCTCGTGCAGCAGACCCGCGGCTCTGATGCCGTCCATCCCCGGCAGATCGATGTCCAGGACCGCCACATCGGGCCGCACCTCGAGCGCCTTGGGCACCACCTGGTCCCCGGCCTCCACCTCGGCCACGACTTCCAGGTCCGACTCCAGCTCCAGCAGAGCCACCAGTGCCCTGCGCAACATGAGCATGTCCTCGGCAAGCAGGATTCTGACCATCGTTCCCCCCGTGACGCCGCATACGCGGGCGGTCCGTTCCCTTTCGGCCGATCTTAGTCGCGCGACGGTCACCCGAGGCCGTACGGCGGCATGCCGACCGCCGGGGGCCTGCGGCCGCCCCTACCCCGGCGCCACGCAATCCGAACCTGCGGGGTCCGGCGTCGTCTCAGCCTCTTGACCTCGGTGACCCGAGCCACTAGCTTGCGGTAATCGTCGACCCATGACTCCCGGAAGGAGGCGACCAGCGGATGTGCACCAGTTCTGACCTCGGTCGCCTCGCCCAGTGCACCGTCTGGGTTCCGGGCCGGATCGCGCACGGCTGCTGAGCACGCCGTTCTGATGTGCCCTCGCGTGGCACACTCCGGGTTTCCCGTCACCGCATTCCAGCACGTCGCTGTCACGTGCCTCCCTGCGCCCGCTCCTCTCACGTGGCGCGTCTGAACCCTTTCTGCGCCCGCTCCTCCCACGCGGCGCGTCTGCACACAGAAAGCTGCCTGAAATTGGCGAACATCATGAACCGACCGATCGCGCACCGAAACGAGGGCCCGTCATGGTAGCGGCGCGGATCACGGTCAACGGGAAAGAAGCACCGATCTCACCGGCCGCACCCCACACCACAGCGCTGGACTTCCTGCGCGAGCGCGGCCTCACCGGAACGAAGGAGGGGTGCGCCGAGGGTGAGTGCGGCGCCTGCTCGGTCCTGGTGGCGCGGCCCGGGGTGGACAAGCCCACCGACTGGGTGGCGGTCAACGCCTGCCTGGTCCCGGTCGCGGCGCTCGACGGCCAGGAGGTCATCACCTCCGAGGGTCTCGCCACCGCCGGCGAACCCGGCAAGCCGTCCACCCTGCACCCGGTGCAGCAGGAGATGGCGGAGCGCGGCGGTTCCCAGTGCGGTTACTGCACGCCGGGATTCGTCTGCAGCATGGCCGCCGAGTACTACCGGCCCGACCGCTGCGCGCACGCCGACTCCGCCGACAGCACGGACCCGGACGGCGGCAGCGACGCCGAGCACGGTCCGAACGGCTTCGACCTGCACGCCCTGAGCGGAAACCTGTGCCGCTGCACCGGGTACCGTCCGATTCGCGATGCCGCGTACGCCGTCGGCGCGCCCACCGGCGAGGACCCGCTGGCGCAGCGCCGCGAGCAGGCCCCGCCGGCGCCGGCCGCCACCGAGTACGTCCAGGACGACAGCGCGTTCCTGCGGAGGAGCACCCTGGCCGAGACGCTGGAGGTGCTGCGCGAGCGGCCCGACGCGGTGGTGGTCGCCGGCTCCACCGACTGGGGCGTCGAGGTGAACATCCGCTCCCGCAGGGCTGGTTGCGTGGTCGCCGTGGACCGGCTCGCCGAACTGCGGGAGCTGCGCGTCGCGTCCGACCACATCGAGATCGGGGCGGCGCTGACGCTCACCGAGATCGAACGCCGCCTCGACGGCGACGTCCCGCTGCTGGCCGAGCTGTTCCCGCAGTTCGCGTCCCGGCTCATCCGCAACGGCGCGACCCTCGGCGGCAACCTGGGCACCGGCTCCCCCATCGGTGACAGTCCGCCGGTACTGCTCGCGCTGGAGGCGTCGGTGGTGCTCGCCGACGCCGACGGCGAGCGCGAGGTCCCGCTGGCGGAGTACTTCACCGGCTACCGGCAGAGCGTGCGCCGTCCCGGCGAACTGATCCGCTCGGTGCGCATTCCGCTGCCGCTGTCGCCGGTCACGGCCTTCCACAAGATCGCCAAGCGGCGCTTCGACGACATCTCCAGCGTGGCGGTCGCTTTCGCGCTCGACATCGAGGACGGGATCGTCCGCAAGGCACGCATCGGCCTGGGCGGCGTGGCCGCCACCCCGATCCGCTCCCTCGCCACCGAGGCGGCCCTGGAGGGCAGGCCGTGGACGGCGGAGACCGTCGAGGCCGCGGCCCGGACGCTGCGCGGCGAGGGCACACCGATGAACGATCACCGCGCCAGCGCCCTCTACCGTTCCGCGATGCTGGGCCAGAGCCTGCTGAAGCTGTACGCACAGACCACCGAGGCGGTGCCGTCATGAGCCATCTGTCCGAGCGTCCCGAGAAGTCCGTCGTCGGCGTCTCGATGCCGCACGAGAGCGCCGTCCAGCATGTCACCGGTACCGCGCTCTACACCGACGACCTGGTCCAGCGCACCAAGGACGTGCTGCACGCCTACCCGGTCCAGGTCATGAAGGCCCACGGCAGGATCACCGCGCTGCGCACCGAGCCCGCGCTCGCCGTGCCCGGCGTGGTGCGTGTGCTGACCGGCGCCGACGTGCCCGGCGTCAACGACGCCGGGATGAAGCACGACGAACCGCTGTTCCCCGACGAGGTCATGTTCTACGGCCACGCGGTCGCCTGGGTGCTCGGCGAGACGCTGGAGGCGGCCCGGCTCGGTGCGGCGGCCGTCGAGGTGGAACTCGACGAACTGCCCTCCCTGATCACGCTGCAGGACGCCATCGAGGCCGGCAGCTACCACGGCGCCCGGCCCCTGATGGTGGCCGGCGACGTCGACGCGGGCTTCGCCGACTCCGCGCACGTGTTCACCGGCGAGTTCCAGTTCTCCGGCCAGGAGCACTTCTACCTCGAGACGCACGCGGCACTGGCCCAGGTCGACGAGAACGGGCAGGTGTTCGTCCAGAGCAGCACCCAGCACCCCTCGGAGACCCAGGAGATCGTCTCGCATGTGCTGGGCGTACCCAGCCACGAGGTGACGGTGCAGTGCCTGCGGATGGGCGGCGGCTTCGGCGGCAAGGAGATGCAGCCGCACGGATTCGCGGCCGTCGCCGCGCTCGGCGCCAAGCTGACCGGCCGGCCGGTCCGGTTCCGCCTCAACCGGACCCAGGACCTGACCATGTCCGGCAAGCGCCACGGGTTCAACGCCACCTGGAGGATCGGCTTCGACGCCGAGGGCCGTATCCAGGCCCTGGACGCCACGCTGACCGCCGACGGCGGCTGGAGCCTGGACCTGTCCGAGCCGGTGCTGGCCCGAGCGCTGTGCCACATCGACAACACCTACTGGATCCCCAACGCGCGCGTCGCCGGTCGCATCGCCAGGACCAACACGGTCTCCAACACCGCGTTCCGTGGCTTCGGCGGACCGCAGGGCATGCTGGTGATCGAGGACATCCTGGGCCGCTGCGCGCCGCGGCTCGGCCTGGACCCCATGGAGCTGCGGGAACGCAACTTCTACCAGCCGGGTCAGGGTCAGACGACGCCGTACGGGCAGCCGGTCACGCAGCCCGACCGGATCTCCGCCGTCTGGCAGCAGGTGCAGGAGAACGGCGGCATCGCCGATCGCCGGCGCGAGATCGCCGCCTTCAACGCCGCGCACCCGGACACCAAGCGGGCCCTGGCGATCACCGGCGTGAAATTCGGCATCTCGTTCAACCTCACCGCCTTCAACCAGGGCGGCGCGCTGGTCCTGATCTACAAGGACGGCTCCGTCCTGATCAACCACGGCGGCACCGAGATGGGCCAGGGCCTGCACACCAAGATGCTGCAGGTGGCCGCGACCACGCTGGGCATCCCGCTGCACAAGGTGCGCCTCGCCCCGACGCGGACCGACAAGGTGCCCAACACCTCTGCCACCGCCGCCAGTTCTGGAACGGACCTCAACGGCGGGGCGATCAAGAACGCCTGTGAACAGTTGCGCGAGCGACTGCTGCGGGTGGCCGCCTCCCAGCTGGGTTCCAACGCCTCGGACGTGCGCATCGTCGACGGCGTCGCGCGCACCCTGGGCAGCGACCTGGAGCTGGCCTGGGACGACCTGGTGCGCACCGCGTACTTCCAGCGGGTCCAGCTGTCGGCGGCCGGTTTCTACCGGACCGAGGGTCTGCACTGGGACGCGAAGACGTTCCGGGGCTCGCCGTTCAAGTACTTCGCCATCGGCGCCGCCGCGGCCGAGGTCGAGGTGGACGGCTTCACCGGGGCGTACCGCCTGCGGCGGGTGGACATCGTGCACGACGTCGGCGACAGCCTGTCCCCGTTGATCGACATCGGTCAGGTCGAGGGCGGCTTCGTGCAGGGCGCCGGCTGGCTGACGCTCGAGGATCTGCGCTGGGACACCGGCGACGGTCCCCACCGCGGCCGGCTGCAGACGCAGGCCGCGAGCACCTACAAGCTGCCGAGCTTCTCGGAGATGCCCGAGGAGT
The DNA here is from genome assembly GCF_042870895.1 of Streptomyces sp. NPDC006294. NCBI lineage: Bacteria > Bacillati > Actinomycetota > Actinomycetes > Kitasatosporales > Streptomycetaceae > Streptomyces > Streptomyces sp. NPDC006294. The sequence continues at coordinate 141,548 of NZ_JBIAHV010000018.1, forward strand.
TCAACGTCACGCTGCTGGAGAACGCCACCGAAGAGGGCGCCGTGTACGGGTCCAAGGCGGTGGGCGAGCCGCCGCTGATGCTGGCGTTCTCGGTGCGGGAGGCGCTGCGGCAGGCCGCCGCGGCGTTCGGGCCGAGCGGGGTCAGCGTCGAGCTGGCTTCGCCCGCGACGCCGGAGGCGGTGTACTGGGCGGTCCAGGCCGCTCGTCAGGGCGACGCCTCCCGGAACGGTCACGCCCTCGACGGGGTCGCCGCCGGCGGCGGGACCCGGACCGGCGCAGAAGCGCTGAGCGGTGCCTGACATGACGTGGATCGCCGCGGTCGCACGGTTGCGAGCACGCCGGGAGTCCGGCGTGCTGGTCACCGTCGCGACCGTGCGCGGCCATGCCCCGCGCGACGCCGGTGCGAAACTCGTCGTGGGCCGGACGGAGACGTGGGGCTCGATCGGCGGCGGCAACGTCGAGGCCGTGGCGATCGACCGGGCGCGGGAGATGATCGCCGCGTCCGAGCCCGAGCCGGAGCTGATGGATTTCGCCCTGAACGACAAGGTGACCAACCGGCACGGCGTGCAGTGCTGCGGCGGCACGGTCTCGGTGCTGCTCGAACCGCTGCCGGTGGTACGGGCGGTGGCGATCTTCGGCGTCGGGCACGTCGGGCTGGAACTGGCGCGGATCCTGGCCCGTCAGGACCTCGACCTCCACCTGGTCGACAGCCGCTCCGACATCCTCGCCGAGGAGCGGCTCGACGTGCTGGCGGACGCGGTGGCGCAGGTGCACGTGCATCACACGCCGCTGCTGCCCGAGGAGGTGCTGGAGGAGTTGCCGCCCGGCACCCACGTCCTGATCATGACCCATGATCACGCCGAGGACGCCGCCCTGTGCGACGCCGCCCTGCGTACGCCCCGTCTCGGCTCCATCGGGCTGATCGGGTCGGCGGCCAAGTGGGCGCGCTTCCGCAAGCGCCTCGCCACCGAGGGCGGTCATGACCAGGCCGCCATCGATCGGATCAAGACCCCGATCGGGCTTGCCGACATCACCGGCAAGGACCCCGCGACCATCGCCGTGAGCGTCGCCGCCGATGTGCTGCGCACCTTCGAGGCGGAGGGCGCCTGCGAGACCGAGGGCGCCTGACTCTCCGCCCCGGCCCGACAGGGGTGCCCCGCGCGTGCCGACGCACGCCTGCGGGGCGCCCCTTCGGCACGACGGTGATCGCGCGCGGGCGGCCGACCGCCGGCGATGCCCGGCGTACGGGGGCGGGCGGGGAAGGGGGCGAGGGCGAGAAAAGCAAAAGCCCCAGGTCACGATGAGTGAGTCCTGAGGCTTCCACAGAGCGGCCGTGCCGGCCGTCTTCTCAGTAGTCGACGCGGTCGGACTTGGCCAGCCACGCGTCGAACGGCGCCGTACGGTTGGGCATGTCCACTCGCTCGATGGCCATCGGCCACAGCTCCGCGGGCTTCTTCTCGAACAGGTCGTAGAACTTGCGGTCGTCGAAACCGGCCACCGCGGCGTCATCCCGGTCAGCGGCGAAGACGATCCGGTCGACTCGCGCCCACAGCGCGGAGGAGAGACACATCGGGCACGGCTCGCACGAGGTGACCAGGACACAGCCCTCGAGCGAGAAGGAGCCCAACTTCTGGCAGGCGGCACGGATCGCGCTCACCTCGCCGTGCGCCGTCGGGTCCAGGCTCGACGTGACCTGGTTGTTCCCGATCGCGACAATCTCGCTCCCCATGGCGATCAGCGCGCCGAACGGACCGCCGCCGTTCCTCACACTGTTGGTGGCGAGGCCGATGGCCTCCTCCATCCAGGCGCGCTCGAGCTCCTGGATGCTCGCTTCACGGGTGTGCACGGTCATGGTCACTCCTTTGTCGCAGACGGTGGGTACTCCCCGAGCGAGGCTCCGCGGATGCCGCCGCGAGATCTGGTCGGTCATCAGCCGGCCTCGGAGTGTCCCCCCGTTACTGGGCAGGTGCTGTCTATGCGCAACAGCGCAAGTACACCCGCCGGGCCCTGTCGCGGGTCAGTCACCGAAACCATGAAGGAGTTGCCTGGTCAGCTCCCACCTCTTGTGGATTCGCACGAAAGGCGGGGCGGACGGCGTCGTAAGGCGTGCCATGGGCGACGACCCGTGTCCCGACGCGGGCAGTCTGAGGTGCCGCCTTCCGAGAACGGGGCGAATGTGTTGCGCATCACTCTCTGCCTACTCGGGGGCCTGCACGCGCGATCATGATCGTATGGACGCTCGTTTCCTCGGCATCGCCGAACTGACCGAAACCCCGTCCGTGGCGGTCGTGGTCGACGTCATGCGTGCCTTCACCGTGGCCGCCTGGGCCTTCGCCCGGGGCGCGGAAGAGATCGTCCTCGCTGAGTCGCTGGACGAAGCCCTGGCGCTCAAGGCCCGCCACCCGGATTGGGTGGCGCTCAAGGACGGTCCGCCCGCGCCCGGGTTCGACCTGGTCAACTCACCGGGCCTGGTGCGGCCTGTCGACCTCGGCGGTCGGACCGTTGTGCAGAAGACCACGGCGGGGACGGTCGGCGCCCTCGCGGTCAAGGACGCGTCGCTGGTGCTGTGCGCCGGTTTCGTGGTGGCGGAGGCGACGGCTCGACTCCTGCGGACGCACAAGAGTGACCGTGTCACCTTCGTGGTCACCGGCGAAGACGGGCAGGCCGAGGAAGATCTGGCCTGTGCTCAGTACATCGCCCGGCGGGCCACGGGGAGCGGGGCGAAGTCAGGGACGGATGCTGCCGAGTTCGTCCGCCGCGCTGCCGAGTCGCGCGCCGCAGCCGAGCTGGCGGAGGGTGTGCGTCAGGGAGTCCATCCTGACGACGTCGCACTCTGTCTCGAGGTCGACCGGTTCCCCTTCGCCATGGTGGCGACCCTGGAAAGTCCGCTCATGGTCCTCCGTCCGCGCCCCGCGCCTTCGCCGTAGCGCGCGAAGTCGCGGGCGACCAGGGCGAGATGCGCCGTTGCCTTGCGCCTCAGTCGCTCAACTGCCCGTTCCTGACGGCCGAAACGAAGGAAGCCCAGCCGACAGCCGGAAACACGAGGACCGGGCCGTGCGGAACCTTGCTGTCCCGCACCGGGACGGCGGCGGCGAAGTCGTCAGAGACCTCGACGCACGCCCCACCGTCCTGGTTGCTGTAACTGCTCTTGCGCCAGGACGCGGCAGTCAGGTCGATGGATCGCACGTTGCTTCCTCCAACATCCGCAGGCCGTTCTCGGAATACGCCACGGTCCTGCCCTCCGGGAAGGAGCAGGTACACATGTCCGCGCGCCGCGCCTTCGCCGTAGCGCGCGAAGTCGCGGGCGACCAGGGCGAGATGTGCCGCTGCCCTGCGGCTCAGTCGCTCAACTGCCCGCCCTTGACGGCCGAAACGAAGGAAGCCCAGCCGACAGCCGGAAACACGAGGATCGGGCCGTGCGGAACCTTGCTGTCCCGCACCGGGACGGCGGGGGCGAAGTCGTCGGAGACCTCGACGCACTCGCCACCATCCGAGTTGCTGTAGGAACTCTTGCGCCAGCTGGCGGCGCTCAGGTCGATGGATCGCACGGTACTTCCTCCAAAATGGCCAGGACGAACTTCAGCGACTCGGCCGGGGGCAGCGCCAGGTCGCGCATCGCATCGTACTTACGCTGCAGTCCCTCAACCGGCGCGTCGGATTCGATGAGTTCGCCACGGTGTGCGTTCTCCGTATACGCCACCGTACGCGCGCCTGGAAGCCGCAGGAACATCAGTGCGGTGCTGTCCAGACCATGCATGCCCGCGCTCAGCGGAAGTACCTGCAACGTCACGTTGGGGCGCTCGGCCATTTCCGCCAGGTACGCGAGCTGCTCCCGCCACTCCCCCACATCCCGCAACGGCGTCCGCAGCACCGCCTCCGACAGGATCGTCCGGAACGGCGGCGCGTCCTCGCCCTCCAACAGCTCGCGCCGCCCCATCCGCGCGGCGACCTGCTGTTCGAGCTCCTTCCCCTTGAGCCCGCCCGCCGCCAGCACCTCCCGTGCGTACCCCGGCGTCTGCAGCAGCCCCGGCAGCACGCTCACCGCGAAGTGCCACAGGCTCACCGCCTCCGCCTCCAGCGCCATGTACCGCCGGTAGCGCTCGCGGAACTGCGTATGGTCCCGGCACCCCCAAGATCCAGGAGGCGATCGAAGCCCGCGACGCCCTCGCCGCCGCTCTCTCCCGGGCCGGGATCCAGCTCCCCGCGATGGACATCCGCACGCCTTGGGCCGACGACCGCAAGGCCGACGCGCAGTACGCGCTCGTCCACCTCGGCGTGTGCTCGGCCCCCGTAGCCCATCTGCTCGCGGACGTGATCACGAAGGGGATCGCCGGGTGACGGCGGACGCCGACGGTACGCTCACCCGCGGCGTGGCCGTCCACGACAGCGCCCACGACCGCGTCGGCCGCGTCATGGGCCACGAAGGCCCGTACGTCCAGGTCCGCCCGCTCGCCGGGGGCCGCGAATGGGACGCCGAGCCCGACCGCCTGCGTCCCCTCACCCAGGACGAGCTGCTGAGCGCCCTCGTCGCCGAGGTGAACGCCCGGAGCAGCCGGCCCGGATGAGGAAGCCGCCCCTTCCCATGGCCGACGCGGTGGAGACGGTCGTCCTCCACCCACGGTCGGTGGAATCCCGGCCGACGCACGGCCGGGGTTCCACGAGAGGGTGAGTACCGGTCAGCCGGTGGAGTCGCCCACGCCGTGAACCGCTCCTCAACGCGCCGGCAGACCGCACCACATCGCGATCACCGTGGAGCAGGCGGGTCAGCGCTGCAGGGTGAGGACTCCCGGCCGGTACGGCAGTTGGTCGTAGGGGCCACCCGCGGTGGGGGACTTGCCCTGGTAGAGGAACTGCAGGTTGCAGGGGTCGATGGTCATGGTCTCGTCGGGGTTGTTGCGGACCAGATCACCGTGGCTGATGTCGTTGGTCCAGGTGGCACCGCTGTTGGCTTTGCCCGCGAAGGGGTTGCTCTCGGCGGCGGCCTGCGGGGTCCACGAACCGCTGAGGCTGGAGGCCGTGAACGAGCGGAAGTAGCGCCCGTTCGCACCCATCGCCTCAACGATCATGAGGTACTGGTCCCGGCCCTGCACCTTGTAGACCTGCACGCCCTCGAACAGGTTGGCCGTCGAGTCGCTCATGATCGTCGTGTACGACGAGCCGAAGTTGCCCGGGAAGTTCCCGATCGGCATGCTCGCCCGGTAGATCTTGCCGTTGTCACCGGCGAAGAACAGGTACATGTTCCGGCCGTCGCCGATCAGGGTCTGGTCGATCGGGCCGGTGCCGGAGCCGGAGATGCCGCCGGTGAACAGCGGCTGCGGTGACGACCAGCCGTTGGGGTCGGTGGGGTCGCTCGACGTGCGGTAGACGAAGGGCGACGCACCCCACTGGTATGCCAGCACCCAGATGTTCTTGGGCGCGAAGTAGAACAGCGTGGGCGCCACCGCGGCCTGGTTCATCCCGGTCTGGCGGGCCGACGCCATGTCCGACCAGTTCGTGAACGGTCTGAACGTCATCGAGCCGTACGACGACCCCGACGAGTTGGAGGCGTAGACCAGGTGCTTGCCGTTGTGCACGACGCTGGTGAAGTCCTTCAGCGAGACCCACCCGTTCGCCGGTTGCGCCAAGGCGCCCGTCGACGTCCACCGGTACGTCGACGGAAGAGCGCACGTGCCGCCCGGGGACAGGCCGGTCCATTTCTGGCTGCTGCCGCCGTTGCACGTCCGGATCTCCACCGCCGTGCCGTTGGCCGTACCGGAGCCCATGACGTTCAGGCACAGCCCGGACTCCACACCGACGATCGTGCCGTCGGCGTTCACCCGCCACTGCTGGTTGGCACCGCCGGAACAGCTCCAGATCTGCACCCGGGTACCGGACGCGGTGGCATGGCCGGGAACGTCCAGGCACTTACTGCCGTACACGGTCAGCTGGCTGCTGTCCGTCAACGTCCACTGCTGGTTGGTCCCGCTCCAGCAGTCGTAGATCTGCAGGTACGTGCCGTTGGTCTCGCTGGCGCCCGGCACATCGAGACACCGACCCGAACCAACACCGCGTAACGCGCCACTGGTGGCCGCCTGAGCCGGGTTGGCGACGAGCATCGCCGCCAACGCGACCAGGACCGCGACCGCGGCGGCGAGCGCCGAAGGCAGGTGCCTGCGGCTGACATTTCCACTGTGCATGGGGACTTCCCAAACCTTGAGTAAGCGGTTCCGGTTGGCCCCCCTCAGAGGCTGTCCGGACTGTCGATGTGGAAGACCGAGCCGCCGAGCGAGCAGTGGCGGCCGTCGGCGCGCAACAACCCACGATTGATGTGGCCATGACACATCCAGGTTGCGACACGCTCCTTGCTTCTCCGTGTTTCGGTGGGCGTGATCCTCAGTCACCCCGCTGCGCGAGTGGAGCCACCCTGACGTTCGTGATATCGAACACAGTTCGAATGACCGAGCAGACTGAATATCAGGGAACCAGCGAGCGGCGTCAATACCTTGCGCATGATTCGCGACCAGTAACGAAACATTCGGAGCCGCGTGAGCGGCGGCCCAACTCCTCGGCTCGGCATAGGCCCAGCGGCGGGAGCTGCGAATACGTCGAACAGATCACGGGGCGCTCCGCGGTCGGCGAGGGCGCGGCTGCTCGCCGAAGACGGCGGACTGCCGGGGAGGCGTGAGAAAGGCGGCGGCATGGAAGAAGCGAGAGGACGCGAAGCTGTCGAGGGCGAAGATCACGCATCGCGCCGGAGTCGGGTGACAGGCGACGCCGAGGCATGCCTCTCGCCCAGCCTCCCGCAGGAGACTCACCGCGCGGTAGAAGTGCGGGCCCATGTCGGGGTTGTCGTGGGTCTGCGTGCCGCGGTCGTAGTGGTGAGCTCAGCACAGGATCCGCTGGTGCGCGGGAGTGCGCCGGGTCGCCGGCCGCAGGCGGACGTCCAGTGGGACGACGTCGCCCTTGAATCGTCGGCGTACTCAGGGGTGCCGTGCCCGGCGTTGCCGAGAGCAGGGAAAGGCACCGGTGCAGACGGCGTTTGCCGGTACTTCGGGAGCGTACTGGGCACCCAGAGGGCGTTGAGTCCCGTTCCTGATGATGTGGTGTCCCCTGTTCGTGGCCGATGGGGCGGTTTCATCCACGTCATGTCATGTCATGTCATGTCATGTGCATGATGGGGTCGCGGGCAGGGAACGGATGCCGTTCGCAACCGACTCGCCCGACGAGCAGTGGGCGTTGATCGAACCGCTGGTCACCGCGTGGAAGCAGGAGCGGGTGGCGCGGTCGGCGACCGGCGTGCCCGCACCGCACATAACGCGCACAGGCAAACCGCAGGTCAGGAACCCTTCGCGGCCGGTTCGAGGATCGCGACGCACTCCACGTGGTGGGTCATCGCAAACATGTAGAGCCAAAAACAGGTTAAAGAAAACCGCAGGTCATCGGCGCGCGAGACGCGAAACGGACTCAAGATCAATGTGCATTACGTGCGCCGTGGGCGCTGCGTGCAACCTCTGACGCACGCCGGAGAGCAACGCCGGGCCTCCACAGGCTGGTGGGGCTGCTCCCTCCCTGCTTCCTGCAGGTCAAGGGCGACCTCCGGAGCCTACAACGATTCGCATCTGCGGTCAGCTGTCCCAGAGTGTTTCAGGACTCACACTGGCCCATTGCCGACTCCCCCAGCACGCCATCAGGCCTCGGCGAGCGCCGCGTCCGGGACACCCCACCTCCTCACACCCTGCCGACCAGCTGAGCATATGGATGCACATCGAGGCTGATGCGTCCCCAGGCCCTCCGGCTACAGGGAGACCGCCGTCAGCACGAGACCACGGCAGGCCAGCCAGTGGCCGCCGACCGCCGTGGGCGCCCTGCCAGCCCAGCCGGGCCGCTGGCGCAGGACCGAGGCACGGAAGAACGGTATCTCGGCTTCGAACTCCACCTCGGCGTCGTCAAAGCCGAGGCGGTCCCCCGTCATGGAGAACCAGCTCTTGAAGACCGACTCCTTGGCGCTGAACAGCAGACGGTCCCAATGCACCGAAGGGTACAAGTCCGCCAGCGCAGCCAGCGCGGGACGCTCCGGGGCGATCGTCACTGCCTCCAACACCCCTTGTGGAAGCGGACGGTGTGGCTCGGCATCGATGCCGAGCGACATGACGTCCTCACGGCTGGCCACCGCGGCACCGCGATAGCCATCGCAGTGGGTCAGGGATCCCAACACTCCGTCAGGCCACGACGGCACACCGTGCTCGTCCGGCGGCAGGGGAACGGCCGGTCGGCCCAGCGCTGACAGCGCCGCACGGGCGCAGTGGCGTCCCGTGGCGAACTCCCGCCTCCGCGCCTCCACCGCACTTGCGATCGCAGTCTCTTCCTCCGGGAACAGTGAGACGTCCGCCACGTCACCGAACACCTCCGCTGTACGCACCCCCGCCGGCACCAGACCGGCGATCAGGTCCGCGACCATCCCGTCCCTCCTTTTTCGAAGCGCTCCAAAACCTTTGCGTGACAGGTGAATTAGGATCCGACGGCAACAGTACAGCTTCACTTCCGTGTCGAAGGCAGGAGAACCGCATGAAGCACATCCATTTCGTGACCCCCGGCGATATCAGGTACGAGGACTTACGCCGGGGCGAGAACCTCCGCTTCGTCGGCGATCCGGAAGAGATACATCTGGTGGGATCCGCCACTGAGATCGAGCAGGTCCTTTCGCATGCCGTCCGATCGGGGAAGCGAGTCGCCGTGCGCAGTGGAGGTCACTGTTACGAGGACTTCGTGGCCCATCCCGATGTCCGTGTGGTGATGGACATGTCGCGGCTGTCGGCGGTCGGGTTCGACGAAGAGCGCGGCGCGTTCGTCGTCGAGGCCGGTGCCACGCTGGGCGCGGTCTACAAGACGCTGTTCCGGATGTGGGGCGTGACACTGCCCGGCGGGGCGTGCCCCGATGTGGGGGCGGGCGGGCACGTCCTCGGCGGGGGCTACGGCCCGCTGTCCCGGATGCACGGCTCGATCGTCGACTACCTGCACGCGGTCGAGGTCGTCGTGGTCGACGCGTCGGGCGACGCGCGGACGGTGATCGCGACGCGCGAGCCGGACGATCCGAACCATGATCTGTGGTGGGCCCACACTGGGGGCGGCGGCGGGAACTTCGGCGTGGTCGTCAGGTACTGGCTGCGGGCCGCCGAGGCCGACGTACCGCCGGAGCCCGGCCGGCTGCTGCCGCGGCCGCCGGCCGAGGTGCTGCTCAACACGACGGTGTGGCCGTGGGAGGGGCTGGACGAGGCGGCCTTCGCGCGGCTCGTACGGAACCACGGCAGGTGGTTCGAGCAGAACAGCGGCCCCGACTCCCCCTGGTACGACCTCTACAGCGTGCTGGCCCTCACCCGCAGCCAGTCCGGTGCCCTCGCGATGACCACGCAGCTCGACGCGACCGGCCCGGACGCGGAGAAGCGGCTGGAGACGTATCTCGCGGCGGTCTCCGAGGGTGTGGGCGTGCAGCCGCACAGCGACACGCGGCGGCTGCCGTGGCTGCACTCGACGCGCTGGCCCGGGATCGCCGGGGACGGCGACATGACCGGACGGGCCAAGATCAAGGCGGCGTATGCGCGCCAGAGCTTCGACGACCGGCAGATCGGCACCCTGTACACGCGCCTGACCAGCACCGACTACGACAATCCGGCCGGGGTCGTCGCGCTCATCGCCTACGGCGGCAAGGTCAACGCCGTCCCGGCGGACCGGACCGCGGTGGCGCAGCGCGACTCCATCCTCAAGATCGTGTACGTCACAACCTGGGAGGACCGCGCGCAGGACCCGGTCCACGTGCGGTGGATCCGCGAGCTGTACCGGGACGTGTACGCGGACACCGGCGGCGTACCGGTACCCGGTGGCGCCGCCGACGGCGCGTACGTCAACTACCCGGACGTCGACCTCGCGGACGAGGAGTGGAACACCTCCGGGGTGCCGTGGTCCGAGCTGTACTACAAGGACGCCTACCCGCGCCTCCAGGCGGTCAAGGCGCGCTGGGATCCACGGAACGTGTTCCGGCACGCACTCTCCGTGCAGGCTCCGCCGGCCTGAGACGGCACCGAGGGGTACGGGTTCCCGCGCGGGGACCCGTACCCCTCGGCGCTTCCGCCCCTGCCCGCCCGCGAGTTCAGCGGTCACTAGGGGATCGATAGGGGTGTAGGGGCCAACGATCATTTGATTACAGTCGGCAACTGCCTTTGCGTGTGCCGCAGGGGGCCTTTCTCATGCATTTCACTTACTGGGGGATCACGGTCGCATGTCTCAATTCCGCGACGGCTTCACCGAGGTCGGGATACCGGACGACGCAATCGCCATAGTGGGGCTCTCCTGTAGACTCCCCGAGGCCCCCGACAAGAGCGCGTTCTGGGAGCTGCTCCGCGACGCGCGGCATGCGATCGGGAAAGTGCCGCAGGACCGGTGGAACGCCGAGGAACTTCCCCCCGCCGCACGGCACGGCGCCTTTCTCGACCGGGTGGACACATTCGATCCCGCATTCTTCGGCATATCGCCGCGCGAAGCCTCGATGATGGACCCCCAGCAGCGGCTCATGCTGGAACTCTCCTGGGAGGCTTTCGAGGACGCCGGCATCCCCCTGCGGCAGGTGCGCGGCAGCCGTACCGGGGTCTTCGTCGGTGCGATCGCGAACGACTACGCGGTGCTGCTGAACCGGCAGGGGCTGTCCGCCGTCACCCAGCACTCGCTGACCGGGACCCAACGCGCCATCATCGCGAACCGGGTGTCGTACACCCTCGGGCTGCGCGGTCCCAGTCTCACCGTGGACACCGCTCAGTCTTCCGGCCTCGTCGCCGTCCACCAGGCCTGCGAGGCCCTGCGCTCGGGCGGTTGCGAACTCGCCGTGGCGGGTGGCGTGAACCTCAACATCGTGCCGGAGAGCGCCCTCGCCGCCGACCGGTTCGGCGGGCTGTCGCCGGACGGCCGCTGCTACACCTTCGACGCCCGCGCCAACGGCTATGTCCGCGGTGAGGGCGGCGGGGCCGTCCTCCTCAAGCCCCTCGCCCGGGCCCTGGCCGACGGCGACTCGGTCTACTGCGTGATCCGCGGCGGCGCGGTCAACAACGACGGCGCCACGGACGGACTCACGGTGCCGAGCACGGCCGCGCAGAGTGAGGTGCTGCGCCTGGCCTACGACCGGGCGGGCGTCGACCCGGCGGACGTCCACTACGTGGAGCTGCACGGCACGGGCACCGCCCTCGGCGACCCCATCGAGGCCTCGGCCCTGGGCGCCGTCCTGGGCACGGCCGCCGGCCGCCGACTGCCCCTCACGGTCGGCTCGGCCAAGACGAACGTGGGACACCTGGAGGGTGCCGCCGGAATGGTCGGTCTCCTCAAGACCGCCCTGTCCCTCCATAGGCGCCAGATCCCGGCCAGCCTCCACTACGAGACACCGAACCCTCGGATCCCACTGGACGAACTCAACCTGCGCGTGCAGCAGTCGCTGACGGACTGGCCGGAGCCGGAGTCCCGGCCGGCGCTCGCGGGCGTCAGCTCCTTCGGGATGGGCGGCACCAATTGCCACCTGGTCCTGCAAGGGGTGCCAGCGGCCGAGCCCGCGACCCGTGACGGCGGCGGGACTGAGCGTCGGGCCGGTGTGGTGCCGTGGCTCGTCTCCGGCCGCGGGGAGGACGCCCTGCGGGCGCAGGCCGGGCGGCTGCGGTCGTTCGTCGCGGACCGGCCCGGACTGGATGTGGACGCCGTGGCGCAGTCCCTGGTGACCTCCCGCGACGCCCACGAGAACCGGGCAGTCGTCCTCGGCTCGGACCGGGAGAGACTGCTGAACGGGCTCGCGGCACTGGCCGCGGGAGAGCCCGCGTCGCGGGTCGTACGGAGCCGGGGGTCCGTGGACCCTGCGCAGGGGCGGTTGGCGTTCCTGTTCTCGGGGCAGGGCAGTCAGCGGGCCGGGATGGGACACGAACTGTACGAGGCCTT